>NZ_CBDAMB010000006.1:0-307107 GCF_965197125.1 Pseudomonas spartinae
GTGAACAAGGATTCCTGAGTGATATCGGCGCCACGCATGGAAATCGGGGTTCCCGGCAGATTGGAGCCGATATCGTAAACCTTACGCCGCAAAGCCAGACAGGGCGTAGGCGAATTTCAACAGGCTGCTATGGCTCACCCACGGGCGCTGCATGGCATAACCGCTTCACCCCGCTGGCCGTTAATCGCTTCGGCCAGCGGCCTTTTTTCGGTTTGATTCGCAGGTGCCCCATATGCCGTTCGAATGGAGCTATTTCTTCTCCCTGTTTTCCATGCCGGCCTTCTGGGCCGCGTGCTGGACGGTGGTAAAACTCAGCAGCCTGGCCTGGTTGCTCGGCCTGGTACTGGGCTTTGGGCTGGCCAGTGCCAAGCAGGCCAGCAGCCGCTGGCTCAGCGCGCCGGCAGCAACCTACGTCTGGTTCTTTCGCAGCGTGCCGCTGCTGGTACTGCTGATCTTCGTCTACAACCTGCCGCAGCTCGTCCCGGCCAGCGGCAAGGTGCTGTCCAACCCGTTCTACGCCGGCCTGTTCGCCCTGGTGCTGACCGAAGCGGCGTACATGGCGGAGATTCATCGCGGCGGCCTGCTTTCGGTGGCCAAAGGTCAACGCGAGGCTGTCCGTGCGCTGGGCATCGGCCGACTCGGCGCGCAACGCCTGATCGTGGTGCCGCAGGCCTTCCGCATCGCCCTGCCGACCCTGACCAACGAGTACGTCACCATCGTCAAGCTGACCTCGCTGGTCTCGGTGATCTCCCTCAGCGAGCTGCTGCTGGTCGGCCAGCGTCTCTATGCGCAGAACTTCCTGGTGCTGGAAACCCTCGGCGCCGTGGCCGTGTACTACGTGCTGATCGTCAGCCTGTTCGGCTGGGGCCTGCAGTATCTGGAACGCCATCTCGACCTGGCCCGGCGCAAACCCGACACCCTCGCTGACGCCCAGGTGACCGAGCTGCGCAGCAGCCTGCCAGCGGTGAGCGCCGGCAGCCGCCAGGCTCGTCAGCCCGGCGCACCGGCGGCGCTGCACCTGAGCAACATCCACAAGCACTATGGCAACCACCACGTACTCAAGGGTATCGACCTCAGCGTACAACCTGGCGAGGTGATCGCCATCATCGGCCCGTCCGGCTCCGGCAAGACCTCGCTGATTCGCACGGTCAACGGCCTGGAAAGCATCGACGAAGGCGAGATCGTGCTGTTCGGCGAAAGCTTCATCCTGGCCGGCGACCGCCCCGAGAACCGCCGCCAGCGCGAAGGCGTGCGGCGCATCGGCATGGTGTTCCAGAGCTTCAACCTGTTCCCCCATCGCACCATCGCCGACAACGTGCTGCTCGCGCCGCGCTACCACGGCCTGGGCGATACTGCCGAACTGCGTCGCCAGGCCCTGGTGCTGCTGGACAAGGTCGGCCTGCTGGCCCACGCCGACAAGTACCCGCACCAGCTGTCCGGCGGCCAGCAGCAGCGTGTGGCCATCGCCCGCGCCCTGGCGATGAAGCCGGACATCATGCTGTTCGACGAGCCCACCTCGGCGCTCGACCCGGAACTGGTCGGCGACGTGCTCGCGGTGATCCGCGACCTGGCCCGCGAAGGCATGACCATGCTGATCGTCACCCACGAGATGGACTTCGCCCTGTCGATTTCCGACCGCGTGCTGTTCATGGAAAACGGCCAGGTTCAGCTCGACGCCTCGCCCGAGGCCATCCGCACCGGCAACCACCAACGCGTACGCCGCTTCATTGGCCTGGAGAACGCATGAACGACATCGCCACCCTGCGCCGCGACCTGGCCGCGGCCTATCGCCTGGCTGCCCTGTTCGGTTGGGACGACACCCTCTACACGCACTTTTCCGTGCGCCTGCCGGGCGACGGCGAGCCGCGCTTTCTGATCAACCCGTTCGGCCTGTTCTTCGAGGAGATTCGCGCCAGCGATCTGATCGTGGTGGACATGCACGGTCAGGTGGTCGAGGGCCACGCCGACTACAACGTCGCCGGCTTCACCATCCACAGCGCCGTGCACATGGCCCGCGACGATGCCCACTGCGTGATCCACACCCACACGCTGGCAGGCATGGCAGTGGCCGCGCAGGATTCCGGCCTGCTGCAGCTCAACCAGATCAGCACCGAGTTCCACGGACGCCTGGGCTACCACGCCTATGAAGGCGTGGCGCTGGATCTGGACGAACGCACGCGCATCCAGGCCTCGCTGGGCGACAACATCGCCCTGCTGCTGCGCCACCATGGCCTGCTCAGCGTCGGCACCAGCGTCGCCGATGCCTTCTATGTCATGCATTACCTGAACCGCGCCTGCGAGATCCAGCTTGCCGCCACCGGCGCTGGCCAGCCGTGCAGCGAGATTCCCACGCACCTGGCGCAGCACGCCTGCGAGCAGTTGCAGGGCGCCGAATGGCAGCGCCAGCTGCTGTGGCAGGCCTGGTTGCGCAAGCTCGATCGCCTCGACCCCAGCTACCGCGACTGATGAGCACACCCTGCCAACCCTTATGAACCGGGGCTTACAGCCTTACTTCAAACAATCCTGAAGTAAGTTTTTGCCCCAGCCGATTTTTCCCAGCGCCTGGCCGGTCAAGACTCCGGCCACAACCAGAACGAGCCTGAGGCCTAGCCATGGACAAGACCTTCCACCAGCCCCTGGGCGGCAATGAGATGCCGCGCTTCGGCGGCATCGCCACCATGATGCGCCTGCCGCATATCCAGAGCCCCGAGGAAAAGCGCCAGCTCGACGTCGCCTTCGTCGGCGTGCCGCTGGACATCGGCACTTCGCTGCGCTCCGGCACCCGCTTCGGCCCGCGCGAGATCCGCGCCCAGTCGGTAATGATCCGCCCCTACAACATGGCCACCGGCGCCGCGCCGTTCGACTCGCTGAACGTGGCCGACATCGGCGATGTGGCGATCAACACCTTCAACCTGCTCGACGCCGTGCGCATCATCGAAGAGGCCTACGACGAGATCGCCGAACTCGGCATCAAGCCACTGACCCTGGGCGGCGACCACACCATCACCCTGCCGATCCTGCGCGCGCTGCACAGGAAACACGGAAAGATCGGCCTGGTGCACATCGACGCCCACGCCGATGTGAACGACCATATGTTCGGCGAGAAGATCGCCCACGGCACCACCTTCCGCCGCGCCCAGGAGGAAGGCCTGCTCGACAGCGAGCGCGTGGTGCAGATCGGCCTGCGTGCCCAGGGCTACACCGCCGAGGACTTCAACTGGAGCCGCAAGCAGGGCTTTCGCGTGGTGCAGGCCGAAGAGTGCTGGCACCAGTCGCTGGCACCGCTGATGGCCGAGGTGCGCGAGCAGGTCGGCGGCGGCCCGGTGTACCTGTCCTTCGACATCGACGGCATCGACCCGGCCTGGGCGCCCGGTACCGGCACCCCGGAAATCGGCGGGCTGACCACCATCCAGGCCATGGAGATCATCCGCGGTTGCGCGGGCCTGGATCTGATCGGCGGCGACCTGGTCGAGGTCTCACCGCCCTACGACACCACCGGCAACACCTCGCTGCTCGGCGCCAACCTGCTGTACGAAATGCTCTGCGTGCTGCCGGGGGTTCAGCACCGCTGACCCAAGGTTTGCCAACCCGTTCGGGTGTCCTCGAAGACACCCGAAACATCCATACAACAACAATTAGGGTGCCCTGATGAATCGAGAAGACGCTGCCACGACACTGGACAAGCAGCCACCAGCCAACGCCCCGGCCACGCGGCCCTACGACCTGCGCCAGTTTCTGATCTTCCTGATCCCTTCCCTGCTCGGCGTGCTGCTGTTTCTCACCCCCATCGTCTATGAGGAGAAGGTGACCATCGGCCTCGGCGTCATGGCCGATGCGCTCAAGGCCGCCACCAGCGACCACCTGCCCGCCATCGCCACAGCGCTGCTGATCCTCTCGGCAGTGCTGGGCGTATTCGCTAGCCTGCTCAAGCCGCGCTGGATTACCGAACGCCGCGCGCTCGATGACCTGTTCAACCTTCACCCGCTATGGCTCGGCCTGCGTGTGGTCGGCGCGCTGTTCGCAGCGATGACCTTCTGGCAGTTCGGCCCTGAGTGGGTCTGGAGCGCCAATACCGGCGGCGTGGTACTGAAAGACCTGGCGCCGGTACTGATCACCTTCTTCCTGGTCGCCGGGCTGATTCTGCCGCTACTCACCGACTACGGTTTGATGGAGTTCTGCGGCACCCTGGTGCGCAACGTGTTCCGCAAGATCTTCGGCCTGCCGGGACGCTCGGCCATCGACGCCATCGCCAGTTGGCTCGGCTCTGGCACCGTCGGTGTGCTGATCACCGCCCAGCAGTATCAGAAGGGCTTCTACAGCGCCCGCGAAGCAGCGGTGATCGCCACCAACTTCTCCATCGCCTCGATTGCCTTCAGCCTGCTGATCACCAGCTTCATGAAGCTCGACCATCTGTTCGTGCCCTTCTACCTGACCGTGGTGGTCGCCGGCCTCGCCGCTGCCATCATCACCCCGCGCATTCCGCCGCTGTCGTGGAAGAAGGACGAGTACGTCGCCGGTGTCGGCAAGCAGATTCAGGAAGACGTGCCCGCCGGCACCTCGCTGCTGCGCTGGGGCCTGACTCAGGCGGTGCAGCGTGCCAATGCCAACCCGTCGCCAGCGCAGATGGTCAAGATCGGCGTGCACAACGTGGTCGACATCTGGCTCGGCCTGCTGCCGCTGGTGATGGCCATCGGCACCGTTTCCCTGGCCATCGCCGAGTTCACGCCAATCTTCAACTGGCTGTCCTACCCCCTGGTACCCCTGCTCGAAGCCCTGCAACTGCCTGAAGCCGCCAAGGCGGCGCCAGCGATGCTGGTGGGTTTCGCCGACATGTTCCTGCCGGCGGTACTGGGCAAGGGCATCGAGAGTGAGCTGACCCGTTTCGTGGTGGCCTGCGTGTCGCTGACCCAGCTCATCTACATGTCCGAAGTGGGCGTGCTGATTCTCAAGGCCAAGCTGCCGTTGAACCTGCTGGAGCTGTTCGTCATCTTCATCATCCGCACCCTGATCACCCTGCCGATCATCGCGCTGATGGCGCACTGGATCGTTGGCTGACGTCGACACAAGGACCTGACCATGACCACCTGCGGCGAATTTCTCGTCAAACAACTCGAAGCCTGGGGCGTCGACACCGTGTTCGGCATCCCCGGCGTGCATACCGTCGAGCTCTATCGCGGCCTGCCAGGGAGTGGCATCCGTCATATCACCCCGCGCCACGAACAGGGCGCCGGTTTCATGGCCGACGGCTACGCGCGAGTGAGCGGCAAGCCCGGCGTGTGCTTCATCATCACCGGCCCAGGGATGACCAATATCCTCACCGCCATGGGCCAGGCCTATGCCGACTCGATCCCGATGCTGGTGATCTCCAGCGTCAACGAGCGCCAGCGCCTCGGCCTGGGCAAGGGCTACCTGCACGAACTGCCCAACCAGCGGGCGATGACAGCCGGCGTCACCGCCTTCAGTCATACCCTGATGAGCGTCGAGGAGCTGCCCGCGGTGCTGTCTCGCGCTTTCACCGTGTTCGAGGGCGAGCGACCACGGCCGGTGCACATCGAACTGCCGCTGGACATCATCACCGCCGACGCTTCGCACATGTCCTTGGCGCCACGCCCGACGGTACGCCGCCCAGCGCCGAACCGTACCTTGATCCGCGAGGCCGCCGGGTTGCTCAAGCAGGCCGAACGCCCGCTGCTGCTGCTCGGTGGCGGCTGCGTCGGCGCCGAAGCCGAGGCGCGCGCTCTGGCTGCCGTGCTGGATGCACCGACCGCCCAGACCATCAACGCCAAGGGGTTGCTACCGCCGGGGCATCCGCTGTTGCTGGGCAGCAACCAGTCGCTGCGCCCGGTGCGCGACCTGGCGCTGGAGGCCGACGTGGTGCTGGCCATCGGCACCGAACTGGGGGAAACCGACTACGACGTGGTGTTCGACGGCGACTTCCGCCTGCCTGGCCGGCTGATCCGCATCGATATCGACGGTCAGCAGTTGCAGCGCAACTTCACCCCTCACCTGGCGATCCAGGGCGATGCGCGCCTGGCCATGCGCATGCTGTTGGCCGAGTTCGATCCCCGCCAGGCGAGCGGGAACAGCCCCGGTGCCCAGCGTACGGCTGCCGTGCAGAAACGCCTGAGCGAAGATTTCAGCGATTGGGCGCACTACCAGCAGTTGTTCGACTGCATCCTCGATGTCCTGCCCGATGCCCGCTTCGTAGGCGACTCGACGCAGACCGTGTACAGCGGCAATCACCTGGTGGAGCTGGACGGCGCACGGCGCTGGTTCAACGCCTCCACCGGCTACGGCACCCTCGGCTATGGCTTGCCGGCAGCCATCGGCGCCAAGCTGGCCGAACCGACTCGTCCGGTGATCAGCCTGATGGGCGATGGCGGCATCCAGTTCACCCTGCCCGAATTGGCCAGCGCCGTGGAAGCCCGGGTTGGCATCATCGTCCTACTGTGGAACAACGCCGGTTACGGCGAGATCAAGCGCTACATGCAGCGCCGCGATATCACCCCGATTGCCGTCGACATCTACACGCCGGATCTGCTGGCCATCGCCCGTGGCTTTGGCTGCGCCGCCGAGCGCGCGCGTGACCATGCGCACCTGGCCGAGCTGCTGCGCAGCGCGCCCGCAGACCGCCCGTTGATCATCGAAGTGCAGGAGGCCGCGCCCTTTCATCCCTGACTAGATCAATCGCGGCTAAAGCCGCTCCTACAGAAAGCTGGGTATCCCTGTGGGAGGGGCTTTAGCCGCGACATCCCCGCCCCGGATTGCATCCGGGCGACGGGCATAACCACAAGATTCAGCTGTACCACTGACTGCCGCCCACCAATACCAATAATCAAGCATCGGGGAGTCGTTCCATGTTCAAGAACCTCAGCCAGCATTTCGGCCAGGACGGCCTGGCCCCAACCGACAAGGCCCATCGCAGCCTCGGCTTTGGTGGCACCATCGCCCTGTGGCTGGGCGCCAACGTGGTGGTCACCACCATCCTTACCGGCATGCTGCTGGTGCCGGATCTGAAATTCACCCAGGCCATGCTCATCGTGCTGATCGGTTCGGGCATCGGCATCTTGCCGCTGGTGCTGGTCGGCCTGATGGGCCAGCGCAGCGGCCTCACCACCATGGTGCTGGCACGCGGCAGCTACGGCTCGCGCGGCGCCAAGCTGCCGTCGCTGGTCAACCTGCTGACCCTGCTGGCCTGGAGCTGGATTCAGGCGCTGCTGGCCGGTATGAGCCTGAACTATGCGGTGGAGCACCTGACCGGTTACTCCAACCTGCCGCTGTTCACCATCCTCTGCGAATCCCTGGTGCTGCTGATCGCCCTGCGCGGCCATCTGGGCATCGAGAAGGTCGAGCGCTGGGCGGCCATCGGCATGCTCCTGCTGGCCGGCGCGGTGTTCTACGTGATGGGGCAGAAGTTCGAGTTCGCCAGTCTGTTGGCCATGCCCACCGAACCACGCAACCAGATCACCCCCGGCATCGCCTTCGATATCGTCATCGCCACCGCCTTCTCCTGGATTCCACTGGCTGCCGACTACAACCGCAACTGCCGCAGCCAGGGCGTGGCCGGGGTCGGCACCTGGATTGGCTATGTCGCCGCCACCCTGCTGGCCATGGGCCTGGGCGCGACCGTGTCGGGCTTCTCGGTACTGACCGGCATGCAGCAGACCTACGACCCGGCCGTGCTACTGGCGGGCTTCGGCTTCGGTCTGCCGGCGGCCATCGTAGTGTTCCTCTCGGTGATGACCACCAACGTCATGTGCGTGTACAGCGCCTCGTTGTCGTACCTGAACATCAGCCCGAAGACCCCGTTCTGGAAGCCCGCCCTGTGCATCGGCGTGCTGTCGATCCTCGGCTCGCAGATCCCCGGCATTCTCGACAATTTCCAGAGCTTTCTACTGGTGATCGGCAGCGTGTTCATCCCGGCCTTCGCCGTGCTGATCGCCGACTATTTCCTGATTCACAAGGGCCAGTACGCGGTGGACGAACTGCTCAGCGAGGATGGTGGTCGTTACCGTTACCTGAATGGTTTCAACCCGGCCGCTTTCGTCGCCTACGGCCTGGGCGCCGTGCTGGCTTACTACTGGGGCTGGGTCTCGCCGCTGACCTGGGGCGCCTCGCTGCCGGTATTTTTGATCACCGCGGCCAGCTATGCGGTACTACGCCGCTGGGTGCTGGTGCCACGCGCGCAGCTGGCGTAGCGTGATGACCATTGTGGCGGGTTGCCCCCACCCTACACGCCACACGAACCTGTGGGGCGCGTACACCCGCCAATGAGGTGAGTTCCTGTCATGAAAATCGTCAGCCGAGACCGCTGGTTCGAGGTCGAGCACCGCCACGACGGCATCTGCCTGATCCACGAACCCTACGTGCGTCCCTTCTATCGCTGCAACATGTGGCATGTGCAGGGGCGCGAGCAGGACGTATTGATCGACTCAGGCTCCGGGCTGGTCAGCCTGCGCGAGCAACTGCCCTGGCTGACCGACAGGCCGCTGCTGGCGGTGGCCAGCCACTGCCACTTCGACCATATCGCCGGCCATCACGAATTCGACGAGCGCCTGGTGCACCCGGCCGAGGCCGATATCCTTGCCGCGCCGGACGGTGCCAACACCCTGGCCACTGATTTCGTCGGCGACGACATGTTCGAGGCGCACCCGGATTGCCCGCTGTGCTACGCCGAATACCGCGTAAGGGCGGCACCGGCCACGCGCCTGATCGAGGATGGTGACGTGCTGGATCTGGGTAATCGGGTATTGCAGGTGCTGCACACACCCGGTCATTCACCGGGCAGCATCAGCCTGTGGGAAGCGAGTACGCAGACGCTGTTTTCCGGCGACATCCTCTACGACGGGCCGCTGATCGAGGACGCCTACCATTCGAATGTTGAGGATTACGCGCTAAGCCTGGCGCGCCTGCGCGAACTGCCCGTACGCAGCGTGCACGGCGGGCATTTCGCGAGTTTTTCGGGGCAGCGGATGCGCGAGCTGATAGACGCCTGGTTCGACGCCCATCGGCTCACCTGATGAGTTTCAGCGACGCTGACGCGCTTCGCGGCGCAGGCGTTGCTGCTCGGCCTCGCTGATACGAATTGGCTGAGGTTGCGGGACCAGGCCAAGGGCCTGCAGCACGGCTTGCAGTTGTTCTTGCAGCTTGGCGAGCATGGGTACTACCTCCTGCCAAGTAAAGGGAAAAGCCAGTGGCTCACCTATCAGATTAGGCCGGGCAAAACGAATTTCAACCGGGCGCCGTCAAATTACCGGACTCTTGCGCCGATAGGGGAACACGTCGATCACCTTGCCTGCGCGGATCGCCTCCTGCAACTGTTTCCAGTAGTCGGCGTCATAGAGGTTGCCGTGCAGCTGGCTGAACAGCCGACGCTGCTTGATATCGGCGAACAAAAACGGCGGGAACTCCTCGGGGAATACGTCATTGGGCGCGACCGAGTACCAGGGTTCGGCGCTCATCTCGTCCTCGGGGAAACGCGGCGGCGGGATGCGCCGGAAATTCACCTCGGTGAGAAAGCAGATCTCGTCATAGTCGTAGAACACCACGCGACCATGGCGGGTAACGCCGAAGTTTTTCAGCAGCATGTCCCCGGGGAAGATATTGGCCGCGGCCAGCTGCTTGATGGCCAGGCCGTAGTCATCCAGCGCCTCACGCACCTGCGCCTCGTTGGCACTTTCCAGATAGAGGTTGAGTGGCGTCATGCGCCGCTCGGTCCAGCAATGGCGCACCAGCACGGTGTCGCCCTCCACCACCACGGTCGAGGGCGCCACTTCCAGCAGCTCGGCCAGACACTCGGGCTCGAACTTGGCCTTGGGGAAGCGGAAATCGGCGAATTCCTGGGTATCGGCCATGCGCCCTACGCGGTCGACGCTTTTCACCAGCCGGTACTTCTCGATCACCGTGTTGCGATCCACCGTCTTGGCGTGGGCGAAACGGTCCTTGATGATCTTGAACACGGTGTTGAAGCCCGGCAGGGTGAACACGCTCATGACCATGCCGCGCACGCCGGGCGCCATGATGAAGCGGTCGTCGGTGCTGGCCAGGTGGCCGATCAGCGAGCGGTAGAACTCGCTCTTGCCGTGCTTGTAGAAACCGATCGAGGTGTACAGCTCGGCGATGTGCTTGCCCGGCAGGATGCGCTTGAGAAAACCGATGAACTCGGCCGGGATGGCCACGTCCACCATGAAATAGCTGCGGGTGAAGGAGAAGATGATCGACACCTCCGCCTCGTCGGTGATCGCCGCATCGGCCTGGATGCCCTGCCCTTCACGGTGCAGCAGCGGGATCGCCAGCGGCCATTGCTCCTCGCGGTTGTAGATACGCCCGATCAGGTAGGCGCCCTTGTTGCGATACAGCACCGAGGAGAAGAGTTCGATGCACAGCTGCGGATCCTTGCACACCCAGTCCGGCAGGCTGGCACGCAACTGCTCTTCGAGACGCTGCAGGTCACGCGGCAGATCCTCGTAGGATGCGTCGAAACGGTAGTCGTCGAAGATCGCCTGCAGTGCCGAGTGCAGTTCTGCGGCCGGGCGATAGCTGCGCGTTTGCGCCGCGCCGGGCTGGTTGCGCAAGGACGGTCGCGTGGTGTGGATAAACATGCAGCCATCGCTGATCTGGTCGTGGCTGAACAGGCTGCAGAAGATCGAGTTGAACCAGGTTTCCGCCAGCTCGTCGTCGAAACGCAGGTCGATCAGAGCAATGTAGGCACTTTTGACCAGCGGCCACTGCCCCACGTCCAGCAACGAAGCATCGAAGCCCTGCAGCAGGCGCTCGCGGGTTTGCGCGACCTGTTCCTCGTACAGGTTGATGCGCGCCGCCGAGGCCTGCTGCGCCTCCTGCCATTGCGCCTGCTCGAAGCGCACGCGGGCGCCATCGGTGATCTGGCGAAAGTGCTCGCGGTAGTCATCGAAGCCCTCGAGGATTAGCTGAGCGATCGTGCCAGCCGACCAGTGCTGTCCCATTACCCATGCCTCGTCCGCCATGATCAGCCGAGCTTAGCCGACAACGCACGGCTGGATACAATCGGGGTTCGCCAGTCGCGGCTAAAGCCCCTCCCACGCGCACCCCTGCGCAGACATTCAAAAGCGCAATGCGGATTGCCAGAACCCCATCGAGCGGCAACACTCTGCGCCCCACCCTGCCGGATGTTTCGCCTTGCGTACCGCCGATCTGCTCCGCCTGTTGCTGCTTGCCGCCATCTGGGGCGCCAGCTTCCTGTTCATGCGCGTTGCCGCGCCCGTGCTGGGCAGCATGCCGACGGCGTTCTTCCGCGCCAGCTTCGGCGTACTGGGCTTGCTCGCGCTGCTTTTGCTGCTGCGCTGCGACTGGGACTTTCGCGGCAAACTGCGTATCTGCATGGGCTTGGGCGTGATCAATGCCGGTCTGCCCTCGGCCATGTACTGCCTGGCAGCGTTGATCCTGCCGGCCGGTTATTCGGCAATCTTCAACGCCACCACGCCGTTGATGGGCGTTTTGATCGGTGCGCTGTTCTTTCATGAGGGCATCACCCCAAGCAAGGCGGCGGGCGTGTTCCTGGGTTTGCTCGGGGTGGCCGTACTGACCCGCACCGGCCCGGTGGCCTTCGACATGCAACTGCTGCTCGGCGCGGGTGCCTGCCTGGTGGCGACCACCTGCTACGGCTTCGCCGGCTTTCTCACCCGGCGCTGGATCGGCCAGCAGGGTGGTCTGGACAACCGCCTGACCGCCTTCGCCAGCCTGGCGGGTGCCAGCCTGTTCCTGCTGCCGCTATTTGCCGGCAGCCTGGTGCTGCAACCACCAGCAAGCTGGGGCGGTATCGAGGTGTGGCTGTCGCTGGCGGGTCTCGGCCTGGTCTGCACGGCGTTCGCCTACGTGCTGTACTTTCGTCTGCTGGCCGATATCGGGCCGATCAAGGCCAGCACCACCACCTTCCTCATCCCGCCGTTCGGCGTGCTGTGGGGCGCGCTGCTGCTGGACGAGCCGCTGAGCTGGGACTACCTGCCCGGCTGCGTGCTGATCGCCCTGGCGCTGTGGCTGGTGGTCAGGCCAAGTGTGAACAGAACGTAGCCCGGATGTGCTCCGGGAGACAGGGACGTAGGGTGGATCGCGCTTTATCGATCCACCAAAGCGGTGGATGTGAAAAGCAACATCCACCCTACGCCTGCAACCGCCTTACTGCTGCAGCTCCTGTTCGGTGAACATATCGCTGA
Source organism: Pseudomonas spartinae (assembly GCF_965197125.1). Classification (NCBI taxonomy): domain Bacteria; kingdom Pseudomonadati; phylum Pseudomonadota; class Gammaproteobacteria; order Pseudomonadales; family Pseudomonadaceae; genus Pseudomonas; species Pseudomonas spartinae. The sequence continues at coordinate 12,192 of NZ_CBDAMB010000006.1, forward strand.
ACAGCATGCTCGACAGGTAGCGTTCACCGGAATCCGGCAGGATCACCACAATGGTCTTGCCCTGCATTTCCGGCTTCTCCGCCAGACGCACCGCCGCCATCATCGCCGCACCACAGGAAATCCCGCAGAGGATGCCTTCCTCGCGCATCAGGCGCAGGGCCATGGACTTGGCATCGTCATCGTTGACCAGTTCGACCTGATCGACCATCGCCAGGTCGAGGTTCTTCGGCACGAAACCGGCGCCAATGCCCTGGATCTTGTGCGGAGCCGGTTTGACCTCGTCACCGGCCAGGGTCTGGCTGATCACCGGCGAGCCCACCGGCTCCACCGCCACCGAGAGGATCGGCTTGCCCTGGGTCTGCTTGATGTAGCGCGAGATACCAGTGATGGTGCCGCCTGTACCGACACCGGCGACCAGCACGTCGATGGCGCCGTCAGTGTCGCGCCAGATCTCAGGGCCGGTGGTCTTTTCGTGGATGGCCGGGTTGGCCGGGTTCTCGAACTGCTGCGGCAGGTAGTAGTCAGGGTTGGCAGCGACCAGCTCATTGGCTTTCTCGATCGCGCCCTTCATGCCCTTGGCCGGTTCGGTCAGCACCAGTTCGGCGCCGAGGGCCTTGAGCACCTTGCGTCGCTCCAGGCTCATGGAAGCCGGCATGGTCAGCACCAGCTTGTAGCCGCGCGCAGCGGCGACGAAGGCCAGGCCGATGCCGGTGTTGCCGGAGGTCGGCTCGACGATGGTCATGCCCGGCTTGAGCACACCGCGCTCCTCGGCATCCCAGATCATGTTGGCGCCGATGCGGCATTTGACCGAATACGCCGGGTTACGCCCTTCGATCTTGGCCAGGATGGTCACGCCTTTCGGGCCCAGACGGTTGATCATCACCAGCGGCGTGTTGCCGATGGCCTGGGCGTTGTCTGCGAAGATACGACTCATGACGGAAGTCCTTGCGGGCAGGAAAAACCCCAAGCCTATGCCGCCGCCCGCTGGCCGTCCAGCCGGCAGACCGAAAGCTGGGTGACACGCCATTCAGTGACTGAATACCGTGTCTGCGTTCACAGCCACCTGAGCGGCGCGTTATAGTCGCGCTCTGAATTTGTGCAGCGGGCCGGCCCGCGCTATCGCTCCGAGGATTTTCCGATGAAGTTCGAAGGTACCCAGTCCTACGTCGCCACCGACGACCTCAAGCTCGCGGTCAACGCCGCCATCACCCTGCAGCGCCCGTTGCTGGTCAAGGGTGAGCCGGGCACCGGCAAGACCATGCTCGCCGAGCAACTGTCTGAGGCCTTCGGCGCCAAGCTGATCACCTGGCACATCAAATCCACCACCAAGGCGCATCAGGGCCTCTACGAATACGATGCGGTCAGCCGCCTGCGCGACTCGCAGCTCGATTCCGACAAGGTTCACGACGTTCGCAACTACATCAAGAAAGGCAAGCTGTGGGAGGCGTTCGAGTCCGACGAGCGCGTGATCCTATTGATCGACGAGATCGACAAGGCCGACATCGAATTCCCCAACGACCTGTTGCAGGAACTCGACAAGATGGAGTTCTACGTTTACGAGACCGACGAGACGATCAAGGCCAAGCAGCGCCCGATCATCATCATCACCTCGAACAACGAGAAAGAACTGCCGGACGCCTTCCTGCGCCGCTGCTTCTTCCACTACATCGCCTTCCCCGATCGCGACACCCTGAAGAAGATCGTCGACGTGCACTACCCCAACATCAGCGGCGAGCTGGTGGCCGAGGCGCTGGACGTGTTCTTCGACGTGCGCAAGGTGCCGGGCCTTAAGAAGAAGCCTTCGACCAGCGAACTGGTGGACTGGCTCAAGCTGCTGATGGCCGACAACATCGGCGAAGCCGTGCTGCGCGAACGCGATCCGACCAAGGCCATCCCGCCGCTGGCCGGTGCACTGGTGAAGAACGAGCAGGATGTGCAGTTGCTCGAGCGCCTGGCCTTCATGACCCGCCGCGCCTCTCGGTAGACATCGGGCGGCTGCGCGTCGGCCAGGCGGCGTTGAGAGCAGGCTCGCAATGCTCATGTACAAAAGTACATTGCGCTTGCTCGCCTGCTCTCGCCTTGCCTGACTCTAGCTCGCTCGCCCTTCCTCTGGTGCGGGCAGTGGCCACAGGCAGTCACAGACTTTCATGAGGGCATAGCATGCTGCTCAACCTATTCAACGAAATGCGCGCGGCCAAGGTGCCGGTGTCGGTGCGCGAGTTGCTCGACCTGATCAACGCGCTCAAGCACAACGTCGTGTTCGCCGACATGGACGAGTTCTATTACCTGGCGCGCGCGATCCTGGTCAAAGACGAACGTCACTTCGACAAGTTCGACCGTGCCTTCGGCGCCTACTTCAAGGGCCTGGAAAACCTCAACCAACACATCGAGGCGATGATTCCCGAGGAGTGGCTGCGCAAGGAATTCGAGCGCCTGCTCAGCGATGAAGAGAAAGCGCAGATCCAGAGCCTCGGCGGCCTCGACAAGCTGATCGAGGAGTTCAAGAAACGCCTCGAGGAGCAGAAGGAAAAACACGCCGGCGGCAACAAGTGGATCGGCACCGGCGGCACCAGCCCGTTCGGCTCCGGCGGCTACAACCCCGAAGGCATCCGCGTCGGCGATGCCGGCAAGCGCCAGGGCAAGGCCGCCAAGGTGTGGGATCAGCGCGAGTACAAGAACCTCGACGATCAGGTCGAACTGGGCACGCGCAACATCAAGGTGGCGCTGCGTCGCCTGCGCAAATTCGCCCGCCAGGGCGCGGCCGAAGAGCTCGATTTGGACGGCACCATCGACCACACCGCCAAAGACGGCGGCCTGCTCAATATCCAGATGCGTCCGGAGCGGCGCAACACGGTCAAGCTCCTGCTGCTGCTGGACATCGGCGGCTCGATGGACGCCCACGTAAAGGTCTGCGAGGAGCTGTTCTCGGCCTGCAAGACCGAGTTCAAGCATCTGGAATACTTCTACTTCCACAACTTCATCTACGAGAGCGTGTGGAAGAACAACATGCGCCGCACCAGCGAACGCACCTCGACCCTGGACCTGTTGCACAAGTACGGCGCCGACTACAAGGTGGTGTTCGTCGGCGACGCGGCCATGGCGCCCTACGAGATCACCCAGGCCGGCGGCAGCGTCGAGCACTGGAACGAGGAAGCCGGTTACGTCTGGATGAAGCGCTTCACCGAGAAGTTCAAGAAGATCATCTGGATCAACCCCTACCCCAAGGACACCTGGAACTACACCGCCTCCACCGGCCTGGTACGCGAACTGGTCGAAGATCGCATGTACCCGCTGACCCTGCAGGGCCTGGAAGACGGCATGAAGTACCTGTCCAAGTAAGCCCGCCGCCACGAAAAACGCCGCGAACCCTGCAGAGGATTCGCGGCGTTTCTGTAACCCGGATGCAATCCGGGAAATCTCGAGTTTCCCCGGATTGCATCCGGGCTACGCGTACAAACTCAACGTTTGTCGGCGTCGTCCGGCTTGTTCAGATCCATCACCGTCTGCGCTGGCGTCTGCAGTGGTTCTTCCGACTTGCTCTCGGCAGCCGCTGCTACGGGCGCGGCCGGAGCACTGACTTCTTCGCTCACGTCTTCCTTCTTACGCATGCCCAGGCGCTTGCCCAGCCAGCCGAACAGCAGCACCGGGACGATCCAGAACTTCTTCAACAGCACCAGCAGCATGGCCAGCAGACCGGTCTTGGCGGCCACTTTGCCGGCCACCAGCGCGCCCAGGCCGTAGGCCGCCACGGTGTCCAGATCCGGGTTGAACTCGGCATAGCGCTGGCCCGGGTTGAACTCGGTCGCCGCCAGCACGGCCGGCACGTTGGCTTCGATTTCTGCCAGTTGATCCATATTGGCGACGAAGTTCAGCACCAGCACGCCCTTACGGCCCAGCACGCGGATGTTGTAGTTCAGGGTGTTGGCCTCGCTGTCGCCGAACTTCAGCTCCTTGGCCCAGTACAGTTTCTTGCCTTGCGCATCGTAGTGCGGCTCTGCAGCCCAGCCGACCAGTTGCACGGCCTCATAGCCGTTCTCTTCACGCCAGGTGTTGGCCTCGCGCATATCGGACTGCATGTCCTTGAGCATGTCGCTGTAGTCGATGTCGGCCGCGTCCTCATCGGACACGTAGCCGCTGTCTTCATACTCGACGGTCACACCCCAGGATTCGTCGGCCAGCGGCGATACGCCGGCGGGCAGGATCATGCCCAGCGGAGGAACGTCATCCGGCGGGTTGCCCCAGCCGTCGACCAGCAGGCGCTGGGCATTCTCACCATCGAGAAAGACCAGCGAATCGGGCAGATTGAGGGTGGCCAGATCATTGCCCAGGACCACGCGGCCGCTCTGGAACTGCAGGCTGGCAACGAATTCTTCAGGGCTTATGTACTGCGCCGACTCGTCGCTCTCGCTGACTTCCTCGCTGACCGCAGCGCTGTCAGGCTCGGTCTCGGGGTTGGCGTATGCAGCACAGGTGAATGGCAGGACAGCAGCCAGCGCGGCTGCCAGGATCGAATCCTTGATCGACATGGAAACTCCAATGACACGAGAGAGGGATAAATGTAACGCCGTATTACATTATCACGAGCGGCCTCGTACCCAGGCGAACCAGTGCTCTTTTTTGTGGCCTGCCATCCCTGGCGGCCACCCTTCGGGCTCGCGCGAAAAAACGCTCCCGCGTTTTTTTGTGGCCTGCCCATCCGTGCGGCCACCTCGGCTTAGGCAAAACCGACGATCATCCTATTCAGCGCCAGTGGCGTTGCTGGGCACGCGTGGTCCGCCCTGCCCCGAACATCAAGCCGAACATGAGTACCAGCAACTCAGCCAACCAGGCCAACAGCAAGGCGCTGATCACGCCCCAGAGAATTGCATTCGGGGTGAACAGCACCTGGTATCGGTAAGCCTGCAGGGTTTCCTCGAACAGCTCGTGATCCGCTGCGGTCGCCAGGTGCCAGGCCTGGGTGTACCAGGGCCCCTGCATGGCCTGCCATTCGCGCTCGAGCAAGGCCGAGCGCTGCACCAGGTGCCCGACGCTCGCGGCATCGCTGCGCATCACCGGGTCGTCGCTGACACGGTAGTGCGCCACCAGCGCGTCCATATCGCCCTTGAAGAACTTCTGCGCGGTTTCCTGAAAACCCTTGAGACTCTGCTGCGACTCCAGGCGATGAGCCTCGACGCGCTTGGCGTAGTCATCGATGAAACCCGGCACCTGTACGCCGAGCAACAGGCCGAAAGCGAACAGTGTCAGACGCAGGTAACTTCTAAGCATGGGTCAGGCCTTGCCGTGAGTGATGCATTCGCCGCGGCGCCACAGGCGCCATTCGCCGGGCTGGTACAGCGCCCATTGTTCGTTATCGGTCAAAGGTTCGGTAGCGATCACCGTCACCACGTCGTTGGGCGTGGTTTCTGACTGGAAATCCACCTTCAGGTCGGCATCGCGTAGTTGCGCGGGGCCGAACGGCGCGCGCCGGGTGATATGCGCCAGCTTGGTCGAACAGAAGCTGAACAGCCAGTCGCCGTCGCTGAGCAGGCAGTTGAACACGCCGAGCTGACGGTAGCTGGAACAGGCCGCCACCAGCACCGGCAGGAGCATTTCCACCGATACCGGCTCGGGAAAGGCGCGGCGCACGCGGTTGAGCAGGTCGCAGAACGCCGCTTCGCTGTCGGTCTCGCCTATCGGCCGATAGAAGCTGCGGGAGCCTTCCAGACCGGTCAGCTGGCCGTTATGTGCGAAGCACCAGTTACGCCCCCACAGCTCGCGACTGAACGGATGAGTGTTGGCCAGACAGACCTTGCCGACGTTGGCCTGACGGATATGGCCGATCACCACTTCGCTCTTGATCGGGTAGCGCTGTACCAGCTGCGCCACCTCGGATTCGCTGCTCGCCCGCGGGTCCTGGAACAGACGCAGGCCGCGCCCCTCATAGAAACCGATGCCCCAGCCATCGCGATGCGGACCGGTACGGCCACCGCGCTGCATCAGTCCGGTGAAACTGAACACGATGTCTGTGGGTACATTGGCGCTCATGCCGAGCAATTCGCACATCGAATCAATTCTCCTTGCCGAGAGTCAGGCGCAAACGATCGGCTTCATCTTGCAGACGCGCTTCGATTCGCTTGCGGCCCATTGGCAGAAAACGCACCAGCAATCGCCAGAGCAGCGCCGGCAGGTCACCCGGCCGGCGCGGAATCAGGTGTAGATGAAAATGAGGCAGGTGCTGATTGGCATCCGGGCCATCGTTGATCAGCAGGTTGATGCCGTTCTCACCAAAGCCCGCCTCGCGCAGCGCTGCAGCGATACGCTCGGACAGTGCCAGCAGGCGCTCACGCGCCGAAGCCGGCAAATCATGCAGAAATGGCGCATGCAGGCGGCTGACGATCAACACATGGGCCGGACGCATCGGAAAGATATCCAGCAGCACGATGAAATCATCGTCCTCGAACAGGCGATGAGCGGGTAGCCGTTGCTCGGCAATGGCACAGAACACGCAATCCATCGAGCCTCCCTTGCACAAGGCCATCATGCTGAACGCACGGGCCAGCAGGCGCAAGGGGGCAAATCAGATACGCGGCTCCATACGGCCGCTGCGATCATGCCCGTAGTCGCGGATCGGCAGTTCGTCGTCTTCTTCCATACGCTCGCGCAGCGTGCGCGGGTCTTCGTCGGGCTCGACTGCGTGCTCCTGCTTGCGGCCCTTCCACCAACGCTCGATGGGCCAGCGCACGGCGACGAACAGCAGATAGACGGCCAGCGCGATCAGGCTGTAGAGCGCCAGATCGGCGACCGCGCGCCAGGCGTTGTTGCCGACCTTGAGCAATACGTCCATGGCAGTGATCGCCAGCGCCGGCGCGAACAGCTCGCGCGTCGGATCGACGATGGTCGGGCTGAACAGCAGCACGGCCACCAGCACGGCGAGCGGCTCGCGCAGGTAGCGCCACATCCAGCTGGTCAGGCGCATCCACACCAACAGGCAACCCAGGGCAGCAATCCCGTAGGCCGCCCAGGCCAGGAGGTAGTCGTTTTCATTCATCATAAGCAGGCGCCGGCGTGGCAGGTCTGGCAAAGGGGCGCTTATGATAGCGGCTTTTGCCCGATGCGGCGCCCCTGCCGTCGCCCTCTCGTTCTCTGGAGCCATGCCATGCCCTCTGCCCCCATCGCCCGCCAGGAAGCCGGAAAAGATCCCTATCGCTGGCTGGAAAACCGCGATAGCGATGAGGTTCTGGCCCATCTGCAGGCAGAGAACGCCTACCTGGAGGGCGTTCTGCAACCGCAGCAAGCGCTACGCGAGCAGTTGTTCGAAGAGATCAAGGGGCGCATTCGCGAGACCGACCTGTCGCTGCCCACGCCCTGGGGGGATTACCTCTACTACCAGCGCACCACGGCCGGCGACGAATACCCGCGCCACTATCGCTGCCGGCGCCCGGCCGATGGTTCGCTGGTGGTCGATGCGGCCAGCGAAGTGCTACTGCTCGACCCCAACGCACTGGCTGGCGGCGGCTTTCTTTCCGTCGGCGCCTTCAGCATCAGTCCTGACCAGCAGCGCCTGGCCTACAGCCTCGATAGCAGTGGCGACGAAATCTACCGCCTGTTCGTCAAGGAACTGGACAGCGGTGAGATCAGCGAACTGCCGTTCGACGACTGCGACGGCAGCATGACCTGGGCAAACGACAGCCAAACGCTGTTCTTCACCGAACTGGATGAAACCCATCGCCCCTACAAACTGCATCGCCACCGCCTGGGCGACGCCGCTGCCGAGGTCGTGTTCGAGGAGGTCGATGGCCGTTTCTTCCTGCACTGCTACCGTTCCAGCTCCGAGCGCCAGCTGATCCTGCAACTGGGCAGCAAGACCACCAGCGAGGCCTGGGTACTCGACGCGCAGCAGCCGCAGGGCGAATTCAGCTGCCTGGCAACGCGTGAGGAAGGCCATGAGTACGATGTCGATCACGGCATGCTCGACGGTCAGTGGTGCTGGCTGATCCGCAGCAACCAGAGCGGCATCAACTTCGCGCTGTACCGCGCCACCGAGCAGCAGGCGCAACGCCCACACTGGCAGCAGATTCGCGCTCACGACCCGCAAGTGATGCTCGAAGGCGCCACGCTGAACCAGCACGCCCTCACCCTTGCCCTGCGTGAAGGCGGCCTGCCGATCCTCGAAGTGCAGCCGCAGGGCCTGGCGCCCTACCGCGTGCAACTGCCGGATGCAGCCTACAGCCTCTACGTGCAGGACAGCCTGGAATTCCACAGCCCGGTGATCCGCCTGCGCTACGAAGCGCTGAACCGTCCCGCGCAAGTGCGCCAGCTGGAACTGGCCACGGGCACGCAGCAGGTCCTCAAGCAGACGCCGGTGGAAGGCCCGTTCGATGCCGATGCCTACGAGAGCCGCCGCCTCTGGGCCAGCGCTGCCGACGGGACGCAGATACCGATCAGCCTGGTGGCGCGCCGCGAGGTATTCGCCGCCGGCAAGCCGGCGCCGCTCTATCTCTATGGTTATGGCGCCTACGGCGAGAGCCTCGACCCCTGGTTTTCCCATGCCCGCCTGAGCCTGCTGGAACGCGGTTTCGTCTTCGCCATTGCCCACGTACGCGGCGGCGGCGAGATGGGTGAAGCCTGGTACCGTGCCGGCAAGCTGGAGCACAAACAGAACACCTTCGACGATTTCATCGCCTGCGCCGAGTGCCTGATCGCCGAGGGCCTGACCACCGCCTCGCAACTGGCGATCAGCGGCGGCAGTGCCGGCGGCCTGCTGATCGGCGCCGTACTCAATCAACGCCCCGAGCTGTTCGCAGCAGCCATCGCCGAGGTGCCTTTCGTCGACGTCCTCAACACCATGCTCAACCCCGACCTGCCGCTGACCGTGACCGAGTACGACGAATGGGGCGACCCGAATCAGCCCGAGGTATTCGAGCGCATCAAGGCCTATGCGCCTTACGAAAACGTGCGCGCCCAGGCCTATCCAGCGATCCTTGCTGTCGCCGGTTACAACGACAGTCGGGTGCAGTATTGGGAGGCGGCGAAGTGGGTGGCCAAGTTGCGCCGCGACAGGAGCGACGACAACCTGCTGCTGCTCAAGACCGACCTCGACGCCGGCCACGGTGGCATGAGTGGGCGTTATCAGGGCATCAAGGATGTGGCGCTGGAGTACGCGTTCATCTTGCGTGTGCTCGCATAACGTATCCGTAGGAGCGGCTGGGCGGCATTCCGCTTTAGCCGCGATATTTGGGGGAATCGCGGCTGAAACGGAATGCCGCCCAACCGCTCCGACAAGAACCGATGATCAGTCCTGCTTGCGCTGCCCGTCCAGCCCCTGGCTGTTACGGCGCAGTTGCTCATCGAGTTGCGGAATCGGCTGATCGCCAGTGGATTTTGGTGCAGTCCCGGGGAGCGTCTGTCCCTGGGGCGGCGGCAAGAGGGGCGCCGATCCCTGGCGCTTGATCGTATTGGGCGTGGAAGGCTGACCGTAAGGCTGTGGGGTCGCAGTGCCCGGCGCACCCGCGCCAGGGGCAGACGGCATGCGCGGCGGTTCCTGAGCCCAGGCCAGGCCGCCAAGGCCGGAGGCCAGAATCATCACGGCGAACAGTGGGAAGCGCATGACAGTTCTCCTGTGCAGCTGGCTTTCGTTCTATTCTGGCAACATATCCAGCCAAGCGTTCACCTCTCGATAACAGGTTCTGCCATGAGCACCAACAACCGTTACTACCTGTCCGCCCAGGCCGAAGAAGGCTACCGGCAGAAAGCACTGAAAATGTACCCCCACGTCTGTGGCCGCTGCGCCCGCGAATTCTCTGGCAAGCGCCTGAGCGAGCTGACCGTGCATCACCGCGACCACAACCACCACAACAACCCGGCCGATGGTTCCAACTGGGAATTGCTGTGCCTGTTCTGTCACGACAACGAACATTCGCGCTACACCGATCAGCAGTACTTCGCCGAAGGCTCCACCGCCAGCCCGCAGTCCGCCAAATCGACCTACAAGGCCTTTGGCGATCTGGCCAGCCTGCTGAAAAAGGACTAGCAGGCAGTGAGCACCGTATAATCGGCGCTTTTGCGAGTACCACCGTGGCCAACAAGAGATACGCCTGCATCGGCCTGTTCAATCCGAAGTCGCCGGAAAATGTCGGCTCCATCATGCGCGCGGCAGGCTGCTATGGCGTCAGTTCGGTGTTCTACACCGGAACCCGCTACGACCGCGCCAAGGATTTCATCACCGACACCAAGAAGGTTCACCAGGATATCCCGCTGATCAACATCGACGATCTGCGCAAGATCCTGCCGCTGGGCTGCACGCCGGTCGCGGTTGAGCTGGTCGATGATGCCCGCGCCCTGCCCGCCTATACCCACCCCGACCGGGCGCTGTACATCTTCGGCCCGGAGGACGGCTCCCTGCAGCAGGAGATTCTCGACTGGTGTGGCGCTGAAGTGGTGTACATCCCCACACAGGGCTGCATGAACCTGGCTGCCACGGTCAATGTGGTGCTCTACGACCGCCTGGCCAAGGGCAACAACACCCGCTCCGGCCCCTTGTTCTGACTCGAACCAGACAGGGGCCAGAGCGGTGACGCTCAACGCAGCAAACGCGTATCCAGCGTCTTCGACGGGCCACCGATGACGTTCTCGGTGATGTCGATGAAGTCCTTGGTGCTGACCTTGTCCAGGCGCATCAGCCCACGGGTGACGTCATCGAGCGACAGGTTGCCCTTGTCCTTGGTCTTCTGCCGGATCTCCCGATCCAGCTCCTGCAACAGCAGCACGGCACGCGCCGTCACCGGGCCACTGGCGTTGTCGGTGCGCAGGCTGTTGACCGGCTTGCTCCAGCGAATCAGCTGTTCGCGGATCTTCTGATAGCGATCCTCGCTGATGCCGCCGGCACGGCGCACCAGCTCGATGGCGTAGTACTCGGCCAGGCCTTCGGCGATCCAGTCGCTGCGCTCACGGCCATAGATGCGGCCGAACACGTGCACCAGTTCGTGCACCAGAGAACTGGTGCCGTTTTCGCTGACCAGCGGGCGGTCGGCATGCATGAAGTAGGAATTGGCCGCCGACAGGCCGCCGCGCCACATCGGGTCGCCAGCGCCAACGATCAGCAGCTTGTCCGGATCGCGCGGGAACACCTGCTGAATCTGCGGCCAGACGAAGGTCAGGAAGGTCATGATGTCCATGCGCCGCACGCCCTCGCCAATCGGCGCGGAGATAGCGACTTCGGTGTCACCCAGGCGCGTGCGACGAGTGCCGAGCTTGCCGGCGAGCATCCAGCCGGTCGGGCGGTCGAACTTGCGCTCCGGGTTGTCGATACGGAAACGATTCTTGCCGATGCGCGGCCAGCCGGTCTCCACGCTCTTCCAGCCCTTGGGCAGATCGAACTGCAGGCGCGCCACCAGATCGGTCTTGTCCTTCTGATCGAGCTTGGCCGCCGGCACCAGGTCGTCACCACGAAACAGCGCCCAGTCCTGGGTCATCCTGGCATCGTAGCGCCCCGGCTTGCGCTGGTGGTCGATCAGCACACGGTAGCTCAGCACGCTCTTGCCCTCACCCGGCTGCCACTTGCCGCGCCCGGCCTGCTCCTGCGACCACTGGCCGTCGGCCTTGAAGTCGCTGAAACGGCCATCTTCACCGAGGTTGAAGTCGAGGCTGCGCACGCGCTCGCCCTCCTCCAGGGTGATGCTGACCTCAGCCTGGTTGCTCTCCGGCAGAAAGCGTATGCGGTAATCCAGATCGACCTTATGCGTGGCAGCGAAGGCCGGCAGACTCAGAAGCAGCAATGACGAGTACAACGGCAAGCGAAGGGACATCGAGCGAAACTCCTGATGCGGAACGTGGCGGCATATGACAGCTGCGCCACAGGGCAAATTCCATGGACAGGCAGCAGATTTGCCACGAAGCCGCGCGGCAATCAACCCGCGCGGAAAATCAGATGATCTTCCCAGTCGTCTTCGGCCACGCTGTTCTCACTGAGCATACGTCCTGATTGGGAAATACGCTCGGCATGCACCGCATCCGGGTCGCCGCAGACCAGGTGATGCCAGTGCGGCAGGTCCTTGCCCTCGCTGACCAGACGATAGCCGCAGGTCGGCGGCAACCACTGGAACTGATCGGCCTGCGCTGGTGTGAGCTGAATGCAGTCGGGCACATGCTTGACCCGGTTGGGGTAGTCGCTGCAACGGCAGGTTTGCAGGTCCAGCAGCTTGCAGGCGATGCGCGTGTAGTAGACCGCGCCGTCGTCTTCGTCTTCGAGTTTCTGCAGGCAGCACAGACCGCAGCCGTCGCACAGCGACTCCCACTCGCGCTGATCGAGCTGGGCAAGCGTCTTGCGTTTCCAGAAGGGTTGGAGGTCGGCAGCCATGGCAGCAGTATGGGGCTCGGGCGCAAAGCGCAGCAGTCTAGCGTGGGCAGCACACCGGGCCAAGTTGCGCTGGCCCGACGCCATCAGTAACCGCGGGCGAAATCCACCTCGCCGCGTAACGGCGCGCCAGCTTGCCAGCGCGCCAGGTTTTCGATGAACAGCTCGCTCATCAGCAGCGGGTCGGTGGGCGCCGAGCTGTGACCGGTGAGCAACAACCGGGGCGCCGTCCAGAATGCATGCCCAGGCGGCAGAGGCTCTTCACGGCACACGTCGATGACGGCGGCGGCCAGCTGGTTCTGCTCCAGCGCGGCCACCAGGTCGGCGTCGACCACGGCAACGCCGCGACCGGCATTGATCAGCACGGCCTGCGGGCGCAGGCGGGCGAACAGCCGGGCATCGTACAGATCGCGCGTGGCCTGCGTGTCCGGCAGCAGGTTGACCACGTAATCGGCCCAGGCGACCAGATGCGGCAGCTGATCCATGGCCGCAACCTCGACAAAAGGCGCCTGCTCACGAGCCTGACTGGCAATGCCGCGCAGCTCCAAGCCAAAGGGCTGGAGAAAATCGGCCACGGCCTGGCCGATATCGCCGCAACCGACCACCAGCACGCGGCGCCCGCGCAGGCTGCGCGGCAGGCTGTGATCCCAATGCTGCTCGACCTGAGCCGCCAGACGGGCGAACAGGCGCCGCTCATGGGTCAGCAGGTGAGCCAGCACGTATTCGGCCATCACCTGTCCGAAGATGCCAACCGCGCGGGTCAGGCGGTAATCGCGCGGCAGGTCTGCCGCCAGCAACGGCGTGATACCGGCCCAGGTCGATTGCAACCACTGCGGGCGCGCCCCTTCGCGCAGCAAGGGCGCGAGCAGATCGGGCTGGCCCAGCCACAGCTCGCAGTCGCCGGCCAGCGCACGCAGCTGTTCGAGCTGCGCACCGACCACCACTTGCAGTTCGGGGCAGGCGCTACGGATACGCTCGGAATAGCGCGCGTGGTCATGTTCGGCGATCAGCAGGCGCATCGGTCACACCGGATCGTTACGGCGCAGCAGTTCGTCGGGCAGGTGCTCGATGTACTCCTCCTCGGGCGGCGGCATCTGCAGGTGATAACCCTGCTTCTCGAGGTTCTCCAGCACCTGGGCGATGTCCTCGCGGGCCAGCTGACGTTCGGGACTGAGCACCAGATCGAAGGCATGCGCAGGCGGACCGAAGACGCTGAGCAGCCCTTCGGGTACGCGCGCCAGGGCTTCGGCCTTGAGCACGTAGAGGTACATCTCGTTCTTGCGCGGACTCTTGTAGATGGAACAGATGCGTTTCACGCGGATTCTCCTTCGGCGGCCAGACAATCCAACAGAGCCTGGCCCATCAGCTCCCGGCGCCAGCCGCGCAGGGATTCAGGCAATTGGTACGGCCCCTTGGGGAAGCCGGTTTTCAGCAAGGCTTCCAGGGTCTTCTTGCGCAACATCAGCTCGGGCACGATATCCAGGCGCTCGCCCTCGCGCTGACCGACGGCGCGCAGTTTCTTCAGCAGCGCCGAGGCTTCCACCGGCAACGGCTCGGGCAGGGCTTCGGGCCACTGTTCGGGCGGCAATACGGCCGCCTCACGAATCAGCTCCAGCAGCGTCTCACCGTCCTGACGCACGGTTTTCGGGTGCATGTCCTCGATGCGCGCCAATGCCACCAGGTTATCCGGCTGGGTGCGCGCCAGCGGCCACAGCGAATGTTCGCGCAGCACGCGATTGCGTGGCTGGTTGCGCGCCCGCGCCTCACGCTCGCGCCAGGCGCACAGCGCGCGCAGCACAGCCTGCTGCTGACGCGACAGCTTCCATGCCAGCTTGGCCTCGCGCCAGGCATCTTCAGGCGCGACTTCACGGTTCAGATTGGCCACCAGTTCGGCACCGTCCTGCTGGATCCATTCGACCTTCTGTGGCGCCAGGCGCGCGGTCAGAGCGCGATACACCTCGACCAGGTGCAGGACGTCCTCGGCGGCGTAGCGCACCTGCAGGTCGGACAACGGCCGCTGCAGCCAATCGGAGCGGGTCTCGCCCTTGGGCAGTTCGATGTCGAGCAGCGCCTGCACCAGGCGCGAATAGCCCATGGAGAAACCGAGATTGAGGTAACCCGCGGCCAGTTGCGTATCGAACAGCGGCGCCGGCAGGCTGCCTGTCAGGCGCAGGAAGACCTCCAGGTCTTCACTGCACGAATGCAGCACCTTGACCACGCCTGGCGCTTCGAGCAATGCGGCGAACGGCTGCCAGTCGCTGATGCGCAGCGGGTCAATCAGGTAGGCGCCGTCGCCGCCGCTGACCTGCAACAACCCGGCGATGGGATAGAAGGTGTCGACGCGCATGAACTCGGTGTCCAGCGCGACGAAGGGCAGCGCCTGCCAGGCAGCGCAATGCTCGGCCAGGCTGGCGTCGTCGAGAATCCAGTGAATGTCGTTAGCCACGCGGCTCTCCCGTCTTGAATGCCGCGCAGTATATATGCCCAGGCCATCGCACGGGGCGGCAGCCTGCCGCCGATCAGCGGAACTGTGTAATCTGTGCCGCGCGCCACCTCCGACACGGAAGAACAACAATGCTGAAGAAACTGCTTGCCCTGCTCGTCATGCTGCTGGCCGCAGCGGCCAGTTACCTGGCCCTGAGCCCCAGCCCGATCGATCCACTGCCCTGGGACGCCGCGCCCGCGCCGGCGCTGACGGGCGTGCTGGAGCCCAACGACACGCTGATGAAGGCCGAGCTGCTGGCCCGCGGCCAGGTCCATGGCCCGGAAGACACTGCAGTCGACAGCCAGGGCCGGGTCTATGCCGGCCTGCATGACGGGCGCATCGTGCGCGTGCTGCACGACGACAGCCTGGAAACCTTCGCCGATACCGGCGGCCGCCCGCTGGGCATGGACTTCGACGCCAGTGGCAACCTGATCGTCGCCGATGCCTACAAGGGCCTGCTCAGCATCGACCCGCAGGGCACCATCAAGGTGCTGACCACCGAGGCTGATGGCCTGCGCTTCGCCTTCACCGATGATCTGGACATCGCCAGCGACGGCACCATCTACTTCAGCGACGCCTCCTCGCGCTTCGAACAACCGGACTACCTGCTCGACCTGCTCGAGGCTCGCCCTCACGGGCGCCTGCTCAGCTATGATCCGGCAAGCGGCGAGACCCACGTTTTGCTCAATGATCTGTACTTCGCCAACGGCGTGGCGCTGTCGGCGAACGAGGACTTCGTACTGGTCAACGAGACCTATCGCTATCGCATCACCCGTTACTGGCTCAAGGGCGACAAGGCCGGCCAGCACGACATCTTCATCGACAACCTGCCTGGCCTGCCGGACAACCTGCAAGGCGACCGCAAGGGCACCTTCTGGGTCGCCCTGCCGAGCCCTCGCAAGGCCGATGCCGATTTCCTCCACCGCCACCCCTGGCTCAAGTCGCAACTGGCCAAGCTGCCGCGCGCCCTGTGGCCGAAGGCGATCCCCTATGGCTTCGCCATCGCCCTCAACGAGCAAGGCGAGATCGTCCGCAGCCTGCATGACACCAGCGGCACGCACCTGCGCATGATCACCTCGGTCAAGCCGGTGGGCGACTACCTGTATTTCGGCAGCCTGGATAACGACCGAATCGGCAAACTGCAGATTCACTGAGCCAGCAAGCGGCCCGGGTCATTCTGGCCTGGGCTGCCGGCTCAGACCTTCTGGGCGATCCAAATGGTGTGCCGCGTGCCCCGATTGCCGTGGGCATAGACCTGCACCGCCTCCCCCTTGAATCCGGCCTTGCGTACTTTCTCGGAAAAGGCGCGGTCGGCGCTCGACGACCACACCGCCAACATCCCCTTGGGCCGCAGCGCTTTGGCGCACTGGCGCAGGCCGTCCATGCTGTACAGCCAGTCATTACCCTTCTGCGTCAGGCCTTCGGGGCCGTTGTCGACATCCAGCATGATCGCGTCATAGCGCTGCTCGGCTGCCTGCAGCACCTTGGCGACGTCCTCCTGGATAATCAGCGTGCGCGGGTCGCTCAGGGGATGGCCCGACTTCGCACCCAGTGGGCCACGATTCCACTCGACCACGCCTGGCACCAGCTCGGCCACCGCAACCTCGGCATCGGCACCCAGGTGCTGCAGCGCTGACGCCAGGGTAAACCCCATGCCCAGGCCGCCGATCAATACCCGCACCTGTGGCCGACTCGCGATCTGCTTGCAGGGAATTGCGGCCAGGGCATCTTCCGAGCCGTGCATGCGCGTGTTCATCAGTTGCCCGCCATCACCGCCAGCAATCTTGATGACAAAGTCGTCACCGTACTCGAACAGATTGAGCGCGCCATCCGTACCGGGGATTGCAGCGGTGTCGAGCAAGACGAAACGTTTCATGCAGACCAAGACCTATGTAGCGAGCGACGGGGCGGGCAGCATGCCTGAATCACGCACGCAACACAGCCCCGCCAGAAACGACGAGGCCCCGCGTTATCACGCGGGGCCCCGAGTCTACTGCGATAGGCTCAGACCACGCCTTGCGCCAGCATGGCATCGGCGACCTTGACGAAGCCGGCGATGTTGGCGCCCTTGACGTAGTTGATGCGGCCATTCTCCTCACCATGGTGGACGCAAGCATGGTGGATGTTCTGCATGATGCCATGCAGGCGTTCATCCACTTCACCGGCGCTCCAGTGCAGGCGCATGGCGTTCTGGCTCATTTCCAGACCGCTGGTGGCCACGCCACCGGCGTTGGAGGCCTTGCCCGGCGCGTAGCAGATGCCGGCTTCGACGAACAGGTCCACCGCCTCCAGGGTCGAGGGCATGTTGGCGCCCTCGGCCACGCAGATGCAGCCGCTCTTCAGCAGCGCACGGGCATCCTCACCGTCCAGCTCGTTCTGCGTTGCGCACGGCAGCGCGATATCGCACGGCAGGCTCCAGGGCCGCTGCCCCGCCAGGAACTGCAGACCATAGTGCTCGGCCATCTCGCGCAGGCGGCCGCGACGCAAGTTCTTCAGGTCCATCAGATAATGCCATTGCTCAGCGCTCAGGCCGCCCTCGGCATACAGCGTGCCCTCGGAATCGGACAGCGAGATGACCCGGCCACCCAGATCCATGACCTTCTGCGCAGCGAACTGAGCAACGTTGCCAGAACCGGAGATGGCCACGCGCTTGTCCTCGAAGCCCTGGCCGACGCACTTGAGCATTTCCTGGGCGAAGTACACGCAGCCGTAACCGGTGGCCTCCGGGCGAATCAGGCTGCCGCCGTAGCTCAGCCCTTTGCCGGTCAGGACCGAGGTGAACTGGTTGGACAGCCGCTTGTACTGGCCGAACAGGTAGCCGATCTCACGGCCGCCGACACCGATGTCACCGGCCGGCACGTCCAGATCAGCACCGATATGACGATACAACTCGCTCATGAACGACTGGCAGAAACGCATCACCTCGCCTTCGCTCTTGCCCTTGGGATCGAAGTCCGCCCCCCCTTTACCGCCGCCCATGGGCAGCGAAGTCAGGGAGTTCTTGAACACCTGTTCGAAGGCGAGAAACTTGAGCACACCCAGGTTCACCGACGGGTGGAAACGCAGACCGCCCTTGTACGGGCCGATGGCACTGCTCATCTGAATGCGGTAGCCGCGGTTGACCTGCACCTGACCACGATCATCGACCCAAGGCACGCGAAACAGAATGGCCCGCTCCGGCTCGACCATACGCTCGAGAATGCCGGCATCGCGGTAACGCGGGTTGGCTTCAAGGAAGGGCCACAGGCTGCGTACCACCTCTTCCACCGCCTGGTGGAACTCGGGCTGGTCGGGGTCGCGCTGCTTCAGGCGTGACAGGAAAGAATCGACGGACAACGACATGCGGCACCTCGACACCACAAAAACAAAGTGGCCGGCACTCTATCAGGCAGCAAAGCACCAAAACAGATCAAAATGTCGCCTTGATGAAACTTTTCAGTGCATTAATCCAAAAACAGCTGATAAAGCCCGTTATAGACGCATCGCAACGGCATAAATTCGCACCAAAATTAACCAGAAACGCACCTTTATTTATCAGACCCATGTCTGGCGCTCAGCAGAAGGGAGTACGGCAAGGCTCGCGCTTGGCCAAGCGAGGCTTCGATCCCGCCGTGACGAAGCGCCTCCCTCGCGAAAGATCACTCGGCTGACAAGGCGCTATGATGCGAGCAAACCTTGCTACGACACAGGAGGCACCATGCCACTCGCTCAACTGATCAGCACGGAACAACTTCAACAACGTCTAGGCCAGAACGACCTGCTGGTACTGGACTGCCGCTTCGCCCTCGAAGACCCGGCGTATGGACGCCGCAGCTACCTCGATGGGCATATCCCGGGCGCGCACTTTCTCGACCTGGACCAGGACCTGTCCGCTCCGGTGGTCAAAGGCGTCACCGGTCGCCACCCGTTACCGGACCCGAGCGCACTGATCGAACGCCTGCGCAGCTGTGGTCTGCGCGCAGACAGCCAGGTGGTGCTGTATGACGACGGTCCCGGCGCCTTCGCAGCTCGCGCCTGGTGGCTGCTGATCTGGCTGGGCAAGCGCGATGGCCTGTACCTGCTCGATGGTGGCCTGAAAGCCTGGCGTGAATCCGGCCAGGAACTGACCACCACCCCACCGAGCAACCCACCCGGTGACTTTGCTGCGCAACCCGACAGCAGCCTGGTGCTGACGACCGAACAACTGGCCCAGCGCCTGGGCAACCCGGCCATGACCTTGCTCGATGCACGGGCTCTGCCACGCTTTCGCGGCGAGGTCGAACCACTCGACCCGGTCGCCGGACACATTCCCGGTGCCCAGTGCGCCGTGTTCACCGACAACCTGGGGGCCAACGGCCGCTTCCTGTCAGCACAAGCGCTACGCCAGCGCTTCGACACACTGCGCGGTGAGCGGCCGCTGGAAAACCTGGTGGCCTATTGCGGCTCCGGCGTCACCGCCTGCCACAATCTGTTCGCCATGAGCCTTGCCGGCTATCCGCTGGCGCCGCTCTATGCCGGCTCCTGGAGCGAATGGATCACCGACCCCTCACGTCCAACTGCCACCGGTGATTGACCGGTGGCTCTAAGCACCAATCGAAATATGGGCAATAACTCAAATCCGGAATCAATTTAAAAACAGCCCTTTACGATTGAAATATCGCACTAGACTTGAAAATGAGCGGCTAACCCCGCTCCCGGTGGAGCCTTTATCGAAGAATCCAGACCGTTGAAAGCCGTTGGCCAAGGATTGCCAGCGCACGGCTACATGGACACAGGAAGCCAAAGCCGAGCTAGTTTTTCATCGGTCTGCAACAGCTGCTACGCGCCCGGCATCCACCGGCACCCTCCGCGAGGATGCCATGGGAATTGCCGCCTGCGATCTCAGCCAACATGTGATCCGCCCTACCCTGCTCTATCTCGAACGTCATAGCGCCACGGCCGAAGCACTGCTCCTGGGCGCGGCGGCCTGCCAGTCAGCACTGGGCAGTGCACTGGA
This sequence comes from Pseudomonas spartinae, assembly GCF_965197125.1. Taxonomy (NCBI): domain Bacteria; kingdom Pseudomonadati; phylum Pseudomonadota; class Gammaproteobacteria; order Pseudomonadales; family Pseudomonadaceae; genus Pseudomonas; species Pseudomonas spartinae. Next base: position 31,983 of record NZ_CBDAMB010000006.1, read on the forward strand.
CACACCACAGGGCCATGGCCTGTATCGCATCAGCGAGCAGCGCCACCAAATACTCTGGGACCGGCACCTGGCCTTGGACCCGGAACTTGCCAGCCGCGTGCGCGGCCTGGCCAGCCAGCATGCCTTTCTCGAAGCCCCGCACCTGGAACTGACGGTCAACCTGCGCTACGCCACGGCCATAGCCTGGCTGTTGATCGAGCGCGAGAACCTGGAGCTGCCAGCGGCCGACGATCTGCTGGCCATGGGCCAAATATGGTGCAAGGTTTTTCAACCGCAGGCACGCCAACACGATTTTCTCGACGCCTGGCAGCGCTGCATCGAAACCGCCAGCCAGGTTGCCTGACCGAATCGTCAGAAAATGACGCCTGAAAGATACGCACATAACCAGACTCATTGTCCGACAATACGCTGTTTTTTCTGGAACTTAACTGCCTTGGCAGGGGTCAGGAAAAACTGTAGCGTGCGCCCCCCGCCTCACCACAGGAGCTTCCCCCGTGAGCAAACGTCTTCTCAAGACCGGTCTTGCCGTCGCCATCACCGCCACCTCGAGCCATGGTTTCGCCAGCGGCTTCGCCATCAACGAGCAGAGCATTTCGGGTATGGGTACTTCGTTCGCCGGGCGCTCATCGTCCGCCGACGATGCCAGCACCGTGTTCGGCAACCCGGCCGGCATGGCCCGCCTCAAGCGTGATGAAATCTATGCGGGTGCTGCCGTCATTCATGCCAAGACCGACATCAGCCACGCCAGTGCCAATGTCGGCGCCCTGGCACTATCGGGTAGCAACGATGGCGACATGGTGCCGACCACAGGCGTGCCCATGGGCTATTACGTCAAACCGCTGGACGACAAGGTCGCCTTCGGTCTGGGTATCTACGTTCCTTTCGGCCTGATGACCGACTACGAGAGCAACTTCCAGGGGCGCTATCACGCCAACAAGAGCTACGTGCGCGTAATCACCATCCAGCCGACCCTGAGCTACCGCTTCAATGACAAGCTGTCGGTCGGTTTCGGCCCCACCTTCAACCATATCGAAGGCGAACTCAGCTCCTCGGTACTCAACCCGCTGAGCCCTGGCAGCAACGATGGCCAGGTGAGGGTCAAGGGTGACGATACCGCTGTCGGTTTCAACGTCGGCATGCTCTATGAGTTCACCCCCAACACTCGCGCAGGCGTGACCTACCATTCGCGGGTGAAATACGAGCTGGAAGGCGATACCCGTGTTTCCGGTAGTGGCGCTCTGGCTGGCGTGGCCGGCAAGTATGACGCCAATCTGGACCTGACCACGCCAGAGTCGGTGGACATGTCGATCACCCACGACCTGACCGATGCGCTGACGCTGCATGTCGGTAGCACCTGGACCCGCTGGAGCCGCTTCAAGGAAATCCGCGTGGAGAACGACTCAGCGACGCTGCCAGCCAACCTCTCCACCATCGTCGAGGAACAGAACTGGCACGACACCTGGGCGCATGCGGTCGGCCTGTCCTACCAGGTCAACCCGCAATGGACGCTGCGTACCGGTATCGCCGTCGATCAGTCGCCGACCAACAACGTCGACCGCTCTCCGCGCGTGCCCTCCGGTGACCGCACCATCTTCAGCGTCGGCGCTGGCTGGAGCCCGACCCAGGACATGACCATCGACGTCGCCTACTCCTACCTGCAGGAAGAGTCAGTGGACGTGAACCACGCCAGCGATACCCGTGGCACCTACCGCGCACGCTACAAGAACAGCGCACACGGCCTCGGCGCCTCGCTCAGCTACCGCTTCTGATCGACCTAGCCCAAGCGGCCACGGACGGCCGCACGCCCCCGTCGATCAGGGCTGCGAAGCGATAGCCTGCTCCACCGCGGCGATCAGCTCCGGATCGTCCGGCTTGGTCAGGCTGGAGAAACTGGCCACCACCTTGCCCTGGCGGTCGACCACGTACTTGAAGAAGTTCCAGCGCGGTGGCCGGCTCTGCTCGGCAAGGCCCTTGAACAACGCAATTGCATTGGCACCCGAGACTGGCTGCGGCTCGGTCATGGTGAAGGTCACGCCATAGTTGACGTAGCAGACAGCGGCCGTTTCCTTGCTGTCAGCGGACTCCTGGCGAAAATCATCGGATGGCACGCCCAGCACTTCCAGGCCCTGATCCTTGTATCGCTGGTACAGCGCTTCGAGCCCTTTGAATTGCGGCGTGAAACCGCAGAAGCTGGCCGTATTGACCACCACCAGCGGCTTGCCGGCGTACTGGCAGAGGTCGACGCTGCTGTCCTTGCTGCGCAGTTTGGGCAGCTCGCCTTGAAGCATGGCCGGACATTCGGCAGCCAGCACCGGCAGAGCCAGGCTGAACAGCAACAAGGAGCAGGCAAGACGGTGAAGAGACATGGCAGTGACCTCAGGCGAGAGCGCGATCTCACCACGCTACTCGCAGGCCCAGCCTCAGGCAACTAGCAGATGCCGACCCCCAGTTGCAGCAGCGCCAGCCCACCCTGACGCCAGCCCCACCAGGCCAGCGCCAGCAGCACGCCGAAACCCAGCGCCAGGGCACTGAGCGTCAGCAGCTTGCGGCTCATGCCGGCGCGCCCTGCAACCGCGCTACCGGCACTTCACGCACCGGCCAGTTGAGCGCGGCGGCCATCAGGCTCAGGCCGATGGAAATCTGCCAGACCAAGTCGTAGCTGCCGGTGGTGTCGTAGAGATACCCGCCCAGCCAGCCGCCGAGGAAAGACCCGAGCTGGTGGAACAGGAACACGATACCGCCGAGCATCGACAGGTTGCGCACACCGAACAGAGTCGCCACGGTGCCGTTGGTCAGCGGTACCGTGGATAGCCACAACAGGCCCATGGCAATGCCGAACAGATAGGCGCTCCACTGCGTCAGCGGCGCCACCAGGAACAGCGTGATCACCACACCGCGCAGCAGATACAGGATGCTGAGCAGACGCGGTTTGGGCATGCGTCCACCGAGCCAGCCGGCGAAGTAAGTACCGAAGATGTTGAACAGCCCCACCAGCGCCAGCACCGTGGTACCTGTCAGCGCCGGCAAATGGTGATCGACCAGATAGGCCGGCAGGTGCACAGCGACGAAGACCACCTGGAAGCCACAGACGAAGAAGCCCAACGCCAGCAGCCAGAAACCCGAATGGCTGGTGGCCTCGCGCAGCGCCTCGCCCAGCGTTTGCTGCGGACCATTGCTCACTGGGGGCGGCGTTTCCTTGATCATCGCCGCCAGCGGAATCATCAACGCCACCAGCAGCCCCAGGGCCAGCAGTGCTGCCGACCAACCGAGCCAGCCGATCAGCCCAAGGGTGCCCGGCAACATGGCGAACTGGCCGAACGAGCCTGCGGCCGCGGCGACGCCCATGGCCATGCTGCGCTTCTCCGGCGGCACGGCGCGACCGACCACCCCCAGAATCACCGAGAACGAGGTGCCGGACAGACCGATACCGATCAACAGGCCGGCACTCAGCGACAACGACAACGGCGAGTCCGACATGCCCATGCAAAAGAGCCCCAGCACATACAGCACGCCACCCGTGACAATGGCCTTGCGTGCGCCAAAGCGGTCGGCCAGCGCCCCGGTGATCGGTTGCGCGATACCCCAGATCAGGTTCTGCAGGGCGATAGCGAAGGCGAACACCTCACGACCCCAGCCAAACTCCGCACTCATTGGCGGCAGGAACAGGCCGAAGCCATGGCGCGTGCCAAGCGACAGCGCCAGGATCAGCGATGCGCCGAGCAACAGCCAGGTGGTTGAACGCCATGCAGTGGTCATCGGTCTCTCCAGCAAACGGCCGTTGGCAGCCGTTAAGGCAGTAAAAATGTGTAGGCCATCAGGCCAGTTGTTCGAGCAACTTCATCAACTCGGCACGGCGACCCTCGCCCAGTTGTGCGGTTACCTCGCGCTGCGCCTGCTCCCATAGCGGCAATGCCTGGGCGATGCGTTGCAGGCCGGCTTCTGTGAGCCGTACCTCACGAGCGCGCAAGTCGCGCCCCTCTCCCAGTTGCACCAGCCCCTGTTCCTCCAGCACCCGTACATTACGGCCCAGCGTGCTGCGATCCAGCCCCATGGCCTCGGCCAGCAGCGAAATGCTCGGCTGCCCGAGCCGGTGTACGTGACGCAACAGGGAAAACTGCGCACCACCAAGCCCGACGGGTGCAAGGGCGTCATCGTAGAGACGGGTAACGCCGCGACTGGCGCGGCGCAGTTGAGTACAGAGACAGGAGGTCGGCAACATGAATGCAGGTATATACCCGCACTAGCGATTCATACTCATACAGTTGCGCACTGCGTCGGCAGAACAGTTGCGTCAGAGGCTCAGCGCAAGCGCTAAAAGTGCGGCGCACTCAGCCAGCTCGACAAGTGCCCCGGCCGTATCGCCCGTGGTGCCGCCGAGGCGTTGCAGCAAGGCGCGGCGCAGCCAGACGAACAGTAGCAAGCCCGTCGCCAGCGCCAGCAGCCCCTGCCAGCCGAACAGCAGCATGCCCAGCAGGTGCAGACCCAGCACCCTGGGCAGTTGCCGACGCGGCAGGTGATCGACCAGCGCCTGGCCCAGGCCGCCGGCGCGCACGTAGGGTGTGGTCGCCAGCAACAGCGGCAACAGGCTGCGCCCCAGCCAGGGCAACAATACGAGATAGATCCCCTGCCCGGCCTGCAACAGCGTGAACAATGCAGCGAACTTCAGGAGCAACAGCAGCACCAGCACCACTACCGCAATCGGGCCGCTGCGCGGGTCTTTCATGATCGCCAGGGTCCGCTCGCGGTCGCCGAAGCCACCGACCCAGGCGTCGGCCGTATCGGCCAGGCCATCCAGGTGCAGACCGCCGCTCAACGCCACCCACAGCGCCAGCAGCAGCGCCGCCTGCAACAGCGCCGGTGCCTGCCCCAACAACAGGTGCGCGCCCCACAGCAGCAGACCGAGCAGCAGACCTACGGCGGGATACCAGAGCAGCGAACGGCCCATCTGCTCCGGCGAAGGCATACCCGGCAGCTTGACCGGTAAGCGGGTGAGAAACTGCAGGGCGATCAGCAGCGCGATCATGACGACTCCGTCAGTTGCCCGTCGGCATCCAGGCTCAGGCGAAAGCGCTGGGCGTAACCGACATTGACCTGCAGCAGCTCCTGGCGCGGCAAGCCGCGTGCCCGCGCCAGCAACAGGCGCATCACGCCGCCATGAGTGATCACCAGCAGACGCTCGCCGGCATAGCTGCGCTGCAAGCGCAGCAAAGCCGCAAGAATGCGCGCTTCGAACTGCAGCAGAGGCTCGCCATTGGGCGGTGTGAATGCATAGGGGTCGGCCCAGAACTGCCCCAGCGCCTCGGCATCACTGTGCATCAGCTCGGCAGCACTGCGCCCTTCCCAGTCACCAAAATGCAGTTCCTGCAGGCCAGGCTCGAGGTGCAGCGGCAAGGCATGAGCGGCGGCCAGCTCCTCGGCAAACCGGGCACAGCGCTGCAGCGGCGAGCTGATCAGGCGATCCCAGGGGCCGGCACCCCGCACGGCGCCCCGCAACTGCGCCCAGCCCTGTTCAGTCAGCGCATCGTCCAGGCTGCCGCGCAAGCCGCCGCCCAGCTCGGTCTCGCCATGACGCAGCAATTCCAGATGCAGCATCAGCCTGGCCTCTGCGCCACGGCGGCTTCGGCGAAGGTCGCCATCTGTCCGTGCAGGGCACAGGCCAGACGCAGCAATGGCACGGCCAGCGCAGCACCACTGCCCTCGCCCAGACGCAGGCCCAACTCCAGCAGCGGTTCGGCCTCCAGCGCCTGCAGTACGCGCACGTGACCCGGCTCGGCGCCGTGGTGGGCGAACAGCAGCCAGTCACGGCAGTCGGGGTTCAGGCGCACCGCGAGCAAGGCCGCAACGCTGCAGATGAAGCCATCGACCAATATCGCAATGCCGTGCTGTGCAGCGGCCAGGTAGGCGCCAACGAGCGCGGCGATCTCGAAGCCACCGAGGTGAATCAGCGCCTGCAACGGATCGCCGATCTGCCCCCGGTGCAGCGCCAGCGCGGCGTCGATCACCCGCGCCTTGTGCGCCACGCCAGCGCCGTCCAGTCCGGTACCGGGGCCGGCCAGCTCGCTCGCCGGGCAATTCAGCAGCCAGCAGGCCAGCGCTGCCGCCGCAGTGGTATTGCCAATGCCCATCTCACCGCCGACGAACAGGTCGCAACCGAGCGCACGCGCACGCTGGATGCTGTCGCGGCCGGCTTCCAGGCAAATCAGCGCCTGCGCCAGGGTCATGGCCGGAGCGCAGGCGAAGTTCTGCGTACCAGCACCGACCTGCAGATGGCGCACGCCAGGTAATGGCGGCAATGGTTCGACCGTGCCCAGGTCGATGACCTCCAGCGCGCCATCGAGCTCGCGCGCGAGCACGCTGATGGCCGCGCCGCCGCTGACGAAGTTGGCCAGCATCTGCCCGGTCACCGCCTGCGGGAAAGCGGAAATCCCCTCAGCGACCACGCCATGGTCGCCGGCAAAAATGGCGATACACAGTTTGTCCAGGCTCGGCCGCTCGCGTCCCTGCAAGGCCGCCAGATGAATGGCCAGCGCTTCCAGGCGCCCGAGCGAACCCGCCGGCTTGGTCAGTTGCGCCTGACGGGTCTGCGCCTTGGAGCGAGCGACATGATCGAGTGGCTGACAGGGCCCTTGCCACCATTGCAGAGTCATAACGAATCCCCCTTGAGCAGCATGGGCAGCCCGGCGACGGTGAACAGCACACGCTGGCTGCGCTCGGCCAGAGCCTGGTGCAGCCAGCCGGCTTCATCGACATAACGGCGGGTCAACTCGCCGAGCGGCACCACACCCAGGCCGGTTTCGTTGCTGACCAGCAGGATGCGCCCCGGCAACTCGCTCACGCAGCCGAGCAATGCCTCTCGCTCAGCCTCGAGCCGCGCCGGATCTTCCAGCATCAGCAGATTGGTCAGCCACAGGGTCAGGCAGTCGACCAGCAGGCAACGCCCCGGCACAGCCTGTTCGCGCAGCACGCGAGCCAGCGCCAGCGGCTCTTCGACCAGCGCCCAATGGGCCGGCCGCCGCGCGCGATGCTGGGCGACACGAGTGTTCATCTCGCCGTCGAGTGGCTGACTGGTGGCGACATAGACCACCTCCAGCCCCGACTCACCGGCCAGTTTCTCGGCCAACCGGCTCTTGCCGGAACGGGCACCGCCGAGGATCAATTCAAGCATCTTCACTCCGTTGCGTGCGCCGTGCGCACCGTTCAATAGCTCGTGCGTCGCGCTCGTCACAGGCCACAGAGAACCCGTAACTGCTGGGTATCCAGGTGCAGCTCCACCTGATCCGCCAGGCGCTCGATATCGCGCTCACGCAGCGCCTGATAGTCCACCGCCTGCACCTCGCGCAGCCCCGCCCAGCGCAACAGTGCTGCGAACGCCGGTGGTTGCTCGAACAGGCCATGCAGGTAGGTGCCGAACACCTGGCCATCGGTACTCAGGCCACCGTCGCTGCGCCCGTCATCGAGCTGCACGGCGCCGTTGAGCCCCGGCCCGCGACTGACGCCGGCGTGGATCTCGTAGCCGCTGACCGGCGCCTGCTCCAGGCACAAATGGCCGCGCACGTTGCGCAGCTGTTTTTCCGGCTCCAGCACCGTTTCGAAATCCAGCAGGGCCAGCCCCTCGCTGCTACCCGCCGCGCCCTCGAGGCCGTGCGGATCGTGAATCTGTCGACCGAGCATCTGCAGTCCTCCGCAGATGCCCAGAACCTTCCCGCCATAGCGCAAGTGGCGGGCAATCGCCTTGTCCCAGCCCTGCTCACGCAGACGTGCGAGATCGGCACGCACGCTCTTGGAGCCAGGCAGGATGATCAGATCCGCCGGGGGAATGGCCTGACCGGGTCCGACGAAGCTCAGGTGCACCTGCGGATGCAGACGCAACGGGTCGAAATCGGTGTGATTGCTGATGCGCGGCAGCACCGGCACCACCACACGCAAGGCCTCATCGTCCTTGGCTTGCTGACGGGTATCGACGGCATCCTCGGCTTCCAGGTGAAAGTCCATCAGGTACGGCAGCACGCCGAGTACCGGCTTGCCGGTGCGCTGTTCGAGCCAGTCCAGCCCGGGCTTGAGCAACGCGATGTCACCGCGAAAACGATTGATCACGAAGCCCCGGATGCGCGCCTGCTCGCTCGGGCTGAGCAGCTCCAGGGTGCCAACCAGATGAGCGAACACACCGCCCTTGTCGATGTCGGCGATCAGAATCACCGGGCAATCCACCGCCTCGGCAAAGCCCATGTTGGCGATGTCGCCGGCACGCAGGTTGATCTCGGCCGGCGAGCCTGCGCCCTCGACCAGCACCAGTTCATGGTGCTCCAGCAAACGCGCGTGGGACTCCAGCACCGCCGCCATAGCCACTGGCTTGTAACCGTGATAGGTCAGCGCCTGCATGTTGCCGATGGCGCGGCCGTGGATAATCACCTGGGCGCCCATGTCGCTGTTGGGCTTGAGCAGCACCGGGTTCATGTCGGTATGTGGCTGCAGGCCGGCCGCTTGTGCCTGCACCGCCTGCGCCCGGCCGATCTCGCCACCGTCGGCGGTCACGGCAGAGTTGAGCGCCATGTTCTGCGCCTTGAACGGCGCGACGGAAATGCCCTGGCGCCGCGCCCAGCGGCACAGCGCCGTCACCAGCGTGCTCTTGCCCGCATCGGAGGTGGTGCCCTGCACCATCAGCGTAGCCATCAGGGCGTTTCCTCGAGACTCGCCAGGATCGGCGCGCACTCCAGCAGTCCCTGCTCCAACCGCAGCCAGCCTGATTCGTCCGCCGGCAGACCGAAACGCAGGCTGTCCAACTCGGCGAACAGCCGCACCAGGATGCCACGCCGCGCCAGCAGCTCGGCGCAGGGCACGGCGCGACGGGTGCAGCAGAACTGGAACAGCGACGAGCCCCCGGTCGACGGCAGGCCACAGTCACGCAGCAGCGCCGTCAGACGCTCGCCGTCGGCCAGCAGGCGTTCACGCTGGCGACGCTGCCCCTCGCCATCGACCAGTAGGCTATGCGCCACGCTGCGCGCCGGGCCGCTGACGGCCCAGGGGCCGAGCAGCACTTGCAGCTCATCCAGCAGCGCCTGGGCGGCCAGGACGAAGCCCAGACGCAGGCCGGCCAGGCCGAAGAACTTGCCGAACGAGCGCAGCACGATCAGCCCCGGCATGTCGCTGTAGGCGGCCAGGCTGTGCTCCGGCGTGCAATCCATGAAAGCTTCGTCGACCACCAGCCAGCCGCCCCGCTCGGCCAGTTCATCGTGCCAGTCGAGCAGACGGGCCGGTTCGATCAGGCGACCAGTCGGGTTGTTCGGGTTGACCAGCAGCAGCACGTCCAGCTGCGGCAGCGCGCGATGCACCGAACCTTCGCTGAGCTTGGTGACACGGTGGCCTTCGCGACGCCAGGCGGCAGCGTGCTCGGCGTAGGTCGGCGCGATGATGCCCACACTGGCGTCGCGGCGCAGACGCGGCAAGGCCTGGATCGCTGCCTGCGAGCCGGCGACCGGCAGCAGACTGACGGCGCCATAGTAGTCGCGCGCGGCCTGTTCCAGCCCATCGTCCGCTTCGGGCAGGCGCGCCCAGGCCGAACCGGGGACGGCCGGCAGATCCCAACCGTAGGGCGACACCCCGGTGGACAGATCCAGCCAGTCTTCCAGGGGGATGCCATAGCGCTGCACAGCGGCGCGCAGTCGACCTCCATGCTCAAGCAACCCAGACCTCCCATAGGATCAGGCACACCAGCCACAAGCCAACGCCTGCGACGACTCGATTCATCGCCCGCTCGATATCCCGCGCACGCGGCGCCGGGCCCTCGCCCAACTGCGGGCGCTCATGCCGCTCGCCATGATACTCCGCCGCACCGCCCAGGCTCACGCCGAGGCTGCCTGCACCAGAGGCCATCACCGGGCCAGCATTGGGACTGTCCCACAACGGGGCCTGCTTGCGCCAGCAGCGCAGGGCCAGGGCGGTGCGCCCGAGCAGTGCATAGGTCAGCGCCACCAGGCGTGCAGGAATGTAATTGAGCACGTCATCGATCTTCGCCGCGGCCCAGCCAAAACGCTCGAAGCGGTCGTTGCGATAACCCCACATGGCATCGAGGGTATTGCTCAGGCGATACAGGACCACGCCCGGCGCGCCAGCGACGATGAACCAGAACAAGGCGGCGAACACCGCATCGGAACCATTCTCCAGCACCGATTCGGTACCGGCGCGGGCCACGCCCGTGGCGTCCAGTTCGGCGGTGTTACGGCTGACCATCCAGCCGACGCGCTCACGCGCCAGGGCCAGATCGCCCAGGCGCAACGCCTGCGCCACCGGTTGCGCATGTTCGTACAGGCTGCGCAGGCCAAGGGCGAAGTACAGGGCCAGGATCTCCACCGCCCAGCCCAGTGAACTGACCTGCGTCAGCAACCAGGTGATCAAGGTCAGCGGCAGCACCGCCAGACACCAGGCCGTGACGCCATGGCTGCGCCAACCGCCGCCGGCGGGATTGAAGCGCTGCTCCAGGCGCTCGGCCAGACGCCCGAAAGCCACCAGCGGGTGCGCGCGCCGGGGCTCACCCAGCGCGGCGTCCAGCGCCACGCCGGCGCAGGTGATCAGCGCCAGGCTCATCGTTCAGTCACCCTGTATTCCCCATCGATTCTCGAACAGCAACTCGGCCAGAGGCCGCGGCTTGGCCCAGCCCTCTTCCACCAGCATCGGTTTTTCGTAAAAGGCATGCACCGGCCCCAGACACAGCAGCGCCACCGGCTTGCTGCCGGCCGGCATCCCCAGCAGCTCGGCGAGTGCCTCGGGGTCGAACAGCGAGACCCAGCCAAGCCCCAGCCCTTCGGCCCGCGCGGCCAGCCAGAGATTCTGAATGGCACAGGCGACCGAGGCCATATCCATTTCCGGCAAGGTGCGTCGTCCGAAGACATGCGCTTCACGCCCGTCCATCAGCGCCACCGCCAGCAGTTCGGCGCAATCGCGGATACCTTCGACCTTGAGCCGCATGAATTCATCCGAACGCTCGCCCAGGGCTTCGGCGGTGCGTACCCGCTCGGCCTCCACCAGCGCATGGGCCGCCTCGCGCAACGGCCGATCGCTGATACGCAGGAAACGCCAGGGCTGCATCAGACCGACGCTGGGCGCGTGGTGCGCCGCTTCGAGCAGGCGCGCCAGCACCTCGGGCGGCACCTGACCACCGGCGAAGTGGCGCATGTCACGGCGCTCGGCGATGACGCGGTACACCGCGGCGCGCTCCTCAAGACTGAAAGCGTGGTCGGTCACGGACGCAACAGCGCAGCGGCTGCCTCCGGGTTGGACGGCAAGTAGAAGTGGATATAGCTGGCGGTGAGTCGACCCAGGCGGTACACCGCCTCGGCCACTGGTTTGCCATTCGGGCAGCGGCCGAGCGCCAGTGGCTGCAATGGACTTTCCAGCCGCGAGTGGTGGTAACTGTGGCCGCGCAGCTCACCCTCCGGCAACGTCACCTCCTGCAGGGCCAGAGCCGTCAGGCGGGCCTGCAATGCCGCGCTGCCGCTGAGCAGACCGAGCATGCGCCCACTGGCGCCCTGTTTGTCACGCAGCTCATCGAGCAAGTAGAGCATGCCGCCACATTCGGCGAGCAGCGGCTTGCCGGCCCGGTGATGGGCACGAATCGCGTCAGCCATGGCCTGATTGCCCTCCAGCTCGGACAGGTACAGCTCGGGATAACCGCCCGGCAGATAAAGGCTGTCCACGTCAGGCAACGTGCGGTCGCTCAGTGGCGAGAAGAAATGCAGCTCGGCCCCGAGTGCGTGCAGCAGGTCGAGGTTGGCCTGATAAAGAAAGGCGAACGCCGCGTCACGCGCCACGCCGATACGAACTCCGGCCAGCAGCTCAGGTGGCGGCTCAATCACCGGCGCGGCAAAACTCACTGCCGGCGGCAGATCAACGTCGGCGGTAGCTGCCAGCGCATCGGCAGCGGCATCCAGGCGCGCGTCCAGATCAGCCAGCTCGTCTGCCTGCACCAGGCCCAGGTGACGACTGGGCAGTTCCACCGCAGCGCTACGCGGCAAGGCGCCGAACCAGCGAATGCTGGGCGGCAATGCATCGCGTAGGATGTCGCCATGACGGGTGCTGGCCACGCGGTTACCGAGCACGCCGGCAAAAGGCAGGTCTGGCTGGAAGGTGGCCAGGCCATGGGCCAGCGCACCGAAGGTCTGCGCCATTGCTGCGCCATCGATCACCGCCAGCACCGGCACGCCGAAACGACGCGCCAGATCGGCCGCCGAGGGTTTGCCATCGAACAGCCCCATCACCCCTTCGATGAGAATCAGATCGGCCTCGCCTGCGGCCTGCCACAACAATCGACGGCTCTCGCCCTCACCGACCATGGCCAGATCGAGCTGGTACACCGGCGCGCCACTGGCACGGGCATGGATCATCGGATCGAGAAAATCCGGACCGCACTTGAATACCCGCACTCGCCGCCCCTGGCGCGTATGCAGGCGCGCCAGGGCGGCAGTCACGGTGGTCTTGCCCTGGCCGGAGGCCGGGGCGGCAATCAACAGTGCCGGGCAGTGACGTGCAGCCATCAGAATTCGACGCCCTTCTGAGCCTTAACCCCGGACTTGAAGGCATGTTTGACCAGGCTCATCTCGGTGACCGTATCGGCCGCCTCGATCATCCCCGGCAAGGCGCCACGGCCCGTCACCACCACATGCTGCAGCAGCGGCCGGGCCTCGATATCGGCCAGCACCGCGTCCAGTTCGAGGTAGCCATGCTTGAGGGCGATGTTCAGCTCGTCCAGCACGACCAGGCCGACGGACTCGTCGCTGAGCAGGCGCTGGGCCACAGCCCAGGCTTCCTGCGCCTTGGCGATATCCCGCTGACGATCCTGGGTTTCCCAGGTAAAGCCCTCGCCCATGACGTGGTAGCTGACCTCTTCGGGAAAGCGCCTGAAGAAGGTTTCCTCACCGGTGCTGGCAGCGCCCTTGATGAACTGCACCACGCCGACCCGGAGGCCATGACCGAGGGCGCGCGCGACCATGCCGAAGGCGCTGCTGCTCTTGCCCTTGCCATTACCGCTGTGCACCAGCAGCAGGCCGTATTCGTCCTGAGCCTGGGCGATCTTCTCGTCGATCAGGGCTTTCTTGCGCTGCATGCGCGCCTTGTGGCGGGCATCGCGTTCGCTGGACTCGTTCATGCTGTGCTCCTGTACATCAGGCACCCGCGTCTGCTGTTGGTTAAACAGCATGAGCGGCGATGAGAAAGCAGGTCGCGATGATCCGCACGTTCTCACCCAGGCGCCAATGGCTGGTCAGGCGAGCGGAAGACAGGAAACACCCACACCCCGGGAAACCGGAGCGTCGGCCGGACAACGCCCTCCGCGATGCCGTGAAATTGCGACAGGCCGGTCTCCGGGCTCGTGAGTGAACCCAAAGGCTCGACACCGCGCCTTCCCGTGCAGAGCACAGTGGCGTTGCAGACTGCGTGAGCGGTGTTTGACTCACCTACCGTTGCGGGGGCAGCGCCGGCATTCGGACCGGCTTCCCTGTTTCACCCCTCATGCGCGCTTGACGGCAACTCGGGGCACCTGAAGCAAGGCGCGCAGGGTAGAGGCTGGCAGCCCTGCGCGTCAACGCCGAGACCGCTCAATGCCTGGGCGTGAAGCCCGCCGGTTTGGTGGCCAGCCACTCGACGAAGGTACGCAGACGCTCATCACCCAGCAGCGCGTCGCGGCTGTTATAGGTCAGCGCCAGCTCCTTTTCGCTGAACAACCGGTGAATCTGGTTATGGCAGGCGCGACAGACCCAGAGCGTGGCCGTGATCCGCGCGTGGCGAGCGAAGCGTTTCTGCACGTAGGCCTTGTCGTGCAGTGCTTTGGGAATCAAATGATGACGCGTCAGCGCAACCGGCCGTGCGCACAGCTCGCAAGCCTCGGGCTGAGGCGGCAGGCGAATGGGCTCGGCCATGGCTGGTCAGGGATTGCGGGCAAGCTCGGGCGTGATCACACGCTTGGCATCGAGGTAGACACGCTGCCAGTAGACGTTGTCGAGACTGTCCAGACGCACCGTACCGCCCGTGGACGGCGCATGTACGAAACGCCCCTCGCCGACGTAGATACCGGCGTGACTGACAGCGCGCCCGCCATTGGTGGCGAAGAACACCAGATCACCGCTTTGCAGCGCATCGCGGCGAACGTCCGGAGTGCGCATCGCACTCAGCTCGCGGGTCGAGCGCGGTAGGCGGATACCCGCAGCATCGCGGTATACATAGCCGATCAGACCACTGCAGTCGAAGCCACCCTCTGGCGTGTTACCGCCATAGCGATAAGGCGTGCCGACCAACCCCAGCGCGCGAAACAACACATCATCAGTACCGCCCTGATAGGCGGAAGAAGACACCGGAGGAATATAGGTCGGCTGAGGAGAAGGTGCGCGGCTGCTACAGGCACTCAGCAGCAGCACGAGAGAAATGAGGGCAACACGGGTCGTGACGGGCATAAGCGAGGCGATCCAGAGCCTGAGTGCGCTCTACTCTGCCGATTCACGACGAACGGCGCAACCCTTGGGTTACGCCGTGACCCATCAGTTGTGGCGCTTGGCGGCGACCTGCTCTTCCACCGGAGCCAGTGCCAGGACGCGCTTGGCCTGCAGGTAACTGCGGTTCCAGTAGCTGTCGTCCAGGCTGTCGATACGCACACCACCGCTGCGGCTGCTGCTGGAGTGGATGAACTGGTCATCGCCCAGGTAGATGCCGGCATGGCTGACGCGACCACGGCCACGGTCGTTGAACAGAATCAGATCACCCGGCTCCAGATCGGCGCGCGCCACCTTGGGCGCGGCCAGCTTGATCAACTCACGGGTCGAACGCGGCAGTTCGAGACCAACTTCCTTGCGGAACAGGTAACCCACGAAACCGCTGCAATCGAAACCGGACTGCACCGAAGTGCCGCCATAGCGATAACGCGTACCGATCAGCGAACGCCCGAGGTCGAGCAGACTGTCAGCCAACTGCGGCATTTCGTAGGGTTTGTCGTCGGTCAGCGCGGCGATTTCATCGTCGGCAGGCTCAGGCTCGACCTGCTGGGAGAGCGGACGAGCAACTGGCTCGACCGCGGCTTCGCCGATCTGCGGTTGCGGCGCGTGGCCGGCGCAGGCAGCGAGAAAGGCTGTGAGTGCAAGAGGCACGAGGGGTGCGAAGCGTCTTAGCATGGGCACGACCGTGTCGATTGAATTTACAAGCTGGCGAATATGCCCGCTATAAGGCTCATTTGCAAATTCTATCGTTATAAATGTGACCCAGTAGTTTCGCCACGCAATCTAAAGCGCCCGACCGTTCGCACGGCCGGGCAACTCAGGCGCTAGCCGAGAATCTCGCTCAGCGGGATAAAGCGCAGCATATCCCCCTCGGCCAGCGTGCTGCCTTCCATCACCTCGGCCAGCCCTTCGGCCCAGGCGGCGCTAAGCAGCACGCCTGAACTCTGATTGGCGTAGGGCACCACCCGCCCCTGCTCCAGGCGTGCCCGCAGGTACTCGCGACGCATGCCCGGCTTGCGCCAGGCGAAACCTGCCGGCACCGCGAAGCCCAGGGGCTCGACACGCTGCACGCCCAGGCGGCGCAGCATGTAAGGACGCGCCAGCAGGCCGAAGGTAACCAGTGTCGAGGCCGGGTTGCCCGGCAAGCCAATGACCGGAACGCCCTGGTAATGACCGAACGTCAGTGGTTTGCCGGGCTTGATCGCCAGCTTCCACAGCGCCAGCTCGCCGGCCTCGCGCAGGGCCATGCCAAGAAAATCTGCCTCACCGACAGAAACACCACCCGTGGAGAGAATCAGGTCGACCTCGCCCAGGCCGCCCAGCGCCTCGCGGGTGAGCTGCAGGTCATCGGGCAGGATGCCTGCATCGACCACGCTGCAACCCAGTCGCTGCAGCCAGGCGATCAACAGACGTCGATTACTGTTGTAGATCTGGCCCGGCCCCAAGGCCTGCCCTGGCTCGACCAGCTCATCCCCGGTGGACAGCACGGCGACGCGCAGGCGCCGACGCACCGACAAGTGCGCAGCGCCGAGAGAGGCCGCCAGCCCCAGTTCGATAGGCCCCAGACGCGTGCCTGCCGGCAGCACGCAATCGCCGATACGAGTTTCCTGACCTTGAGCACGGACGTTCTGAGCGACCTTCAGCTGCTGGCGAAAATGCACGCGCCCCGCCTCATCGACTTCGACGTTTTCCTGCATTTCCACGGTGTCGGCGCCCTCAGGCAGCGGCGCTCCAGTGAAAATGCGCGCACAGGTTCCTGGCTCCAGGGGCGCAGGCGCAGTGCCGGCCTGAATGCGTTGACTGACCGGCAACGGCTGGTCGTTCCAGTCGGCCAGCCGCAGGGCATATCCGTCCATGGCGCTGTTGGCCCAAGGCGGCAGATCCAGCGCTGCGATCAGCGGCTCGGCCAGCACCCGACCATCAGCCTCGGCCAGCGCAACCTGCTCGACCTGCTCGATCGGCGCCGCCTCTGCCAGCGCCAGCAGGCGTTCCAGCGCTGCTTCCATTGGCAACAGGCCGGGGTGATCGCAACCACTCATCCACGGGTCTCGCAGGCAGCAATCTGTTTCAGGTGCGGGACGAAGTTGCAGGGACGGTGCCGCGCATCCAGCTGCTCGCCGAGAATGCCGTCCCAAGCGGTGCGGCAGGCGTTGGTCGACCCCGGCAGGCAGCACACCAGGGTGCCATTGGCCAGACCGGCCAGCGCGCGCGACTGAATGGTGGAGGTGCCGATATCGGCAACGGATATCTGCCGGAACAGCTCACCGAAGCCGTCGACCTGTTTGTCCAACAAGCAGGCGACCGCTTCCGGCGTGCTGTCACGGCCGGTGAAGCCGGTGCCGCCCGTGATCACCACGACCTGCACCTGGTCCTCGGCGATCCAGGTCGCTACCTGGGCGCGGATCTTGTACAGGTCGTCCTTGAGCAGCACGCGAGCGGCCAGTTGGTGGCCGGCAGCAGTCAGGCGATCAACCAGCAGTTGCCCCGAGGTATCGTTCTCCAGCGTACGCGTGTCGCTGACGGTGAGCACGGCGATGTTCAGCGGCACGAAAACCGCTTCGGCCTTGTGGTTCATGGCAGGCATCCAATTAGTAGACAATGGGCGCTGTTATATCACACAGCCTGCCCTCGGAGACTGCCTGCATGCCCGCTTCCAAAGCCCTTCCCAGCTGCTCGGTACTACTGCTTTCCGGCGGCCGCGGCCAGCGCATGGGCGGCCACGACAAGGGTTTGCTGGAATGGCAAGGCCGCCCACTGATCGCCTGGTTGCATGACCTGACCAGACCAATGAGCGACGACCTGATCATTTCCTGCAACCGCAACAATGAACGCTATGCGCCTTATGCCGATCAGCTGGTCGCCGACGAGGATGAAGACTTCCAGGGGCCGCTGGCAGGCATTCGCGCCGGCATGGCCGCAGCACGCCACGAACAGATGCTGGTATTGCCGTGTGACGCCCCGCTGGTCAACCGCGCACTGCTCGAGTCGCTACTGGCGCAATCAGGCAGCCAACCGGTGGTGATTCGCCAGGGTAATTACTGGCAACCGCTGTTCTGCCTGCTCCCCACACGACTGAAGGACGACCTGGAGCAGGCCTGGCAATCCGGCGAGCGCAGCCCACAACGCTGGTTCGGCAAACTGTCCCCCATCGCCGTCGAGTGCCCGGCGGGCGACGCCCGACTGGCCAATTTCAATACACCGGAAACACTGACGGCTCATCCATTGCCTGGCTGAAACACATCTGCCTCGGCGGAACTCATGTGACAGTTTTACGTCTGAGCCAGGGTATAGCATCCCTTTTAGTACCCAAGGAGACAGACCATGAACAAACGGATCATCCCCGCCCTGCTTATGACGATCGGCTTCGCTGTACTGGCCGGCTGCTCCACGCCGTCGGTGATCACGCTGAATGACGGGCGTGAGATCCAGACCGTCGACAAGCCCAACTTCGATGAAGAATCCGGCTTCTACGAATTCGAGCAGCTCGACGGCAAGCGCGCCACGATCAACAAGGATCAGGTGCAGACGGTCAAGGAGCTCTGAACAAGGGCACGTGAGGCGCTACTGAAAGATGCCGGGAACCCAAACCGGCTGACGACTGGATGCTCAGCCCGAAGATTTTTTCAGGCTAACCCCTTGTGCGATAAAAGTTTTTCAGTAGAATACGCCTCATTCGGAGTGTAGCGCAGCTTGGTAGCGCGTCTCGTTCGGGACGAGAAGGTCGCAGGTTCGAATCCTGTCTCTCCGACCAAATCAAAACCCGCCTTAACCGGCGGGTTTTTTATTGCCTGCAATTTGTTGGAATGTCGCTCTCAGCTCAGAAAGGCCACCACCTGCTCGGCATCGAATGGCCAGTTCAGCTCACCACCCGTGTCGCAGCGACGCAGTACCGGGATACGCAATCCGTAGCGCTCGACCATCCCTTCATGCTCGGCGATGTCGATCAACTCGACCAGCAGGCCATTCTCGACGAATGGCATGAGCAGCGCCTCGGCCACCTCGCAAAGATGGCAGCCCAGGGTTCCGAAAAGTTGGCATTCAGGCGTCATGAACGCACCTCACGATCAGCAAGGTGCACAGTTTAGCACCGGCGTCGATCAGCTCGCGTCGGCGTCCTTGCCCGCCTCATCGGCAACCAGCGACTGCAACCCGTCGAGCAGACTGCGGTTGAGGCTGTCGGCTTTCTCCAGGCGCGGCAGATCGAAGCGCTCATCCAGCGAGAAGCCGCCCTTGAGCAATTCCTTGAGCATGCTGCGCGGCTCCTGCGCCAGCTCACCCGCGCTGCGCAGCGCATCGAGCAGCCCCTGAGCGTAATCCTGCAGACCTGTATTGGTCGCACTGGCCCCCTGCCCGGCTACCGAACCATAGGCATCGGTGGCCTGCCGCACGCTGGTCTGGGTCAGGCGCAGCGACATCGACGCCAATTGCTCGCCATCCATGTCCAGTGCCATGGCGCGGTCGAAAGCGCCGGCCAGATCACCAGCATAGAACTTGTCGGAGAGATCCTGAACCTGACCGAACAGCTTCTCCAGCGCCTTGACCTCGTCATCGTCCAGCTCGCCTTCGACGTCCACCTGCCAGCCACCAATGCGCATGCTGCCGGACTGACTGCTACCCGCCACGGTCGCGGACTTGCCATCGCTGGAGGCGGCGAAGCTGCTCTGCGACCAATTGGCCGAAGCCTGCGCCACGGAAATACGCAGACGGTCACCATCGCGAGTGGTTACGGACAGCTCGAAGGTCTCCGCCAGTGCGCTGAAGCGTTCGCTGTAACCGGCCAGAGCGACCTTGTCCGAAGGGCTCTGGGCAGCGCTGCCGAAGCGCTTGTCGAGGTCACCGAAACCATCCTGAATACGCTTGTAGGTGTCATCGATATCGCCGGCTACCTGGCCTTTCAATACGCCCATGCCATCGAGAATCTTGCGTGCCTCGGCGAACCCCTTCTCCACGCCCTCGCGCGCCTGAGACAACAGCTTGTCCAACTTGGCCGGGTCAGCGCCGGCAGCAGCCTCGCTCTGCAAGCGCTGCTCGATGAAGCCCAGAATCCGCCCGGCCACTTTCTCCGGGGTGTAGTCCTCGCGCGACCCAGAGAGCGAGCCCGGCTGTACACCCAGCTTCTCCGCGAGGCGGTTGGCCAGCGTAGCCTGCGCATCGGCGGCGTTGTTACGCGCGGCCATGGGCTGGCTGGCTTGCGCAGTACGGGAAGCGGCGGAGTTGAGAGAGCTCAGAGGGTTCATGACTGGGTACCTGAATAGGTTATCTGCCGAACTTAACGGCCATCGAAGGGTGAGCTTTAATCTTTATCGACCAACGGTTGCCGACTTTTCTCAACTGCCGTAGCCCCTGCCGGGAATATTCCCGATGGTCGGCAAACCCGAGCAAAGCGCTGCCGAGCGCAAGCTAGAGCGCTCTCAACAATGCCACCGCTTCGCTCAAAGCCCCGCCAGACTAAAGTCTTACAGTCGACTCGCAGGTGAAATGCTTTATTTCACCGCGCCGTAACTGGCCGGTCATTTCGTGGCCGACCTGCTTATAACAACGAGGAGACAACAATAATGAGCAAGACTCCCCTCGCCCGCGCCGTGGCCCTCGCCACGCTGGGCGCCAGCCTCACCCTACCAAGCCTGGCACAGGCCGACTTCATCGCTGACAGCAAGGCCACCCTCGAACTTCGCAACTTCTATATGAACCGTGACCTGCGCGACACCACAGCCGCGCAGCAGTCCAAGCGTGAAGAATGGGCGCAGGGTTTCATCCTCAAGGCCGAGTCCGGCTTTACCGAAGGCACCGTCGGCTTTGGTCTGGACGCTTACGCAGGCCTGGGCCTGAAGCTCGACTCCTCGGACGACCGTGCCGGTACCAACCTGCTACCCAACGGCTTTGGCGATGAAGGCCCGGACGAGTATTCAGAGGCGACCGGCGCGGTCAAAGTGCGTATTTCAAACACTGTCGGCAAGGTTGGCGGCCTGATGCCCAAGCTGCCTATCGTGTCCTCCGGCGACTCGCGCCTGCTACCGCAAGTCTTCAACGGCGGCATGATCACCTCGCAGGAATTCGCCGGGCTGACGCTCAATGGCGGTCAGCTGCGTGAAGTGAACTTCCGCAACTCCACCGACAGCCAGGACATCACCGCCAGCAACGTCGGCGGCAAGAGCGACCGTTACAACTTCGGCGGCGGCGACTACAAGTTCAATGGCGGCAATACCACCGTCGGCCTGTGGTACGGCGAGCTGCAAGACATCTACGACCAGAAGCTCTACAACCTGATCCACGTGCAGCCGATTGGCGACTGGAAGCTGGGCGCCAACCTGGCCTACTTCGACTCCCAGGACAACGGCCGCAAGCTCGGCGGCGACGTGGACAACGACCTCACCTCGGTCAATCTCTGGGCCGGTATCGGCGCCCACACTTTCCGCCTGGGCTACCAGAAGGTCGGCGGCGACAACGCCTTCCCCTTCCTGAGCGAAACCGATCCCTACATCGTCAACTACCTGCAGATTCTCGACTTCACCCGCAAGGATGAGAAATCCTGGCAGGCCCGCTATGACATCAACTTCGCCAGCTACGGCATCCCGGGGCTGAGCGCCTTCGTTCGCTACGTCACCGGCGACGGCTTCGACGGCGTGGGCGGCGCGAGTGGCAAGGAATGGGAGCGCGACGTCGACATCAGTTACATCATCCAACAAGGCCCGCTGAAGAACCTGGGCGTGCGCTGGCGTAACGCGATGGTGCGCTCCAACGCGAGCATCGGTGATCTGGACGAAAATCGCCTGATCGTCAGCTACACCATTCCGCTGATGTAACACGCATCCGCGAAACAAAAGCGCCGCAACGCCGGTATCGGGTTGCGGCGTTTTTTATCGCCACGGGAAAGCAGCCAGAATCACTTCTCGGCTAGGCTGAAACCTGCGCGGAGGACGACTCGATGGACGACTACCAGCCCCTGGCCTGTGATCTCTACGATTATCTGGAGATTGCCTGCATGCATCGCTATCAGTTGGATATCGAGCTGGTCGACGGCACTCGCCTGCAGGGCCAGGCACTGACCACCGAAACGATAGCGAGCAAGGGAGAATTTCTGCTGGTACGTACAGCGGACGGCGAACAGCGCCTGCGCATGGACCACCTGCTGGCGATCACCCCGCAGGATGCAGGTGCCAGCTTTGGCCGGGTGCTGCTGGGCGGCAACAGCTGCTGAATGCGACTCGGCTAGCGCAAGGGTGCGCCACGCACCCCAGCGGCAATCGCATCAACCCGCGATGCGCACAGCACACCCTAGGCGAGCGTGCAGTAACGCAGCGTTACCACATCAGGTCGTCGGGGATCTGATAGGCCGCGTAAGGATCGTCGGCATCCGGCTCTTCGACATGGGTGTTGAGCAGGACGATGCGCGAAGCGTCGCGCTCCTGGATCTTCAACGCAGCCTCGCGCGGGATGATCTCGTAACCACCACCATGACGCACGATGGCCAGCCAGCCGTTGGAGAGCTTGTTGCGCACCATGGTATTGACCGGCAGGCGCTTGACCTTCTTGTCATCGACGAAGTTGTAGTAATCCTCGCCGTCGAGCTTGGGCAGACGCGAACGCTCGATCAGTTGTTTGACTTGCGCCGTACGCGCCTTCTGCTCGGCCTTTTCCTGCTGCTGACGATTCAGCTCCTGGTCACGCGCCGCCTTCTCGGCCTGCGCCTGCACCGCAGCCTGGCGCGCAGTGTCGTCCAGCTCGGCCTGGCCCTTGTGCGCCAGACGCTTCTGCTTCTGCTGCTGCTTGCCAGCCTGCTTGACCTGTTTTTCATTGACCAGGCCGGCTTTGAGCAGCTGGTCGCGCAGGGAAAGACCCATGACTAAAAATCCCGAACATGATTGTGTTGCGGCAGTGACGCAAATTCGCGCTGCCAGTCCAAGGCGCCCAGCATAAGGGCTAAGCGGCCGCCGCTCCAGCCCGGATCGGCGCATGACGCGTGCTACAGCTTCTCCAGCTTCTTCGCCTCGCCCCACAGGGCGTCCAGCTCCTCCAGCGAGCAGCCGTCCATGCTGCGCCCCGCGTCACGCACGCTTTGTTCGATAAAGCGAAAGCGCCGCTCGAACTTGCCGTTGGCCGCGCGCAGCGCCGCTTCCGGGTCGACTTTCAGGTGGCGCGCCAGGTTGCTGACGACGAACAGCAGGTCGCCGATTTCCTCGGCCACTGCCTCGGCATCGTTCTCGCTCATGGCTTCGAGCACTTCATCCAGCTCTTCGCGCACCTTATCCACCACCGGCAAGGCTTCGGGCCAGTCGAAGCCGACCTGGGCGGCACGCTTCTGCAGCTTGGCCGCGCGCGACAGCGCCGGCAACGCGGTCGGTACATCATCGAGCAGGGAAAGCTGCTCGGGCGCAGCGGCCTTCTCGGCGCGCTCCTGCGCCTTGAGCTCTTCCCAGCGCTGCTTGACCGCAGCCTCCTCCAGCTTCGCCGCGTCCGGCGCTCCGTACAGATCACCATCGGGAAACACATGC
This sequence comes from Pseudomonas spartinae, assembly GCF_965197125.1. NCBI lineage: Bacteria > Pseudomonadati > Pseudomonadota > Gammaproteobacteria > Pseudomonadales > Pseudomonadaceae > Pseudomonas > Pseudomonas spartinae. The sequence goes on from NZ_CBDAMB010000006.1 coordinate 54,949, forward strand.
GGGTGGCGGCGAATCAGCTTGGTGGTGATGGCATCGACCACCCGGGCGAAATCGAAACGCCCCTCCTCCTGCGCCAGCTGGCTGTAGTAGACCACCTGAAACAGCAGGTCACCGAGTTCGCCCGGCAAGTGATCGAAGTCGCCACGCTCGATGGCGTCGGCGACCTCGTAGGCCTCCTCCAGGGTGTAAGGCACGATGCTCGCGTAGCTCTGCTTCAGATCCCACGGGCAGCCATGCTGCGGATCGCGCAGACGAGCCATCAGGTGCAGCAGATCATCGAGTTGGTACATGAATAAGTCCTGTTACGCCACGCGGTGACGACGCGCCTCGATGATATTGGGCAGCTGACCGATGCGCGCCAACAGGCGGCCCAGGGCATCGAGCCCCGGAATCTCCACGGTGATCGACATGGAGGCGGTGTTGTCCTCCTTGTTCGAGCGGGTGTTGACCGCCAGTACGTTGAGCTTCTCGTTGAGCAGCACCTGGGTGACGTCACGCAGCAGACCGGAACGGTCATAGGCCTTGATGACGATCTCCACCGGATAGGTCTGCACCGGCACCGGTCCCCAGTTCACCTGGATCATGCGTTCCGGCTCGCGCGCAGTCTGCTGCAGCGCCGTGGGGCAATCCTGGCGGTGAATGGTGACGCCGCGGCCGAGGGTGATGTAACCGACGATGGGGTCGCCCGGCAGCGGCTGGCAGCAGCCCGCCATCTGCGTCAACAGGTTGCCGACACCCTGGATCTGGATGTCGCCACGCTTGCCCGGCTTGAAGCCCTGAGCCTTGCGTGGGATCAGCTCCAGCTGCTCGTTGCCGCGCTCCGGCTCGACCAGTTGCTGCGCCAGGTTGACCGCATGGGCCAGGCGCACGTCGCCAGCGCCAAGGGAGGCGAACAGGTCATCGGCGGTTTTCAGGTTGGCCTTCTCGGCCAGCTTGTCGAAGTCCGCACCGACCAGGGCCATACGTGCCAGTTCGCGCTCGAGCAACTGCTTGCCGGCGGCGACGTTCTGGTCGCGATCCTGCAGCTTGAACCAGTGCACGATCTTCGCCCGCGCGCGGCTGGTGGTGACGTAGCCCAGGTTGGGGTTGAGCCAGTCACGGCTCGGCGAGCCCTGCTTGCTGGTGATGATCTCCACCTGCTCACCGGTCTGCAGGCTGTAGGTCAGCGGCACGATGCGGCCGTTGATCTTGGCGCCTCGGCAGTTGTGACCGATCTCGGTGTGCACGCGGTAGGCAAAGTCCAGCGGCGTGGCGCCCTTGGGCAGGTCGATGGCATGCCCGTCAGGGGTGAAGACGTAGACCCGGTCCGGCTCGATATCGACGCGCAGCTGTTCGGCCAGGCCGCCGATATCGCCCAGTTCCTCGTGCCACTCGATGACCTGACGCAGCCAGGAAATCTTCTCTTCATAGTGGTTGGAGCCGGATTTGACGTCGGTACCCTTGTAGCGCCAGTGCGCGCAAACCCCCAGTTCGGCTTCCTCGTGCATGGCGTGGGTGCGAATCTGCACCTCCAGCACCTTGCCTTCCGGGCCGAGCACGGCGGTGTGCAGCGAGCGATAGCCGTTTTCCTTGGGGTTGGCGATGTAGTCGTCGAACTCCTTGGGAATGTGCCGCCACAGGGTGTGCACGATACCCAGCGCGGTGTAGCAGTCGCGCATCTCCGGCACCAGCACGCGCACCGCGCGCACGTCGTAGATCTGGCTGAACTGCAGGCCCTTGCGCTGCATCTTGCGCCAGATCGAATAGATGTGTTTCGCCCGGCCGCTGATGTCGGCCTTGATACCGGTAGCTTCCAGCTCCTGGCGCAGGTGCGCCATGGCATCGTTGATGTACTGCTCGCGATCCAGACGGCGCTCATGCAGCAGCTTGGCGATCTGCTTGTACTGCTCCGGCTCCAGGTAACGGAAGGACAGGTCCTCCAGCTCCCACTTGATATGACCGATGCCCAGGCGGTGAGCCAGCGGCGCATAGATGTCGAACACCTCACGCGCGACACGCTGGCGCTTCTCCTCGTCGGCTTCCTTGACCGCACGGATGGCGCAGGTGCGCTCGGCCAGCTTGATCAAGGCCACGCGCACGTCGTCGACCATGGCCACCAGCATCTTGCGCAGGTTCTCGACCTGCGTCTGCGAGCCGAGCACGACCGATTCACGCGGATTGATACTGGCGCTGATCGCGGCCATGCGCAGCACGCCTTCGATCAGCTTGGCCACCACCGGACCGAAGCGCTGGTGCACGGCGGCCAGGGTAATCTTGCCCTCGCGCACGCCGCGATAGATGACCGCAGCGACCAGCGAATCCTGATCGAGCTTGAGATCGGCGAGGATTTCCGCGATGTCGAGACCGGCGCGGAATGTCGAGGCGCCCTCGCTCCAGTGATGCTCGGTGGTGTTGGCCTGTTGCTCCAGATCACGGGCGAATTCGCAGGCCTCTTGCAGCGCCTGACGATCCAGCGCCGGATCGACGCGGGTAACGTGCTGCAACCAGGCCTCGAGGTTGATGCTGCCGTCATCGTTGACCGGCTGATGCGCTCTCACCTGAACCATCGTCTTACCTTCCCTACGGTGCGCATACGGTGCACCGAGCAGTCGCCGGCCTTCTCTGAGCCGGTCGGATTAACTGAAAGAATGCGCATCCTGCACATCCCTGCGGTACCGAACGTACCGCTTTGGCCCGAGGCCTAGGCCTCGGGTTTCTCGAACAGAGCCATCGCCTCGACATGCGCCGTTTGCGCAAACATGTCGAGTATCCCGGCGCGGCGCAGGCGATAGCCCTGCTCCAGCAACTCGGCGGCATCGCGCGCCAGCGTGGTCGGGTTGCAGGATACATAGACCAGGCGCCGCGCGCCCAACTGCGTCATCCCGCGTACCACTTGCAACGCGCCATCGCGCGGCGGATCGAGCAGCGCTGCGGTAAAACCGCCACGCGCCCAGGTCTCCTCGGCCAGCGGCTTGGACAGGTCGGCATGGAAAAAGTGCACGTTGCCCAAACCATTGTTCTGCGCGTTGCCAGCGGCGCGCTGCACCATCGCCTCGACGCCCTCCACTGCCACTACCTCAGCCGCCTGCCGGGCCAGTGGCAAGGCGAAATTACCCAGGCCACAGAACAGATCCAGCACCCGCTCACCAGGCTGCACTGACAACCAGTCTAGCGCCTGAGCAACCATCGCCTGGTTGACCAGACCATTGACCTGTACGAAGTCACCCGGCCGATAGGCCAACTGCAGCTGCCAGCGCTCAAGCATGAAACCCAGCTCGGCGGTTTGCTCGTCAGGCTGCGGTAGCCCCTCGCCCTGCAGCCATAATTGCGCACGATGCTCGCTGCAGAACGTGCGCAGGCGGCCCAGGTCAGCCTCGCTCAAGCTGCTGGTATGGCGCAGCAACAGCGCTTCGGCAGTACCACTGAACAACTCCACATGCCCGACGGCCTGCGGCTTGTCCAGGCTGCGCAACAAGGCCGGCAGTGCCTTGAAAATGGGCTGCAAGGGCTGTACCAGCACCAGGCAGTGGTCGATGGCAACGATGTCCTGACTGGCTTCGGCGCGGAACCCGACCTGCAACTGACGCCCCTTGGCGTCCCAGCGCACGGCAACGCGCGCGCGGCGGCGGTAGCCGAATTCCGCGCCGACCAGCGGCGGTGCCCACTCATCCGGCTGCACACCGCCCAGACGTGAAAGTTGTTCGGCCAGCGTGCGCTGTTTCAGGGCAAGTTGATCGGCATGAGGCATGTGCTGCAGGTTGCAGCCGCCGCAACGGTCGGCGTGTACGCAAGGCGCCTCACGGCGCTCGCTGCTGGCGGCGATGATCCTTTCGGCGCGCGCTTCGATGGTCTGGCTGCGCGCGCTGAGCACCCGTGCCTCGACCTGCTCGCCCGCCAGCGCACCGCTGACGAACCAGGTTCGCCCGCCTTCGAACGCGATACCGCGACCGTCACCAGCCAGGCGCTCGATGGACAGCTTCTGCTTCTTGCCCACCGGAACCTGCGCCGCACGAGTGCCGCCGCTGGGCTGAAAGCGCAAGTTGGAGCTGCGTCTGGCCATCAGTGCGCCGGTTCTTCGTAAACGCCGGTGGACAGATAGCGGTCGCCGCGGTCGCAGATGATCGCCACCAATACCGCGTTTTCCAGCTGCTGCGACAGGCGCAGCATGCCGGCCACCGAGCCGCCGGAAGACACACCACAGAAGATGCCCTCTTCCCGCGCCAGGCGCCGCATGACCTGTTCGGCTTCGGCCTGGCCCATGTCCATGACCTGATCGACCCGTTCGGCCTGATAGATCTTCGGCAGGTATTCCTGCGGCCAGCGGCGGATACCGGGAATGGCCGAGCCTTCCTGCGGCTGCAGACCGACGATCTGGATCGCCGGGTTCTGCTCCTTGAGGTAGCGCGAGGTGCCCATGATGGTGCCGGTGGTGCCCATCGAGCTGATGAAATGGGTGATGGTCCCACCGGTCTGGCGCCAGATTTCCGGGCCAGTACCGCTGTAGTGCGCCTCGGGATTGTCGCCGTTGGCGAACTGATCGAGCACCTTGCCACGCCCCTCGGCCTGCAGTTTCTCGGCCAGGTCGCGTGCGCCTTCCATGCCCTCTTCCTTGCTGACCAGGATCAGCTCGGCGCCATAGGCGGTCATCGCCCACTTGCGCTCGGCGGTGGAGTTGTCCGGCATGATCAGGATCATCTTGTAACCCTTGATCGCCGCGGCCATGGCCAGGGCGATGCCGGTGTTGCCACTGGTGGCTTCGATCAGGGTGTCGCCCGGCTGGATGGCACCACGCAACTCGGCGCGGTTGATCATCGACAAGGCCGGACGGTCCTTGACCGAGCCCGCCGGGTTGTTGCCTTCCAGCTTGACCAGCAGCGTGTTGCTGGTGTCACCGCCCAGGCGTTGCAGACGTACCAGAGGGGTATTACCGATGCAGTCGGCAATGGTGGGGAATTGCAGGGTCATGGGTCGCTCGAATCCAGACTGACGCGAAGGGGCGTCATGATACGCCGAACCCGTCGCGGCATCACCCAGCGAACGTAACCAGCCGTTGTGCGCCGTGATCAGGCCGCCGGCAAGTGCATATGGATGCGCAACCCTGGGCGCCCGTTCTCGGCCCAGACACGCCCGCCTTGTGCCTCGATCATGCTGCGGGCAATGGCCAGGCCCAGGCCGAAACCGTCGCCACCCGGCCTGGCGGCGCTGAGGCGAGTGAAGGGACGGAAGATGGTCTCCAGTTCACCCTCGGCCACGCCCGAGCCCTGATCCTCGATGCACAACAGCCATTTATTGCCTTCAAGTCGACCACCCAGGCGAACCACACCGCCATCTGGCGAATGACGGATGGCATTGCGCAGGACGTTTTCCAGGGCCTGCGCCAGGCCATTGAGGTTGCCGCGCACCCGACAATCCGCCGGCAGATCACAGGGCATGCGCGTAAGCGGCCAGCCGGTTTCGAAGCCGGCGTTCTCACGCAGTACATCCCACAGCCTGACCACATCCACGTCTTTACTGGGCAGTTGCGGCCGCTCCGTGTCCAGCCAGACCAGCTCCAGTGCATCGCCGACCAGCTTTTCCATCGCGTCCACTTCACGCACCAGGCGCTGGCGCAGCGCATCGCCATCGCGCTCGTTTTCTCCGGCCACGCGCAGGCGGCTCAGCGGGGTGCGCAACTCATGGGACAGGTCGCGCAACAACTGGCGCTGAAAAGCGACCGTACCCTGCAGACGCTCGGCCATATGGTCGAAACTTCGCGCCAGCTCACCCAGTTCGTCCCGGCGCCGGGTGACCGGTGGACCAAGCCTGGCGGACAGGTCCCCCGCGCTCAGCGCGGCAGCCTGGCGCCGCAGGATCGCCAAGGGAGCGATCAACAGTCGATACAGCAGCAGTGCCACGACCACGGCAAGCACCGCCGGCAACACCCGCTGCAGGAGCACCTCCCATAGTTGGTTGTACTGGCGTGGGTTCAAGCGCTGCGGCAACTGCATGACCAGTCGTGCGCTGGAATCGCTGAAAGGCAGATAGAAAGTCGGCGTTGTACCCGGCCGTCCCACGGAAAAATCCAGCTTGCGCACGAAATCCAGGCGCTGCTCTTCTTCATCGGTCAGCGGCCGCGAGGCCAGCGAATGTTTGTGCTCATCGACCACCACAGCCCAGACCTGCTCGCGCTGATGCAGATTCTGTAGATAGGCATCGACACCTGACGCCCCACCATCCCGCCAGGCCGTTTCGGCCTGGCGAGCCTCGTCCCTGAGAAGCTGCCGGCTCGACTCGGGCAGATAAGAGGTCGTATCGAGCAGCATCCGCCCCACATCCACATGCAGGCTGACCAGCAGCAGGCAGAACAACGCCAGGGCGCCGGCCAGTCGCCAGAGCAGCGAATGTCGCCCCGGAAGGTTCATGCCAGAGCCTGCGTAAGGAGGTAGCCCTTGCCCCAGACGGTATCCACACGCGCCGCCTCATAGCCGACCGCCTGCAATTTGCGCCGAATGTGGCTGACGTGCATGTCCAGGCTGCGATCATGCTGCGAATAGGCACGGCGTAGCGCCTGCTGATAAAGGAAGGGTTTGCTCAGGGCCTCGTCGCGATGCCGCCAGAGCAACTCCAGCACCCGGTACTCGCTGGGCGTCAGGCCAACCCAGGTGCCGCAGAAGGCAACATCGCTGCGCCCTTCATCGAACTGCAAACCATCCCCGGAGGCGCTGGGCTGCTGCTCGCGGCGCTCGTAGGCGACTCGACGCAGAATCGCCTCGACCCGCACGCTCAGCTCACCCAGGCTGAAAGGCTTGGGCAGGTAATCGTCGGCGCCCTGGCTGAAGCCGGCGATGCGATTCTGCTCATCACCCAGGGCTGACATCAGCAGCACCGGCACACTGCGGCGCTGGCGTAGACGCTGCAAAACCTGCAGGCCATCGATGCCGGGCAGGAGGATGTCCATCAGCACCAGATCGAAATCTTCGCTTTCGGCCAACTGCAAGCCTTCGCGGCCGTCATGGCTCAGGGTCACGTCAAACCCGCAGCCCAGCAGATGCGACTGCACATGACCAGCGAGCAAAGGGTCATCCTCGACGGCAAGGATGCGGGCCGAGGGAGGCAAGCGGGTCAGCATGACGGTAAACCGATAGATATTGAATGCGAACAATTCTATCTATTAAACGACAATCTCTCACCTGGAGATTCCGCTGCGCCGAATCGCTACACTGACCAGATGTCCTGAAGGAGGAAAATCGTGTTCAAGGATCTCAGCATCAAAGGCCGCGTGCTGCTGCTCACCCTGCTGCCCAGCAGCCTGCTGGCCCTGGTGCTGGGCGGTTATTTCACCTGGGTGCAGCTCTCGGATTTGCAGGCTCAATTGCTGCAACGCGGTGAAATGCTGGTCGAACACCTGGCGCCCCTGGCCGCTCCGGCGCTGCAACACAAGGATGTGAAAAAACTCGAGCGCATCGCTCAACAGGCGCTGGAGCACCCGGACGTGCGTGCGGTCGGCTTTCTCGCCCCGCAACGTGAAGCCCTGGCACACGCCGGGCCCAGTATGCTCAACCCCTCGCCCAGCGGCCAGCCGGGCGTCAGCCTGCTCAGTGGCCAGGATGCCACGCGCTTTCTCCTGCCGGTCTACGACCAACACCTGGTACTCAGCGACAACCTCGGCGAAGACCGCCAACTCGAACTGCTCGGCTGGGTCGAGCTGGAACTCTCGCATCAGGGCACGCTACTCAGCGGCTATCGCAGCCTGTTCGCCAGCCTGCTGTTGATCGTCGGCGGCCTGGCCGTGACCGCCCTGCTCGCCCTGCGCATGAGCCGCAGCATCAACGCTCCGCTGCGCGCGATAAAGGCCGGAGTCGCCCAACTCAAGGACGGCAACCTGGAAACCCGCCTGCCACCGCTGGGCAGTCATGAGATGGACGAGCTGGCTTCGGGCATCAATCGCATGGCCGAAGCCCTGCAGAACGCCCAGGAAGAATTGCAGCACAGCATCGAACAGGCCACCGAAGACGTGCGCCAGAACCTTGAGACCATCGAGATCCAGAACATCGAGCTGGACTTCGCGCGCAAGGAGGCCCTGGAAGCCAGCCGCATCAAGTCCGAGTTCCTGGCCAACATGAGCCACGAGATCCGCACGCCGCTCAACGGCATTCTCGGTTTCACCAACCTGCTGCAGAAGAGCGAGCTCAGCCCGCGTCAGCAGGACTACCTGTCGACCATCGAGAAATCCGCCGACAACCTGCTGGGCATCATCAACGAGGTACTCGACTTCTCCAAGATCGAGGCCGGCAAGCTGGTGCTCGAATCCATCCCGTTCAACCTGCGCGACCTGCTGCAGGACACCCTGACCATCCTCGCCCCTGCGGCCCACGAAAAACAGCTGGAGCTGGTCAGCCTGATCTACCGCGACACCCCGCTGGCCCTGCGCGGCGACCCGCTGCGTCTGAAACAGGTGCTGACCAACCTGGTCAGCAACGCGATCAAGTTCACCCGCGAAGGCACCATCGTCATGCGTGCCATGGTCGAGGACGAGAACGCCGACAGCGCGCAGCTGCGCATCAGCGTGATGGACACCGGCATCGGCCTGTCGGACGACGACCTGCGCGCGCTGTTCCAGTCCTTCAGCCAGGCCGACAACTCGCTCAGCCGCCAGGCCGGCGGCACCGGCCTCGGCCTGGTGATTTCCAAGCGCCTGATCGAGCAGATGGGTGGCGAGATCGGGGTCGACAGCACCCCGGGCGAAGGCTCGGAATTCTGGATCACCCTGACCCTGCCCAAGGCTCGCGACGACGCCGAAGACCTGCCGCGTGCAGCCCTCCAGGGCCGGCGCGTGGCAGTGCTGGAGAGTCACGAACTGGCCCGCCAGGCGCTGGCCCACCTGCTCGAGGACTGCGGCCTGGAGGTCGAGAGCTTCTCCGATCCAGGCCAGCTCTTCGAGGCGGTGAACAACCAGCACAATCGTGAGCGTCCATTGAGCCTGGCAGTGCTGGGCATCACTGCCAGCCAGCTACCGCCGGACAGCCTTGGCCAACGGATACGGGACCTCGACCAACTTGGCTGCAAGGCGCTGGTGCTGTGCCCGACCACCGAACTGAGCCTGTTTCACGAATCGCTACCCGACGCCTACAACCAGCTGCAGGCCAAACCCCCGTGTACGCGCAAGCTGCACAAGGCCCTGGTCGAAATGGTCAACCCGCAGCGCTCGGCCAGCGAACCGGCGGCGATCAGCGATACCCGCCGGCCACAGATTTTGTGCGTCGACGACAACCCGGCCAACCTGCTGTTGGTGCAGACGCTGCTCGACGACCTTGGCGCCCAGGTCACAGCCGTCGACAGCGGGTACGCCGCGATAGAAGCGGTCCAGCAAGGCAGCTTCGACCTGGTATTCATGGACGTGCAAATGCCCGGCATGGATGGTCGCGAAGCCACCGAGGCGATTCGCCAGTGGGAGAGCGATCAGAGCCGCAGCGCCACGCCGATCATCGCACTCACGGCCCATGCCCTGGCCAACGAGAAACGCGCCCTGCTGCGAAGCGGCATGGACGACTACCTGACCAAGCCGATCAACGAACGCCAGCTGGCCCAGGTGGTGCTCAAATGGACCGGCCTGAATCTGCGTAACCAGCCGACTCACAAGGTCGCGCCACCTGCGCCACCCCAGGCGCAACCCAAGGTGCTCGACGCCGAAGAAGGCCTGCGCCTGGCAGCCGGCAAGGCCGATCTGGCCGCCGACATGCTGAGCATGCTGCTGGCAGGTCTGGCCGGTGACCGCCAGGCGATCCGTCAGGCCCGCGATGCCGGCGAGCGCACGGCCTTGATCGAACGGGTTCACCGCCTGCATGGGGCCACGCGCTACTGCGGCGTTCCGCAGCTACGTGCGGCCTGCCAGCGCAGCGAGACACTTCTCAAGCAGGACGATCCTGAGGCCCAGCGAGCCCTCGATGAACTGGATGCGGCGATCACGCGCCTGACCGAAGCGGCGGCCCAGAGCGCCTGAAGGTGCGCCATGGGTGACGACCTCAAGCGATGAGGTCGAGAGCACCGCGTGATAGCATGCCGGCTGATCCGGAGGACCCATGGCCGAACACGATTTCCGTTATTCCCTGCTCAACCCGCAACACACGCTCACCGAATGCCGCGCTCTGGCACCAGGCCGCTATCAGGTCACCGGCAACGGCGGCTCGATCAAGGCAGGCGACACGCTGCTGGTCACCCTCAAGGGCAGCCGCGATCTGCACATGCGCCTGGACGTGGAAAAGGTCCGTCACCTGATCAATCCGCCCGGCCAATGGCTGGCGGTGTGCAAGGGTCCGCAGTTCAAGGAGCTGGCCATTCATAACTGGCAGGTGAACTGCGACGCTTGCGGCAAGCAGCTGGACTTCGAATTCGCCGTCGATGCAGCCCTCGGTAAAGCCGCTCAAGCGCCCGCCGCCGAAGCCCGTATCGCCGAGCTGGGCTGGCGCCACGATGCCGGTCGTCACCTATGCCGCACCTGCCAGGAGGCCTGAGACCATGTACCGCGCCCTGCCCCTCGCTCTGCTCGCCGCGACTCTGGCGGGCTGCGCCAACGATGCACCGCAGCTGGAAACCGAACGCAGCTACCGCGTCGAATGGATCGGCGAACGCCCGCTGATCGACCGCAGCCACCTGACCGTCACGTTTGCCGCTGATGGCCGCGCTCACGGACATGCTGGTTGCAACCACTGGTTCGCTGGCTACAGGCTCAAAGGTGACACGCTTGGCTTCGACGCCCCCGGCAGCACCCGCAAGGTGTGCGCACCCGCACTGATGGAGCAGGAACGCCGCTTCCTCGCCGCACTGGGCGAAGTGAAGCGCTGGGACTTCAACGACATCGGCCAGCTGCAACTGTGGCCAGCCAGCGGTAAGCCAATTCGCCTCTGGGCGGAGTGAGCAGCTGGTAAACGCAATCCGAGGGCGGCGCTTGGGCGCGCGACATCTTTACCGATAGTCGCGGCCTAAGCCCCTCCCCGACCGGCAACTAGGTGAACAGCTCCAGCTGCGTCTGCCGCCCGCGCAGGTCATGCAATCTGACCCCCACCCCAAGCAACCGCACCGGCTTGTCGCCCCGCGCGAAAGCGTTGCTCAGTAGCAGTCGATAGCTGTCCAGATCGAGACTGGCGCCGGCCTGCTCCAGGGTGGTCTGGGTAAAGTCATGGAACTTCACCTTGACGAAGGGCTTGTCCGGCCGATAGCTGGCGTCGAGGCGCTGCAGGCGGCCGTGCATTTCTTCGAGCAGTGCCGGCAGTTTTTCCAGGCAGGACTCCAGATCGGGCAGATCCTGATCGTACGTGTGCTCCACGCTCAGTGACTGACGACGGCTATCGACCTTTACGTCGCGCTCGTCGATGCCATGGGCCAGACGCCACAGGCGCTCGCCAAAACTGCCGAACTCACGCACCAGCGCCAGCTTGTTCCACTCACGCAGGTCCAGGCAGGTGCGAATGCCCAGGCGCGTCAGCTTGTCGGCCGTGACCTTGCCGACGCCATGCAGCTTGTTCACTGGCAACTCTGCAACGAAGTCATCGACCTGATCCGGGGTGATGACGAACAATCCGTTGGGTTTGCGCCAGTCGCTGGCAATCTTGGCCAGGAACTTGTTCGGCGCCACGCCGGCCGACACGGTGATATGCAGTTCCTGCACCACGCGGCGGCGAATCTCCTGGGCAATGCGTGTGGCGCTACCAGAGAAATGTGGCGAGTCACTGACATCGAGATAAGCCTCGTCAAGCGACAGCGGCTCGATCAGGTCGGTGAACTGACGAAAGATGCCGTGAATCTCACGGGAAACCGAGCGGTACACCTCGAAACGCGGCTTGACGATCAGCAGGTCCGGGCACAACTTCAGCGCATGCCGCGACGACATCGCCGAGCGCACGCCATAAGCGCGCGCCTCATAGTTGCAGGTGGCGATCACCCCGCGCCGGTCGGCCGAACCACCTACAGCCAGCGGACGATTGGCCAGGCTCGGGTCGTCACGCATCTCGATTGCGGCGTAAAAGCAGTCGCAGTCAACGTGAATTATCTTGCGCACAACACCCTCGAAAGCCTCGCCAGATATGGTCGAACTCGCTGAAGTCTAACAGTTGTTTGAGGCTAACCATCTGAGTTGAAAACAGTTTTTAAAGATAATGGTTGACGTAAGGCGCTCTTTCGATAGAATGGCCACCGCGGGATGGAGCAGTCTGGTAGCTCGTCGGGCTCATAACCCGAAGGTCGTAGGTTCAAATCCTGCTCCCGCAACCACCTTCCGAAAGGCCACTCTAGCGAGTGGCCTTTTTGTTTGCCTGGCCGATTAGTATTTTCGATTAAAAGCAAGAAACCGATTGACAACACTCTCTCCCTGAGTAGAATGGCCGCCGCGGGATGGAGCAGTCTGGTAGCTCGTCGGGCTCATAACCCGAAGGTCGTAGGTTCAAATCCTGCTCCCGCAACCACCTTCCGAAAAAGGCCACTCAATCGAGTGGCCTTTTTTGTTTGCCTGGTCGATTAGTATTTTCGATCAAAAGTAATAAATCGATTGACAAGACTCTCTCCCTGAGTAGAATGGCCGACGCGGGATGGAGCAGTCTGGTAGCTCGTCGGGCTCATAACCCGAAGGTCGTAGGTTCAAATCCTGCTCCCGCAACCACCTTCCGAAAAAGGCCACTCAATCGAGTGGCCTTTTTCGTTTCCGGACATTGATCTTCCTCAGCTTCACATAAGCAAAGCGGCTCTATCCTAGAAGCACCTGCCGCAGATGCAGGACATTACCGAGGAAGCCTGTATGAACTGGAAGAACACCCCGTCCCGCTATTCAAGCCTGTCCATTGGCCTGCACTGGCTGATGCTGGTCCTGATCGCCGCCGTCTACGCCTGCATCGAACTCAAGGGTAATTTCCCCAAAGGCAGCGATACCCGCGAGCTGCTCAAGCAGTGGCACTTCATGCTCGGCCTGGGCGTCTTCGCGCTGGTCTGGCTGCGACTGCTGGCCCGGGCGCTGAGCCCTACTCCGGCCATCGAACCTGCGCCAGCTGGCTGGCATAAACTGCTCGCCAAGCTGATGCACCTGGCCCTGTACGCCCTGATGATCGGCGCACCGCTGGCCGGCTGGCTGATCCTCAGCGCCGCTGGCAAGCCTGTTCCCTTCTTCGGTATGGAACTGCCGGCACTGATCGGCCCAGACAAGGCGCTGGCCGGACAGATCAAGGAATTGCACGAACTGGCCGGCAGCGCCGGTTACTGGCTGATCGGCCTGCACGCGGTCGCCGGCCTGTATCACCATTACGTGGTGCGCGATAACACCCTGACGCGCATGCTGCCGGGGCGCAATTGAGGTGACGGCGCCTCTGGTCAAGCGCCCGAACCGCCGCTAGAATTGCGCACTTTTTGATCAGAGGCGCCAGCCAGGCGCCCGTTAGAGGTTAGCCCGCATGTCCAGCGCCACCCCGAAAGTCGGATTCGTCAGCCTTGGTTGCCCGAAAGCGACCGTCGACTCCGAACGCATCCTGACCCAACTGCGCATGGAAGGTTACGAGATCGTACCGACCTACCAGGATGCCGACGTGGTGGTGGTCAATACCTGCGGCTTCATCGACAGCGCCAAGGCCGAATCGCTGGACGCCATCGGCGAAGCCCTGGCCGAGAACGGCAAGGTGATCGTCACCGGCTGCATGGGCGTGGCCGAAGACAGCATCCGCGACGTACACCCGAGCGTGCTGGCCGTCACCGGCCCGCAGCAGTACGAGCAGGTGGTCAACGCCGTGCATGAGGTGATTCCGCCGAAAGCCGAGCACAACCCGCTGATCGACCTGGTGCCGCCGCAGGGCATCAAGCTCACCCCGCGCCACTACGCCTACCTGAAGATTTCCGAAGGCTGCAACCACAGCTGCAGCTTCTGCATCATCCCGTCGATGCGCGGCAAGCTGGTCAGCCGCCCGGTGGGCGATGTGCTCAGCGAGGCCGAGCGCCTGGTCAAGGCCGGCGTCAAGGAGCTGCTGGTGATCAGCCAGGACACCAGTGCCTATGGCGTCGACATGAAGTACAAGCTGGATTTCTGGAACGGCCAGCCGGTGAAGACGCGCATGCTCGAGCTGTGCGAGGCGCTGTCGTCGATGGGCGTCTGGGTGCGCCTGCACTACGTCTACCCCTACCCCAACGTCGACGACGTGATCCCGCTGATGGCCGCCGGCAAGCTGCTGCCGTACCTGGACATCCCCTTCCAGCACGCCAGCCCGAAAGTGCTCAAGTCGATGAAGCGTCCGGCGTTCGAGGACAAGACCCTGGCGCGCATCAAGAAGTGGCGCGAGATCTGCCCCGAGCTGACCATTCGCTCCACCTTCATCGTCGGTTTCCCCGGCGAGACCGAGGAAGACTTCCAGTACCTGCTCGACTGGCTGACCGAAGCCCAGCTCGACCGCGTCGGCTGCTTCCAGTATTCGCCGGTGGAAGGCGCACCGGCCAACGACCTGGGCCTGGAAGTGGTGCCGGACGACGTCAAGCAAGAGCGCTGGGAGCGCTTCATGGCGCATCAGCAGGCCATCAGCTCGGCGCGCCTGCAGGCCAAGATCGGCCTGGAGATGGACGTGCTGGTCGACGAAGTGGACGGCGAAGGCGCCGTGGCACGCTCCTGGGCCGACGCCCCGGAGATCGACGGCAGCGTGTTCATCGACGCCACCAGCGTCAAACCGGGTGACAAGGTGCGTGTGCGCATCGTCGATGCCGATGAGTACGACATGTGGGGCGAGTTGGTCTGATCCAGCTCCCCCCTGAAAAGCCCCGCAGCCTGCGGGGCTTTTTCTTTCCGGCCTCCCCCAACGCCTTGCCGGTACAATGACCTTCTTTTTGTCGAGCGCCACCATGACCGAACCCACCCGCCTGTCCAAACGCGTCATCGAACTGTTCGGCTGCTCGCGCCGCGAGGCCGACCTGTACATCAGCGGCGGCTGGGTGACGGTGGACGGCCAGGTGGTCGAGGCGCCGCAATTCAAGGTCGAGGATCAGCGCGTCGAGCTGCATGCAGATGCCACGCTCGAGCCGGTAGAGCCGGTGACACTGCTGGTGCATGGTGCGACTGGCTGCAACGCCGCACAGTTGCAGCACCTGCTGGTACGCGAACGACACTGGGAAGAAGACCCGCACGCCCAGCGCATCCTGCATGGCCACTTCCTGCGCCAGGAGCAAAGCCTGCCGCTGCAGACCGGTGCCAGCGGCCTGATAGTGCTCAGCCAGGATTGGCGCACGCAACGCAAGCTGCGCGAGGACGCTGCCAAGCTGGAACAGGAATACCTGGTCGAGGTAGCCGGCGAACTGCCCGCCAGCGCACTGGAACGCCTGAAGAAAGGTTGGCTGCACAAGGGCACGCAATTCCCACCGTGCAAGGCCAGTTGGCAGAGCGAACAGCGCCTGCGCTTCGCCCTGAAGAATCCTGCCCCTGACCTGCTGCGGCAGATCTGCACGGCACTGGGCCTTAAGGTGCTCGGCATGAAGCGTATCCGCATTGGCGGCGTGCCCATGGCCAAGCTGCCGGTCGGGCAGTGGCGCTATCTGGGCGAGAAGGAGCGCTTCTGAGACCGTGTTAGGCTGTGTCCGTCACGCTCTGGAGACCACCATCATGCGTACCCTGTTACTCACTGCCCTGCTCGCCCTGAGCCTGCCCGGCTTGGCGGCGCCTGCCCCCTTCTTTCTCTGGCAGAGCAAGGTCGACGGCCACCTGACCTGCGCCCAGGTCAGTCCTGGCGAAGGCTGGATCCGTTTTACCGGCCCGTTCCGCGACGCCGGTTGCCGGGTCGCGCACGACGCCCCTGTGCGCAGCCGCTAAGAGAACGCCATGCAGCATCTGGTTTCCCCTGTCGGCATCGTCCATTCCTGCTTCAAGGAAAAATTCGCCATCCCCCGCCAGCCGCACCTGGCACCTGCCGCACGCGGCGTACTGGAGCTGCTGCCGCCCTTCGATCAGGGCGAGGCCGTTGAGGGTCTGGAACAGGTCAGCCACGTCTGGCTGCTGTTTCTGTTTCACCAGGCGCTGGAAGACAAACCACGCCTGAAAGTGCGCCCGCCACGCCTGGGCGGCAACCAGTCGGTCGGCGTGTTCAGCACCCGCGCCACCCATCGCCCCAATGGCATCGGCCAATCGGTGGTTCGCCTGGAGAAGGTCGAGCCGGGCCGCCTGCACCTGTCCGGCATCGACCTGCTCGACGGCACGCCCGTGCTGGATATCAAGCCGTACGTTCCCTACGCCGACTGTGTGAGCGATGCGCACAACACCATGGCCGATGCCGCACCACGGCTGATCCCGGTCCAGTGGCATGGCGATGCATTGCCGTTGGCGCGCCAGCACGCACAGCGCCTGAACGAGCCGCTGGTCGAGTTGATCGAACAGTGCCTGGCGCAGGATCCGCGCCCGGCCTACCAGCAGCCGGAGCCGGAGCGGCGCTATGGCGCACGCTTCTGGGATCTGGACGTGCACTGGCATTATCCCGAGCCGGGGCGTATTCGCGTGCTGGATGTGCAGATCGCTGATCGCGGCTAAAGTCCCTCCTACAGAGCGCCGATTGCGTGGGAGGAGCTTCAGCCGCGACCAGACAAAACGCATGAAGCGTCATTTCGCCCAGCAATGATGCCTGCATTCCCCGCTGCCAGGCCCTAGGGTGAAGGCCTTATCACTCAGCGAGGCCTTCCCATGCATCCGTACTTTTCCCTTGCCGGGCGCACTGCCCTGGTCACTGGCGGCACCCGTGGCATCGGCCTGATGATCGCCAAGGCCTTCGTCGAAGCCGGTGCCCATGTCTATGTCTGCGCGCGCGACGGCGAAGCCTGCATGCAGACCGCCGCCGAACTATCTGCGCTGGGCCAGTGCACCGGCATTGCCGCCAACCTGTCCAGCGAGGAAGGCGTTCAGGCACTGGCAGCCGAACTGAGCGGGCGCATCGACAAGCTGGACATTCTGGTCAACAACGCCGGCACCACCTGGGGCGCACCACTGGAAAGCTACCCGGCCAAGGGCTGGGAGAAGGTCATGCAGCTCAACGTCACCTCGGTGTTCGGCTGCATCCAGCAACTGCTACCGCTGCTGCGCAAGGCCGGCTCTGGCGAATATCCAGCGCGGGTGATCAATATCGGTTCGGTGGCCGGCATCAGCGCCATGGGCGAACAGGCCTATGCCTACGGCCCGAGCAAGGCGGCGCTGCATCAGCTATCACGCATGCTGGCCAAGGAACTGGTCGGCGAGCACATCAACGTCAACGTGATTGCCCCAGGGCGCTTTCCCAGCAAGATGACCCGCTTCATCGCCGAGGACGAGGCCGCACTCGCCGCCGATACTGCCGTCATTCCAATGAAGCGTTGGGGCCGCGAAGAGGAGATGGCGGCTCTGGCGCTGAGCCTGGCCGGTAGCGCAGGTGCCTACATGACCGGCGCCATCATCCCTATCGACGGTGGATTCCATCTGGGCTGAGGATCAGGTGCGGAACTGTCGCACCAGCCCCTGCAGCTCCACACCCAGGCGAGCCAGCTCGGCGCTGGAGGCGGCGGTCTGCTCAGTGGCGGTGGCGCTCTGCTCGCCGACATCGCGCACGCGGGTGATGCTTTCGTTGATCGCTTCGGCCACCGCGCTCTGCTCCTCGGCGGCGGCGGCGATCTGCTGGTTCATCTGCTCGATGGTACTCACCGCATGAGTGATACGAGCCAGCGCACCGCCGGCTTCGCCAGCCAGTTCGACGGTGCGGCGGGTCAGATCGCGACTGCTGTCCATCTGCTGCACGGCGCCTTTAGCCATGCGCTGCAGACCGGCGATCAGGCTCTCGATCTCCTCGGTACTCTCCTGAGCGCGCTTGGCCAGCGCCCGCACCTCGTCGGCGACCACGGCGAAACCACGGCCCTGCTCCCCGGCGCGCGCCGCCTCGATGGCCGCGTTGAGCGCCAGCAGGTTGGTCTGCTCGGCGACGCTACGAATCACCTCCAGCACGCTGCCGATACGCGCGCTTTCCTGATTCAGGTCAGCCATGGCCTTGGCCGACTGCTCCACTTCGCTGGCCAGGCTGTCGATCTGTTCCACGGCCTGCTGCACCACGCGATTGCCCTGCTGTGCTTCCTGGTCGGCATCGCGCGCAGCCAGCGAGGCTTGCTCGGCGTTCTGCGCCACTTCCTGTACGGTGGCAGCCATCTCGTGCATGGCCGTGGCGGTCTGTTCGGTCTCCATTTTCTGCGTCTGCACACCGGCGCTGGTCTGCGCGGTGATCGCAGAGAGCTGTTCGGCCGCCGCGGCAATCTGCCCGACACCACCGCCAATACGACCAACCAGATTGCGCAGGCTGAGGGTCATGTCCTGCATGGCGGCGAGCAATTGCCCGACTTCGTCGCTGCGCTCCTGCGGGATGTCCTGGCTCAGATCGCCAGAGGCGATGCGCTTGGCGAAGATCACGGTTTGCCGCAGCGGCACGACGATCAGGCGGGTGATCAGCAGCGCGGCGCACAGGCCCAGTACCACAGCGGCCACGCCCATGATGCCGAGCATCAGCAGCGCCCGCCGGCTATCGACGAGCATCCGGCTTTCGGCACTGGCCTGGGCCGACTCGGCCAGATCGACAACCGAACGGGCGCGCTCGATCATGGCCTTCTCGGTGGCGTGGTTCTGCTCACGCAGCTGTTGGTAGTAGAGGAAGGAGCGCTGATAAAGGGTCAGCGCCTGCAAAGCGGTCTCGATGGAGGCCTTCTGTTCATCGTTGAGCCAGACGGTCAGGCTGCGGGCGACGTTCTGCAGGTCCTCGCTGACGTACTGCCATTCTTCCAGCGCTTCGGACGAACCGTCGATGATGTAAAGGCTTTCCTGACCCCGCAGGTCGAGCATGCGCTTGCTCAGACCGGATGCGGTTTCCGCCAGGGTCAGCGGGTCGCTGCCACGCAGGCGATCACCTTGCAGGCGTAGCTCGCGCACCGCGTCGTACATATCCAGCTCGATCACCTCGAACTGGTCACGGGCTTCCCCCGCTGCAGTACGCATGTCCTGGCGCGCCTCACGGGCTTTATCCTGCTGCTCGACATAGTTATCGAACTGTTTCAGGTACTCGGTGGTGGCCTGCTGCATGGTCTGCACACGCGTGCTTTCAGCCGCCCCCTCGCTCAGATGCTGCAACATGCCCTGCACCTTGAGCAGGCTTTCGCGCACTCGGCCCGCGTTGTCCGGTGTCTGCTCGATGGCGAAATTGCGCTCCAAACGGCGCGCCTGGAGGATTTCCTGGTTCACCTGCGCCAGTTGCCCCACCTGCTCATGCCCATGCAGAACCGCCTGCACGGCCAGGTAGCCGCTGCCGGTCATGGCGGCAGTGAGCAACAGCACCAGACCAAAACCGATGAAGAGTTTCTTGCCCACGGCAAGGTTGGCGAAAAAGCGTGCGGCAGGCTTGAACATAAGGCGCGACTCCAGATTCTTCTTATTACGACCGCGTCTCATGGACGCGACCTGGTCGACTGACCACGCAACTGCTATGCCATATCTAATCCAACCTATCGGCAAGAGTGTAGCGCCGCTTGAGTGCTGGCAATTCGCCAAACCATGATTCTCAGGATAGCCGATCAAATCGCCAACACCGGCAATGATCCGCTTATTGGCGCCGAACGAATGGCGAAAACCCGCCGACCGCAGCGATGCCGACAAAAAAGGCGCAGCCCCTGACGAAGCTGCGCCTCTCGACTCACGCCGCGATCAACGCCCGGCGAGCACCGGCACCACTCTGGGCCGCAGGATCTCGCCAGCCACTGTCAGCAGACCGATGGCACCGGCGATCCAGTACCACTGCGTGACCGGATCGAACAGCAGCCAGCCCAGCGCATGCAGGAAGACCACCATGATCAGCACCGGACTGACGTAGCGCACCATGAACAGCCACAAGGCGTAGCCGGCCGGCGGCAGGTCCAGTTCGTCGCGCAGGATATCGCAGCGCAGCGCGTAACCAGCGAGCACCACCATGAAGATGCCACCGAGCGGCATCATCCAGCGCGAGGTGAGGTAGTCCAGCCAGTCGAAGAAGTTCTTGCCCAGGGGCGTCCAGCCCGCCATCAGGTTGAACGACAGCATCGCCAGCAGGCTGATCACCAGCAGCACCGCGCCGGCACCCATGGCCGCGCGCAGACGGCTGATGCCGTGCTTCTCGTTCAGGTAAGCCACCGTGGCTTCGATCATGGAGATCGCCGAGGTCAGCGCGGCAATCGATACCATGGCGAAGAACAAGACGCCGAAGACCGTGCCGAAGGGCATCTGCTGGAAGGCCAGCGGCAGGCTCATGAAGATCAGCCCCGGCCCGGCGCTGGGGCTCATGCCATTGGCGAAGATGATCGGGAAGATCGCCAGGCCGGCGAGCAGCGCCACCAGGGTGTCGCAGATGGCGACCATGAAGGTGGTGCGAGCGATGGATTGGCCATCCGGAATGTAGGAGCCGTAGGTGAGAATGGCGCCCGAGGCCAGGCTCAGGGTAAAGAAGGCGTGGCCCAATGCCGCCAGCAGCGCCTCGCCGGTGATCTTCGAAGCGTCGAAATGGAAGAGAAAGGCGAAACCGGCATCGAAGCTACCGCTGCTCAGGGCATAGCCGACCAGTGCGACGAGCATCAGCGCCAGGCCCGGCATCATCCAGCGCACGGCATTCTCGATGCCCTGCTGCACGCCCTTGGCCACGATCCACAAGGTCAGCAGCGCTACCAGCACGCTCCAGCCCCCCAGTTGCCAGGGGTTGGCATTGTGCGCCTCGAACACGCCGCCCAGCGCCTCGACACTGCTGGCCGCCAGCGAGCCGTCGAGCATCTTCCAGGTGTAGGCGAAGGCCCAGCCGGCGACGACCACGTAGAAGCACAGGATCATGAAGCCGGCTAGCATGGCCATGCCGCCAACCGCCTTCCACAGCGGGTTGCCGCCGTTCTCGCGGACCACGCGGCCAATGGCGTCGATGGGGCTGCCACGGCCGCGGCGGCCGACGGCAATTTCGGTCATCATCACCGGGATGCCGATAGCCAGGATGCACGCCAGGTACATCAGCACGAACGCGCCGCCGCCGTACTCGCCGGTGATGTAAGGAAATTTCCAGATATTGCCCAGGCCCACGGCCGAGCCGGTTGCAGCGAGAATGAAGCCCCAGCGCGAGAGCCAGAGGTTCTTCGGTTTTTCACGGGTCATGCGTCACCTGCTTGTTTTTATCTGTGACGGAATCGGACCCGCCGCGCTTGTGGCGCAGCGGAATGCAAGGCTTGGGTTGAAGCCAGAGGTGTCACTGGGCGTCGGCTTGCACCTCCGGCGCGGCCAGTTGGAAGGCCTCCAGGGATTCACAGCGCGCCGCCATGGCGACAATGCGTGGGTACGCGGCAAGGTCACAGTTAAAACGCCGCGCATTATACAGCTGCGGAATCAGGCAGGCTTCCAGATATCCAGGTCGTTCGCCGAGCGACAGGCGCCCGCCGAACGCACCGAGCCCCTCTTCCACCGCGGCCAGGCCAAGGGCGACCCAGTGTCGGTACCAGGCGTTCTTCACCTCGTCGGCGACGCCCAGCTCAGCGCTCAGGTACTGCAGCACGCGCAGGTTGTTCAGCGGATGCACGTCGCAGGCGATATGCAGCGCCAGCGCCCTTACCTGGGCGCGCTCGGCCGGTTCGGCCGGCAGCAATGCCGGCACCGGGAACATTTCTTCCAGGTATTCGAGGATCGCCAGCGACTGGGCGATGCGTACACCGCCGCTGCCCTCGTCCACCAGAAGCGGCAGCAGCCCCTGCGGGTTCAGTGCGCGATAGTCGGCGCCGTGCTGCTGGCCACCGTCCTTGACCAGATGCACTGGCACCTGCTCATAGGCCAGCCCCTTGAGGTTGAGGGCGATGCGCACACGGTAGGCGGCGCTGGAGCGCCAGTAGCCGTAGAGTTTCAACATTGCGCATTCCTTTCTAAACGCGATTAGGTAGGAGCGGCTTCAGCCGCGATGCTTTAAGCGACTGCTGGCGAATCGCGGCTAAAGCCGCTCCTACAGCTGCCCTTACGAATCAGTGGGCGTCGTAGCGCTGCACTACCTGATCGATGGCACCAAAGAGGCTCTGCCCGGCGACGTCGAACATCTCGATGCGCACCCGGTCGCCAAACTTGAGGAAGGGGGTTTTCGCCTCGCCCTGCTCGACGATTTCCAGCATGCGTTTCTCCGCCAGACAGGAGGAGCCTGCGCTGCGGTCGTAATTGGACACCGTGCCCGAACCGATGATGGTGCCGGCGCCCAACGGGCGGGTCTTGGCCGCGTGCGCCACCAGAGTCGGGAAGTTGAAGGTCATGTCCACACCGGCGTTCGGCTGGCCGAAAAGCGCACCGTTGATCTGCGACACCAGCGGCCGGTGCACCTTACCGTCCTTCCAGCTCTCGCCCAGCTCGTCCGGGGTAATGGCCACCGGCGAGAAGCTCGACGACGGCTTGCTCTGGTAGAAACCGAAGCCCTTGGCCAGCTCGCCGGGAATCAGGTTGCGCAGCGACACGTCGTTGACCAGCATCAGCAAGCGGATGTGCCCGGCCGCTTCGGCCGCCGTGGCGCCCATGGGCACGTCGTCGGTGACCACCGCCAACTCGGCCTCCAGATCGATGCCCCAGGCCTCATCGGCCAGGCGGATCGGGCTGTGCGGCGGGATGAAGGTGTCAGCGCCCCCCTGGTACATCAAGGGGTCATGCCAGAACGACTCCGGCATCTCGGCGCCACGCGCCTTGCGCACCAGCTCGACGTGATTGACGTAGGCGCTGCCATCGGCCCAGTGATAGGCGCGTGGCAGCGGGCTGTGACAGGCTGCCTGATCGAAGGCGAAAGCGCCCTCCTGCATGCCGTCGTTGAGGCGTTGATAGACCGCTTCGAGCTTGGGCCGGGCGATCGCCCAGTCGTCCAGGGCGGCCTGCAGGGTGGCGGCGACCTGCGGCACACGCACGGCGCGGGTCAGATCGCGGGAAACGACGATCAGCACGCCATCGCGGCCTTGATTGAGTGATGCGAGTTTCATGGTTCCTACCTATTCGTCTGTTCGCGTGCGGGCTGTTCTCCCCTCTCCCACGTGTGGGAGAGGGCACGATTGATGACCGCCCTTAACCTTGTATACCCGGCGCACGCCAGGAATTGACGTACTCGGCGACATCCACCGCGCTGGCGGCATCGGCCACCTCCAGGGCGCGACGGGTGTCGATCATCACCGCCACCTCATCGATGAAGGTGGCCGGATCCTCCTGGCTCTTCTTCAGCGCCTTGGGATGCGGCCCATGAGGGAACCCGCACGGATGCAGGGTGACCATGCCGGCCTCGATGTTGTCGCGGCTGAAGAAGTTACCCCGGTGGTAGAACAGCACTTCGTCGTAGTCGTCGTTGTTGTGGAAGAACGGCACCTTGAGCGCGCCGGGGTCGGACTCCACCGGGCGTGGGGTGAAGGTGCAGATCACGAAGCCATTGGCGACGAAGGTGGTGTGCACCGACGGCGGCAGGTGGTAGCGATGGCTGACCAGTGGGCGAATGTCACGCCAGTTCAGGCGCACCACGGTGTTGTCGCCATGCCAGCCAACCACGTCGAGCGGGTTATAGGGGTAGGTCACGGTGCTGATCTGGCCGCGCCGCTTGATGCGGATCTGCCAGGTGTTCTCGTCCTGCTGCGCCTTGAAGGCGTCATCGATATGCGGGTGCTCGAGCATGGCCAGATCGAAGATCGCCTGCGGGCCGAGCAGGCCCTTGTCCGGCAGCTGATAAGCACCGTCGGTGTTCTCGATCAGCAGGAAATAGCTCGGCGTGCTGGCCTCGATACGCCAGGCGGTGCCGCGCGGAATCAGCAGGTAGTCGCCGTCGCGGTATTCCAGATGGCCGAAATCACAGTAGAAATGCCCGCTGCCTTCGTGGACGAACAGCAGCTCGTCGCCGTCAGCGTTGCGCACCAGATGATGCATGGCGCCATGGGTGCGCCAGACACGCAGTTTGACATCGGCATTGTGCAAGGTCAGCGGCGCCGCCAGCGGGCAGTCGCGCTCGCTGGGGATGTCGTTGAAGTTGAACGCATGCGGGCGCAGCGGGCCCTGCCAGTCGACCCAGCCGGTTGGCGGGTGCTTGTGATGCAGGTGCGCGGTGGGCCCGAAGAAACCCTCGCGGCCCATTTCGCGCTCGTAGGTGCCCTGCGGCAGGTCGCAATGCGCCTGGCGCGAGCACTCGCCTTCACGCAGGGGAAAGCGAATCCATTGACGGCTCATGGCATCACTCCTCGGAGATCACACCGCGACGCAGCTGGTCTTCCTCGATGGATTCGAACAGCGCCTTGAAATTGCCCTCACCGAAGCCCTGATTGCCCTTGCGCTGGATGATCTCGAAGAAGATCGGGCCGATCACCGTGTTGGTGAAGATCTGCAGCAGGATGCCGTCGTCCCCGGGGGCACCGTCGATGAGGATATTCAGCTCACGCAGCACCTCGGTCGGTTCCCCGTGACCGGCGACGCGGGTGTCGACCTTCTCGTAATAGGTATCAGGGGTGGTCATGAAATCAACGCCGTTGGCGCGCAGCTGGCGCACGGTGGCGTAGATGTCGTCGGTGCTCAGGGCGATATGCTGGATGCCCTCGCCGTGGTATTCGCGGATGAATTCCTCGATCTGCGACTTGTCATCGGCCGACTCGTTGATCGGGATGCGGATCTTGCCGCACGGCGCGGTCATCGCACGGGAGAACAGGCCGGTGAGCTTGCCTTCGATGTCGAAGTAGCGAATCTCGCGGAAATTGGCGATGCGCTCGTAGAATCCGGACCACACGTCCATCTGCCCACGGCGTACGTTGTGGGTCAGGTGGTCGATGCACTGCAGGCCGACGGCGTTGTCGTTGGGGCTGCGACCTTCGATGTACTCGAAATCGACGTCGTAGATGCTCTTGTCACCGTAGCGGTCGACCAGATACAGCAGGGAGCCGCCGATGCCTTCGACGCAGGGGATGTTCAGCTCGCCGAAGTTGGCGTGGCTGCCCACCAGCGTGGCGCCCTGCTGCTCGACGTAGGCTGCCGCCTGGGCCGCATTCTTCACGCGGAAGGCCATGGCGCAGGCACTCGGCCCATGTTTCTCGCCGAAGGCGCGTACATGGCCGACCGGGCTGCCGTTGAGCACGATATTGATGTCGTTCTGCTGGAACAGCCACACCTGCTTCGAGCGGTGCTTGGCGGTCTCGGTGAAGCCCATGGCGGTGAACAACTGGCGCAGTTGCTCGATACCCTCGGCGCTCGGTGCGGTGAATTCGACGAACTCGAAACCGTCGGTCCCGATGGGGTTGTGCTGCTCGATCTTGGCCACGGCGTTCATTCTGCCTCCTGATTGTCATTGTTATGGCAAGCGCACGAATGCGTTGCGGACAACCTCATGACAACCGAGCGCAGAGCCGCTCTCAAGATGGCTTGCGACAGCTCGCCACAGCAGTCGGGCCCCTGCATGGCAAGTTTTCCTTACACCCCTATATATGCGTGTAGCCGAGCACCAAAAACCCGACCATGCGTAAATATTTCATTACATCGTGGTTGGCAAACCTGCCACTCGCTCTCAGGCCGAACGATAGAAACCGTAAGCCCGCTCCACCTTGGCCACACGAGTGGTACAGGCGGCGTACCACTCGGCACGCCCTCGCTCGCGGACGGCGCTGTGCTCGGCATGCTCGCGCCAGGCGCGGATGGCCTCTTCGCTCTGCCAATAGGACAAGGTAATGCCCAGGCCATCGCTGCGCGCCGACTCCACGCCGAGAAAGCCCGGCTGCTGCGCGGCCAGCTCCAGCATGCGCTGCGCCGCCTCGGCGTAGCCGGCATCGACCGCCGTGCGTACCGAGGTGAATATCACCACGTAATAGGGAGGCTCCGGCGTGGCTGCGATCACGAAGCCTGCTCCAGATGGGCCTCGTGCACCGATTGCACTGCGCAGGCACCGACCAGGCCAGCGACCACCGGCGGCACGCGGCCTTCCAGCGCCGCGCGCTCGGGCTGGAACAGGGTGGCGATGAAGAACGGATGCTCCTCCAGTTCGATGGCGCGCACAGCACCCGCCTCGTCATGCCCGGAAGCCTTCAATGCCTGCACCATCAACGGCTCGACGAAGGCATCGTCGAGGCCGTAACGGCACAGGTACTGCTCGCTGATTTCACGCACACCATAGAGCTCGGCGATACGAGAACCCGAAACCAGACGCACACACTCACTGACATCCTGCAGAGCGCAGGCCAAGGGTGCGATCAACGGGGTTTGCGCCTGTGGCGACAGCTCGGCGTGTTCAGCATCCAGCCAGCCCAGGCGGTTGCGCGCGTACTCCAGCAACGCGTGCTGGAAACCACCGCAGGTACCGAGGAACGGCACAGCCTGTTCACGGGCGAAACGGATCGCGCGTAGCGCCCCATCGGTACTGGCGTACGGACTGCCCGGCACGCACCAGATGCCGTCATAACTCATCAGGCCCGTTTCATCGACGATGCTGTCGGTGGCCAGCCAGTCGTATTCGACCGCCACGCCCAGCGCCTCGGAGGCCAGACGCAGCGCCTCGGGGATGGCACGATGGGCGGTAATCGCCGGATTGAATTCACCCACCAGGGCGACCCTGACTCGACACTTGCTGTACATGCGCATCTGCCCCTCTTGCATGGCGGTTTACCTGCCACTATAAGAGGGCGCCTACGCAATAATAATTGGCAAACTGACAAGCAGGAATTGCAGCGATGCAATATCAGATCGACCACGCCGACCTCTCCCTGGTACTCGCTATGGTACGGGGCCGCTCCCTGGCACGTGCTGCGGAGCTGCTGCAGGTGGACGTTTCCACCGTGTTTCGCGCCGTACGCCGCCTGGAAGCCGCACTGGGCGCGGCGCTATTCGAGAAGAGCAGGCGCGGCTACGAACCCAGCGAAACCGCCAGGGCCCTGGCGGAGCAGGCTGAGCACGCCGAACGGGCGCTGGAGGCTGCACGTGTGGCTCTGGAGCAAGGCAAGCATGTGGTCAGCGGCACGGTACGCCTGACCTGCACGGATGCCGTGTTGAGCAGCCTGCTGCTGCCAGCGCTGGCGCGCTTCATGCCCAGCTACCCGGCACTGTCGCTGGAACTGGTGACCTCCAACGACTTCGCCAACCTCAGTCGTCGCGATGCCGACCTGGCCCTGCGCCTGACCAGCGAGCCGCCGGAGCACCTGGTCGGCCGGCGTCTGGCCAGGGTGTCCTACCTCGTCTGCGCCCGCGATGATGGGCAGGACCGTAGCGACCTGGCGCGGCAAAGCTGGATCGCCCCGGACGAGGCGATGCCGGACCACGCCACGGTGCTCTGGCGCCTGCGCGAACTGCCGAGCATCACCCCAAACTATCGCTGCAGCAGCATGTATGCCGTGGCGCAACTGGCACGCGCCGGACTAGGCCTCGCCGCCCTGCCCGACTTCGTACTGCGCGCCCACCCCGAGCTCAAGGCACTCGGCCCGCCGGTCGCTGGTTGCGACACCGAACTCTGGCTGCTGACCCGCCCCGACTGCCGCGCCTTGCGCTCGGTGCAGACACTGTTCGAAGAGTTGAGCGAAGCATTGATGAGCAACGCTTGAGACAAACGCATCGCCGCTGAAGCGCCTCCCACAGGAGCCTGCCATGGCAGCGAGCAAACTTGTGGGAGGGGCTTTAGCCGCGACAGGCCAGCACGCATTGTAGATCGGAGGCAATCCGGGGCCGCTAGGTGCGCAAAAGAGCATCGCGGCTGAAGCCGCTCCTACCTACCATCACGAAGGAGCAGCTGGGCGGCATTGCGCTTCAGCCGCGAACATTCCAGAAGCCTCACCCCTGCTGCAGGTGCCCATACAGCTTGGCGTACAGCCCACCTTCGGCAATCAGCTGCTGGTGGTCGCCATCCTCGGCAACGCTGCCGCCATCGAACACCAGCACGCGGTCGGCCTGTTTCACCGCACTCAGGCGGTGGGCGATGATCAATGTGGTGCGCCCTTCAAGAAACTGCGCCAGGGCTTCGTGCAGCGCGTACTCGGTGGCGGCGTCCAGCGCCGAAGTGGCCTCGTCGAGGATCACCACCTTGGGCTCGGCCAGCACCATGCGCGCAATGGCCAGACGCTGGCGCTGACCACCGGACAGGCGCACGCCGCTGCGTCCGACCACGCTGTCCAGCCCCAGTGGCAACTGCCCAATGGTGTCAGCCAGTTGGGCGATGCGCAGCGCCTGCCAGCAGGCCTCGTCACTGCGCTCACGGCCCATGGTCAGGTTGGCACGCACCGTGTCGTTGAACAACGCCGGGTGCTGCAGCACCACCGCGACGTTATCACGCACGCAATCCAGGCCGACCTCCTCCAGCGTGCTACCGCCGAAACGGATACTGCCGGCCTGCGGTGTATACAACCCCAACAGCAACTGCACCAGAGTGCTCTTGCCGCCCCCCGAAGCGCCCACGATGGCGACCTTCTCGCCCGGCCCGATGGACAGGTCGAGGCGATCGAGCACCGGTTCGTCGCCGTAGGCGAAGGTCAGCCCCTGGATCTCGATGCCCACCGTGTTGCGTGCCCTGAAAGGATCGACACGCCCCTGGTACTGAGGTTCGTCCTGGCGCGCCAGCAGCTCGTTGATGCGTGTCAGCGCGCCACCAGCGGCATAGAAGGCGTATTGCAGGCTGAGCAACTGCTCGACCGGGCCGATCATGAACCACAGGTAGCTGAACACCGCGAGCATCTGGCCGATGGACAGGTCGGAGAACAGCACGGTGAGCATCGCCGCCGCGCGGAACACGTCGATGCCGAATTGGAACAGCAGGCCACTGGCACGGTTGGAGGCGTCGCTCTTCCACTGCGAGGCCACAGCAAAATCGCGTACCTCGCGTGCCCTGCCGCCGAGACGGCCGAGGAAATACCCCTGGCGATTGCCGGCACGCACTTCCTGAATTGCCTCCAGGGTTTCGCTCAGCGCCTGGGTGAAGCGCGACGTGCTGTCGTTCTCCAGCTTCTTCAGGTGCTTGACCTTCTTGCCCAGCAACACGGTGGCGTAGATCACTAGCGGGTTGAACAGCAGGATCAGCAGCGCCAGTTGCCAGTGCATCCAGACCAGGATGGCCGAGGTGCCGACCAGGGTCAGCACCGCCACCAGAAAGCGGCTCAGGGTCTCGCCGACGAACTTGTCCAGGGTTTCCAGATCGGTGACCAGGTGAGTGGTCACGGTGCCGCTGCCCAGGCTCTCGTACTCGCCCAGGGAAATACGCTTGAGGCGCTCGATCAGGCGCATGCGAATGCGGTAGACGATGTCCTTCGACAACCTGGCGAACAGCCGCGCCTGCAGCACGTTGAAGATCAGCGCCGAGCCGCGCAGCAACAGAGTCAACAGCAGCATCAGGCCGATATAGCCGGCCGCGGTTTCCCAATCGGCCGGCAGGAAGTTGTCCATCACCTTGAGCGCGGTGTCGCCGTCGTGCAGCAGCACTTCGTCGACCAGCAGCGGCAGCAGCAGCGGAATCGGTACGCTGCACAAGGTCGCCATTACAGCGACCAGATTGGCCAGGACCAGTGCCTTCTTGTGACGCAGGGCCAGGCGACGAACTTCTACCCAGCTCAACCGATCAGGCATTGGCAGCGCGCTCCAGCCAGCGGCCGAGCAGAGGAGAGAGAACCTCGAGCGGCTGATAGCCATTGGTCAACAGCGCCAGCTGGCCATCGCGCTCGGCCAGCAGCGTGGGGAAGCCGGCGATACCCAGATCCTGAACCCAGGTGAAGTCGGCGGCGGTCGCCTCCTGCATGGCCTGGCTGTCGAAGGCCTCGGCGAACTCGATGCGCGGAATGCCCGCCTGTTCGGCCAGTTGCACCAGCACGCCGGCCTGGGTGACGTCGGCGCCTTCGGTGTAGAACGCCCTCTGGATCAACTTGAGCAAGCTCCAGGCGCTGGGCGCGTGGAGGCTGCGAGCCGTCACCAGTGCGCGGCAGGCGGGCTCGGTGTCGTACACCAGGCCCTCCGGCAGGCCGCGCTCGAAATCGAACAGCTGCCCGGTGCTGGCGTTGACCGCCTGCCAGTAGCCCAGGTAACGCACCCGCGCAGCCGCGTCGACGGCCACCTGGTCACGACGCAGGCCTCCCGCCACGATCTGCAGCGGCACCTCGGCAGCAGCAGCCTGCTCGGCAAGGGCTTCGACCACCGGTGCAAAACCCCAGCACCAGGAGCACATCGGGTCCATCACGTAGAGCAGGCGGCTAGCCATGGGTCAGGCCTCGTTCAGTTGGCGGGGGTCACGGCCGATGGGGTGCGGCTGATTGCGCTGGCGCGCCAGCTCGATCTGCTTCTGCCGCTCACGGGCGCTTTCGCGGGTTTTCTCCGGCAGCGAATCCCAGCAATGCGGGCAGCTGACGCCGGGGCTGTAGAACTCGGACTGACGGTCTTGCACGGAAATCGGTGTGCGACACGCGTGACACTGATCGTAGTCGCCTTCGGACAGGTCATGGCGCACGGTCACACGATTGTCGAAGACGAAGCAGTCGCCCTGCCACTTGGTCTGCTCCTGTGGCACGTCTTCCAGGTATTTGAGGATGCCACCCTTGAGGTGATAGACCTCCTCGAAACCCTCGCCAAGCATGTAGCTGGAGGCCTTCTCGCAGCGGATGCCGCCGGTGCAGAACATCGCCACCTTCTTGTGCTTGCTCGGGTCGAAGTGCTCGCGGATGTAGTCGGGAAACTCGCGGAACGACTTGGTCTTAGGGTCGATGGCGCCCTCGAAGGTGCCGATAGCCACTTCATAATCGTTGCGGGTATCGATCAGCAGCACTTCCGGGTCACTGATCAGGCTATTCCAGTCCTGCGGCTCGACGTAGGTGCCGACACGCTGATTGGGATCGACACCGGGCACACCGAGGGTGACGATTTCCTTCTTCAGCTTGACCTTGGTGCGATAGAACGGCTGCTCATCGCAGTAGGATTCCTTGTGGTCGATATCGGCCAGGCGAACATCCTGGCGAAACCACGCGAGCAGCGCATCGATAGCCGCGCGGCTACCGGACACGGTGCCATTGATGCCCTCTTCGGCGAGCAACAGGGTGCCCTTGATGTCGTTATCGATCAGGGTTTGCAGCAGGGGCTCGCGCAGCGCCTGGTAATCCGGCAGGGAGACGAATTTATACAGCGCCGCGACGACGATCTTGTCGGTCATGAATATTCTCTCAGTAGTCGCCCACGTAAAGGGCGGACTGGGGTGACATGAAAAACGCCGGCATGAGCCGGCGCGGACGGATTGTAGCAAAGCAGGGATTCGCCGGGGTGGCTTGGCGACAAGGCGTGACAGCCTGTCACGTAGCCCGGATGCAATCCGGGACTTGACGCCCGATCTCCGCGGATTGCCCCTGGGCTATCTCAATGACCGCCGTGGCAGGTCGGTGAGGCCGGAGCCACGCCCTGCGCTGCCCACTCCTGGGGGGTGTAGGTGTGCAGCGCCAATGCGTGGATCTGCCCCATCAACTCACCGACGGTGGCGTAGACCTTCTGATGTCGCTTGACCGCATTCAGGCCGGCAAAGGCCGGACTGACGATCACCGCCTTGTAGTGGGTCTCCAGACCGCGGCTGTGCATATGGCTTTCGTCCAGCACCTCGAGGTGCTCGGGTTGCAGGGCGGCCAGGGCGGTGACGATCAGGTCTTGCTTGGACATCTTGGGCTCCATCAGGGCTGTTTCGGCAGGCCGAGTTCGTTGCTCATGTCGGCCAGCAGCTTGTTCACCTCGGGTACGGCGGACTCCAGTTTACTCTGGGTGATCTGCGCGGATTGTGCGGTCAGCATCGGCATCTTCTGCAATACCTTCTGCCCCAGCGGCGACTCATAGAACGCGATCAGGTCCTTGAGCTCCTGCTCGTTGAAGTTGCTGGTGTAGAGCTTGACCATGTCCGGCTTCAGCTTGTCCCAGGCGACGGCCTTGTCCAGCGCGGTGTTGGCCTTGGCCTGATAGCTCTCCAGTACCGCTTTCTTGCCATCCGGCGCCTGGGCGAAACGCTGCGCGAACATCTGCTGAACCTGGCCATAGACCGGCACGGTCAGCTTGTCGGCGTGGGCCAGCTTGAGAAAACGCTCGGCATCGGCGGCGTGGCTGGCGGCATCGGCCATGGCCAGGGATGCGCTAGCGCTGAGCAGAACGGCGGTGCAGAGTTTGGAAAAACGGAGCATGGGAAGCTTCCACTGGTGATGAATGAGTCTGGGTAGACTGCGGTGGCGGCATTTTGTGCCCTGCGCCGAAATCCCTCAAGGGACGCGAGTTGTGACACGACTCACAGACGCCCTGCACACTGGCGCACCCACTGGTCAGTTGCCAAATTGCCAGCACTTGCCCATGCTTGGGCTAGCTCGGCATTCTGCAAGATATTCGCCAGTCTTATAAAGGCGTGCACACTCCCCCGAGCCGGCAATTGATCGCCAGCCTGCGCACATACATGGACGTGCCTTATGACCAGCCTAACCTCACATGCCCCCTTCACGCTCCAGCCGCTCTGCGACAGCAAGGGCCGATTGCTGGAGGACGCCATTGGCTGGTCCAGCCGCCCGCAGGTGGACTGCGCCCTCAACGGTCACGCCGGGCGGCGCAAACGCTGGAATCACTGGTGCATCACCACCCCGCAGTGGATGCTCGCGCTGACCCTGTCCGACCTTGATTACCTCGGCTATGGCGCCGCCTACTTTCTCGACCTGGAGACCGGCCAGGCCGTCGCCCATAGCCAATTTCGCCCATTTGCCCTCGGCTGCCAGCTCCCCGACCTGCCGCTGGAGAGCCATTCGTTCAGCCACTCTCGCCTGCAATTGCGGATCGACGAACACCCCGGCCGGCTGCGCCTCACCGCTGCTGCTCCGGATATCGGCGGGCAACCGCTGCAGGCGGCCCTGGACATCCAGCGCCCAGCCCACCTGCAATCGGTCAATCTGGTCGCGCCCCTGAAAAATGGCGGCTTTCATGCCACCAGCCGCCAACTGGGCCTGCCTACCGCAGGCAGCCTGCAACTGGGCAACAAACACTACAGCTGCGTGCAGGGCCAGAGCTTCGCCGCGCTGGACTTCGGCCGCGGGGTCTGGCCGCTGAACACCTACTGGCAACGCGCAGCCTTCGCCGCAGCCGGCGGCATCGCCGGTAACTTCGGTGCGGGCTGGCTGGATTACAGCGGCCTGTCGGAAAACGCACTGTGGTTCGGCGGTGAAGTGCAGCAGCTCGAAAGCCCGCTGCATATGCAGTGCAGCTCGCAGGCAGCGCTGGCCCCCTGGCGCTTGGACAGCGAAGACGACCACGTCGCCCTGCGCTTCACTCCGCGTCAGGTCCACAAGGCCTGCCCCAAGCTCGGCCCCTTCCACGCCAACACCGTGCAGCACTTCGGCCACTACGACGGTGTACTGCGTGGCCCCAAGGGCGAACGCGTACCGGTCGATGGCGCACTGGGCTGGCTGGGTGAAACCCATGCCCGCTGGTGAGCACGCACTCTGAGTTCCGATCAACCTGATAGACAAGTTGTGGAACCAGTCTTCGGTGGCGCGACCTAAACTGCCAGCAACCTCGCACTTGCCCCGGAGAACGCCATGAGCCGCACCGAAACCGACAGCATCGGCCCGATCGAAGTCCCCAACGACGCTTACTGGGGCGCACAGACCCAACGCTCGCTGATCAACTTCGCCATCGGTCAGGAGCGTATGCCGCTGGCCGTGCTACACGCCCTGGCGCTGATCAAGAAAGCCGCAGCACGGGTCAACAGCCGCAGCGGCGAGCTGCCGGCGGACATCGCCCGACTGATCGAGCAGGCCGCCGACGAGGTGCTCGAAGGCCAGCACGATGCGCAATTCCCCCTGGTGGTCTGGCAGACCGGTAGCGGCACGCAGAGCAACATGAACGTCAACGAGGTGATCGCCGGCCGCGCCAATGAGCTGGCTGGCGGCCAGCGCGGCGGCAAGACGCCGGTGCACCCCAACGATCACGTCAACCGCGCACAGAGTTCCAACGACTGCTTCCCTACGGCCATGCATATCGCCGCCGTGCAGGGTGTGCGCCATTGCCTGCTGCCGGCGCTGGCCGAGTTGCGTGACGGCCTGCAGGAGCAGGCGCAGCGTCACGCCAACCTGGTCAAGACCGGGCGCACCCACATGATGGACGCCACGCCGATCACCTTCGGTCAGGAGCTGTCGGCCTTCGTCGCCCAGCTCGGCCATGCCGAAGCGGCGATTCGCGCCGCCCTGCCTGCCGTCTGCGAGCTGGCCCAGGGAGGCACGGCCGTCGGCACTGGTCTGAACGCGCCGAGCGGCTTCGCCGAAGCCATTGCCGCCGAACTGGCCGCACTGTCGGGCCTGCCGCTGACCAGCGCACCGAACAAGTTCGCCGCACTGTCCGGGCACGAGCCGCTGGTACAGCTCTCCGGCGCGTTGAAAACCCTGGCTGTGGCCCTGATGAAGCTGGCCAACGACCTGCGCCTGCTCGGCTCCGGCCCGCGCACCGGCTTGGCCGAAGTACGCCTGCCGGCCAACGAGCCAGGCAGCTCGATCATGCCCGGCAAGGTCAACCCGACGCAGTGCGAAGCGCTGTCGATGCTGGCCTGCCAGGTGCTGGGCAACGACGCCACCATCAGCTTCGCCGCCAGTCAGGGCCATCTGCAGCTCAACGTGTTCAAGCCGGTGATCATCCATAACCTGCTGCAATCGATCCGCCTGCTCGCCGACGGCTGCCGCAACTTCCAGCAGCACTGCATCGCCGAGCTGCAACCGGATGCCGTGCAAATGGCCGCGCACCTGGAGAATGGCCTGATGCTGGTGACCGCCCTCAACCCCCATATCGGCTACGACAAAGCCGCTGAAATCGCCAAGAAGGCCTATGCCGAAGGCAGCACCCTGCGTCAGGCTGCACTGCAGCTCGGCTATCTGAATGAAGAGGAGTTCGACCAATGGGTACGACCACAGGACATGCTCGGAGCCGGGCGGCATGACTGAAGGCAAGAGCGGTGCCACACGGCTGGAAGGCGATGGCAAGCGGATCCTGCTGATTCTCGGCACGCCGAAGAAAGACAGCCTCTGCCATGCCCTGGCCGAGGCCTACAGCCAGGGAGCGCGCAGCAAGGGGCATGTGGTACGCCAACTGCGGCTGGGTGAGATGCAGTTCGACCCGGTGCTGCGCGACGGCTATGAACAAAGCCAGACCCTCGAACCGGATCTGCTCGAAGCTCAGCGTCTGATCCACTGGGCCCAGCACCTGGTGTTCGTCTACCCGGTCTGGTGGGGCGGCGTACCGGCGCTGCTCAAAGGCTTCTTCGACCGGGTGTTGCTGCCCGGCTTCGCCTTCAAGTACCGCAATCGCTCGCAACTCTGGGACAAGCTGCTCAGTGGGCGCAGCGCCGACCTGCTGGTGACCCTGGACACACCCTGCTGGTATTTCCGCTGGGTCTATGGTGCCCCGGCGCATCGGCAGATGGTGCGCACCATCCTCGGCTTCTGCGGCATCAAGACCCGCCGCCTGAGCGAATTCGCCCCGGTGCGCCCATCCAGCGAGGAGCAGCGCCAGAGCTGGCTGCGCAAGGCCGAAGCGCTGGGCACGAAGGCGTGAAATCTACCAGCCGGGGCCTGTAGGCAATCCCGCACATTCAGGGGCGCGAGCAGTCCTCGCGCGCTCTGCCCGCCCACCACAGCGCCAGCGGCCCCAGCGTCAGCAGCAGGCCCATCAGGGCGAACGCCGCCCACCAGCCAAACAGCAGCTCATCGCCCAGAACATCGAGCGTCATGCCGAACAGCAACGGGCCGAGGAAGGCGCCGGTAAAGCCAGTGCAGGAATACAGCGCCATCGCCGCGCCACGGTGGCTGGCCGGGGCCACACTGACCAGCCCGGCGGTCAGCGAAGCCGAGTCGGCGGTCACCGTCACCGCGTAGATCAGAATCAGCACCAGCATCGCCCAGAACGGCAACGCTGCGCCCTGGCCGACCACGGCGGCCAGCAGCGCGGAGCTGAGCATCACCCCAATCAGCCAGCGCTGACGCCCGAAACGCAGCGCCAGCTCATTACCGAGAATGCTCGACGGCATGCCGATCAGCGTGGCCAACATCGCCACCCAGGTGCCTGAGAGCCAGGGATCGACGCCCTGCAAATGCCCGGAGAACACCACGAAGGCCACCAGCCAGGCACGCAGGGCGAACAGCTCCAGGTTGTGCATCGCGTAGGCCAGACAGTAAGCCAGTACCGCACGGTTCTTCAGCGGTGCCAGATCCAGCAGATTGCGCGGCGCATGAGCGACCACCGCTTTCGGTGCCATTGCCCAGTACACCAACGCCCAGGCCAACAGCGCGCAGGCGCCGCTGAGCAGTGCCGGCAGCTGCCAGCCGCCGAGCTTGGCCAGTTCGCCGGACAGGGTGAACGACAGCGCCGTACCCAATCCAAAGCTGGCGGTGTAGAAGGCGATGGCACGCGACTGCGAGGCACCGTCGATACGCTCCGACAGCGCCTTGAGCCCCGGCATGTAGGTGCCCGCCAGACCGATACCAGCGAGCACACGCCAGAGCAGCGCCGACCAGAAACCATCGGCGAAGACGAAACCGGCGCTGGCTACCGCCGTCAGCAGCATCGCCCACAGGTAAATCAGCCGAGCATCGTGGCGGTCGGTCAGGCCAGTGAGCACCGGCACGGCCAGCATATAGCCGAGAAAGAAGCCGCCGCCGATCCAACCAGCCTCGGTGTTGCTCAACCCCCAAAGCGCCTGGAACTGCGGCAGCAGCGCGGCGAACAGGGCAAAGCCCGCCATGCCCAGGGTCTCGGCCGTACACAGCAACAGGGTAATGCGGCGGGCGTTCATGCGTTCTCTTCGCTGGCGGCAAACACGTCGGAAGGCCTGGCACTGTAACGGCAAGCCCGGCAAATCTGAAATCTTTGGTTACAGATAGCGACGCGGGCTCACAGCACCAGGCCGTCGCTTGCCAGCATCACGCCCGGCGGCAAGGCGTCGGGATGGTCCAGCAGCCAGGCATCGAAGCTGTGGCCGATATGGGTCAGCACCGCCTGGGTCGGCTGCAGGTGCTCGATGACTTCCAGTGCACGGGTCAGGTCGTTGTGGTTGCGCGGCGCCAGTGCTTGCGGCGCGGTGGAGCAGTCGAGCACCAGCAGATCCAGCGGTGCACGCTGCAGTTCGGCGCAACTCGCTTGCGGCACGCCGACCGTGTCGGTGAGGTAGGCGATGCGCCTACCCTCCCCTTCGTCTCCTGGTCCTTCAAACAGATAGCCGAAGGTCGGCTTGGAATGCGTCAGCGGCAGTGCGGTGACATCCAGCTCACCCAACTGGCGACGCTCGAAGGCAGCGAAAGGCAGGCTGAAATCGAGAATGCCGGGGTGCTTGTACAGGTCGGCCAGACCTTCGGGGTCATCCGGGCCATGCACCGGAATCACCAGGCCCTGGCCCCAGCGCAAATGCAAAAGCCCCTGGGCGTGGTCGGCGTGGTAGTGGGTCTGCAGGATGCCGCTCAAGCTATGCGGGGCGAAGCGCTCGGTAAGATCGGTGAGGCCACTGTCGATCAGCCAGCGCTGCGTACCGCACTCGATGAGCGCACAGCAGGGACCACGGCGCCGCGCGGGATACACCCGCGCCGCATCGCAGGCCGGACAGCTGCAGTTGTACACCGGCACCTGGCGGGCATCGCCGGTACCAAGCAAGGTCAGGCGCATTGACGCGCCTCGTCGAGCAGTTGCAGCAGGCGAGTGACGGTGTGCGGCAGCGGGCCTGAGTTGTCTAGAACGCAGATGTGCTCCTGCGCGACAGTCGCCGCTGAAGCACCTGCCACACCAGTAAAGCTGCGGCTGCGGGCCAAGCGCTGCTCGATTTGCTCCGGCGTCTCGCGACCGCGGGCCAGCAGGCGCTGACGCAGCACCGCTTCGTCGACCTGCAGAAGAATCGCCAGCAGATCCGGGTAGCGTTGCCGCGCCGCCTCCAGATGACCGCGCGAACCGTTGATCAGCACATCCTGCCCGGTGCTCAGCCAGTCATCGATCTCGCGCGGGATGCCATAGGCCAGACCATTGGCGCGCCAGCTCAGCGCGAAGGCACACTCGCCCTCCAGGCGCTCGAATTCGGCCGGGGTCACCCCCAGTGCATCCTCACCTACCGATTCGGCACTGCGCGTGATCACTCGCCGGGCGAACCGGCAGCCGTGCGCCTCAAGCGGCGCACGTGCGGCTTGCAACAGGCTGTCCTTGCCCGAGCCCGAAGGTCCCATCAGATAGATCAACCTGCCCTGCATCAGAACACCCTTCGTGCTTGCCGCCATACCTGCTGGATCACCGGCTGCTCGCCATGCGCCCTGGCCTGAACCAGGTCGGCGCGCAGGCCGACGCGGATCTCGCCGCGATCATCCATGCCGGCCGCCCTGGCCGGCGCGCGACTCACGGTGGCGATGGCCGCAGGCAAATCATAGTCGTTGTCCTGCCCGGCGAGCAGCCAGGCTGCGTGCAGCAGGCTGGCCGGGTAGTAGTCACTGGAAAGGATATCCAGCACACCGTGGCGCGCCAGTTCCGCCGCGGCGATATTGCCCGAGTGCGAGCCGCCACGCACCACGTTCGGTGCCCCCATCAGCACCTTCAATCCCAGTTCGTGGCTGGCCTCGGCCGCCTCCAGGGTAGTCGGGAACTCGGCGATGGCCATGCCGAAGCCGGCCGACTCCTGCACGTGGGCCAGGGTCGCGTCGTCATGGCTGGCCAGCGAAATGCCCCGGCTGTGGCAGTCCTCGACGATGGCGCGGCGCTGACGGTCGCTGTACTGACACGAGTTGGCGATCTGCTCCTGGATAAAATCCTCCATCTCCGCCGGACTCAGGTGGTACTTGCCCATGTAGTACTCGCGGTACTTCTCAACCTTGGCGAACTGGCGCTGGCCGGGCGAGTGATCCATCACCGACACCAGCGCCACCAGCGGGTGTTCCACCAGGTCACGGTAGACAGCCAGAGCATCGGGGTGACACAGCTCGCAGCGCAGGTGCAGGCGGTGCTCGGCGCGGGTCTGCCCGGCCGCTTCGCTGGCGGCGATGGCCTCGATCATCGCTGGCAGTTGCTGCATGCGCTTGCCACGCGGGTTGATGTCGCCGATGGCCAACGCATCGAACACCGTGGTGATACCGGCGGCGACGATCTGCGCATCGTGGGTGAGCACCGCCGACACCGACGGCCAGTCCACCCCGGGGCGCGGGCTCATGTGTTTTTCCAGGTTATCGGTGTGCAGCTCCACCAGCCCCGGCAGCAGGTAGTCGCCGCCCAGATCCTGGGCCTGCGGCAGGCGGCTGGTACCCTCGTCCACCGCGGCGATCAGGCCGTCACGCAGCAACAGGGTGCCGAGGAATTCACGCTCGGCGGTGACGATGCGGGCATTGC
Organism: Pseudomonas spartinae; assembly: GCF_965197125.1. Classification (NCBI taxonomy): domain Bacteria; kingdom Pseudomonadati; phylum Pseudomonadota; class Gammaproteobacteria; order Pseudomonadales; family Pseudomonadaceae; genus Pseudomonas; species Pseudomonas spartinae. The sequence goes on from NZ_CBDAMB010000006.1 coordinate 94,241, forward strand.
TGAGAATCTGTTCAGACGACATAGACGTACTCCGGTTGCGCCGCAGCGGCGCTCATGTCGAGGTAACGGTCGGCCACCGCCTCACGGGCGCTGCGGTCGTGGAAGATGCCGATCAGCGCGCTGCCCGCGGCCTTGGCCTCTTCGATCAGCGCCAGCACCACCTGGCTGTTGGTCTCGTCCAGCGACGCGGTGGGTTCGTCGAGCAGCAACACCGGCCACTCGACCATGAAGCCGCGGGCAATGTTGACGCGCTGCTGCTCGCCACCGGAGAAGGTCCCCGGCGCCAACTGCCAGAGCGCCTCGGGAATGTTCAGCCGGGCCAGCAACGCCTTGGCCCGCGCCTCGGCATCGCGACGCGCCCAGCCACGTGAGAGCGCCGGCTCCATCACCACGTCGAGGGTCGAGACACGCGGAATCACCCGCAAAAACTGGCTGACATAACCCAGGCTCTGCCGGCGCACCTCCAGCACTCGGCGCGGCTCGGCGCCGACCAGCTCTACAGGCGTGCCCCGATGACGGATGCGGATGCTGCCGCCAGCGGCCAGATAGTTGCCGTACAGGGTACGCAGCAGCGTCGACTTGCCGGCACCGGACTGGCCGTGCAGCACCAGGCACTCGCCGCCGCGCACGCTGAAGTTCAGATCACGCAGCACCTGCAGGACGACGCCGTTCTGCTGATGCAGGGTGAAGGTCTTGCTGAGGCCGGTGACCTCGATCAGGTTGTTCATTTGAACCTCTCCCTCCGTAGGAGCGGCTGGGCGGCATTCCGCTTCAGCCGCGAAAGGCGATTCGCGGCTGAAGCCGCTCCTACGGGGATTACTTTCAGGGTTGCAGGACGGAGGACACCAACAGCTGCGAATACGGGTGCTGCGGGTCGTCGAGGATCTGGTCGGTCAGCCCCGCCTCCACCACCTTGGAGCGGCGCATCACCATCAGCCGGTCGGCCAGCAGCCGCGCCACCGCCAGGTCGTGGGTGACGATCACCACCGCCAGGTCCAGCTCGCGCACCAGGCCGCGCAGCAGGTCGAGCAGACGTGCCTGCACCGACACGTCCAGCCCGCCGGTCGGCTCGTCCATGAACACCAGGCGCGGCGCGGAGACCAGGTTGCGGGCGATCTGCAGGCGCTGCTGCATGCCGCCGGAGAAAGTGCGCGGCAGGTCGTCGATGCGTGCCGGGTCGATCTCCACCTGGCTCAGCCAGTCGAGCCCGGCGGCGCGCAGCTCGCCGTAGTGGCGCACGCCCTGAGCCATCAGCCGTTCGCCGATGTTGGCGCCGGCCGACACCGCCATGCGCAGGCCGTCTCGCGGGTTCTGCTCGACGAAGCCCCACTCGGTGCGCAACAGCGTGCGCCGCTCGGCCTCGCTGGCGCTGTAGAGGTCGAGCCACTGCCCCGTGCGACCGCGATAGCGCACCGCGCCGCGATCCGGCAGGCAGCGCCCGGAGAGCAGGCTGAGCAAGGTGGACTTGCCCGAGCCGGACTCGCCGACGATGCCCAGCACTTCGCCGGGATAGAGATCGAAGCTCACGCCCTGGCAGCCCTTCTCCGGGCCGTACAGGCGAGTCAGGTCACGCGCCGAGAACAGCGGCTCGGCCGTTTCCAGGGCAGGTTGCAGACGTTCGGCGGCGCTCATTGCAGGCTCTCCTCGGTGCGCTGGCGGCAGTAGTCGGTGTCGGAGCAGACGTAGCGCTTGCTGCCGGCGTCGTCGACGATCAACTCGTCGAGGAACGACTCGCTGCTGCCACAGAACGCGCAGCACTCGTCCCACTGCTGCACGGCGAAGGGATGATCCTCGAAGTCCAGGCTGACCACGCGGGTGTAGGGCGGCACCGCGTACAGGCGCTTTTCACGGCCGGCACCGAACAGCATCAGCGCCGGGCTCATGTCCAGCTTGGGGTTGTCGAACTTGGGGATCGGCGACGGATCCATCACGTAGCGCTCATCCACCGTCACCGGGTAGGCGTAGGCGGTGGCGATGTGGCCGAAGGTGGCGATGTCCTCGTACAGCTTCACGTGCATCACGCCGTAGTCTTCCAGCGCGTGCATGGTGCGCGTCTCGCTCTCGGACGGTTCGATGAAGCGCAGCGGCTCGGGAATCGGCACCTGGTAGACCATGATCTGCCCGGCCGAAAGCGGGGTTTCCGGGATGCGGTGACGGGTCTGGATCACACTGGCTTCCCGCGTGCGCTCGGTAGTGGCGACGCCGGCGGTGCGGGCGAAGAAGCGGCGGATCGACACCGCATTGGTGGTGTCGTCGGCGCCCTGGTCGATGACCTTGAGCACATCGTCACGACCGAGGATGGCGGCCGTCAGCTGCATGCCACCAGTGCCCCAGCCATAGGGCAGCGGCATCTCACGGCCGCCGAACGGCACCTGGTAGCCGGGGATCGCCACGGCCTTGAGCAGACCGCGGCGGATCATGCGCTTGGTCTGTTCGTCGAGGTAGGCGAAGTTGTAGGCGGACGCCTCGCGGGCGCCGCTTGCAGTGCAAAGATTCATCAGCGGTTCTCCTCTGCCGGCGCCTGGCGACGCAGCTTGCGGATCAGTTCCAGTTCGGCCTGGAAGTCGACGTAGTGTGGAAGCTTGAGGTGCGAGACGAAGCCGGCGGCCTCGACGTTGTCGCAGTGCATCAGCACGAATTCCTCCTCCTGCGCCGGGCCCTGCACCTCCTCGCCGTACTCGCCGGCGCGCAGGGCACGGTCGACCAGCGCCATGCCCATGGCCTTGCGCTCGGCGTAGCCGAAGGCCAGGCCATAACCACGGGTGAACTGCGCCTGCTCGGCGCTCTCACCAACGAACTGGTTGACCATCTCGCACTCGGTCACTTCGATGTCGCCCAGCGGCACGGCAAAGCCCAGCTCGCCTGGCGTCATCCACACCTCGATGTCACCGATGCGGATCTCCCCGGCGAAGGGGTGGTTGCGCCCGTAGCCGCGCTGGGTGGAATAACCCAGCGCCAGGAGGAAGCCTTCGTCACCACGGGCCAACGCCTGCAGGCGTTCGGCACGACTGGAGGGGAACGCCAGCGGCTCGCGGGTGATGTCCGGTACCGGCGCGGCATCGTCCTGTTCGCGTGCCATCAGCCCCTCCTCGGCGAGGAAATCCAGCACCCGCGGGCAGGCTTTTGGCTCTTCGTCGACAGTGGGTTGCGGCGCCGCATACTCGCCCTCGGCCAGCAGCGCGAAGTCCAGCAGGCGATGGGTGTAGTCGAAGGTCGGGCCGAGCAGCTGGCCGCCCGGCAGGTCCTTGAAGGTGGCGGAGATACGCCGCTGCAGTTGCATCTGCGTGGTGTTGAGCGGCTCGCTGGCGCCGAAGCGCGGCAAGGTGGTGCGATAGGCACGCAAGAGGAAGATGGCTTCCATCAGGTCACCAGCGGCCTGTTTGATGGCCAGCGCAGCCAGCTCCTCGTCGTACAGCGAGCCCTCGCTCATGACGCGGGCTACAGCCAATGGCAATTGCTGGCGAATCTGCTCCACCTGCAGCTCGGTGACGCTGCTGTCGCCACGACGGCGACTGGCCAGGAGCTGATGAGCATTGTCGATGGCACGCTCGCCACCTTTGACGGCGACATACATCAGGCGGCCTCCTCGGTTTCGATCAGCACATGGGTGCTACGCGGCAGGCCGATGACCTCGACGCCGGCAGCGAAGAAGCAGTCCAGCCCACGCGGGAATGCGGTACGGGCCTGGCGCTGCGGCCAGAAGCACGCCGGCAGCTGCAGGCTGACGCTGCGCACATCCTTGATGCCCGGGCCGCGCCAGCGCTGGGCGGAGCCCGCATGCAGGTCATCGAGCTGGATCAGCAGGGTGCAGGACTGGTCGGGGTAGCGTTCGCTGCCGTTGTCGAAGTCGGACAGATCGACCAGCTCGCTCTCGTCGAGCAGGGCGAACAGGGCAATCTCGCGGTCTTCGACGATCGGGCAGCCGCAGTGAAAGGCCAGGTTGGCGCGAATCAGCGGCGTATCGAAACGCGGCGCCAGCCACAGCGGCGTGTCACTGTCGAGAAAGGCCAGGCACAGGCCATAGGTGGCCGGTGCCAGGTCGCCAAGTGGATGGGCACGTTCCATGGCGCGCGGCAGTCCCGGTTCGGCCAGGGCATTGAGCGCGGCGCGAAAACTGACCTGGGCATCGAGCACCGGGTCATCGAAAGCCGGTTGCAGCCAGTGCGAGCTGTGCGGCGTGTTCATCAATCCTCTCCTCTGACCAGGGTGAAGAACTCCACCTGGGTGGTGGCGGTGCGGGCGGCCCGGGCCAGGCGCTGTTCGCGCTGCTGGCGGGCCAGGGGTTCGATCAGATCTTCCAGCCAGCGCGCCTGGTCGCCGCCTTGCAGGTGGGCGTCGGCCAGGGCCGCCAGCTCGGCGCGGCGTTTGTCGCGGCCGGCCAGGTAGCTGTAGCCGGTGCGGCCGTCGGCCAGGCGTACCACGCAGCGGGTCACGGTCATCTCGCCCAGGTTGAAGGCGCTGCCGGTGCCGCCCATGCGCCCGCGCACCAGGGTCATGCCCACTTCGGGCGCGCGGATCAGTTGGTAGGCGCTGTCCTTGAGTGCCGCTTCATGGGCGTCGAGGGCACCGCCGGCGCGGGCCAGCACGCCCATCCAGCGCTGACGCGCGGCGATGTTCGGTTCAAAGTCGTTCATGCGGGGCTCCATCAGGTGGCAACCTGGTACTGGAAGCGATCGGCGCGGCTGCTGGACTGCGCCAGCTCCACGGCACGACCGGCGGGATCACGGGACAGGGTGAGCACGCTGAGCAGCGGCGCATGCCGTGGCATCAGCAGGTGCGCGGCCTCCTCGCGGCTGGGCAGGCGCGCACCGATCAGGCTAAAGGTGCGTACCAGCGGCAGGTCGCGTTCGGCCAGGTACTGACGCAACGAACCACCCTGATAGTCCGCCAGCAGCGGCGCCAGGCTGGCGCAGAAACGGTGGCGGATCAGGCTCAGCGGCTGACCATCGAGCAGGCGCAGGGTGGCCAGTTCGAGCAGCTCGCTGCCATCGGGCAGTTGCAGGTGGCGGCATTCCTCGCTGCTGCCACTGCGCCGCAAGCGCTCGATCAACTGCGCTTCGACGCGGTGGCCAAGCGCCGACAGCGACTGACTGAAGGCACTGCCCGCCTCCACCGGATACACCAGCGGCTTGGCCAGCACCTGAGTACCCTTGCCCTGACGGCGCAGCAGGCGGCCTTCAAGCACCAGCTCGTCGACCGCGCGGCGCAGGGTGTGGCGATTGACGGAGAAGCGCGCAGCCAGTTGCATCTCGCCCGGCAGGTAGTCGCCCGGGTTCATGCGCTGCACGTCTTCGCGCAGCACGGCAGCCAGTTCGCGGTACAGCGGCTCGCTTTGTCTAGACAAGTTCATCGTTTGCAAAGGGCGCACACAGGCGCCCTTCCTCTCCTTCAGATAAAGAGCTTGCGCAGGCGCTGGGACAGGATGTCGATGGCACTCACCACCAGAATGATCACGATCAGCAGCGCGCAGGTCTGGCCGAACTGGAAGCCGCGAATGGCCTCCCAGAGGATCACGCCGACGCCGCCGGCGCCGACCATGCCGACCACCGTGGCCGAGCGCACGTTGGACTCGAAGCGGTACAGCGAGTAGGAAATCCACAGCGGCAGGACCTGCGGGATGACGCCGAAGATCACCTCCTGCAGCGCACTGGCGCCAGTAGCGCGCACGCCTTCCACCGGGCCCGGGTCGATGGCCTCGACCGCCTCGGCGAAGAGCTTGGCCAGCACCCCGGTGGTGCTGATGAACAGCGCCAGCACGCCAGCGAACGGGCCAAGGCCGACCGCGACGACGAAGAGCATGGCGAAGACCATCTCGTTGATCGAACGGCAGGCATCCATCACCCGGCGCACCGGCTGGTAGACCCACCAGGGCACGATGTTCTCGGAGCAGAGGATGCCCAGCGGAATGGCGCAGACGATGGCCAGTACGGTGCCCCAGAGGGCGATCTGTACGGTGACCACCATCTCCTTGAGGTAGTGCTGCCAGTTGCTGAAGTCCGGCGGGAAGAAATCGGCGGCGAAGGTGGCCATGTTGCCGGCATCGCGCACCAGCGCCAGCGGGTTCATCTCCGCGCCCTGCCAGGACCAGGCGAGCACGGCAAGGAACAGGCCCCAGCCAATCAGTTGCGGCCAGCTACGCTTGCCGTCGGTGACCGGGGTGGCGGTGGTCAGTGTGGTCATGGGTCATTCTCGATACTGTGGGAGGCGCTTTAGCGGCGAGCCTTTCGAGAGCCGCCCCGCTCTGGCGGGGCGGCTGCGAGGCTCAGCCGGCGCTGGCGCCGTTTTGCTGCTCGAGCTCGGCCATGCGCTGCTGCAGCTTGGCCAGTTCGGCATCAAGCTCCTTGAGCTGAGCCTGCTTGTCGGCGTCCTTGAGCCCGGTGTTGTTGGCTACGTCGGTGCGCTTCTTGAACAGTTCGAGCTGACGGATCGGCAGCAGCTGGTCGTTGTCCGACGCCTTGAACTGACCCCATTGCAGGCCGGCGAGCACCTTCTTCTCCTCCGGCTTGGCGCCGTAGGTCATGAAGAAATTACGCAGCTTGTCGCGGGTTTCCTGGGGCAGGTTCTTGCGCCAGACGATGGGGTCGGACGGGATCAGCGGCGACTGCCAGATGACCTTGAGCTGGGCGGCCTTGTCCGGCGCGGTCACTTCCAGGCGCTCCATCCCTTCGCTGTTGAAGGTGCCGACATCGACCTGCTTGTTGGCCACCGACAGGGCATTGACCTCATGGCTGCCATTGAGCGAGCGCTTGAAGATCTTGCCGGCATCGACGTTGTTCTTGGCGAACACGTAATAGCCCGGTACCAGGTAACCAGAGGTGGAGTTGGGATCACCGTTGGCGAAGGTCAGATTCGAGGCATTCTTGAGCATGTCCTCGACCGAGTTGAGCGGGCTGTCCTTGTGGGCGACCAGCAGGCTGTAGTAACCCTGGGCGCCATTGGCCGCGACGGTCTGGGCGAAGATCTCGCCACCGGCACGGTCCACCGCTTCCATGGCCGACTTGTTGCCGTACCAGGCCACGTCGACCTTGTCGAAGCGCATGCCCTGGATGATCCCGGCGTAGTCCGGGGCGAAGAAAGCGTTGATCTTCAAACCGGTCTGCTTGCTCATGTCGGCCAGGAAGGGATCCCACATGGTCTTGAGGTTCTGCGAGGACTCGGTGGAAATGATGCCGAAATTGAGTTCCTCGGCAGCCTGGGCCGAGCCCAGCAGGGAACCGGTGACGAGCGCGGAGGCAGCCAGCACCTGGCCGATACGTTTGAACATGGAGCACACTCCTGTTGCTGATTGGCGTTGGTATTTCGAATGAGAGAACTGAGCTCAGGCCTTGGCCAGTGTCAGCGGACGCTCCATGGCGCGGGGGCGCTGCCCTTGCGGCAGCAACAGGCTGATATCGAGATCGCCACCGTAGAGGTCGTTGAGGAACGTGGGATTGAAGCCTTCGGTGGGGCCATCGAAATGGATGCGCCCACCCTTGAGTGCCACGGCACGCTGGCAATAGCGCACCGCGTAATCGACTTGATGCAGGGTCACCACCACCGTCTTGCCGTCGCGGCGGTTGATATCGGCGAGAATCTCCATCACTTTGCGCGCCGACTCCGGATCGAGCGAAGCGATGGGCTCATCGGCGAGAATCACCTCGGCCTGCTGGCACAGTGCACGGGCAATGGCCACGCGCTGCTGCTGACCACCGGAAAGGGTCGAGGCACGCTGCCCAGCGAACTCTGCCAGCCCCACCCGCTCCAGCGCCTGCAACGCACGCTGCTTCTCTTCGGGGTTGAACAGACCAAGGCTGCCGCGCCAGCGCGGCATGCGGCCAAGGCCACCGAGCAGCACGTTCTGCAGCACACTGAGACGACCGACCAGATTGAACTGCTGGAAGATGTAGCCGATCTCGGCGCGCTGACGACGCACACCACCATCAAGCCGCCCGTCGGCTTGCACCTGGCGCCCAAGCACCTCGATGCTGCCGGCATCACCGCGAGCCAGGCCGGCCAGATGCCGCAACAGCGTGGATTTTCCCGAGCCAGATGCCCCGATCAGCGCTACCATCTCGCCCGGCTGCACCGACAGGGCCAGATCGAAAAGCGCCTGCTTGCGGCCGAAGCTTTTATTCAGACGGTCGACTCGAATCGCTGCGCTCATGTGCTGGCCCTCTACTATCATTGATGAACAGAGGGCGCTTCGGCTGCCTTCTGGTGTAGACCAAGGTAGGCAGATCCTGTGTCAGAGCTGTGAAGCAGTCGTTACGTTTAGGTGACCATCGCTTGAATCTTTTGCACGCCAAGGCGTCGAACGGGAGGACTAAATGCTGAATAGTGCGCATTTCTGACAGCCGGTGCTGGCATAAAGCCTGTACCTGAAGCACAATGTGACACGTATTTGGCGTCAAGGAACTGTTCAGATGACCTCATGGTCATAATGACGCAGAACGCGATACCGGTTGAACGGCTAGTGCGAAAGACGGTCAAACCGGTGACAATCTCGACACTGACTACCAGTATCGCTCCCTGAACTAACCGGTAATGTATGCGCCCTATGAAACAGGCTATTTATTCCAGCCGCACGGCTGACAAATTCGTCGTTCGCTTGCCCGATGGCATGCGTGAGCGTATTGCTGATGTAGCACGCAACCATCACCGCAGCATGAACTCTGAAATCATCGCCCGTCTGGAGCAGAGCATGCTGCAGGAAGGCGCTCTGGATGAGGATCTCAGCCTGCGCCTCGACAGCCCCGAGCTGAGCCTGCACGAGCGCGAACTGCTGCAACGTTTCCGTCAGCTGTCGCGCCGCCAGCAGAATGCTCTGGTTGCCCTGATTGCCCACGACGTGGAGATGGCCGCCGAAGAAGCCTGAGGCGCGCTGAACCCAAAAAACCGGCCTTGCGCCGGTTTTTTATTGCCTGCCATTTATGCCAGTGGTGCTGACAGGCATTCAGCGCGGAGCGAACTCCGCGCCCTGTTCAGCCAACGAAGCTGAGCAGCACCCCCGCCGCCACCGCCGAGCCGATCACCCCAGCTACGTTCGGTCCCATGGCATGCATCAACAGGAAGTTCTGCGGATTGGCCTCCAGGCCGACCTTGTTCGACACCCGCGCCGCCATCGGCACCGCCGACACCCCCGCCGAGCCGATCAGCGGATTGACCTTGTTGCTGCTGAACAGATTCATCAGCTTGGCCATCAGTACGCCCGCCGCCGTACCCGCGCAGAACGCCACCATGCCCAACATGAGAATGCCCAGGGTCTTGAGCTGCAGGAAGGCTTCTGCCGACAGCTTCGAGCCCACGGTCAGCCCGAGGAAGATGGTGACGATATTGATCAGCGCATTGCGCGACGTATCAGCCAGACGCTCGACCACACCCGCCTCGCGCAGCAGATTGCCGAGGGCGAACATGCCAATCAGCGGCGCGGCATCGGGCAGCAGCATGCCGATCAGAATGCACAGCACGATGGGGAAGATGATCTTCTCGGTCTGCCCCACCGGACGCAGTTGCTGCATGACGATGGCGCGCTCCTCCTTGGTGGTCAGCGCACGCATGATCGGTGGTTGCAGCAACGGCACCAGCGCCATGTAGGCATAGGCCGCGACCGCGATCGGACCAAGCAGATCAGGCGCCAGCTTGGAGGTGACGAAGATCGAAGTCGGCCCATCTGCCCCGCCGATGATGGCGATGGACGCCGCCTCTTTGAGGGTGAACTCCATGCCGGGAATGCCCAGCGCGGTGATCGCCAGAGCCCCCAGCAAGGTGCCGAAGATACCGAACTGCGCGGCAGCCCCCAGCAGCAGGGTCTTGGGGTTGGCCAGCATCGGACCGAAGTCGGTCATGGCGCCGACACCAAGGAAGATCAGCAGCGGGAAGATACTGGTCGGCAGACCCACTTCATAGATCAGGTGAAGGAACCCCGCGCCCTCGGCCATGTTGGCCACCGGGATGTTCGACAGCAGGCCGCCGAAACCGATGGGGATCAACAGCAGGGGCTCGAAGCCTTTCTTGATCGCCAGGTAGATCAGCAGCATGCACACCGCGATCATGAATGCCTGGCCGGGTTCCAGGTGATACAGGCCGGTGCTCTGCCAGAGCTTGAGCAGCTTTTCCATTATGCGCCCCTCAGCCGATGGTCAGCAGGCTGTCGCCCACCGCCACCACATCACCCACCTTGACCTTGACGGCACCGACGGTGCCAGCCTTGAAGGCGCGAATCTCGGTTTCCATCTTCATCGCTTCGAGGATGATGACCAACTCGCCCTCTTCGACGGCCTGGCCCGGCTGCACCAGCACCTTGAAGATATTGCCGGCCAGCGGAGCCGCCTGCGGCTCGCCCGCACCGCTCGCCTGCACCGCCGCGGCCGGAGCGGAGCTGACCGCACCACCAAGCGGCTTGATACCTTCGATATCCCCGCCTTCATTGACCTGCACGACGAACGACTTGCCATTGACCTCGACGGTGTAGACCTCGGGCTTGCCGGCCTCGCGGGCGAGCGCTTCCTTGCCAGTCGGCGCCGGCTCGAAGGCAGCCGGATTGCCACGGTTCTCGAGGAACTTGAGGCCGATCTGCGGAAACAGCGCGTAGGTCAGCACATCGTCGATTGCCTCGGCTGCCAGCTTGATGCCTTTTTCCTGAGCAATGCCCTTGAGCTCGGCGGTGAGCTTGTCCATCTCGGCGTCGAGCAGATCAGCCGGGCGGCAGGTAATGGCCGCGGCGCCATCGAGCACACGGGCCTGCAATTCGGCGTTGAAAGGCGCCGGCGCGGCGCCGTATTCGCCCTTGAGCACCCCAGCGGTCTCCTTGGTGATCGACTTGTAGCGCTCACCGGTGAGCACGTTGATCACCGCCTGGGTGCCGACGATCTGCGAGGTGGGCGTGACCAGCGGAATGAAACCGAGGTCTTCGCGCACACGCGGGATTTCAGCCAGCACCTGGTCGAACTTGTCCTGGGCGCCCTGCTCCTTGAGCTGGCTTTCCATATTGGTGAGCATGCCACCCGGCACCTGGGCGACCAGGATGCGCGAGTCTACACCCTTGAGATTGCCCTCGAATTTCGCGTACTTCTTGCGCACCTCGCGGAAGTACGCGGCAATCTCTTCCAGCAGCTCCAGGTTCAGCCCAGTGTCGCGCTCGGTGCCCTGGAACATGGCCACCACCGACTCGGTCGGCGAATGACCATAGGTCATCGACAGCGAGGAGATCGCGGTGTCGACATTGTCGATGCCCGCCTCCACAGCCTTGAGAATGGCCACCGACGACAGCCCAGCCGTGGCGTGGCACTGCATGTGAATCGGAATCGACAGACTGGCCTTGAGGCGCGAAACCAGCTCGAAAGCGGTGTACGGGGTGAGAATCCCGGCCATGTCCTTGATCGCCACCGAGTCGGCGCCCATGTCCTCGATCTGCTTGGCCAGGTCGACCCACATCTGCAGGGTATGCACCGGGCTGGTGGTGTAGGAAATGGTGCCCTGGGCGTGCTTGCCCTGCTGCTTGACCGCCTTGAGCGCAGTTTGCAGGTTGCGCGGGTCGTTCATCGCATCGAACACACGGAACACGTCGACACCGTTGACGGCGGCGCGCTCGACGAACTTCTCCACCACATCATCGGCGTAGTGGCGATAGCCCAGCAGATTCTGCCCGCGCAGCAGCATCTGCTGACGGGTATTGGGCATGGCTTTCTTCAGTTCGCGGATACGCTCCCAGGGGTCTTCGCCAAGGTAACGAATGCAGGCGTCGAAGGTCGCGCCGCCCCACGACTCCACTGACCAGAAACCGACCTGATCGAGCTTGGGCGCGATCGGCAGCATATCCTCCAGACGGACACGCGTCGCCAGGATCGACTGATGAGCGTCACGCAGCACCACATCGGTAATTCCGAGTGCTTGTTTTACGGCAGTCATGCAGGTACTCCCTCTGAACCTGATCAACCGCGGCGGGCGCGGTGCTGGACAATAGCGGATTGGATGGCGGCCAGCGTTTCTGCATCCGGCTCATGGCTGGCCGGCTTGGCACTGGGCATTGGAGAGGAAACGACAGAGATCGGTGCGGGCGGAGCGAAGGTCGCAACCAGACGGGACATCAGGCTGACCACGCCAACCAGCAACACCAGAAAGACAAACACGAAGCCCATGCCGAATAGCATGAGTTCGACACCCTCGAGCAGCAGTTCACTGGGGGTCATCTTGGCTCCTTTGGCCAGCAGCTCGGCGGCTGCATTCATTATTTGATCAGGAGCGCCCGGCACCTAGGCCCGGGCAAAGCTGCCGAACCTTAGCCTGAAACGAGCGTTTCAGGCAAACCACATAAGGGCTGAACGAAGGATTTATGTAGTGGTTTCGCCGCATTCACTACCAAAGAACTAGAACGCCTTGGCAAAGCTCGCCCTAGCAGACCGCGCGAGCTGGGCTATCGAGCGCCGCAGCGAGGGCCAGGAAGCTCTTGAAATGGTGGGTTTCATCTCCCGAACAGAGGCTCGGTTCGCGGATGAATTGCGACGGGCTTGCGCGCCCCTGATCGCACTCATGGCGCTGCGGGTCATCGGCAGGCGCAATTGCTGCACGCAACTGGAGGGCAGCCGGATCACCAGGGGCACGGCCTTTCTGGACACCCGGCACCTGCTCGCGCCGATGAACTGAGGTTACAGCAGGAAGATCGACGCCATTCCGAGGAAGATGAAGAAACCGCCGCTGTCGGTCATGGCGGTGATCATCACGCTGGCCCCCATGGCCGGATCGCGCCCCAGGCGTGCCAGCGTCATGGGTATCAGCACCCCCATCAGCGCGGCCAGCAACAGGTTCAGGGTCATCGCAGCGGTCATCACCACGCCCAACGACCAGCTGTCGTACAGGTAATAGGCCACCCCACCGATCACGCCACCCCAGAGGATGCCGTTGATCAGGGACACCCCCAGCTCCTTGCGCACCAGGCGCGCGGTATTACCGGTGCTGACCTGATCGAGCGCCATCGCGCGCACGATCATGGTGATGGTCTGGTTACCCGAGTTGCCACCGATGCCGGCAACGATGGGCATCAGCGCCGCCAGGGCGACCAGTTTCTCGATCGAACCCTCGAACAGGCCGATCACCCGTGACGCCAGGAAAGCGGTGACCAGGTTGATCGCCAGCCAGGCCCAACGGTTGCGAACCGACTTCCACACCGAGGCGAAGATATCTTCCTCCTCGCGCAGACCGGCCATGTTCAGCACTTCGCTTTCGCTTTCCTCACGGATCAGGTCGACCATCTCATCGATGGTCAGACGACCGATCAGCTTGCCGTTCTTGTCCACCACCGGGGCGGAAATCAGGTCGTAACGCTCGAATGCCTGGGCGGCGTCATAGCCGTCCTCGTCCGGGTGGAAGCTGACCGGATCGTCGGCCATGACCTCACCAACCTGCTTGTCCGGATCATTGACCAGCAGACGCTTGATCGGCAGCACGCCCTTGAGCACGCCGTCGTAATCGACCACGAACAGCTTGTCGGTATGCCCCGGCAGCTCCTTCAGGCGGCGCAGGTAACGCAGCACCACCTCCAGACTGACGTCTTCGCGGATGGTGACCATCTCGAAGTCCATCAGCGCGCCGACCTGATCCTCCTCATAGGACAGGGCCGAGCGCACACGCTCACGCTGCTGGGCGTCGAGGGACTCCATCAGCTCGTGAACGACGTCACGCGGCAGCTCCGGCGCCAGGTCAGCGAGTTCGTCGGCGTCCAGATCCTTGGCTGCGGCGAGAATTTCGTGATCGTCCATGTCGGCGATCAGGGTTTCTCGGACCGCGTCGGACACTTCCAGCAGGATGTCGCCATCGCGCTCGGCCTTGACCAGCTGCCAGACGGTCAGGCGGTCGTCGAGCGGCAAGGCTTCGAGGATGTGGGCGACATCAGCCGGGTGCAGATCTTCAAGCTTGCGTTGCAGCTCGACGAGATTCTGACGATGTACCAGGCTTTCTACCCGGTCGTGATGCTGGCCTTCCTGACGATGGGTCAGGTCTTCGACCAGTCTGTGCCGATGCAGCAGCTCGATCACCTGGGCCAGGCGATCCTGCAGGCTCTCTTGCGGCTTTTTGGCTTCTACTTCAGTCATGGCGCGCTCCACCCCCAGCTGGCGGGCACGCCAAAGGGGATCAATCAGGTCTTACACGATTGTGCGAGGGGAGTATTGAGTAACTACTGGGTAAGTCCATGGTGGTATTCCACAAGCCCCGGCGGGGCTGACGCGGCGAATGATAACACCGCAAAACAGCTTTGTACGTGACAAAAGCGCGGCAAGAACAACTGCTTGCATCGCAAACTTCGATCTCGCATGAAACCTGGCTATGCGACGCCGGCCGCTCGCACGGGGACACCCTGACGAGCAGGAAAAAACGGTCTAACCTGAAACAGGCAAACGTCACGGAGGACGCCTCATGCAAGGACAGCATTGGGCAGCGCTATTTACCGCTGCACTTCTCCACTGTATTGAAGACAGCCATGCCGCCAGCGTGTTCCGCTGCGTGGGCGCAGACGGCCATGTCACCTTCACCCGCCACGGCTGCGCCAGCGATCAGGAACAGCATCTGCAGGACACGCGCAACCATACGCCAAGCAGCGGCAAGGCAATCCCTTTGGCTACCCCGAGCCGACGCACAGCAACCACCTCGGCAAGCAATGGCGAGCTGACCATCATCGGCCAGCAGGACGATGGCTGCGGCAACCTGCTGAGCAGCAGCGAGAGACGCCAGGCGATCATCCGCAAGGACATTCGCCGCGGCATGAGCCGGAGCGACGTGGAAAGCAGCCTGGGCAAACCGGACAGAGTCACGGCCAGCAATGGGCAGGAGCGCTACCACTATCGTGAAAAGCGCAAAGGCGGCAACAGCCGACAGGTCAGCTTCGACGAAGCCGGGTGCGTGAAGAAATAACGCACAAAGAAAAAGAGCCTGCATTTCTGCAGGCCCTTTCGGTATGGCGGACTCAGGAGGATTCGAACCTCCGACCGCTCGGTTCGTAGCCGAGTACTCTATCCAGCTGAGCTATGAGTCCGTTGCAGAGCGCCTTCAAGGCAGTGCCTTTCGTGCGATCTTATGGCGCTTTTAGACCAGATCACCGCTGGTTGAAACATGACCTTGCATCGCTGCAGTGCCATTGAATATGGCGGACTCAGGAGGATTCGAACCTCCGACCGCTCGGTTCGTAGCCGAGTACTCTATCCAGCTGAGCTATGAGTCCGTTGCAGAACGCCTTCAAGGCAGTGCCTTTCGTGCGATCTTATGGTGCTTTTAAACCAGACCACCACTGGCTGAAACAAAATGGCTTGCAGCGATGCAAGCCATTGAATATGGCGGACTCAGGAGGATTCGAACCTCCGACCGCTCGGTTCGTAGCCGAGTACTCTATCCAGCTGAGCTATGAGTCCGGTCGGTGCTTTTATACCAGATCACCTCTGGTTGATTCGCCAGCCTGGCTTGCGCCCGACTCGCTGAATAATGGCGGAGAAGGGGGGATTCGAACCCCCGACACCCTTTTGAGGTGTACTCCCTTAGCAGGGGAGCGCCTTCGGCCACTCGGCCACCTCTCCGCAACACGGGGCGCATGATAAACATGTTTTCCCCGTTTGCAAACAGAAATTTGTAGAAAAATTAGTGGCTTGGTTCGTCACCCTTCTCTTTCTGGATGCGTTGGTAGATTTCTTCACGGTGTACGGCAACCTCTTTCGGCGCATTGACACCAATGCGCACCTGATTGCCTTTCACACCCAACACGGTGACAGTCACATCATCACCGACCATCAGGGTCTCTCCGACCCGGCGAGTCAGAATCAGCATTCCTTTCTCCTCACGGATTACATTATTCAGGACAACAGTCTGCAAAAAAGAAAATGGTGCCAGCTTGCGGCTAAATCAAGCCCGAAAGCCTCCACCCAAGTATTGACCAGCCCGCGTAGAAAGAAAGTTCCCGCGCACCAGTCAAAAAAACGAAAGGCGCGGAACCAGCCGCGCCTTTCGAATCAGTGCATTCACTCACCCTGTCGGGCCGGGGCATCCAGCTCGAAGGCGGTATGCAGAGCGCGTACCGCCAGCTCCAGATACTTCTCTTCGATCACCACGGACACCTTGATCTCGGAGGTGGAGATCATCTGAATGTTGATGGTCTCCTTGGCCAGAGCTTCGAACATGCGGCTGGCAACGCCAGCATGGGAACGCATGCCGACACCGACGATGGACACCTTGGCGATATTGGTATCACCCACCACCTCACGAGCGCCCAGCTCCTCAGCCGTCTTCTGCAGCACGCTGAGGGCGTTGTTGTAGTCGTTGCGATGCACGGTGAAGGTGAAATCGGTGGTGTTATCGTGCGAAACGTTCTGCACGATCATGTCCACTTCGATATTGGCGGCGCTCACCGGGCCGAGAATCTTGAAGGCGATGCCGGGAATATCCGGCACCCCACGGATGGTCAGCTTGGCTTCGTCGCGATTGAAGGCGATGCCGGAAATGATCGGCTGTTCCATGGATTCCTCTTCATCAAGGGTAATGAGGGTGCCCGGCCCCTCCTGGAAGCTGTGCAGAACGCGCAGCGGGACGTTGTACTTGCCGGCGAACTCCACCGAGCGAATCTGCAGCACCTTGGAACCGAGGCTGGCCATTTCCAGCATCTCTTCGAAGGTGATCTTTTCCAGGCGCTGGGCCTTGGGCACCACACGCGGGTCGGTGGTGTAGACACCATCGACATCGGTGTAGATCTGGCATTCCTCGGCTTTCAGCGCCGCTGCCAGAGCCACACCGGTGGTATCGGAACCACCACGACCGAGGGTGGTGATATTGCCGTGCTCATCGACACCCTGGAAACCTGCAACCACGACGACGCGACCGGCCTTGAGATCAGCACGAATCTTCTGGTCATCGATCTGCAGAATACGCGCCTTGTTGTGCGCGCTGTCGGTGAGGATGCGCACCTGGTTGCCGGTGTAGGACACCGCCGGCACGCCACGCTTGATCAGCGCCATCGCCAGCAGGGCAATGGTCACCTGCTCACCAGTGGACACCATGACATCCAGCTCACGCGCAACCGGCTCGCCATCGGTGATCTGTTTAGCCAGATCGATCAGGCGGTTGGTTTCGCCGCTCATGGCGGAAACCACGACGACGATGTCGTCACCGTTCTCGCGGAACTTCTTCACCTTGTCGGCTACCTGCGCGATACGCTCGATGGTGCCGACGGAGGTGCCCCCAAACTTCTGTACGATCAAAGCCATTTCAAAAAGCCGCCTGATTCCTCGAAGGGCGCCCATTAAACCCGCATCGGGTCATACTGCCAAGGCCCGCCGGACGCACTGCGGGCCCCGCTTTCTCGCTCGTTACGAAGCCTGCTCGACCAGAGCCGCGGCCAAGGCCAGGGCTTCATCCAGCTTGCCGGCATCGACGCCGCCGCCCTGGGCCATGTCCGGACGACCACCGCCCTTGCCACCGACGACCGCAGCGGCTTGACGCATCAGGTCGCCGGCCTTGAGCTTGGCGGTCAGATCCTGGGTCACGCCCGCGACCAGCACCACCTTCTCGTCGAACACACCGCCGAGCAGGATCACCGCGCTGCCCAGCTTGTTCTTCAGCTGGTCGACCAGTGCCAGCAGCGCCTTGCCGTCCAGGCCATCGAGACGCGCAGCCAGCACCTTGGTGCCTTTCACGTCCACGGCCGAGCCCGCCAGGTCGTTACCAGCGGCACTGGCGGCCTTGGCCTTGAGTTGCTCCAGCTCCTTTTCCAGCTGACGGTTGCGCTCGATCAGTGCCGAGAGTTTGTCCAGCACGTTGTCGCGATTGCCCTTGACCAGGGAAGCGGCTTCCTTGAGCTGCTCCTCGGCGCCATTGAGCCAGGCCAGCGCTTGCGCACCGGTGACCGCCTCGATACGACGCACGCCGGCAGCTACGCCGCCCTCGCTGACGATCTTGAACAGGCCGATATCGCCAGTACGCGAAACGTGGGTACCGCCGCACAGTTCGACGGAGAAATCGCCGCCCATGCTCAGTACACGCACCTGATCGCCATACTTCTCGCCGAACAGCGCCGTGGCACCCTTGGCCTTGGCGGTCTCGATATCAGTGATCTCGGTTTCCACCGCCGAGTTCTCGCGCACCACGCGATTGACGATGTCTTCGATCTGCTTGAGTTGCTCCGGCTTGATCGCCTCGAAGTGGCTGAAGTCGAAGCGCAGGCGCTGGCTGTTGACCAACGAGCCCTTCTGCTGCACATGGTCGCCGAGCACGATACGCAGGGCTTCATGCAGCAGGTGAGTAGCCGAGTGGTTCAGCGCGGTAGCCTGACGCACATCGGCCTCGACCTCGGCCTTGACGCTGGTACCGACGCTCAGGCCGCCCTTGGCGACTACGCCGTGGTGCAGGAAAGCACCGCCCGCCTTGGTGGTGTCACGCACGTCGAAGCGCACGCCGGCGCCCCCCAGATAACCGCAGTCACCGATCTGACCGCCGGACTCGGCGTAAAACGGGGTCTGGTCCAGCACCACCACGCCCTCCTCGCCTTCGGCGAGGCTGTCGACCGCGGCGCCGGCCTTGAACAGGGCGATGATCTTGCCGCTGCCGCTGGTGCCTTCGTAACCGAGGAAGTTGGTGTCGGTATCGACTTTCACCAGCGCGTTGTAATCCATGCCGAAGGCGCTGGCGGAACGGGCACGCTCGCGCTGCGCCTCCATTTCACGCTCGAAGCCTTCTTCGTCCACCGACAGCTCGCGCTCACGGGCGATGTCGGCGGTCAGGTCGACCGGGAAACCGTAGGTGTCATACAGCTTGAACACCACGTCACCGGGAATGACCTTGCCCTTGAGCTCGAGCAGGTCCTGCTCGAGGATCTTCAGGCCCTGCTCCAGGGTCTTGGCGAACTGCTCTTCTTCGGTCTTGAGCACGCGTTCGATGTGCGCCTGCTGCTGCTTGAGCTCGGGGAAGGCTTCACCCATCTCGGCCACCAGCGCGGCGACGATCTGGTAGAAGAAGCTGCCCTTGGCGCCCAGCTTGTTGCCGTGACGGCAGGCGCGACGAATGATACGGCGCAGCACGTAGCCACGGCCTTCGTTGGACGGCGTCACGCCATCGGCGATCAGGAAGCTGCAGGAACGAATGTGGTCAGCCACCACCTTCAGCGACGCCTCGCCCGCGTTGGCGCAACCGATGGCCTTGGCCGAGGCGGCCAGCAGATTCTGGAACAGATCGATCTCGTAGTTCGAGTTGACGTGCTGCAGCACGGCGCTGATGCGCTCCAGGCCCATGCCGGTGTCCACGCTCGGTGCCGGCAGCGCGTGCAGCACGCCATCGGCAGTGCGATTGAACTGCATGAACACGTTGTTCCAGATCTCGATGTAGCGGTCACCGTCCTCTTCCGGGCTGCCGGGTGGGCCGCCCCAGATGTGCTCGCCATGGTCGAAGAAGATCTCGGTGCACGGACCGCACGGCCCGGTATCACCCATCGCCCAGAAGTTGTCGGAGGCATACGGCGCGCCCTTGTTGTCGCCGATGCGGATCATCCGCTCGCTGGGAATGCCCACTTCACGGGTCCAGATGTCGTAGGCCTCGTCATCGGTGGCGTAGACGGTGACCCAGAGTTTTTCCTTGGGCAGGTTCAGCCACTTCTCGGAGGTCAGGAACTCCCAGGCGTAATGAATGGCGTCACGCTTGAAGTAGTCGCCAAAGCTGAAGTTGCCCAGCATTTCGAAGAAGGTGTGGTGACGCGCGGTGTAACCGACGTTTTCCAGGTCGTTATGTTTGCCGCCCGCCCGCACGCACTTCTGGCTGGTGGTAGCGCGGGTGTAGGCGCGCTTTTCCAGGCCCAGGAAGCAGTCCTTGAACTGGTTCATGCCTGCGTTGGTGAACAGCAGGGTCGGGTCGTTCGCTGGAATCAGCGAGCTGGAAGCGACACGGGTGTGCCCTTTTTCTTCGAAGAAGCTCAGGAAGGCTTCACGGATTTCTGCGCTTTTCATAGGGGTCATCCACGGAATCAGGCGGCCACGGCAGAGCCGGCAAGGTAGAGAGCGTGAAAACGTCGCGAGCGAAGGTCAGGCGAGGCAAAAACCGGCGAACGTGCGCAATTTACTGAGTGTAAATGAGCATTCTGAGCCGTTTTCCAACGCAACATGACCGGGCGCAGCAGTTGTCACGCAGTCTGCAAAGGGACGCATTATATCGGGCCTGCTGCCCACGGCTAGTGCCTTGTTGACAGCCGACCGCCAGGGGCGGCCGGCCGCAGGATCAATGGTCGCGGAAAGCAGCGAACGCCTCGATCACCCGCTCGACGCCTTCGGTCCCGACATCCAGATGAGTGATCAGACGCAGACGCGGCGAAGCGGTGACGGCAATGCCGCGCTCGGCCATGAAGGCCTTGATCTGGTCGGCACGTTCACCGAGCTGCACATAGACCATATTGGTCTGTACCGGCTCGACGCTGTAGCCCAATTCGCTCAACGCCTCGCCCATACGCGCGGCCTTGGCATGGTCCTCGGCCAGGCGCTCGACCTGGTGCTGCAGCGCATAAAGACCGGCCGCTGCCAGCACACCGGCCTGACGCATGCCGCCGCCGACCATCTTGCGCGAACGACGCGCCCTGTCGATCAGCGCGGCGCTACCGCAGAGCACCGAGCCGACCGGCGCCCCGAGCCCCTTGGACAGGCATACCGAGACCGAATCGAAATGTTGGGTAATCGCGCGCGCCGGCACCCCGAGCTTGACCGCCGCGTTATACAGGCGGGCGCCATCGAGATGCAGGCTCAAGCCACGACGACGAGTAAACTCGCGGGCGGCAGCCAGGTAGTCGAGCGGCAGCACCTTGCCCTGCATGGTGTTTTCCAGCGCCAGCAGGCGTGTACGGGCGAAATGGAAGTCGTCCTGTTTGATCGCCGCCTCGACCCTGGCCAGGTCGAGCGAGCCATCGGCCTCGCCCTCGATCGGTTGCGGCTGGATGGAGCCGAGCACGGCGGCGCCGCCGCCCTCATATTTGTAGGTGTGCGCCTGCTGGCCGACGATGTACTCGTCACCGCGCTCGCAGTGGGCCATCAGGCCGATCAGGTTGCTCATGGTGCCGGTAGGGACGAACAGCGCCGCCTCGAAGCCCAGCTCATTGGCCAACCAGGTCTGCAAACGGTTTACCGTGGGGTCTTCGCCATAGACATCATCGCCCAGCTCGGCAGTCATCATGACTTCACGCATGGCGGCAGTGGGTTGAGTGACGGTGTCGCTACGCAGGTCGATCAGAGGCATGACAGGCTTTCCCGGCAATTGGCGAAAGGCCCATGCTAAAGAGATGGCGAAGCCCGCCACAAGATACAGTTGAGGCGAAATCCGGCGGAACGGCGAGCGAGCCGGCTGTCTCTGCTGACAGGTGGCGGAGCCCAGACGGCGAGGTGTATCGCGGCTGAAGCCGCGCCTACGGGATGCCGTCCGGATACCCAGGCAGATGGCGCGCAGGCTAAACCAGGCCGGCACCGTCGTCCGGGACGATCAGGATGGCGGCGCGCAGGCCGTTCTTGACCTTGGGATTGGGGAAGATGATGCGCGCGCCCTGCTCCTCCACCACCCAGCGGCTGTCGGCAATGTCTTCGGCAAGCAGATAGCCGCGCTCCAGCTCGGTGAAGTTCTCGATATCGGCCGGCAGGTGCAACTGGAAGCTGTCACTGTGCTTGATCACCTCACGCGATACCGCGAACAGCTGCATGCCGTCGAGTGTCGGCTCGCCGCTGATCACCTCGCGCCCTTCGATCAGCGCGTGCAGGGCGTTCTCCAGCAGGTCGAGGTGGACCAGCTCGTTCTGCCCGAAGGCACGGGCCTTGCCCAGCTCCAGAGTGAAGGCTTCGGCACCCAGCTGCGCGTAGGTGTAGGCACTGAACGTGGTCGACGCCTTGTTCTGCAGCAACACCGCCTCGATACCGGCAGCGTGCAGGCGCTCCAGCTCACGCCGGGAATGCGCGCGCCCCTCTTGCCAGGGGTAGAGGGCGAACTGCTCGATCTTGGAGGCTCGGATGGCGGTATGCAGGTCGTAGTGCAGCCGTGTGCGGCCGGTGTCCTTGCCGAAGAAGTTGACGACCAGGTGCTCCAGGTCGCAGGCCCTGATGGCCTCGAAGCCACTGGACTGCTCATGACGACCGCTGAACAGGCGATTGAGGTCCTGCTCGACGTAACGCTCGCCACGGCGCATGGCCTCGGGATTGCCGAACAGAAAGAGAATGCGTGCTGTTGGATGCAACTCGTTGCGCGCGATACCCCGCAACAGGCGATCGAGCAGTTCGATCGGCGCGGTTTCGTTGCCGTGGACGCCTGCCGACAGCAGCAGGTCGAGGCCGTTGTCGCGCGCCGCAGGTGGGGTCACCTCCAGCGCGCCTTCGTCGAGCCAGCGCAAACGCGTGCCATCGGGCGTCAGTTGAATCTTCGCCGACGGCTCGTGGCCGGCCAGGGTCAGTTCAAGCAGCTTTCCGAGGACAAGCATCGGACACTCCTCAAGGCTTAGTGATTGCAGTCCGGGCCATGAACATGATCGTCCTCATCGGCGATCATCGGCTCCATCTCCAGCTCCAGGCTGACCAGGTTGGTGGCCTGCGGACGCAGCAGCAGGTTGACGTATTCGGTATCGCCCTCCTCCACGTCGACACCGATCAGCAACTGATCGCCAACGGCCTGGACCCACACTTCCTTGCCCTGCCAGACCACGGCAAAGCGGCTGCAGGAGGTTTCCAGCTGGGTGCCGTCGTTGTCTTCAAGAATCAGTTGCAGCGCATCGCTCATAAAATCTCCGGGAATCGAGGTCAGGTTCAGGCTATCTGGAAAGGATAGACCGAGCCCAGTTTAAGGATCTGTGTCAGTTCATCCAATGCCGTGCGGCATTCGCTCAACAATTGCGGGTCGGCCAGATCGGCTTCGCTCAATCGGTCGCGGTAGTGTTTGTCGACCCAGACCACCAGGGTATCGTGCAGCGCGTCGCTCATCACCACCCCGGGATTGATTGCCGCCAGTTCCTGCTCGTTGAGCGCCACGCGCAGACGCAGACATGCCGGGCCACCGCCGTTCTGCATGCTCTGCTTGAGGTCGAACACTCGCACCTCACGGATCGGCCCGCCGCTGGCGGTCAGCTGTTGCAGGTAACGCCAGACGCTGGGGTTGTTGCGGCACTCTTCCGGCACCACCAGCAGCATGCTGCCATCGGCACGGCTCAACAGCTGGCTGTTGAACAGGTAGGAGCGCACGGCATCCTGCACGCTGACGGCAGAACCCGGCACGCACACCGCCTGAAAGTTGCCACCACGGCGGGCCAGTTTGTCGCCCAGTTCGGCCAGCACCTTGTCGGTATCGAGGAAGGCGTCCTGGTGATAGAACAGCACCTCGCCATTGCCCACCGCGATCACATCGTTGTGAAACACGCCCTGATCGATCACGGCCGGATTCTGCTGGGCATAGACCACGCCTGCCTCGCTCAGCCCGTGCAGGCGGGCGACCGCCTGACTGGCCTCCAGGGTCTGCCGCGCCGGATAACGCGCCGGCGCCGGATAACGGGTGTCGAAGGCGCTACGACCGTAGACGAAGAACTCCACCCCCGCGTCGCCATAACCCTTGCAGAAACGCGTGTGGTTGGCCGCGCCCTCGTCACCGAACTGCGCCACCGCCGGCAATGCCGGGTGATGGGCGAAGTGCGCGTCGTTGGCGAACATCGCCTGCAGCACGCGGCTGGTGGTCGGGTGTTCGATGCTGCGGTGGAACTTGCAGTTGAGGTTGGCGGCGGTGAAATGCACGCGACCGTCTGCCGTGTCGGCGCTGGGGCTGACGGTGCAGGCATTGGCCGTCCACATGCTCGAGGCCGAGCAGCTCGCCACCAGCAGCGGCATGGCTTCTCGCGCAGCACGCGCGATCACCTCGACATCGCTGCCGGTAAAGCCCAGACGACGCAGCGCGGCGACATCCGGGCGCTCCTGCGGGGCCAGCACGCCCTGTTTGAAGCCCATGTCCATCAGCGCCTTCATCTTCGCCAGGCCCTGCTTGGCCGCATCCCTGGGGCTCGATGCGGCATGGCTGTTGCTCTGCGAGGCAACGTTGCCGTAGGACAGCCCACCGTAGTTGTGCGTCGGCCCGACCAGGCCATCGACATTCATTTCAAAAGCGGACATCACAAAGTCACTCCCGGAGTCAGGGTCGCGGGCAGGGTCAGGCTTTCGCTTTCGAGCCCGGCCACCGGGTAGGCGCAATAATCGGCGGCGTAATAGGCACTGGCGCGATGGTTGCCCGAGGCGCCAATACCGCCGAACGGCGCAGTGCTGGCGGCACCGGTGAGCTGCTTGTTCCAGTTGACGATGCCGGCGCGGCTATGCAGCCAGAATTGCTCGAAGCGCGCGCGCGAGTCGGACAACAGGCCAGCGGCCAGCCCGTAAGCGGTGGCGTTGGCCTCGGCGATGGCAGATTCGAAGCTGTCGTAGCGAATCACCTGCAGCAGCGGGCCGAAAAATTCCTCGTCCGGACGCTCGCCCAGCGCCGTGACATCGAGGATACCGGGCGTCAGCAGTGCGGCATCGGCCTGCGGCTGGGTCATTTCCAGCAATGCCGTGGCGCCGCCAGCCAACAGGTGCTGCTGTGCCTGCATCAGTTGCCCGGCGGCCTGCAGAGAAATCACCGAGCCCATGAATGGCGCCGGCTGTTCGTCGAAACGACCGACCCGGATCTGCCGCGTCACCTGCACCAGGCGCGCCAGCAGGGCATCGCCCCACTCCCCTTGCGGCACCAGCAGGCGGCGCGCGCAGGTGCAACGCTGGCCGGCCGAGATGAACGCGGACTGGACAATGGTGTAGACCGCAGCGTCGACATCCGCGACCTGATCGACGATCAGCGGGTTGTTGCCGCCCATCTCCAGCGCCAGGATCTTGTCCGGACGGCCGGCGAACTGGGCGTGCAGCAGGTTACCGGTGCGACTGGAGCCGGTGAAGAACAGCCCGTCGATACCGGGATGGCCGGCCAGGGCGACACCGGTTTCGCGGCCGCCCTGCAACAGATTGAGCACGCCCTCGGGCAGCCCGGCCTCGATCCAGCACTGCACGGTCAGCTCGGCCACCTTCGGCGTCAGCTCGCTGGGCTTGAACAGCACGCAGTTGCCGGCCAAGAGCGCCGGCACGATATGACCATTGGGCAGGTGCCCGGGAAAGTTGTAAGGGCCGAACACCGCGACCACGCCATGCGGCTTGTGGCGCAACACCGCGGTGGCGTCGCCGAGCGGGCCACTCTTCTCGCCAGTGCGCTCACGGTAGCTCTGAATGGAAATCGCGACCTTGCCCACCATGCTGTTGACCTCGGTGGCTGCCTCCCACAGCGGCTTGCCGGTCTCCTCGCCAATTGCCCGGGCCACTTCGTCCGCCCGCGCTTTCAGGCAGGCGGCGAACCGTTCCAGCACGGCGATACGGCCATCCAGCGAATGCGCGGCCCACAGCGCGGACGCGCCACGGGCAGCGGCCACAGCGGCGTCGACCTGCGCGGCCGTGGCGCTCTGGCCCTGCCACAGCAAGGCCTGGCTGACCGGGTCGAACGATTGCAGCGGCTCGCCCTGACCAGACTGCCACTGCCCTGCGATGTAATGAGTGTTCATCTTGTTCTACCACTCCCAGCATTCAACGGCAGCCGCACGAGCCGCCGGGCAAAACCCATGACTCAGCCGTGCGCCGCCAACGCCACGGCGCGCACCTGATCGCCAGCGGACAGACGCAGACGTCTGGCAGTCTGCGGATCGACCACCAGGGTGCCGGCCGCCAGACGCGCAGGCGCGGCGGTGATCCGGCAATCCTGGCGCTTGCGGTTGTGTACCAGGAAGGACTCGGCGTCATCACCCGGCGTGCCGATGGCCAGCACCAGATTCTGGCTATCGCGCACGGCGCGGATCTTCGCAGTCTCCGCCTCGATCGCCGGACCGGCATCGAAGATGTCGACATAGCCCTGGTAGCTGAAGCCCTCGGCCTTGAGCATGGCCAGCGCCGGCTCGGTGTCCGGGTGAACACGGCCGATCACGGCGCGTGCATCTTCGGAAAGGAAACAGGTATAGAGCGGAAACTTCGGCATCAGCTCGGCGATGAAGGCCTTGTTGCCGACGCCGGTGAGGTAGTCCGCCTGGGAGAATTCCATCTTGAAGAAATGCCGGCCGAGACTCTCCCAGAAGGGAGAACGCCCGCGGTCGTCGGACATGCCGCGCATCTCGGCGATCACCTTGTCACCGAACAGCTCGCGAAACTCGGCGATGAACAGAAAGCGCGCCTTGGACAACAAACGTCCGTTGAGGCCCGTGCGGTGATCGGCATGCAGGAACAGCGAGCACAGCTCGGAGTTGCCAGTCAGGTCGTTGGCCATGAACAAGGTCGGCACCTGGCGATGGATGTTCAGCTCCTGCGAGGCGCTGACGGTCAGGCCAACCCGATAGTTGTACCAGGGCTCACGCAGACCGACGGCGCCTGCCACCGCAGAAATACCGACCACCTTGCCGGCATCGTCTTCGAGCACAAACAGGTAGTCGGCATCAGCGCGTTCGGCCTCGCCGCGAAAGGCCTTCTCCGCCCAACCGACCCGATGCGCCAGGCGCTGCTCGTTGGCGGGCAGCGTGGTCAGCCCAGCACCAGTGCTGCGAGCCAGGTCGATCAGAGCCGGCAAGTCGGCACTGCGCACGGGACGAACGATCATAGAACCTCCGGTTCAGCTTCCAGCCACAGGCGCCAGGCCTTGGGCAGAAGCCTCAATTCTCTGCCTGCAGCCTGCTGCTCGCAGTCTGCAGCCTTCTATTTAAAGCGCTACCAACCTGACACTGGCGCCTTCACCGACACCCAGCGCCTCGGCCGTTTGTGCACTGAGCACAACGGGCTTGCCCGGCACCCAGTCGAGTTCGGAGACGATGGCGCGGAAATCCTGCAACTGGCCGTTGCTCACCAGATACTGGCGCCCTGCGCCGTCGGCCTCGCCGATCTTCACCGGCACCAGGCGGCTCTGCGCGATGCTGCGGATGCCCGACGTGCGCGCATGCAGGGTCGGGCCACCGTCAAAGATGTCGATGTAGTGATCGGTCTCGAAGCCTTCGCGCATGAGAATGTCGAAGGTGATCTGCGCACGCGGATGCACCTGTCCCATGGCCTCCTGCGCCTCGTCGGAGAGCAGCGGCACGTAGATCGGGTAATGCGGCATCAGCTCAGCGAGGAAGGTACGGCTCTTGAGCCCGCACAGACGCTCAGCCTCGGCGTAGGTCATGTCGAAGAAGTTACGCCCCACCGCTTCCCAGAACGGCGAATCGCCCTTTTCGTCGCTGTGGCCGACGATCTCCACCACCACAGCATCGGCGAAACGCTCCGGGTGCCCGGCCATGAACAGCAGGCGCCCGCGCGAATTGAGTTCGGCGAACGCACTGCTGACCAGCGAACGCTCGACATAGAAGCTGGTGAGCAGGCTGTTGCCGGTCAGGTCGTGACACAGCGACAGCACGTGAATCTTGTTGTGGATCTTCAGCTCGCGCGAATTGTGCACGAAGGTTTCGTTGCGAAAGCTGTAGAAGGGCTCGGAGTAGCCAGCCGAGGCGACGATACCCGAGCAGCCGACCAGACGACCGCTCTCGGTGTCCTCGAGGACGAAGAAGTAGCTTTCCTCGCCATTGAAACTGACCTCGGCGGCGAACGACGCCTCCGAGGCAGCGATCTTGTCGCCCAGCCGGCCTGCATCGTCCGGCAACGAAGTGACACCCACCGGGCTGTCAGCAGCCAGTCGCTGCACGTCCGCCAGGTCCGCCATTTGCGCAGGGCGCATCACCAGCATGGGTCACTCCTTCTAAACACGGAAGCTGCAAGGTTGGTAGCCAGCGCGGGAGGCACTTCAGCGGCGACTGGCGCGGCTAAAGCCCCCCCACTGGAAGTCAGCAAGGACTCAGGCCGCCGTCAGTTTGCCCAGCGCACGCTCGAAACGAGTCAGGCCTTCTTCGATATCGGTTTCTTCGACCACCAGGCTCGGGGCGAAGCGCACCACGTCCGGACCGGCCTGCAGAATCATCAGGCCTTCGGCGCTGGCGGCATCGAGCACCTGCTTGGCCTTGCCCTTCCACTGTTCGTTGAGCACGCAGCCGAGCAGCAGGCCCATGCCACGCACCTGCTCGAACAGGCCGTACTGCTTGCCCAGGGCCAGCAGGCGGGTCTTGAATTGCTCGCTCTTGGCCTTCACACCGTCCAGGGTTTCACGGGTATTGACGATATCCAGCACCGCCTCGCCGACCGCGCAGGCCAGCGGGTTACCGCCGTAGGTGGTGCCGTGGGTGCCGGGCGAAAAATGCGTAGCCAGATCGGTGGTGGTGAGCATCGCCGCGATGGGGAAACCACCGCCCAGGCTCTTGGCGCTGGAGAGGATGTCCGGCACCACGCCGTAATTCATGTAGGCGAACAGTTCGCCGGTACGGCCCATGCCGCTCTGCACCTCATCGAACACCAGCAGCGCGTTGTGCGCATCGCACAGGGCACGAGCGCCTTCGAGGTAGGCCTTGTCCGCCGGCAACACGCCGCCCTCGCCCTGGATCGGCTCCAGCACCACGGCGCAGGTCTTGTCGGAAATGGCGGCTTTCAGCGCCTCCAGATCGTTGTACGGAACATGGGTGATGCCTTGGATCTTCGGCCCGAAACCATCGGAGTACTTCGGCTGGCCGCCGACGCTGACGGTGAACAGGGTACGGCCGTGGAAGCTGTTGGTGGCCGCGATGATTTCGTGCTTGTCCGGTCCGAAGCGGTCATGGGCGACACGGCGCGCCAGCTTGAACGCCGCCTCGTTGGCCTCGGCGCCGGAATTGCAGAAGAACACGCGCTCGGCGAAGGTCGCCTCGACTAGCTTCTTGCCCAGGCGCAGGGTCGGCTCGTTGGTGAACACGTTGGAGATGTGCCACAGGGTATTGGCCTGCTCGGTGAGCGCCGCGACCAGCGCCGGGTGGCAGTGGCCAAGCACGTTGACAGCGATGCCGCCGGCGAAGTCGATCAGCTCTCGACCGCTCTGATCCCAGACTCGCGAACCCAAGCCGCGCACGGGTACGAAGGCAGCAGGGGCGTAGTTGGGGACCATGAACTGATCGAAATCGGCGCGTTGCACCGCATCGTGCTGAACGGACATCAAAGCTCTCCTGATGAGAAATACCCGCCGCAGGCAGGCGACGAAGCGCCCGAAACGACAGGGAATGCAAGGATTGTAGGGACTGAATCGGGGCCGGCATTGTCGCCATGCGACAACTTCTTACAGCGCCACCCCAGGTTTTCCGCGGGTTTTCGTCCAAGCGACAGAAAGCGTCGGAAAGGCGCAGTTTAATCGCAGATCGCTGCCTGGAGCACGCCGGCGAAAAAAATCTCCGCAAGCTGACTGGCCGGTATCGAAAGTTCCAGGTACGTAGCCCGGGTGAAACCCGGGGCCGCACGCGATCACCCCGGATTTCATCCGGGCTACGACCATTGATCCCACAAGGTGGATCAGCCGCGCTCGACCGGCGTCGACGTCAGTTCGAAGGGGCTGTTGCTGCGACGCTGGTTACGGTCGTCGCGCGGCGTCGCGCCGAAGAAGTTGCGATAGGCGCTGGAGAAATGCGGCCCCGAAGAGAAACCGCAGGACAGGCCGATCTGGATGATCGACTTGCTGGTCTGCATCAGCAACTGGCGCGCCTTGTTCAGGCGCAGCTCCAGGTAGTACTGGCTCGGTACGCGATTGAGGTACTGCTTGAAGATGCGCTCCAGCTGCCGGCGCGACACGCACACGTGCTGGGCGATCTCGTCGGTGGTCAGCGGCTCCTCGATATTGGCCTCCATCAGCAGCACCGCCTGGGTCAACTTCGGATGACTGGAGCCGAGGCGATTCTGCAGTGGAATACGCTGACGCTCACCGCCCTCGCGAATGCGCTCGACCACCAGTTCCTCGCTCACCGCACCGGCCAGTTCTGCGCCGTGATCGCGCGCCAGCACCGCCAGCAGCAGGTCGAGTACGGCAAGACCACCGCAGGCGGTCAGCCGGTCGCGATCCCAGTCGAACAGATGACTGGTGGCGATGACCTTGGGGAAACGCTCGGAAAAATCGTCCTGCCAGCGCCAGTGCACCGCGGCGCGATAACCGTCGAGCAAACCAAGCTGAGCCAGCGGATAGACCCCGGCAGACAGCCCGCCGATCACACAACCGCCGCGCACCTGCTGTTTCAGCGCCGCTGCCAGGCCGGCGGACACCTGCGCCGGCGGCGCATCGGCGAGCAGGAACAGCTTGTCCAGCCCTTCCAGATGCCCGGCCCAGGGCTCACCTGGCAAACGCCAGTCCCCCGCTGCCAGCGGCTCGGCCTGGAGGAATACCAGCTCGTACACCACTTCCGGATGCACCCGCTGGGCGACACGCAAGGCTTCCTCCGCCAGGGACAGGGTCAGGGCCTTGGTGCCGGGCCAGTATAAAAAGCCGATTCGATGGGGGGTCATTAGTGTCTGTTCAAGGTCCGCTGCGCACCGGTTCAGTGCGCAGTCTAGCTTCTTATTATTTGAGACTGCCGGAAAGGAACTGTTGCAGTCGCTCGGATTGCGGATTGGTCAGCACGT
Source organism: Pseudomonas spartinae (assembly GCF_965197125.1). NCBI lineage: Bacteria > Pseudomonadati > Pseudomonadota > Gammaproteobacteria > Pseudomonadales > Pseudomonadaceae > Pseudomonas > Pseudomonas spartinae. Next base: position 124,783 of record NZ_CBDAMB010000006.1, read on the forward strand.
CCCTCGGGCAACCGCGCTCTTCGACCAGCCCCTTGTGCAGGAACACCAGCTGATTCGACACCTCGCGGGCGAAACCCATTTCGTGAGTCACCACCACCATGGTGCGCCCTTCGGTGGCCAGGTCCTGCATGACCTTGAGCACTTCGCCAACCAGCTCCGGGTCGAGCGCCGAAGTCGGCTCGTCGAACAGCATCACTTCCGGCTCCATGGCCAGGGCACGGGCAATGGCCACGCGCTGCTGCTCACCGCCGCTCATGTGCGCCGGGTAGGCGTCCTTGCGGTGCGCAACGCCAACCTTGGCCAGATAATGCTCGGCCTTGTCGCGGGCTTCTGCCTTGTTCACCCCGAGCACGTGCACCGGCGCTTCCATCACGTTTTCCAGGGCGCTCATATGCGACCACAGGTTGAAGTGCTGGAACACCATGGCCAGGCGCGAGCGCATGCGCTGCAGCTGCCTGGCATCGGCGGCGCGCAGCGAACCATCCTTGGCCGGCACCAGTTTCAGCTCTTCGCCGTTGAGCAGGATCTTGCCGGCATGCGGCTGCTCCAGCAGGTTCAGGCAACGCAGAAAGGTGCTTTTGCCCGAGCCACTGGAGCCGATGATGCTGATCACGTCGCCGGCCTTGGCCGCCATCGACACGCCCTTGATCACCTCATGACTGCCGTAGCGCTTGTGCAGGTCCTGAACTTCGAGTTTGTACATGTTCGGGTTCTCTTGAATCGTCATGGCATCAGGCCTTGCGCGGCGCCAGGTAAGCCAGCCAGCGGCGTTCGGCCAGCTTGAACAGGCGCACCAGGATGAACGTCAATGCCAGGTAGAACAGGCCGGCGGTGACGTAGGCCTCGAACGGCAGGTAGTACTGCGAGCTGACGGTTTTGGCTGCACCGGTGATGTCGATGAGGGTCACCACCGAGGCCAGGCTGGTGGTGTGCAGCATCATGATCACCTCGTTGCTGTACTGCGGCAGCGCCCGGCGCAACGCCGACGGCAGCAGGATGCGCGAATAGAGCTTGCCGCGCGACATGCCCATGGCCTTGGCCGCCTCGATCTCGCCGGGCGGCGTGGCCTTGAGGCTACCAGCGAGGATTTCAGCGGTGTAGGCACTGGTATTGATGGCAAAGGCCAGGCAGGCGCAGAAAGTGGCGCTGGACAGGTAAGGCCACAGGAAACTCTCGCGCACCGCTTCGAACTGGGCCAGGCCGTAGTACAGCAGGTACAGCTGCACCAGCATCGGCGTGCCACGGATCACATAGGTGTACAGCCACGCCGGGAAGTTGACCAGCTTTTGCTTCGACACCCGCATGATCGCCAGCGGCACCGCCAGCAACAGGCCCACGGCCAGCGCAATGATGAGCAGCTTGAGGGTCACCAGCACACCACCGAAGTACAGCGGCAGGCTTTCGAGAACCACGTTGTAATCGAAAAGCATGGTCACTCCCTCAGAGTTCGGCGGCTTTTACGCCGACCGAATAGCGCCGTTCGAGATAGCGCAGTACCAGCAGCGACACGCTGGTGATCGCCAGGTACACGGCCGCCGCCAGGAGGATGTAAGTGAACGGCTCGCGAGTCGCGTCACCGGCGCTCTTGGCGCGGGCCATCATGTCCTGCAGGCCGACCAGGGAGATCAGCGCGGTAGCCTTGACCAGCACCAGCCAGTTGTTGGTGATGCCTGGAATCGCCAGGCGGATCATCTGCGGCACGAGGATGCGCAGGAACACTCGGCGCGGGCTCATGCCATAGGCCATGCCAGCCTCGCCCTGCCCTTTCGGGATGGCCATGAAGGCGCCACGAAAGGTCTCCGACAGATAAGCACCGTAGATGAAGCCCAGCGTGCCGACACCCGCCACGAAGGGATTGATGTCGATGTAATCCTCATAGCCCAGCAGCGGAGCGATGCGATTCACCAGATCCTGACCGCCGAAGAAGATCAGCAGAATCAGCACCAGTTCGGGAATGCCACGAATCACCGTGGCGTAGGTCTCGCCCAGCAGGGCCAGCCATTTCACTGGCGACAGACGAAAAGCCGCACCAAGCAGGCCAAGTGCGACGGCGACCGCCATCGACAACAGCGCCAGCTGCACGGTAAGCCAGGCACCCTCGAGAATGGTCGAGCCGTAGCCTTGAAGCATGCGCCAATACCTCTCAGGCACCGGGGTGGCGCCGTATCGCACAAAGGAAATGGATGTCGCCGCAGCGACCTACAACGCCTGAACGCCAGCACGGACGAACAGACAGCCGATACCTAAAGGATTAACCAAGAAAAAAGTGGCACAACCTCAGAGGATGTCTACAAATTGCTGCGCTTTGTAAACACCCTCTAGCAAAGGTTAGTGCCACTTCATCCGTCTCGAAGCGCTTACTCGCCGTAAACGTCGAAGTCGAAGTACTTGTCCTGCACTTCCTTGTACTTGCCGTTGGCGCGAATGGCCAGGATGGCTGCGCTGATCTTGTCGGCCAGCGCCTTGTCACCCTTGCGCACGGCGATGCCCTGGCCTTCGCCGAAGTACTTCACGTCGGTGAAGTCCGGGCCTACGAAGGCGAAGCCCTTGCCGCCGTCGGTCTTGAGGAAGCCGTCATCGATATTCACCGAATCGGCCAGCGTGGCATCCAGGCGACCGGACTGCATGTCCAGGAAGACTTCGTTCTGCGAGCTGTAGCGCACGATTTCGGCGCCCGCCGGAGCGAAGATGTCGGTGGCGTAACGGTCATACACAGAAGAGCGCTGCACGCCGATCTTCTTGCCTTTCAGGTCGACCAGCGGATCCTTGAGCTCGGTACCGGCCTTCATCGCCAGTTTGGCGGGAGTGGCGTAGTACTTGCCGGTGAAGTCCACCGATTTCTTGCGATCTTCGGTGATCGACATCGACGACAGCACGGCGTCGAACTTGCGCACTTTCAGCGCCGGAATCAGGCCATCGAACTCCTGCTCGATCCACTTGCACTCGACCTTCATCTCTTCGCACAGGGCATTGCCGATGTCGTAGTCGAAGCCGGAAATCTGGCCATCAGGAGTCTTGAATGCGAAGGGTGGGTAGGCCGCCTCGATACCAATGCGCAACGGCTTCTCGGCCAGGGCCAGGGGCGACATCAGGGACAGCGCCAGGGCGCCGAGCAGTGCGATCTTCTTCATTCTTTGCTCCTTCGAATTGGGTATGGCATCGATGGCAGTGAGGGGCCCGGGCCTTTTATGGGTTATAGAAGGCAGTGCGGCACGGTCGTGTAGGACGAGCGACAAAGGGCCTTGGCTGGGTGAGCGGCATTCTAGCGGCAGGCAATGAGGCGATATTTCTTCAATGCGACAACTAATTACAGAAGCGCAGGAAGCACCGAGGGCAGATATTGACAGCCCGCAAAAGCAGTGATCAAGAGAAAAAGGTAAACCCATACCTTTAGCAATACTCAGGCCATCAATCAGCGAAAGCCCGTTTCATGGGCTTCAACGCCGTTTTACCGCGTCATCCAGTATTGGAAATGGCACCGTATCGGCGCACCAACGTTCCCTAAGCGCCCAATCGGGTGCGTGATGTTACCGTGGCGCCATGCAAACCTTAGGGTGCGCATGGCGCACCCTAGCCATCTACCCGCAGGGTGAGACGGGTGGTCACGCGATTTTCCTCGGCGCGGTCCAAGCCGGCTTCCTCGACGCGCACGCCCTGCGCTTCCAGCGCCTCGATCCAGCCTAGCAACTGGGCGAACGCCACCGGCTGCAGGCTGACCTGCACCGCGCCTACGCCCTCGGTATCCAGACGCTCGATCACCAGCCCCCGCTGCGCCGCGCTGGCCGTGACCACGCCCTGCAGGCGCGCCGGGTCGAGGCTGGCGCGCGGCTGCAGATCGCGCCCCTGCAGCTGCGGTGCACGGCTCCGCAGATAGGCATACAGCGCCCGCTGCTCTTCGAACGCGGCGCGCGCTGCCTGGGCATGACGCTGCGCCGGCTGCCACAAGGCCAGGTAGAACAGCACCAGCAGCAGGAAAGCGCTCAACGCCATCAACGCCAGGCGATCACGCGCAGGCAGCGCCTGCCAACGTTGCGCCAGTGGCGAGCGCTGCCAGTGCAGGTGCAGGTTTTCGCTCAATCCCGTTCTCGACATACCGCTCATCCTCCTATCACCACACGCGCGCTGACGCCTTCGGCTTCGCGGCTAGCCGAGCCCATCTGTACCGACAGTCCCGCCGCCTCCAGGCGCTCGCGCAGCCCCTCCAGCTCGGCGAACCCCGGCGCCTGCAGCTGCAACGACATATCGGCGCGCGTCGCACTGTAGTCGAGCTGATTGACCTGCACCTGCGGCGCTCCTTCGGCATTTAGCGCGGCCGCCACCTCGGCCAGCAGACCGAGTAGCGGACTGTCGCGCCCCGTGGACTGCGCCAGATGCTGGTCGAACTGCGCACGCAGATTGATCAACTTGCTGTCCTGTGGAAACAACTCGCGATACAGCGCCTCGCTGGACGCGGCGTAAGCATCGGCTTCACGCTGCAGGTACCAGCCCTGCGCCAGATTGAAGCCCCACTGCAGTATGAGACACAGCGCCAGCACAGCGGCCAGCGGACGCCAACGCAGCCAGCCATCACCGCTCTGGCGCAGGGCGAACTCGCCTTGCGCGAGGTCGACACCCGCATGCTGACGCACCAGCCACTGCTGCGCATCTTCCAGCAGGTGCGCTTCATCGACGACTTCAGGCAACTGCTGCCCCGCTGGCGCACTGGCGATGTGCGGCGCAGGGCATCGCCCTGCCAGTACCGGCCAGTCCTCAGACTGCAAGGCCAGGCGCCAGGGCGCCTCGCCGCCGAGCAGCCAGCGCGACTGCAGCCAGAGCAACTGACTGCCCTGGCGCGGCAACAGATCGGCGTCGACACGAATCGCCTGCGGCGGTTGCGCCGCACACAGGGCCAGGCACTCGCGCAGCCAACTGGCGCGCACCGCGTAGACACGATGACGACCATCGGCCAGTTGCTCGCCCAGCGCCAGGTGCATCAGCTCGACCTCCTCGGCCAGCAGCTCCTCCACCGCGAACGGCAGGGCCTGACGCATCCAGCGCGCCTTCTGTGTCGGCAGCTGCACGGCACAGGCAGTGACGGCTTCTACCGGCAACACCAGTTGCCAATGCGCAGGCACATCGGCCAGTGCCTCGGCCAGGCTCATTGCACGACTGCCATCTGCCGTAACGCGCATGACGGGCAGCTCCGCTGACAGGTCGTGGCACGCCTCGGGCGGCAGGAAAATCCATGTAGGGGTCATTCTTGTGCTTCCTCAATGGGCGTAGGCGGCATACCGCCCTGTCCCAGATCACGCGCCAGGACACTGACCTGGCCATCATTGCTGCGCTGCAACAGGCTGCGCAATACCACCCGGCGTTCGCCCAGGCTCACTTCGCTGAACACCTCGAAATACTGACTGCCAACCGCCAGCCCCTGCACCACCTGCTCGCCCAACCCCGCGAGCGCAGGCTGAGCAGCGAAGGCACTGGCGCTGGGGTAACCCTCAGCGCCGCGCCCGGCGATCAGCGCCATGGCCGCATCCGGACTCAAGCTGTCGGACAGGCTGGAGAGCACCATGGCGCTGGCCGTGTTGACGTTGAGCAACGTACCGCTGGGCAAGGCGCTGACGAAGGGCTGCAAGCGGCGGTAGTCAGCATCGTCCATTTCCAGCAGCAGACGCAGCTCGGACACGTCGCTGATCTCGCGATTGGTGGTGCGATAAGGCGGCGTCGCCAGCAGGTACTGGCTATCCTCCGCGCCATTGCCCCCCTGCAATTCGCTGTCGCGATCCAGCCAGTCCAGCAGGCGCTCGGCATAGGGTTTGCCGATGTCCAGGCGCTGCAACAGACGGCGAAAACGCAGCACCGCCAATTCATTGGGCCGCCCCTGACTCACCAGATTGTTGAGATTGAAGCGGCCACTGGGGTCGACGATCTGCACACGCAGTTCCCCGCCCTCATCCAGCGGAAAAGGTGGCAACGGCCTCGCCCAGGGCTCCAGCGGATGATCAACCGGCTGACGCGGGTCGCCCTGGCGCAGATCGCGCTCGAGCATCGCCTTGGCCAGCGTCTCGCCGCCCAGGGCGTAATGCCAGGCCTGGGTCACGTGCAGCTGGTTGGCACTGCTGCGGATCGACAGCTGCTGGCGGGCGATCAGCCCGGCGCAGACCACCGTCACCACGGCGACCACCAGCAGCACGGTGATCAGGGCCACTCCGCTCTGCCGTCTCATGACTGCGGCACCTCGTCCTGCTCACCCGGCGGCGCCGCTGGTGCCTGCTGCGCGGGCAGATCCGGCAGGCGCAGCAGGCGACGCAGCTCGCCATAACGGCGATGCTGCAGGCGCAGCTCGATTGCATGCGGCAAATCGGTGAGCAGGCTATCGCCAGAGGCATTGGCCGGCGGCCAGTCGGTCTGCCATTGCCCCTCCTTGTCCAGGTAACGCAGGCTCAGCGACTCGACACCATCGAGCGCCTGCTGGATCTGCGGCGTGCTGTCCTGCGCGCGATCCAGTACACGCCAGTAGCGGCGCTGCCATTGTTCGCCACTGAGCTGCCAGCGCACACGCTGCACCTCGGCACGCGGCTGGCCCAGCGGATTGCGCCAGCCGGCGCGCGTCAGCTCCAGCGCGGTGGCATCGGCTAGGTCGCTGTGCAGCGCCGGCTGATCATCGCCGAAACCATCGCGAGTCGGCCGTACCGTCACCTGGCGCACGTCGCGCTCGAACGCAGACAGGGCACGGCTCAGCTCGCGCAGCTGGCGTTCGTGTTCACGGGTGACGGCGTCGGCGCTGAGCACGCTGTCGAGCATGCGGTAGGTGGCCAGCCCCAGCAACGCGAAGATGGCGATGGCAATCAGCAGCTCCAGCAGGGTGAAACCGCGCTGCTCACGCATCATCGCGGCGCTCCGAGAAATCCGCTGAGGCTGACCACGGCCCGCTCGCGCATATCGCCACGGGCGCCGCGCTCATCGACAGCGACCCACAGCGTCACGCGGCGCATGGTCGGCTCGCTGGTGGCCTCGATCTCGCTTTGCCAGCCCCAGCGGCGCCCGGCGAATTCCACCTGGCCCTGATCGCGGCCGTCGGCAGGCGGCGTCTCGGCCAGTTGCAACTCGGTCATACGGTTGTCGGCCACCCACATCGCCAGGGTCTTGTCTTCCAACTGACTGGCGGTGCGCACGCTGCGTGCGCTGGCGGTCAGCACGCTGGCGGCGACCAGGGCGAAGATGGCCAGCGCCACCAGCACTTCGAGCAGGGTGAAGCCGCGCGCCCCCCTCATCCAGCACGCCCCGCGCCCAGCTCCTCGACGCGCGGCAGGCCGAAGCCGTCGCTGGACAGTTGCAGGCGCAGGCCGTCGCGGCGGCGCTCGGCGATACGCAGGCGAAATGGCGTCAGCTCGCCACTGGACAGGATCAGCAACTGCGGCGTGTCAGCACCGGCCTCGGCCACCAGGGTCATGGCCTCGCCTTCCACTTCGAATTCCATTTCGGCCCACTCCGGCAGTCGATGAGCCTGACGATCCAGCGCCTGCCATTCGGCGCGCTGCGGATCGTAGCGCAGCACCCGATAACCCTCGCGGGTAAAACTCAGGCCGTACTCGCGGTTATCCAGCACGGCCTCGTCGAGCAGCACGCCGATCAAGCCACTGAGGCGTTCGGCCTCGCTGCGCAACTCGCGCGCCGGCCCGGCGATGCCGGTGCTGAACACCGCCAGGCCGATCAGGCTGCCGAGAATGACCAGCACCACCAGCAGTTCGATCAGGGTGAAGCCGCGCGTCTTGGCCGGTACGCCAATCATGATCGGGTCAGAGATCCCAGTTACCGATATCGGCGTTCAGATCGCTGCCGCCCTGCTTGCCGTCGGCGCCGAGCGAGTAGAGATCGAAGGCGCCCTTGGTTCCGGGTGCCAGGTATTGGTAAGGGTTACCCCAGGGGTCGATGGGCAGGCGCTTGAGGTAGCCGTCCTTGTTCCAGTTCTTCGCTGGCGGGTTACCGCTCGGCTTGCTCACCAGTGCTTCCACGCCCTGCTGGGTGCTGGGGTAGTTGTGGTTGTCGAGCTTGTACATGTCCAGCGCCGCACCGATGGCGCGGATGTCGTTCTGCGCTGCGGTAACCTTGGCCTGATCCGGCCGGCTCATCACCTGCGGTACCACCAGCGCCGCCAGAATGCCCAGAATCACCACCACGACCATGATTTCAATCAGGGTGAAACCCGCTTGTCTGCTATTCACCTAACTACCCCACCATCTGGTTCAAAGAAAGAATCGGCAACAGGATGGCCAGCACGATCACCAGCACCACTGCCCCCATGAACACCAGCATGAACGGCTCGAACAAACCGACCAACAGGGCGATCTGAGCACTGAGGTCGTTTTCCTGGTTCTTTGCCGTACGCGCCAACATCTGATCCAGCTCGCCGGAGCGTTCGCCACTGGCGATCATGTGCAACATCATCGGCGGGAACTGCCCGGTGGCTTCCAGCGAACGGGTCAGGCTGCCGCCTTCGCGCACCTTCTGCGCCGCCACCAGCACCTCGCCACGAATCACCCGATTGCCGATCACCTCGCCGGCAATCGCCAGCGCCTCCACCAGCGGCACGCCACTGCGGGTGAGAATCGCCAGGGTCGAGGCGAAACGCGCGCAGTCGGTGGCGCGGCCCAGCCGGCCGATCAGCGGTATACGCAACAGAAAGCGATGCCAGCGCAGGCGAAAGGCCTCGTCACGCAGCGCGGCACGCAAGGCGATCACCGCCAGCACCAGCGCCACCAGTGCGACCAGGCCCCAGGCCTTGACCCAGTCGCTCAGGGCGATCAGGCCGCGCGTGAGCGCCGGCAGGGTCTGCCCGGAATCGACGAATACCTTGACCACATCCGGCACCACGTAACCGAGCAGAAAACCGACGATAAGCAGCGACGCGCACATCAATATCACCGGATAGAGCAAGGCCAGCTGCACCTTCTGCCGCGACTGTTGGCGCTGCTCGGTGTAGTCGGCCAACTGTTCCAGCACCGGCCCGAGGTGCCCGGCATGCTCACCCGCCGCCACCGTGGCGCGATACAGCTCGGGGAAGGCCCCCGGGAACTCCTTGAGGCTGCCGGCCAGGCTGTGCCCCTCGAGCACGCGGGCGCGTACCGCCAGCAGCATGCCCTGGATACGCGAATTGGTGGATTGCGCGGCCGCGGCGCGCAGCGCTTCTTCGATCGGCAGCGCCGCCTGGATCAGCGTTGCCAACTGGCGGGTGACCAGCGCCAGGTCGCGTGCCGACAGGCCACGGGCAAAACCCAAACGCGCCTGGCCGCTGCCCTGCTCACGACTGCGCGTGGCCTTGACCTCCAGCGGCGCCAATTGCCGCTCGCGCAACAGCTGGCGTACCTGGCGCGCACTGTCGGCCTCGAGCACGCCCTTCTGCTGGCGGCCGCGCCCGTCCAGGGCGATGTATTCAAAGGCCGCCATCGACGGATCGCTCCAGTGTTCCGTGTAGGAGCGGCTTCAGCCGCGATCTGCGCCAACTCGCGACTGAAGCGCAATGCCGCCCAGCCGCTCCTACAAGAACCGATGCCAACATCCCAATCGCCATCATTCCTCCCGCGTCACGCGCAGCACTTCCTCGACCGTGGTCACCCCTTCCAGCACCTTGCGCCGGCCATCGTCGCGGATGCTCGGCCCCAGGGTGCGGGCGTGACGGGTCATGTCCTGCTCGGCAGCGCGGCTGTGTACCAGGGTACGCATGGTTTCGTCGAACACCACCAGCTCGTAGATGCCGGTACGCCCGCGATACCCCTGCTGATGGCACTGGGCACAACCGCGCGCATGATAGAGCGTCGGCGGCGAGCTGGCCGGCACGCCGAGCAAGGCGCATGCGGCTTCATCGGCTGCATAGGGTTCCTTGCACGCCGGGCACAGCACGCGCACCAGACGCTGGGCCAGTACGCCGAGCAGCGATGATGACAGCAAGAACGGCTCCACGCCCATGTCCACCAGGCGGGTGATGGCGCCGATGGCGCTGTTGGTGTGCAGCGTGGACAGCACCAGGTGGCCGGTGAGCGAGGCCTGCACGGCGATTTCGGCGGTTTCCTTGTCGCGGATCTCGCCGACCATCACCACGTCAGGGTCCTGACGCAGGATGGCGCGCAGGCCACGGGCGAAGGTCATGTCCACCTTGGTATTGACCTGGGTCTGACCGATGCCTTCGAGGTGGTATTCGATGGGGTCCTCGACGGTGAGGATGTTGCGCGTGTGATCGTTGAGGCTGACCAGGCTGGCGTACAGCGTGGTGGTCTTGCCCGAACCGGTGGGGCCGGTGACCAGCAGAATGCCGTGCGGCTTGCGCACGGTTGCTTCCATCAGCGCGCGATCCTCGGCGCGCATGCCCAGGTGCTGCAACGACAAACGCCCGGCCTGCTTGTCGAGCAGACGCAACACCACCCGCTCGCCGTTGGCCGACGGCAGCGTGGAGACACGAATATCCACCTCACGCCCGCCCACCTTGAGCGAGATGCGCCCGTCCTGCGGCACGCGCTTCTCGGCGATGTCCAGACGCGCCATGACCTTGACCCTTGAGACCAGCAGCGCGGCCAGCTCACGCTTGGGTTCGAGCACCTCACGCAGGATGCCGTCAACGCGAAAGCGCACCACCAGACGTTTCTCGAAGGTTTCCAGGTGAATGTCGGAGGCATTTTCCTTGATCGCTTCGCCGAGAATGGCGTTGATCAGGCGGATGATCGGCGCGTCGTCTTCCTGCTCCAGCAGGTCTTCGGTTTCCGGCACCTGATCGGCCAGCGACGCCAGGTCGAAACTGCCGCCGATGTCCTCGGCCAGCTGCATGGACGCCGAATCATGCTGATAGGCCGCCCCCAGCGCCTGGGCGAACGCCTGCGCATCGAGCACCTGCAACGGCAGGCTGCGCCCGGCAAAACGCTGCGCCTCGGCCAGCGCCACCGGATCGCAATCGGCGCGATGAGCCAGACTGGCGCGCCCGTCATGCATGACGAACACCAGGCCATGACGCTTGGCGAAACTGAAGGGCAAGCGGCGCAATGGAGTTTCGAGCAGCGAAGCGTTCATGCGAGACCTTAGAACAGAACCTTATCCCGGTAGTACAGCCTAACCCGGCTGCCTGGCTCAATGGGCCACCTCTGGGACGGTCTTTTTTTGTAATGGTTATCTCATTCATCTTTATCACATTGACTGGAACCGCACACCCACCCTATTGGGGGGATGCCAAGCGTGCGCAGGCTGCTATGATCAGCGCGCGACGCCCCGCACACAGAAGAATTAGAACGTCGTTTTCGGAGTGACCGCTTGCCCATCTCGGCCCTTCCCCAGCGGCTCAAGGACAACCTCCCGAGCCTGATCGGCATGCTCATGCTGATCGCCCTGAGCCTCAGCCTGGCCTGGCGGAGCGCAGAACTGCTGCGCCTGGTGCGCGGCCCGGTGCAACAAGCGCCCAGCCAGAGCGCCGCCAGCCCGGAACTGCGCGCCCAGGCACCCGTCGACCAACTGTTCGGTACGCCCCGGCAGGCCGCCAGCGGCCCTCCGCCGGCCACCAACCTGCAACTGACCCTGCTCGGCAGCTTCGTTCACAGCGACCCGCAACGCTCCAGCGCGATGATCCAGCGCCAGGGTGAGAGTGCCCAGCGCTTTACCGTCGGCTCCGATGTGGACAACGGCGTGCGTCTGGATGCCGTCTACACCGACCGCGTCGAACTGGTGCGCAACGGCCGCCGCGAAAGCCTCACCTTCCCGCGCCCGAGCAGCGGGCAATACAGCTACACCCCGCCGGTCGAAAGCGCAGCGCCAGACTCGCTGCAACAGCTCGACCGTCTCGACCAGGACAACCTCGAACAACTGCGCCAGCGCATGCAGACGCTGCGCGAACAAATGGAAGCCTCCGGCACCCAGCCCGTGGAAACGCCCTCTGATCAGCCCATGGAAAGCGACTGAACCGATGCATTTTTTCCGTAGCCGACTGACCCTCGCCCTTCTCGCCGCCGGCCTTGCCACCGCCCCCCTGCCCCTGCTCGCGCAGATCCAGCAGGTGCCGCCCAGCGCCAACCAGCAGGAAGAAAGCTGGACCATCAACCTCAAGGGCGCGGACATCCGTGAATTCATCGACCAGATCGCCAGCATCACCGGACAGACCTTCGTCGTCGACCCGCGCGTGAAGGGCCAGGTCAACGTGGTATCGAGCACACCGCTGGGGCTGTCCGAGGTGTACCAGCTGTTCCTCTCGGTGATGGCCACCCACGGTTTCAGCGTGCTGACCCAGGGCGACCAGGCGCGCATCGTGCCCAATGCCGAGGCCAAGGCCGAAGCGGATGCCGGGCGCCCGGCGCCGGATCGCCTGGAAACCCGCCTGATCCAGGTGCAGCACACGCCGGTGGCCGAGCTGATCCCGCTGATTCGCCCACTGGTACCGCAGTACGGCCACCTGGCCGCCGTCACCTCTGCCAACGCGCTGATCATCAGCGACCGCAGCGCCAACATCGCCCGCATCGAAGACCTGATGCGCCAGCTCGATCAGAGCGGCGCGCAGGACTTCAGCGTGGTCACCCTGCAACATGCCTGGGTGATGGACGCCGCCGAAGTGCTCAACACCGCCATTGCTCGTGGCCAGGCCAAGGGCAGCGGCGCCACCCAGGTGGTGGCCGATGCGCGCACCAATCGGCTGATCCTGCTCGGCCCGCCGGACGCCCGCGCCAAGCTGGCCGACCTCGCCCGCTCGCTGGATACGCCCACCAGCCGCTCGGCCAACACACGGGTGATTCGCCTGCGCCACAACGACGCCAAGGCCCTGGCCGAAACCCTCGGGGAAATCTCCGAAGGCCTGAAGAGCCAGCAGAACGGCGAAACCACCGGCAAGCAGTCAAATATCCTCATCCGCGCCGACGAGAGCCTCAATGCGCTGGTGCTGCTGGCCGAGCCAGACCTGGTGGCGACCCTCGAAGACATCGTGCGCCAGCTCGACGTGCCGCGCGCGCAGGTGATGGTCGAGGCGGCCATCGTCGAGATTTCCGGCGACATCAGCGACGCCGTCGGCGTGCAGTGGGCGGTGGACGCTCGCGGCAAGACTGGCGGCCTGGCCGGGGTGAATTTCGGCGGCACCGGCCTGTCGATCGGTACCGTGCTGCAGATCCTGCAGAATGGCCAGGTGCCGGAGAACACCACCCTGCCCGACGGCGCCATCATCGGCGTCGGCAGTGACCGCTTCGGCGCACTGATCACGGCGCTGTCGGCCAACAGCAAGAGCAACCTGCTGTCCACGCCAAGCCTGCTGACCCTGGACAACCAGAAGGCGGAAATTCTCGTGGGGCAGAACGTGCCGTTCCAGACGGGTTCCTACACCACCGACTCGTCCGGTGCCGGCAACCCCTTCACCACCATCGAGCGCAAGGACATCGGCGTCACCCTCAAGGTCACCCCACACATCAACGACGGCGCCACCCTGCGCCTGGAGATCGAACAGGAAATCTCCTCCATCGCCCCCAGCACCAGCCTCAATGCACAGGCGGTCGACCTGGTGACCAACAAACGCTCGATCAAAAGCACCATCCTTGCCGAGGATGGCCAGGTGATCGTGCTCGGCGGCCTGATTCAGGACGACGTTACCCAGGCGGTTTCCAAGGTCCCCCTGCTCGGCGACATTCCCCTGCTCGGCGGGCTGTTCCGCTCGACTCGCGACTCACATATCAAGCGCAACCTGATGGTCTTCCTGCGGCCCACCGTCGTGCGCGACGGCGCCGGCCTGGCGGCGCTATCGGGCAAGAAGTACAGCGATATCCGCATCCTCGGCGACGGTGCAAATGGCAAGCCCAGCATCCTTCCCAGCACCCCAACGCAGCTGTTCGACGGCCGGGGCGAACCGGCGATAGATTTGCGGCAGTAGAAAGCTCGTACGGGCGCAACCTACCATTGCGGACCGCTACCCCAACACTTCAGCAATTAGAAAATGCCACAGTGCTGGATCGTAGAGTCGCCCGTTCATATGAATAAGCTTGCTTTACAGCAAGTACTGATGGTCGGTGAAACCTCGATTCGAGGTTTGCATCAGGGCCGGAGGTTAGGCCTGCCCCTCCCAGGACGACACCAAACGGAACATCGGCGATGCACCCGATGGCGGACCAGTTTCATTGTCGACGGTATCGATCCAACCCTGTTGGTCACGCAACTGGCAAATGAACCGACCTGTCCCCCCTTCGCATCGCCCTTCACCGAGGTAGAAAGGACAATACCCCCTCATAGCACTACTCAATCAATTTATATCTGGAACAACTCCCTGGAAGTCTAAAGGCCATCCACCTCACCAAAAACTTCATGCTTATGTTAGGCATAGCTTACAGCGCGCAGGTCAAACATCTACATACAGGCTTGCATCCTGACAAACAATATCAATACCCCAAAAGAACAGCAGAGATCATAAAGCCCACCCCTCCTACATCCTGCCTTTATAAAAGTACCAGCCTGAACCTTCTGCTTTGAGCTTCTTCCAATGTAATCGCTAGCGAATCTCGTGTTTCGAAAGCTCGCTCTTCCTCACCAATAGCTTTGTTCAACATCACTCGCTCACCAGCAATGAGAAAGCTCTGTTTTATCTCACAGCCCAACACAAGGTTAGCCCTTCGCCCAACTAGAGCACCCGCATTACCCTGGACTTCACAGGCCAATACCGTAGAGCCATCTGACAAATGGAAAACATTCGTAACAACCATCTCAGCAACCATATCAAAGCCCTTTATCTTTGAGCACCTGAAGGATTCGCATATCCGCACCACTCAAACCAAGGGCACCTCTAAAACCCGGCTCCGCCCCAAACACAAGGCGTGAAAAGTTGATCAGCACAACGAACTGCGGCCAGCACCTATCGCAACGGGGGCGTTGACCATCAAGGTTTTCCTGACTTATCTGCAACTCAATACAAAACTCAGACGCCTGGAATATCTTCAAACCAGGCCGAATATCTATCAGTGACCGCATAATGAATAATAAGCTCTGCAACTGCCCTTTTTCCCCATGCGTTTTCTCGCTGCGGCTTGCAGCAAATGTTGCATATCATCCACGCCCAGCAAGTATTTGTATCCGACCTCCAAGCCCTCTTGGAGAACTCGACAATCACTGGTCAATAACACGAACTTGGCTTCCCGGGGGGGATCGCAAGCAGAACAGCTTCACTAGATTGCACGGCTATCGTATTAATGGCCTGCTCTACGTTCATAATTCCCTCCAGCATTACCAGTCGAGCGAAACCTCCCCGTGTGGCACCGAACGGCGCATAGGCCATGCGCTCGATGGCTACGCCGATTTCATTGACGACGGTATCGATCGAACCAATTGGTCACGCAACGGGAGATGAACCGACCTATGCCGCCTGTGAAACTACGCAGGTATTGCAGATAGCCATCGAGATAGCGGTTTTGCACACGAGAAGTGCCTTGCACCACTTCCTCGAACTACCCTTCGTCAAGATAGAATGTAGTGCTGCCGTCAGTACGCTGGAAGAAGCGTTTGCGCTGCGGGTGGTATTGGAATTCGCCAACATGACCGCCTGCACTGATGCTCAGGGGGTTGCCGTACAGGCTGCAGGTGATCTAACGGCCAGAGCCACTGATCTGATTGCCCTTGCGTCATAGCAATAACTTCCCGCCGGACTGCGCAAAACGATGAGGCCCAGGGTCGCTGAAGCCCTTGCTAGCCCAGGAGGCCTTTCCGGTACTGCCGTACTATCCGTACTACAAGATGCAATTGCGCAGGTTCCGTGCCAGATTGCCAAGGTCATCGTAGGCTATAGACGTCCTTGAGCGCCTGCTCACGGAAGGCTCGGGGGCTGCTCAACAATCGCTGCAGTGGGTCGTAGGCAAATCCCTCTCTGTAGCCGCGAGCATCTTCACGGGCCAGCAGAGCGCCATTCTGCCCGTAGGTATAAATCAGGTTCTGCAGATCATAAATAAATCTGTCACCTTTTCATCTGTCGATGCCCAGGCCCACGGTACCGATTCGGAACAGGCGCTACTCGACCCCGTCATCGAAGCCACGCGCTCGCTACGCGGTGCTGATACCCACTACACCGCCGACGCCGGCTATCACAGTCGTAAGGCACTCGAGAGCCTGGAGGCGGCGGGCATCTCTGCCTTTATTCCCGACAACGGTTACCGCAAACGGGACGAGCGCTACGCCGGGCAGCAACACCATACGGCCAAGCCCGATCCGCTCTGGGACAAGGGGCTGAAACGCATCAGCAGCCACTGCTACACGCCGGCTGACTTTTACTTCGATCCACAGCAGAAGATCTGTATCTGTCCGGCGGGCAAGCAGCTATATGGCAACGGCAGTCACTGCCTGATCAAGGGCCAGCCGGCGATCAAGTTCAAGGGCACCCTACGCGATTGCCTGAGTTGCCTGCAACGCAAGTAGTGCCTGCGCACGCCGGAGAAAACTGCGGCGCGCCAGGTCGCGTTCTTCCTGCCGAAGACAGAGCAGGAGAATGTCCTGACGCGCATGCGCCAACGCATCGACAGCGACATCGGGCGTGAGATGATTACCCGCCGCTTTGCCACCGTGGAGTGTTGTGGCTCAATGATTCTGGACACCCCGATAGGGCGTTAAGCTTCGCCCAGCCATGAGGTGTTTGCGTGACCAGAAGATCATTCAGTACAGATTTCAAGCTCGAAGCAGCCGGCCTGGTTTTGGATCAGGGGTACACCATTCCTGAAGCCTGCAAATCGATAGGCGTAGGCCCGACTGCATTGCGTCGCTGGGTAGAGCAACTGCGCAGCGAGCGTGGCGGCACGACACCGCCACGCAGCAAAGCCCTGACGCCTGAACAAAGGCGCATACAGGAACTGGAGGCCCAGGTTCGACGCCTGGAGCGGGAGAAAGAAATCCTAAAAAAGCTACCGCTCTCTTGATGTCGGACTCCCTCGATCAGTAGCGCTGATTGAGGCATTGGGTGAGCGGTATCCACGAGCCGAACTGTGCCGAGTGTTCAATGTGCAGCGCAGTAGCGTTTACGAAGCATGCAAACGCCGTCGCCGGGTTGATCACAGGCGAATTGCCTTGCGACATCTGGTTGCCGAGCTTCATGCACAAAGTCGTGGTTCTGCTGGAGCCAGAACATTATCGGCAGCGCTACGAATACAGGGCGCGCAGGTTGGTCGCTTTCTGGCTGGGCGCCTGATGAAAGAAGCCAGGCTATTCAGCTCGCAATGTCGCAAGCATCGCTACCGCAAGGCCGATGGTGAAAGCGCCATTGCGGCCAACACACTGGGTCGGCAGTTCACAGTGAGCGCCCCCAACCAAGTGTGGTGCGGTGATGTGACATGCCTCTGGGCGGGTAACCACTGGATCTACCTGGCAGCAGTCATGGATTTGTATGCGCGCCGCATCGTCGGTTGGGCACTGTCCAATCGACCTGATTCACAGCTCACGACACGCGCGTTACGCGTGGCCTACGAGTCCCGAGGTTGCCCGCAACAGTTGATGTTTCACTCAGACCAGGGTTGCCACTACACCAGCATTGAATTCCGCCAGATGCTCTGGCGCTACCGTATCAAGCAGAGCATGAGCCGCCGCGGCAACTGTTGGGACAACGCACCGATGGAGCGTTTTTTCAGAAGCCTGAAAACGGAATGGATACCAGAGCATGGCTATGTCAGCCAGGGGCAAGCTGAGGCTGATGTGCTGCGCTACCTGACGGGTTACTACAACCATCAACGACCACACAGCTACAACGGATACAGAACGCCAGCGGAAACCGAATCACTGGCCGGATAAACCTAAACCAGTGTCCAGTTTTCGTTGACCACAACAGTCGAGCGTTTCCTGTGTACGAGAGCGTGCATGACCGTGAAGGTTGCCCTCAGCGTCAGAGGCAACTGCTCGATGCACTGGAAGCCATGCTTCCCAACCAATGCGTGCCGATTTTGGTAACGGATGCTGGATTTCGTCGCCCCTGGTTCCAGGCTGTCGAAGCCAAGGGATGGTATTACGTGGGGTGCACCCGCAATCGTGATCTTTATCGCGACGAGAAAGGCTAATGGCAGTCGATCAAGCAGCTCTACTTGCAGACGACATCGAGCGCACGCTCACTTGGCCAAATCGAGATGACGCGCAGTGCGCCGCACCGGGTTGCGTTGTACGACATTCACCAGCCGCCCAAGGGCAAGAAACATCGACGCGTGACAGGCAGCATCGCGCACAGCAAGCTCAGCTGGCAGAACGCCCGTCGTGAACAAGAGCCCTGGCTGCTCGCCAGCAATCGGCCAGAGATTTATCCTACTCAGCACTCAGATGGAGCCATTGCTACGTGACGAGGCTCACCGGCAAGCTCAGGCACTGGAGTAGATTTGTGGGGACGCCTCATTGTCTGCCCTCTTTTTGCAGCCCTTTTTTGTAGTCAATGTCTATAAGGAGGCTCATGATTTTTTTCTAGGAAAACCTCTACACCGACCTCTCCCGTTCGGCGATCCACCCGGGCACAGGTGATTACCTTGGCGTCAAGCGGCCGTTCACCAGCGATATAGAGTTCAAAAATCCCTTCGCTCTCAGTAAGTTGGGTACCTAGTGTCAAATTTTCCGAATCACTCCCCTGTAGCCTTGGATATGGCATCAGAGCATCGTGTGTGGCCCTCTTTGCGATGTTTTCCATTTCCTTGAGGTTCAATAATTTTTTCTTGCTCATGATTATGGCATCCACCCTTGAAGGCTATCGCTCCGTGGCGTAAACATACTCCGTTGCCCCATTGAATTAAATATTGAACTTCGCTGGCCCCCCATCGCCTCAAGAACCGCTCGATCTCCAATAGACGAACGCAATACACCAGCCCCTCCCGGGTGCGTATGCAAGGACCAGCGCCAACCTTGGCTAGCCAATTGCGAGGCCATATCTGGAGTGATTGGCACCGAACCAGAGTCACCTCGAAATATCAAGCGACGCCCACCGACGGAGAACATAGCGAATTCGTCGCCCGTCGCGGCAGTCAATGCCGACAGATCGCGTTGACCAAATGACTTATGAGCAATCGTGCTGGAACCAAACTCCGGTAGCTGTTCCAACACGGTAGACTGGCGGGAATTCAGCGTGCCGAACCCTCGGAAAATGGCAGCAGGATTTCCAATCGCCGGATTAGCGGCAATAGTCAAACCATTGCTTGAAGTTCTTACTGCCAACACCCGGAAACTTCCCGCCAACCCAGTTGCCAGCCCACCTATACCAATCAACCCATCGCCATAGCGCTGATCAATATTGCTCGGTTCCAGAAAGGGCTGAACGTAACTATTTATGGTTTTTGAATAAAGAGACATCTGCGGATTTGTCATAAGTGCTATCTGCAGTCCGCCATTCGTCAAGCTCTTGGCACCACCTATCGCCACATCAAACCAACTAGATGGAGCATTACCTGCAAAGAGGTTGTAGAAAACCAACCCCATATTCTGCGTGGCTAATTGGAACCAGTTACTTGGAGCTCCAGCCTCCTCCAGTGCATATCCCGTCGGATCCACCCCACTGAACGGCGAGTTGAACCCATACGAATACCGATTGAACGCCTGCCCATTGGTCGTGTCCTGATAGACGATATCGGCACTGAGGAAGCGTCCCAGAGTCGGGTCGTAAACCCGGCCGTTCATATGGATCAGCCCACTATCGGGTAGGTGCTCGTGGTCGGTAAATCCGCGGCGGGTGGTCAGCAGCACTGCTGGGCTGTCGGACCAGTCTGCACCACGTAAACCACCAAAGGGGGCGTAGCTGCGTCTTTCCACCAATGCGCCGTTAGCGTCGGTGACGCTTTCCAGCGAACCTAGCTGATCGCGTAGCTGGTAGTGCAGCTGGTACTGGCTACTGCCGTGGTTGCGCTGTACTTGTAGGTAGTCACCAATGTAGCTGTTCTGCCAGCGCTGACTGCCGTTCAGGTGTTCTTCAAAGCGGCCTTCGTCGAGGTACACCGTGCCCCTGTTGCTGCCGGAAACCAATAGGTAGCGCCGGCGTTCGGGGTCGTAGCTGAAATCGCTATGCTGGTTGCTGGTGCTGATGCGCAGGGGTTTGTCGTACAGGCTGTAGCTGACCGTGCGCCCTGGGCCGCTGAGCTGGTTGCCACGGGAGTCGTAGCAGTAGTCGCCAGCATTGCTGCGCAGTACGGCGTGGGGGCCGGGGGTAACGCCATTGCCGCAGGCACTTTGACCGGCGGCGTCGTACTGACCGTAGCTCAGGCTGGTGAAGTGTGGGCTTTGCAGAAGGTTGCCCAGGCCGTCATAGACGTAGCTGTCGTGCACTGTCTGGCCGTCGGCCAGAGTGCGGGTGCTGCTGGTCAAACGGTTCAGCAGGTCGTAGCTGAAGGTTTCCTTGTAGCCTCGGCCATCGTCACGGGCCAGCAGTACGCCGTTTTGTCCGTAGGTGTAGGTCAGGTCTTGCAACGTGCCGACAGCGCCTGTGCTGTGCAGGCTCGTTAGCCAACCGGCACCTGGCGTATAGGTGTAGTTGCTGACCACGCCATTGCCATAAGTCACCCGGGTGATCTGGCCCCGTTCGTTCTGGCTGTTGATGGTGCGCAACGATTTGCCGCTGACAAAGTCAGTTTCGCCACTGGCATAGCCATAACCGTTGTAGTCGTTGACATAGCGGAAACCGCTGGCGTCCTGGACGATATGCGGACGGTTGAAACCGTCGTAGACCTGCCCGTCGGTGTAGTTCAGAGTCTGGCCGGCAGCCTGGATGGTGGTCTTCCGCACGTAAGGGCGGGACAGTTCATCGTAGCTGTAGACCTGCATGAAACCCTGGTCGGTACGGCCCATACCGGCCAGCTTACCGATGCCGTTGGGGGCGCTGTCGTAAGTCCAGATGGACTCCTCGACCGTCCCCCCTTGTGGATTGATATCCTGACGACGAACCATACGTCCCAAGCGGTCGTAGCGCTGGCGGATCTTGCTGCCATCGCTGGCAGTCACCTCACCGATCTGGCCAAACCCGTCGACGCTCATGGTCTGCAGGCCACTGTTCGGATCCTGAAGCGAGATGCGGTTACCGGCCACGTCATAGGTCATGAGCACGTCGGTCGCTTGCGCGCCATTGACGCGGGTTGCAGCCAGGTTGCCGTCAGGATCGTAGAGGTAGCGGACACTGGTGGCGACCGAGCTGCCCACAGCATTGATACTGACCTCCAATTGACCCAGGGCATTACTTTCTCGTCGTTCGGTACGGCTCTGAGCACCACCGGCCTCGTAGGTCAGGGTGTATTGCCGCCAGGTACCACCCTCCGTTCGTGAACCGTAAGTGAATGACAACGCAGCACCGCCACTGAGCTGCCGGGTCAAAGGTCGGTCACGGTTATCCCAGGTCGACAGCAGATAGTTCGGCGTAGCGCCGCTGTAGGGCTCACTCTGTTTGATCAATCGCCCCAGGGCATCGAATTGGCTGTCGGTATTGATCCAGCCGCCGTCGTATCCCTGGTGACGCTCGCGCACTGCACGAGCGAGCTGATCCAGATAAGTCCACTGCTCTGGCGCACCTTGTAAACCGGAACCGGAAACAGTGCGTTTTCTTATGGCAGCAACCGCCCCGGCAGGGCAGGACACCATCCCACCACATATGCTGTAAGTCGTTAGCTCGGTGGCGCCACCTGGTCGGCTAACCTGGGTTTCACGCCCAAAGGCGTCGTAGCTGTAGGTGGTTATGAGCCCGTTGGCATCCGTTACCGTCAATGGGTTGCCGGTAACACGGTCGTACGTGGTGGATTGCGTATGCCCAAGGGCGTTCTGTTGCGATGTCGGCCAAGGGCCTTGGAAAGCACTTTGTGTGGAGGTTCGGGCCTCCTGACCAGCAGTCGTCTCAGTGGTACTGACAACACGGCCGGCGCCATCACGCCCATAGCTGACCGAAAGCTGCGCCGCCCCCGCCCCGGCATAGCGCACTTCACTGGCAACAGCGAGCGTCCCGGGTACGGCGGTATAAGTGTGAGTGCGCGAACGACTTTGCCCGCCACTGCTGCTTTGCGTGGTTTCACTCGCCAAGAAGCCCAGTAACCACTGACTTTCGTCATTATTGAAGCTACGGGTCTTGGAAATGGTGTGCAGAGGCGTGCTTAACCCTGCAACGGTCGACGCCGTACGTGTAATGGTGCTTTGAGCATTGCCGTAAGTGTCGTGTGTTTGCGTGGACTGGCTGACTGCCACCACCGCCCCACCCTCAAATTGCTCCTGCGTGCTGACGGCAACGTAGGGGTAATAGGCTTTCCCCGAAATCGGTTCGAGCTCTTCCCACTGCTGTGTAGTGCGCGAAATTAGCTGGCTGTCCTGCTGGATTTCATCCTTGCTAACGGCACCAATGAACGGGAAGTCCTGGCGTAGGGTACGAGTTCGTGTTTGGTTACGAGCTAGGTCTTTCGCTTCGATCGAAGCAAAGCCAAGAAAGCCACGCCCTAATCGATTCAAGCGTGCACCGCGATATTTGTATTCATGGCTGGCTTGGCCACCCACGCCATTGGCGATCAGCAGCGTGCTGACTACAGGCTTGGGCGAACGCACGGCCATATCAGGGAATGCAACATTGGTGGCAGGCGTATGAATGGCGGTGTCATTCAGTTTTCCGTAGTTGATTTCAACGGTGTTGCCTGCCCCGTTATCGACTTTGCTGAGTAGCTCAGGGTACTGCCGGGCCTGCGCAAAATGTTGCCACTGCTGACCTACCAGCCTAGTCGTACCATATGAAACCTCAACCACCGGAGTTCCCAAAAGCACTTCATCCACACCCTTGCCGGTGTAATCGGCAGGAAACATTTCAAACGGGTCGATCTTGACGCCCTCATAGTTGTATCCACAGGTGATGGCCGTACCGATATAGAAAAAGTACTCCAACGAGTCGGCAATCGCCGTGTTGCCCTGCCTACGGTGGTCGGCTATTAACGCTCGGGACTCATTGACCAATTGCCTACAGTTAGGCGTCAGCTTGGAGACATCAGAATGGAACGCGCGGCTGACCGGGATACCGGTAGCAATCCTTTCGAAGGTCGAACCGGTAAAGCGCAGCAGATAGAACAGTGCGTCCTGCCCCGGATAAATGATCTCCTGAGCGCCATCACCATCGTGATCCAGCGCTTTGGCCGGATAGTCCGCAGCGGCGCTGCGAATTTTATAGAGCGGCAGCACTTCGGCTGAAGAATAAGGCGTGTCGATTCGCTGGAACATCGAACCGGAGGGAGAAGCACCGGTGTTCAACAGCACTGACAAGGTACTGTTCGCCCCTTGCACCACGTAGTCGGGTAATCCATCGCCGTTTACATCGGCGCTGACAGCACGATCGGCGTTCACCCCCATGGAAACTAGCGAGCTGTCACTCAGTGCGACCCCATTCTTCAATATCGCACCATGCAGCACCCCAGCTTTCTGGGTGATCAGCTGCACCCCACCGGACGGGTCAAGCCCCAAAGGCACCAACCAGGGATATTTCGCCAGAGTGAACCCCGGCAACCAGTTCACCTTGGTAAAGGTCGGTGTCTGCGTATTACCGCTATTTAAAAATACGCTCCACTGACCACTCACCGGCAACAACAAGTCATCTCTGCCATCATTGTTGGCGTCGAGGGTGCTGCCTGAAATCATAGAAATCGTGAACAATCCCGGCGCATAGCTGGTAAGAACGCCAGTACCATCGGTTTGCCAGGCATCGCTAATGGGAACCTCACCATTCTTGGTCAGCGCGAACCAACGCAGTGTCTTGACCGCATTATTGTTCGACGAGGAGATTATCTTGAAGTAGTAGAGCTCTTCGGTACCGTCACCATCGAAATCGAAACGACCTAGCGAGACAGGAAACTGATTGCCCTCAAATAGCACTTGCTCGGTCAGTGTGGAGCCATTGGATTTGATCAGACCGATACGCGCGGCCTTACTGGCCATAGAGAAATAGCTACGTGCGAATTCTTTTGCGCCATCACCATTCCAGTCCACTGGCACAAAACTCGGCCCCATCGTGCGAGTTACGTAGAAATCCTGAGCAATTTTGAGGCTGGGCATCCATTGCAGTGCTTGCTTCAGGTAACTGAAAGCAACCGATTGCTGACAGGCTTTACCCTCACTTCCCCATTGACAGGCTTGCACGCTGGAAAGGACGCTATAGAGCGGGTTATCCAATGCCGGGTTGTAGCTCAGCTGATAACGCATCGCTTGGGCTCCTGCCGCCTTTACATCAAGCGCCGAAATGACCTTGCCGGTTTCGCTATAACCACCACCGCGATATTGGCGAAGGGTGTAAGGCAGGGTCTGATAAACGAAACTCACGACGATGTCGGAATAACTGATTTGCGTCGGGATGACTGAACTGGCGCCCACCTCATAACTGTATTGCACTGCATTGCCAAAACCATCCGTTCTGGACTTTATCGCCCAAATGTATTCGGCGACTTTGCCTTTGCTGTTGATCGTTGCATTACCGCCACCGTACTGCAGGGTTTCGCCAGCTCGGGTTTTTATCTCAAAGGTCAGAGCATTATCCGAGCCCTTCAGTGTTATCCGATTGAAACCGTCAAGTTCGGTTCGATAAACACTGCCCACTTGTAGATATTGCCCAGATATCAGTTGAAGGCGCATACCATCTAGACAAAGTTTGTCGGCCACTGCCAAAGCCACGGGGATATTGGCGCCGTCCTGCACAATGGTAGAGGCACAGCGCTGGATGGTAGATAGCCCTCCCAGCCCCCAGCCACGCCCCAGCACACCATTCTGGCCAAGGCCAACGTAAGTCACGGATAGCGCCGGCTGCATGCCATTGATGCCTGCGGGAGCGGCAATAGGCAGGCTGTACTGAGCGTCGCCACCGAGCCCCACACTCACTTCAGGCAAGGTCAGATTGAGAGCACTGTAACTTTCCGGGGCATCGCCAATTTCCAGGTTGTCTGAGGTCTTGGCGACAAGAGGCATGGCGCTACTGGTGAGATTACTATCAACCAGCAAGGTATCGCTTCCATGCAGCGGGTGAGTAACACGCACAAACAATTTACCGTTTCGGCTCTTGCCCAGAAATTCGATTTTTGCCCCGGAACTGGCAGCGATGTCCGCCCCCATGGACTGCCCTGTCCCTTGGTAAATAATGCTTTTCTTGGACTCTATAGCAC
Source organism: Pseudomonas spartinae (assembly GCF_965197125.1). NCBI lineage: Bacteria > Pseudomonadati > Pseudomonadota > Gammaproteobacteria > Pseudomonadales > Pseudomonadaceae > Pseudomonas > Pseudomonas spartinae. Next base: position 149,853 of record NZ_CBDAMB010000006.1, read on the forward strand.
TTACGACAAGTAACTCTCCACTGGATTCGTTGGGTTGCATGACCAAATCGAACAGTTGATCGCCATCGACATCAACAGCCTCGAGTTTATAGGGCGCAGGTAACCAGTCAGTATTCGCGAGCCGAGCATCGTCGAACTCATAAATGGAGACATAGCTGTAGCCCTCACGCAAAAGCATGCGGCTTTTGAACGGCGCCTTCTCGACAATTGGCTTGGGAACCCCAGCTACACTGACATCCACTGCCTTCAGGTAGATGTCCGCCTGGCCATCGGCGTTGTAGTCACCAATATAGGCCTCAAGGTGTTTGATACTCCATTCACTGGCGTCAGCTGGTGCTAAAAACACCGTCAGAGATGAAAAAATTAAAACCGCAACTAAGCGAATAGACATAACTCTCGCCTTCCATAGCTGATAGAGGTTTCAAAGCACGATGGCGGCTATAAATAAGTGGCCAACAGGCAGTCGTCAATATCGTCACCCAGAAAAGCTACACTTTTATAACTATTCAAACCTTTGGTTTGGGTGCACAGGAAAGCAGAAACACATGCGACTAGAGACGGTTAAGGCTCGCCATTTCGCACCCGTATCCGTTGCCTCTCAATTCTTCCATGACTACGCGTGGGTTAACGATTACATGAAAGGCGGGGTTCCTTATGAAGCCCCGCAAGCTCAGTTCAACTAATTGCAACTCACGCCAGTGGCGGCGTGCGCGGCGGCACCTGGCGCTTGCTGCCGGTCGACTCATAGGCCGCCGCCAGTTGCAGCAACGCCGAGTCGTCGTAGGCACGGCCGGCGAAGGTCAGGCCCACCGGCATGCCGATATCGGCCATCACACCCATCGGCACGGTAACGGTGGGCACGCCCTGATGACGGATCGCCAGGTTGCCGTTGGCGACCCAGATGCCGTTGCTCCAGGCGATGTCGGCCGACTCCGGATTGACGTCGGCATCGGCCGGCCCCACATCCGCCACGGTAGGGAAAAGCACCGCGTCGAGCTTGAGCTCGTCCATCCAGTCTTCCAGATCCAGCTTGCGGGTCTGCTCCAGAGCGCGCATGCCATCCGGCACGCTGGGAATTTCGCTCCACGACTTGAGGCCGCGCTGGGCCATGCGCACGTATTCGTCCATGCCGAAGGCCAGGTCATCCTCGCGGTTGGGCAAGGTGCCGGGATCGTGGGGAAAGATCTGCGGGCCGTCGACGTCGGCCAGGCGATTGAGTTTCGGGTCGCCATTGGCACGCAGGAAGTCGTCGAACGCCCAGCCCGACAGCTCCCCCAACTCGTCAAGCAGGAACTGGTGTGGCACCAGGCCGCGGTTATATACGGTCGGCGCGCCGGGGCGGTCACCCTCGCAGTTCGACACCAGCGGGAAATCCACCTCGATCACCGTGGCACCGGCCTGCTCCAGTACCGCGCGCGCCTGCTCCCACAGCTCGATCACCGAGTCGCGAGTGTGGATGCGCTGCCCGGTTGGCCCGCCAATGCCGGGCTGTTCGCTGGTGCCGGCTGCCTCGTCCTTATTGATGTACATGCGCGGCACACCCAGGCGCTTGCCCGCCAGTGCGTCGGCCTTGGCTGCCAGGGCCAGGTAAGACTCGGGGCGCACCTCGGAAGCTTTCGGGATCGGCACCCAGGGCTGCAAACGCCAGAGGTCGCCACGGTTGTCGGCATCGTCGGCCACCACCACGTCGAGCACTTCGAGCAGATCGGCCATGCTGCGGGCGAATGGCACCACCACGTCCATGGTCGGCGTCAGCGGCCAGTTACCGCGTACCGAGATCACCCCGCGCGACGGCGTGTAGGCGCACAGGCCGTTGTTCGAAGCCGGGCCACGTCCGCTGGACCAAGTTTCCTCGGCCAGACCAAAGGCGCAGAAGCTCGCAGCGGTCGCGGTACCGGCACCGTTGGATGAGCCCGAGGCGAACGGCGCGGTCAGGTAATCGGCGTTGTACGGGCTTTCCGCGCGGCCATAGACGCCGCGCTGCATGCCGCCATTGGCCATCGGCGGCATGTTGGTCTTGCCCAGGCAGATGGCGCCAGCGGCACGCAGGCGCTCGACGGTGAAGGCATCACGTTGCGCCACCAGGTCCTTGAACGCCGGGCTGCCGGAGGCGGCCGTCAGGCCCTTGACCAGGTAGCTGTCCTTGGCGGTGTAGGGAATGCCATCGAGCGGGCCGAGGGTTTCGCCACGGGCGCGGCGCGCATCGGAGGCCTCGGCCTCCTTCAGCGCATCGGGGTTGTGTACCACCACCGCGTTGAGCCGGGTCGGCGTATCCGGGCCGTCGTAAGCCTCGATACGCGCCAGATAGGCCTTGACCAGCTCGACCGCCGTGGTGCGGCCGGACTCCAGCGCGGCGCGCAGCTCGGCAATGGAAACTTCGGTTACCTCGATCATGGTGTCATCACTCGCAGATGGCGGGCCGGCATCATGGCCCCGGATACGAAAACAGGCCCCGATGATACATGCCACCAGGCTGTCGCAGCAGCCGCGCCAATGGCCAGGATGCGCGCCAGCCATTACAGTCTCGCCACCGAGTCCGCCGCTGTGGGCACAACAGGCTTATGACCCGCGAAGAACGCATCCATCTGTGGTCCGCGCTGTCGGAGGTATTCGTCGACAACGAAGTCGACTACGCCCGCATCGCCCGTCAGGTGGCAGGTTTCGACCGCGCCATGGTGCAAGCCGCCTTCTTTGAGGACGTCGCGCCCGCCTGCTACTCCAACATGCTCGCGCCCATCCCCCCGATCTGGACCGGCTTCGACAGCGTCTGGCTCGGCGAAACCATCGAGCGTACCCGCACCGCCAGGCAGCACTCCAGCCTGCGCCGCCTGCGCGACCGGTTCTTCATCGCCTACCTGCGCCGCGCGCTGAAAGCGGACTGGGCGAAGATCGCGCAAGAACTGGATCGCCTCTGAAACCGGGCTAACGCCCCAACTCCCGCAGCCAGGCCAACAACTTGGCGTGCAGGCTTTCGGGCTCCGGTGCACGTCGGCTATTTCACTCCGCTCGCGTTGGCCAGCCAGCGCTGGTAGCGCAGCGAACCTTTGCTATGGTGGCCGCTACACGCCCACGCACTGGAGGACTCCAACATGGATCGACTTACCGGCGGCTGCCTCTGCGGCCAGGTGCGCTTCGAAACCAGTGGCCAGCCTTATCGGGTCGGCGTTTGTCACTGCATGGATTGCCGCAAGCACCACGGCGCCCTCTTCCACACCTCGGCGATATTCCCGCAGGACGCGGTGAAGGTAGAAGGTGAAACCGGCGAGTACGCCGGCCGCCACTTCTGCCCGCGCTGCGGCTCGTCGGTGTTCGCACGCTCGGCGGATGAAATCGAGGTCAACGTCGGCTCGCTGGATGAACCGAACCGCTTCACCCCCACCTACGAACTCTGGACCATCCGCCGCGAAGCCTGGCTACCGCCCTTGCCTTTGGAGCGGCACTACCCACGCGACCGCGACCACAGCACGCGCCACGAGTAAAACCGCTCGCGGTTCAGGCATCGGCTTCGCGCCGGCTGACCCAGCCGTGCATCAGCCCGGCCTGGAAGAACTGCACCGGAGCAATGAACCCGGCCGCCTGGATGATGCCAGCCACCTGCGGCGCCGGCAGCACCGCCACATCACGGGCGTAGGCCGCACGGGCGCGCTCCAGCATCTGCGCATCGACCCCGGCGGCAGCCATCAGCGTCATCCAGCCTGGTAGTAGAACTTCGTAGGCCGGCGACTGGATATCCGCCGCCAGATCGACACTGGCCAGCATCCCGCCTGACTTGAGGCGCTGCGCGATCTGGGCGAAGAACCCGGTACGCAGCATAGGGTCGAGCAAGAACTGCGACACCAGAAAACAGGTAGCGCCGTCATAGGCCGCCCCAGGCGCCAGCGTATCTAGATAGCCTTCGTGAAAGTCGCAGCGCGAGGCAAAGCCGCCGCGCTCCGCGCGCTGGCGGCAGACCTCAAGCATCGCCCCGGACGGATCCAGTGCGGTGAAGCGCCAGCCCGGAAAGCGCTCGGCCAGGTGCGCGATTTCCGCCCCCGTGCCGGTGCCCACGCACAGTATCCGCGCGTCGGCCGGCAGATCGATGAACAGCGCATCGAGCAGCAGATAAAGCGCCTCCCGAATCGGCGCCATCCCCGCCCACTGCTTGTCGTAACCCGCCGCCTGCTGATCGAACAGCGCCTTGATTTCCTCATCCCGCATGGCCATGCCTCCGTCGAATGTTCATCCTCATGCCTTCCAGTATCCCAGAGCTGTCAATCCCCCTCGCCGCACGGCTGCAAGCCCGACCTAACTTTGTGGGCACTTTGCCAGAGCATCGGGGGACTAACTGGCATGTCCCTTCGCAGCGAACCCGATATGCAGAACCCGACCTTCGAACAGAAAGCCTTCATCCTGCTGCTCGTCCTGGTGACCATCGCCTTCTTCTGGATACTGCTGCCGTTCTACGGCGCGGTGTTCTGGGCCATGGTCCTGGCCGTGGTGTTTTCGCCCCTGCAGGAACGCCTGCTCCGCCGCATGGGCGGGCGAGGCAATCTGGCTGCCCTGCTGACGTTGATCATCTGTCTGCTGGTGGCGATTCTGCCGGTGATCTTCATCACCTCTGCGGTGGTGGCCGAAGGCACCGCCCTGTATCAGAAACTGGAGTCAGGCGAGCTGGACGCAGGCGCCTACGTCACCAGCGGCATACGCATGCTACCGCCATCGATACAGGATCAGCTGGCCCGCGTCGGCATCTCCAACCTCGACGGCCTGCGCGAACAGATTTCCAAGGGCGCCATGGCCGGCAGTCAGTACCTGGCCACCAAGGTATTCGCCATCGGCCAGGGCACCTTCGAGTTTTTCGTCAGTTTCTTCGTCATGCTCTACCTGCTGTTCTTCCTGCTGCGCGACGGCAAGGAGCTGGTGCACAGGATTCGTAGCGCCATCCCACTGGCCGGCAACACCAAGCGCCGCCTGCAGATCAAGTTCACCCGTGTGGTACGCGCCACGGTAAAGGGCAACGTGGTGGTCGCCGCCGTCCAGGGTGCGCTCGGCGGCTTCATCTTCTGGGCGCTGGGCATCTACAGCCCGCTGCTGTGGGGGGTGCTGATGGCCTTTCTGTCACTGCTGCCGGCAGCAGGCGCCGGCATCATCTGGGCGCCCGTAGCCATCTACCTGATGCTCAGCGGCAGCCTGGTGCAGGGCATCATCCTCACCGCCTTCGGCGTGCTGGTGATCGGCCTGGTGGACAACATCCTGCGCCCCATCCTGGTCGGCAAGGACACCCGCATGCCCGACTACCTGATCCTCATCTCCACCCTTGGCGGCCTGGCCCTCCTCGGCCTCAACGGCTTCGTGATCGGCCCGCTGGTGGCGGCGCTGTTCGTCGCCAGCTGGAATCTGTTCGGGGCGAAGAAGAAGGTCAGGTTGCCGGTGTGAACCGGCCACGGTTCACGCAGACGCTCTAACCAAGAAGGCAATGCGGCAGTTCGCCCTAGCGCCTATTCAACACAGCAGTGATACAAGATTCAGACATCACGCAGCTTTGGACTGGAAATGGACTTCAGCGAATACGGAAAACCCACCGGCAAACCGGTCGTTTACTTCCACGGGGTACCGAGCTCGCCTTCTGAGGCCTCCATATTCGACGCACCCGCCCGAGAGCAGGGCCTACGCATCCTTTGCTTCGACCGTTTCGCCATCGTCCCATCCATCACCGGCGCCGAGTACTACCGACAGATCGCCCAGGCAATCAGCGAGACCGTGCAAGGTGCTCCGGTCGACTTCATCGGTTTTTCCCTCGGCACGCATGCCGCATTGGAAGTCAGCGCCCTCATGCCGGGCCAGGTCCGCAGCCTGCATCTGATTTCCGCCGCCGCCCCGCTCGACGGTGGGGACTTCCTCAATAAGATGGCTGGCAAGGCCGTGTTCTCACTGGCCCAGCGCAGCCCAGGCTTGTTCCACTGGCTGGTGAAGTGGCAGGCGCTGCTGGCCAAGCGAGCACCGCAGATGCTGTTTCGCATGCTGTTCGCCAGCGCCCAGGGACAGGATCGGGAGTTGGTGAAATCACCGGAGTTCAGGGCGCTTATCGGCCAGGTCTTGCAGCAATGCTTTGCCCAAGGTACGACCGGCTACACGCGGGATATTCGGCAGTATCTCCAGCCCTGGTCAGCCAGCGCCTTCGCCAGCGAAGCAGATGTCTGCCTGTGGCATGGCACGGCAGACAACTGGTCGCCATTCGGGATGTCGGGACATCTGGCTGAGTGCTTCCCAAGCGACGCGCGCATCGAGCGGATGGAGGGGCTTTCTCACTACTCGTGCTTGTATGCCGCAGCGCCGATGATCTGTGCGTTGCTCGCCTCGATCTAGGCTCTGACCACTATTGGCTAGGCCTTTCCGGAGATTCTGTCCTATCGCGCCACCGCATCAAGGTACAGCGCATCGCTCAGGACCGCCGCGGGGCACACCACACGCAACAGCTTACGAAACCTCGGGCACTCCTTGTGAGATGGCGCAGGGCATTCGCAACATGCCTGAGCAGACGACTCATGGTGGTCATGCGCAGCTCCTGGTGATCGAGCTCACGGGCCGGATCAGCCCCAGCTGTTCGTGATAGTGGAGCGTAGAGGTGAGCACCCCGCAGGTTTTCGACAGCACTCCGATATCGACGAGCGTCATGCTTGACCTCAAGTTGACTTGAATTTGCACAGTAGGCCATCGCCCCCCCGATAGGCAGACATCGCACATGAAACCTCACCCCTCCCCTGCGGCCAACAAACGAACACTCGCGGCACTGGCCGGCGCCATCCTGCTCGCTTCGCTTGGCATCAGCATCGCCACCGTTGCACTACCCAGCCTGGCAACCGTCTTTTCGGCCGGCGTGCAGCAGGTGCAATGGGTCGTACTGGCCTACCTGCTCGCCTTGACTTGCGTCATCGTCGTTGCAGGACGAATGGGCGATCTCTACGGAAATCGCCGCGTGCTGATGGGCGGCATCCTGCTGTTCACCCTGGCCTCTGCCGGCTGCGCAGTGGCGCCGACCCTGGGTTGGCTCATCGCAGGTCGCGCGGCGCAGGGGCTGGGCGCGGCAACGCTGATGGCGCTGCCGCTTTCTATCGCCAAGACCCTGATTGCGAAAGAGCGCCTGGGTGCATCGATGGGCCTGCTCGGAACGATGTCGGCCATCGGAACCACACTAGGCCCTTCGGTCGGCGGCATCCTGATCGGCGAATTTGGCTGGCGCTCCGTTTTCGTTCTGTTGACGCTATGCGGTAGCGGCTTGCTGGTTCTGACTGCTAGCGGCATTGGAAAAACGGCACCCACTGAAAACTCCGCACGCATCGATTGGGCCGGCAGCGGCTGGCTATCGGCAGCGTTGCTCTGCTTTGCACTCGCGGCCAGCGGGGGCCGGGTCGGCGTGGCCATTGCCCCCTGGATGCTGCTGGTGTTGGCCGCCGCTGCGCTTCTCGTATTCATCCGTACCGAGCGGGTCGTGCCCAATCCCCTGATCCCGTTAGCGCTTGCGCGCGGACGCGGTATCGCCACGTCACTGTCCATGAACCTCGTGGTGGCGACAATCATGATGTCCACGCTGGTGGTTGGCCCGCTGTTTCTCTCGTTTGGCCTGGGCCTCAGCGAAGCCGGGACAGGTTTGGTAATGGCCGCCGGGCCTTGCGCCGCGGCGCTGTCGGGAGCGCCGGCGGGTAGGCTTGCAGATCGCTTCGGAACCGACCGGACACTGCTCGCGGGCCTGCTGCTCTCCAGCGTGGGGCTGTGTGGCTTCGCCGTGTTGCCCATGCTCATCGGAATTCCGGGCTACATCCTGGCGATAGTGCTGATGACGCCAGGCTTCCAGCTGTTCCTGGCGGCCAACAATACGGCTGCGCTGAACCTGGCGGCGGAAGCGCACCGAGGGGTGCTCTCAGGGCTACTCGGCCTGTCACGCAACCTTGGCCTGATGACGGGTGCCTCCTTGCTACCGCTACTGTTTGCCTCGCTATTGGACAGCCGGACATTGGCGGATAACTCCACACCAACGATCAGCAACGCTTTCTCCGTTACCTTCCTGAGCTTGGCAGGCCTGTGTTTTCTCACCTTCCTGTTCGCCGCGCGGGGATGGCGTCGCGATGCTGAAAAGGTTGGCTGATAACAGCCAGAAGCAGTCATTTCGCGTCAACTAGCTACAGAGCGCCGATGATGTCCAGCGGGCATGTCTAGGGCGGTGGGGGGGGGGTAGTCCATACGCCGACCTCCTTTAAGGCGTTTAGGTGGTTTCAAAACCAGGAGCGATTAATTCCCTGTGGCTAGAAAGTCTGAGCCTACCCTTTGCTTTTTGTTAGAGACTACAAAAACTTGCCAACAACCGGACAAGCTCTGTCTGACGTCGGCAATTGCTTTTAGCAAGCATTGACTTGATTTGCATACGCACAGTGCTGACCTTGACGGAGTGACTGTCAGCCATTTCTTCGGTTGTCTGATTCGCAAGTAGATCTATACTTAAACGTATTTCTGCCGGGGTAAAGCCATAAAGTTGAGCGAGTGTTTGCCCAAGACCTTGAGACGAGAAGGGGCCACCTTGCAGCAAAATCAGCGCAAGTGTTTTATTGCTGTCATTTGCTACTGGTAGATGCGGCGGTATCGGCATTAGGTGCAGGCAATACCTATTCCCGATGCCATCATCTAAGGTGAGTATTCCGGCTTGAGGGGTACCTGTACAAGCCTTGAGTAGTAGGCGCCGGAAGCAATCAACATATGCATGGTTCTGGGGTTGTAATTGTTGTTGCTTACCCCGCATCAATTGGTTGACCCAGCTCGCATCACAAGATTTGTTGGTAAAGTGAATGCGGCCATTGCTCTCAAGAATCCATACCGGATTGTTGAAAAGATTAAGTGCACCTAAACCACAAGCAGCCAAATGACGTAGTTCAATATTCTGTTCGCGCAAAGTAAGCACTTGGCGGAGGTGAGGTAATAATCGACTGAGCAGCGCTATTGAATCATCAGTAATGTCCGGCATACCTCGTGATTGTTGGATAGCAAGCCTGAACTGAGCTGGACCGTTCACAATTCGAAGGGACAGCCATTGTGAGAAGCCATTAGGCAAACAAAATTCCTGTAGGTAAGTACTCCGAGCCTGTTCGGGCTTGGATATTTCACGTGAACTGATAAATAGACTGCCACTAGCGTGCGTGTCTGCGCTGTCAATGGTCGGATCATACTGATGGTAGTGCGCGTCGTATTGTCCGGTCCAGCTGTCGAAGTGGGTTGAGTCAGTGGAGAAGCGTGCTATGCACGATGGAGCCTCACCTGGGGTGCGATCCCAGCGCATCAGAGCTCCGTGTTCTTCGCCGATTAATCTTGCGGCGCCGGCCAGAGCAGGCTGGAGAGAGCTATCATCTAAAACCGCCTCATAGAGCCGCTCAATCACTGCGAGTATATCTGTGTCACTTGGTTTGACGTTTGGCATGCATGCTCCCAATGAAAATGTTCCACATCTACCAAATGGTAGATGTGCTTCATGGAAAAGAAAGGTGAAAGTCAGTCCGATGAAGCAATGAAATTATGAGATAGGCCTGCTGGTGGAGAATTTCTCATGAAATACGCGATAGCACTATTTTTTTTAATATTTATCAATGGTTGCACAACAGTTGAGTATACGTCTGGAGGCGATGCTGGGTATGGCAATGGAATCATGACTGGTTTTGATGGTATTTATGAGGGGGAGCTTTATAACGCGCAGCCTGAAGGTCGCGGGAAATATAAATACAACGCAGATAAGCGTGTGTGCAAGGGTATTTTTAGAAATAGTAGAATGAATGGTCGCGGTTCTTGTCGGTGGGCGAGTGGAGATTCATACATCGGAGAGTGGGTCAATGGGTTGCGGCAAGGAAAAGGGACTTACCGTTATTCAAATGGAGATCTATATGTGGGCGAATGGTTTAAAGGTGATAAGAATGGAAGCGGGGTATATACATGGGCAGACGGCACGAAATATACAGGTATATGGATAGCTAACAAAAGAGTTAGCGGATCTACTAAAAGGCCGCCTGGATATCGTGAGGAGGAGGATGCCGGATATGTAAAAAACAATAGTTCACCAGGAGCCCAGTTGATAACGGTGCTGGGCGCTGCACTTGTTGGGGCTGCTGCTGTTAGCTCTTTAAGTGCAAAGCAGAAAAGTAGTCATAGAAACAGCTCGCAGGAGCTATACAGATCGCAGCAAACCTCGCTTGGTATGCAAAAAACCGTTTCTGCGGCTGAAGACCAAGAAAGAGGTTTATCTTTTACCAATAGAATTAAAAACACACAAGGAACATCTCACCAAGAACCAACTTATAATGAGTGCATCAGGTTCTACTCTCAGCATCGAAGCCTGTCTTCTGGCTATGGGGAAATCTTAAATACATGTAGCTTTGCGATAGATGTAACTAGTTGCAATAAAACAGCAGATATAGATTTTTGCTCAAGACAAACATTTGCCAGAGAGGTTATTCAACCTGGCAGTTCTGGCTTCACACTACCAGGCAAAAAAACCCTCTTGGTTGCTTGTAAATATCCAGCTAGTGCTTCTGGCCATGTTACATATAGTGGCAGTGGTGGTGGAGTCATAACTGGTTATTGTACGCAATAAATTTAAATTGCTAATGACTGGCCCCTGATTGACAGGTGGAGTTAGTTTTTTGGCATGCACATTCTTATTACATGCATGAAGCGAAAAGCCTCCATACTGGCGCTGCTATTATTGACTCACGGCAATGGTCTCTATGCGGGCGAGAATGTCGCAGTTGATAGTGCTGATGAGCTTTTCCGTAATGCGCTCAGTAATAATGATCTTGCCCCCTCAGAGAGGGATCGAAATCTCGACGAGCCTGATAGGCAGCGTATTATGCGAACCCCAGTCCAGCTATTGAAATCAGTCAGGGCGCCAAGAAAATCCAAAAGTCACATAATACCCCCGTGCAGTTTTCAGCGGACAGTGGTGGCCAATCAGGAAATGGTTCGACTGTGCCAGTTGGTAAATTTAAATGCAATCAGATTGGCTACGATCAGAATGCCAATGAATTTTGCGATGCACAGCCCCCTCAGACTGGCCGGGTAGAAACCTGCCATTACATCTTCAATGAAGGAAATGTCTATCAGAGCGGGGGGCAGTTCATCAGAGCCTAGAAAGTGTGTAGAAAACCTGGGGCAATTCATAGCTTCATATACCAAATGGTAGATGAAATACCCGTGAATGACGGGGGAGGATTAAGCATACCGCTTAATCAGTGTTCGGGTCTTTATACCCCTCTAGGAGACGGTGTACATGAAAACGAAGAGCCATATTTCAAAGATTGTGTTAATTACAGCCGCGCTCGCGCCGCAAATCGTACTTGCCGAGATAAATCTTGTGACATTTTCAGTATCTAGTATCCAGTTGAGCAAAGACTGCACTACGGCAGAAAATCAAGCAGCAGATTATGCGCAACGCTTAGCTCAAGCTGCGAAAAGAAGCGGGCCTACAATTTGTCAGTCTGCAATAGCTCAACGTAAAACAGCTGAAATCGGTATTTTGCTTAATAAGCAATGCCCCTCAGGGCCAGACTTCGACCAACAGATGAGAATAATGATCAGTCAAGCGGATAAAACAATACACGAAAGTTGTCATGACTGAAAAATTGACACAAGTAATAACTCGTCTGAAACTGAAGAGCTTCCAGATTGAACCGCTATAAGTTATGGATGTGTCTCAGACGGTGCCATAGTGCGAGTTCGCCGCCAAGGCGAAAAATCAAACCACATTTCTCACACTCAGTAGGAGAAGAAAATATGCTACTTCGCTTTTTGGTGACTGGGCTAGTAGCCACGTCCCTGATTGGCTGCTCCACAAATCAAATTACTGAACTGAACTCCTTAATCAATGAGGGAGCGAGAGCATATCAATCGGGAGATCCAAGCCAGATGATGCATTACCAATTGAAAGCTCTGGATAACTCAACGGAATCGGGCTGCGTCCCTCCAGATCCAGAGTGTACAGAGGAATAATGAAACGCCGTGATTTTCTCAGACACTCACTGGCCGCTCCTGGCCGATAGCTGCCGATCCAAACCTTGCCCTGCTCCCTCTCCCGCGCTACAGTCCGCCCTGTCACGGTCAATCCCGTGACCGGGTGTAGGAACCCGTTTTCACGAAGGGCGCGGTAGCGCCATAGCCGAGAGCAGGCGCTTTTTTTGTGCCTGTTGTTTTCTTGTGCATTTATGGCGGGCCGTGTGAGGCAGGCCTCGGCCTGGCCGGCGTCCTTCGTGGCCGGTATTCCTACCCTTGCACGGTCCGCCTCCCAACGCCCGTAGGAAGGCCTGGTTGGCGGCTCCTTAATCACACGAAGGAGCATAAGGAAAATGCACTATCCCCCTTTTACCCAAGGGCTCCGCCCTGGGCTGCTGGCTGTCGTGTCGACTTCCGTGTTGGAGGTGCTGCATGGCCAAGTCTGAATCCGTCGTTATCCCCTTCCCTGCACCACGCAATCCGCTGCACAGCCATCTGGCGGACGATTGTCCGACCCAGGCGGCGGCCGAATATAGGGCGGCGTTGCTGGCCAAGCTGCTGCGCCGTTTGCCGGAGCCGGAGCTGGCAAGCACCAGCAGTGCGCTGCTGAGCGAGCTGATCGTGCTCTATCGCCAGGCCATCGCCCAGGCGAAAAGAGGCAATGCCCATGGCTGATCGACATATCACTCACTTACCCACCCACGACGGCCACCCAGGCGCGGCGTTCGGCTGGAACGAGCAGAGCCAGGCGAGCTTTATCCATGGCGTGCAGCAAGCGCAGGCCTGGCTGGACGACGCCAACAGCGGCTGGCTGTGGGCCAACCTCTTGGTGGAGCGCCAGCTGTTCCCGCCGGGAGCTCAGCGGCATGCCTTCGAGCTGGGGTTTCTCAGCCGCATCCATCAACGCTTGTGCTCGCCGCTCGGCGGCGGGCATCAGGCCAGGCGCACGGAGTTGCGGTTGTAGGCTTGCGGCCTGCGCCTAAGCTGTCGCTTGAAACGGAGCAAGGCCACTCGCTCGTATGCGTTGCGTGCAAAGCGAGTGGCCTTGGCTGTGCCGGCCAATCCGTGGGCAGGTCGTAAGTCCCGCCACGATGGTTTGCCGCGATCACGTTCGCTGCGTTAGTGTCTGCCGCCTCAGGGGGCGGAGCCCTCATTCGTTTCGGCATGGAGGTGTACATGTTCCCCATCGATACCTGGCTGGCTTACACGGGCGCCTGCATTTTGCTGGTACTGGCTCCCGGCCCGGACAATCTGCTGGCGGTGGCGCGCGGGCTCGGTCAGGGGCGCCTGGCAGCCATCGTTTCAGGCATGGCATCGGGCACCGGGATTCTGTTTCACGTACTGGCGGCGTCGCTGGGGCTGACCCTGCTGATGCAGACGTCGGAGCTGGCGTTCTGGCTGATCAAGTGCATCGGCGCCGGTTATCTGCTGTGGCTGGGTATCAAGGTGCTGCGCACGCGCAACCTGATCAGCTTTCGCTCCGTCACGCGGCAATCGCTGCCGAGTATCTTTCTCACCGGTTTTCTGTCCGCCGCGCTCAACCCCAAGCCGGGCTTTTTCGTGCTGGCGTTCATCCCGCAGTTCGTCGACCCGCAGCGCGGTTCGGTGAGCACGCAGATGCTGGTTTACGGTCTGTGGTTCGCGGTGCTGACGGCAATTGGCTTCGCGCTGATGGGCGTATTCGCCACTTCACTGTCGCGCTATCTGCAGGCGCGCCCGCGAGTGGTGAAGGGCCTGAATCTGGGCGCCGGGATGACCTTCGTGGCCTCCGGCGTATCGGTAGCGACGCTGAGCCAGCGCTAGGCCCAGCGTCAGCGGCGGCGCCACTCAGGCGTCGCCGTTTGTTCCTGCATTCAAGGCGGCATGGGTGCGCAGTTCTTCGTCGATGAATGCGGCGATCATCGCCCGGTAAACCTGCTCCACCACCGCTGCCGAGGCGCCGCGCTCATCGGCGAGTGCACGCACCTTGGCGATGACCTGTTCGACGCGCGCAGGGGCGCGAACGTCCGCACTGTCTTTCTTGAAACGCGCCGCCTGGGCGACGAAGCCACCGCGTTGGGCGATGAGATCGACCATGGCGCGGTCGATCTGGTCGATGCGCTCGCGCACCTCTTCGAGGGAATTGCATTGCACGTCCATATGACGATGTCCTGTGGTGGTTCGACTGAGGCGACCACGTTAGTCAGCCCTGCGCCGAGCGTCCAGCACAGATGCCACTGGCGTTGCGCGGCGCGCGTGGCAGGCCGGTTATTTAAAAACAGTGAATGACTGGAGGGCTCGCGGTCTAACTCGTCAGCCCCCAAGCGGCTGCTCGTCTGTCGGGCATGCCCACTGACAGTCGAGCACAGCCCATGAAAAGCGCCCGAATCATTACCTCCGAAGTTCATGACCCGCAGCTCGAGAAGCAGGCGGAGTGGATGATCTTCGGCACGCCGAAGGAGCGGCTGGATTTCTATCGGCGGGAGATTCAGTACGAGACCAGCCTGCTGGCCGGGCGTACCAACGCCTATCTGACGGCGCAGTCGTTTCTGGTGATCGCCTATGCATCGTCCATGGCCAACTCGAACGAAAACTGGGGGGCGCTGTTCACCCTGGTGGTTCCGGCGCTGTTCACGTTGCTGGGCATCATCAACTCTCTGCACGCCTGGCCGGGGATCAGGGCCTCTGCCACCATCATCGAGCACTGGCACTACAAGCAGGTGCAGTTGCTGCACAGCGACCCGGAGTTCGGCCACGCCTATGATGACTCCTCCCTGTTCAGCGAGCAGGAGGCCAGCTGGGAGAACACCTACAAGTCGCTGTCGTTCTTTCTGCGCTCACCCTGGCTGTTCATCGTGTTCTGGAGCGTGCTGGGCCTGTTCTCCGTCTGGCTGCAGTTACCTTCGGCGAAGCTGTGAGCCGCCACGACGGGCTGATCGCGCCCGCCGCTCGCCAATCAATTCGAACTTCTGTTTGTTGTGCCTTTCAACCCTGATGCAGGCCGCGTTGGTCAACAACGCGTTCACTCACGGCGCCCGTGCGGCGCATCAGCGGAGGTATCGATCATGAGTTCGAATCTGCAAGGCAAGAAGGTACTGTTCATCACAGCCAACATGGGCATCGAGCGCGATGAGTTGCTCAAACCGATGCAGGCACTGAAGGCTCAGGGCGCGAGCGTCACTCATGCCAGCGTCAAAGGTGGCGAGACCGAAACCTGGCTCAAGGACAGCGAGAAAGACGTTACCGTGCAGTCGGACACGCAACTCAAGGGGCAGAGCGCTGAGCATTACGACCTGCTGGTGATCCCCGGCGGCACGGTGAATGCAGACAACCTGCGCCAGGACCAGGATGCCCAGCGCCTGGTCCAGGAATTTCGGGATGCCGGCAAAACGGTCGCAGCGATCTGCCATGGCCCCTGGTTGCTGATCGACGCCGGTGTGGTGTCGGGCAAGGTGATGACGTCGTACTCCAGCGTGCGCCTTGACCTGAGCAACGCTGGCGCAAGCTGGGTGGACGCCCAAGTGCAGGTGTGCCCGTGCCAGGGCTGGACGCTGATCACGTCGCGCAACCCGGGCGATCTCACCGCGTTCAACGAGGCGATCAGCCAGGCGCTGAGGGCCGCCTGAGTCAGAGGCAAATCAATGGTGCTCGATCCGGTTGCGCCCGCCGCGTTTCGCGCAGTACAGGGCGATATCGCTGCGCGAAAGAGCGGCTTCGACGTTGGCATCGCTGGCGTTGAGCGATGAGATGCCAACGCTGACAGCCAGGAAGATGGACTCCCCGGCATGCACGATCGGCGTCTTGGCCAGCTCGCTCTGGATGCGCTTGGCGAAGTGCATGGCCTTGTCCAGATCCGCTTCGCTGAGCACCACGGCGAACTCTTCACCGCCCAGGCGCCCGGCGCTGTCGGTCTTGCGTAGCTGGGCCCGGAGAATCGCCGCGAAGTGACGCAGGGCCTGGTCGCCGACGTCGTGGCCCCAGCGGTCGTTGATGGTTTTGAAGTAGTCCAGATCGAACATCAGGATCGCCGCGCTCTGCTTGGGGCTGCGTTGCAGGCGCACCAACTCGGCTTCGAGCTGTTGCATGAAGTGCCGACGGTTGGCGAGCTGGGTGAGGAAGTCGGTGGTGGCGAACGCCTGCAACTCGGCCTCGATCTGCTTGCGCCCGGTGACGTCGGTCATGAAGCCATGCCAGATCACGCTGCCGTCTTGTTCGCGGCGCGGGCAGGCTTCGCCCTGGCACCAGGCGATTTCCCGTCCTGGCACCTGCACACGAAACTCCAGGTGCCAGGGCGTCAGTTGCTCGGTCGACAGCCGGAGGGAATCGGTGAACGCCATGCGGTCGTCCGGGTGGACGATGGCCGTCAGTGCCTGGGCATCCTGCATCAGTTGCGTCGCGCTGAGGCCGCAGATGGCTTGCGAACCTGCACTGACGTAGGTGAAGCCGGACGTTCCGTCGGCCTGGCGACGGAACTGGAAGACCATGCCGGGGATTTCATTGGTCAGGTCGGTCATCAGGGCAGCGGTCTGCTGCACCTGGTCGGACAGACGCCGCATGGCGGTGATGTCGGTGGTGGTGCCCATCATGCGCAGCGGTTTGCCGTGCTGGTCGCGCTCGACCACCTTGCCACGGCTGCATACCCATTTGTACTGGCCGTCGCGGCAGCGCAGGCGGTGCTCGACCTCATAGGCCTCAGTGCGCTGATCCAGGTGCGCCTGGATGGTCGCGCGCACGTAGTCGAGGTCGGCCGGATGCACGCGGGTGTAGCTCTCTTCGATGCGATTGCCGATTTCATGATCGGCATAACCGAGCAGCGCCTTCCAGCTGCTGGAGTAGTGAATATCGCCGCTGCTGATATCACGATCCCAGATGCCTGTGCCGCTACCGGCGATGGCCAGTGCCATGCGCCGTTCGCTGCCTTGCAGGGTGGCGATTTCATGACGCTGCCGGGCTGCGTCCGCTTCGCACTCCAGCAGGTCGAGAATCAACCTGGCGAAGTCCTGCAGAGCCTGATGCTGCTCGGCGTCGAGCGCACGGGGCTGGTGCAAGCACAGGTATATCGTGCCGAGCCGGGCACCCGCCTGCGCCTGCAGTGGCCAGACGACAATGCTGGGTGAGCTTGAGTGGGTGCCGATGATCTCCGCCAGGCGAGCATCGCTCAGGCCAGGGCTAGCCGAGACATGGCGCGCAGAGCCAACACCGCAGACCAGCACGGCAGCCGAGTCGAAGTAGCGACCAAGCAGACGCACGAAGCCATCGAGCCGCTCATCATTGGCGCCATTGGGCGCGTTGCCAGAACACAGAGACTGCATAGTGATTCTGCTTGGATAAAAACGCGGAAGACGCCTGATAGTGATACGTCATAAGTGGCCCGACGTCTAATCGTTCGTGCGCCCCGCGCCACGCCCCATCAGCCCTTGCGCTGAGTGCTCGGCCAGCGATGGCTCTAGCCAGAGCCTTTTCCGCCCCTGACAGCAAGGTTCGAAGGTGGCCGCATACGCCAATAATGTTATGCTATAACATCTTTAAAAATGGCGCGTCGATACCTTTCGGCAGTAGCCAGCAGAACACCCTCCCCCCTCACTTATAAAACGCAACGCTAGGAATACCCATGAAAGCCACTTCGGCCTCCATCGCCGTCATGACCGCCCTGGTCACGCCTCAGATTCACGCCGCCTCGTCCGGCAACTCCACCGTCTCGCTCGGCTCGGTCTATGTCACCCCCGAAGCCAGCGGCACGCTGCGCACCGACAGCATCCTGACCTCGGTCGACATCATGGGCAGCGACAAGATCGAAGACAAAAACGTGATGAACAGTTGGGAGCTGGTGGGCCAGATGCCCGGCATTCAGCTGACCGAAACGCGCATGGGCGCCGAGTCCGGCAAGGTGACCTTCCGCGCGTTCAACGGCGAGGGCTACATCAATGGCATCAAGACGCTGATCGACGGCGTGCCGAGCAACGTCAACAGCGGCAACCAGCGTTTCATCGACATGATCTTCCCGCTGGACCTGGACTACATCGAAGTGGTGCGCGGCACCAACGACCCGCGCTACGGCCTGCACAACATCGGCGGCAACATCAATTTCGTCACCCGTCAGGGCGGTAATTACACCGACGGCCGCCTGACCTACGGTAGCTTCAACACCCGCGAACTCCAGCTGGCCGTGGGCCACGAGGAAGGCAACTTCGCGCAGAACTACTTCCTGGCCAAGCAGGATTCAGACGGTTTCCGCGACCACAGCAACTCCAACAAATACTCCCTGGGCGGCAAGTGGTTCGTCACCGATGACGCGCAGACCATCAAGCTCGGCGTGGTCGCCCGCCTCTACCACCATCAGGCCGAAGAGCCGGGCTTTCTCACCGCGCAGGAGCTTTCCGCGAGCCGTTCGCAGTCGCCGGAGAAGAACGCCAACGATGGCGACGACCGCGACATGAAGCACCTCAGCGCGCATGCCGACTTCCAGCTCAGCGACGATCTGAGCCTGAGCAACAAGCTGTACTACAACAGCTACGACGATGACCGCACCGTGACCTTCACCAGCTACCCGGTCGGCAACGCCCCGCGCCAGCGCCGCCAGTGGCAGGAGCGCCAGACCGGCATGCTGAGCAATCTGACCTGGCGTGCCCACGAAATGCTGACCCTGGACGGCGGCATCAACTACGAGCAGCAGAACAACGAGTACCGTCGCTACCGCTACAACTTCAGCATTCCCACCGATTTCGACGCAGCGCCTGCGCGCACGCAGAATGACGACAGCTACACGCTGTACAACACCGGCGCCTATGCCCAGGCGATCATCCAGCCCATCGAGCAGTTGAAGATCATCCCGGCGTACCGTGTCGACAAGTTCTCCGGTAATACCGAGCTGATGAACGGCGAGAAGGCCGAGCTGCAGGATTACGGCTGGATCGAACAGCCCAAGCTCAGCGTGGTGTACAGCATCACCCCAGATCTCAACGTTTACGCCAACTGGGGACGCACCTTCCAGATCCTCACCGGGTCGACCGCACCGGCCTACATGACCGCCGGCCAGGCCTCGTACAAGCCGTCGATCAATACCGGCAAGGAAGTGGGGGTGAAGTTCAAACCCTTCGCGGGCTCCGAAGCGCGCATCGCCGTGTGGCAACAGGAAGCCACCGACGAAGTGGCCAACATGCCCAGCACCGGCACCACCGTTGGCCTGGGTGAAACCAAGCGTCGCGGCATCGACATGCAGCTCACCGCGCAGTTGAACGATCAATGGACGGTGTGGGGCTCGCATGCCATCCAGGAAGCCAAGGTGGTCAGTGCATTGACCGCTGATGGGCAATCGCTGGCGGGCAAGGAAGTGTTCTCCACGCCGCGCTACATCAGCAATGCGGGTGTCGACTATCAGTTCAACGACGCCTGGCGCTTCGGCCTGTCGGCCCGCGCGCAGGGCGACTACTACATCGACGAGCAGAACGAGCAAGGCAAGTACGGCGGCTTCGCGGTACTCGATGCCAACGTGCGCTATCAGCTGTCGGCCACCACCAGCCTCGACCTACAGATGAAGAACCTCACCGATCGCGACTATGAGTACGTGTGGTTCGACAACTTCTTCTGGGGCGGTGATGACCAGCCGATGTTCTCCCCAGCACCCGGTCGCTCGGCCTATCTGTCGGTGAATATGAAGCTGTAGATTCACTCTGGAGACGGTCCGAAGCCCAATCTGTAGGAGCCGCTTTGCCGGCGATCGCGTCAGGCAGCCATCGCCCGCAAGCGGACTCCTACAGCGCACATAATGCCAATGCCGAGCGAACCTAGGGTGCGCATACGCACCCTACGACAACTGCCCTCAGAGGTACTTCAACCAGCGAATGTCGCGACGCCGCGCCTTGAGCCGAGCGAACCATTGCGTGGGTGGAAACAGAACCACGGCCAGCACCAGCGTCGCGGCCCAGACCCAACCCATCGAATCGAAGCCGAAGTAATGCCCCTGGTTCGCACCCCAGATAGCGAAGGCAGCGATGTAAAGCAGCTTCAGCACATACAGGTGCAGCAGGTAGAAGAACATCGGCGCACTGCCGAACACAGCCAGGGTACGCACCATGCGTCCATCGTTGCGGCGCTCGAAGACCGCCAGCAGCAACAAACCGATGCCCAGCGTCAGCGCCAGGAACAGCAACGACGGTGGGTACTTGGTGATATTGAGCAGGCTCATCAGCGTCTGCAGGCCGGTCTCTTCGAATGCCCAGGGTTTCTCGCCGTAACCATTGATCAGGCGCAGTGCGACGAACAGCGCCAGCGCGCTGAAGCCAGCCTTGCGCAGCCATTGCAGGCGCTGCTCGGGCGCGCTCGACCAACGGAACCAGGGGCCAATCACATAGCCCAGAGCGATCACCCCGATCCATGGCAGCACCGGGTACGACGTACGGAGGTGCAGCGTGTCGGAAAACTCTAGCCAGCCACGGTCATGCAGGATCGCCCAGGGAATGTGCATCACCGACTCCGGGCCAAAGTGCAGTCCATCGAGCAGGTTATGCCCGGCCACCAGCGCCAGGCCAAGAATGGCCAGCAGCATTCGCGGCAACCATAGCAGCACAGCGAGCGCCAGCATGCTCAGGCCGATGGCCCAGATCACCTGCAGGTAGATCACCGTGGGCGGGAACTGGAAGGTCCAGGCGAAGTTGACCAGAGTGAACTCCAGCACCACGAGGAACAAACCGCGCTTGAACAGAAAGGCGCTGGTCGCCGCCGGGCTCATCTGCTTCTCCCCATAGAGGAACGCGGAAAGCCCGGTAAGCAGGATGAACACCGGTGCACACAGATGCGCCAGGGTGCGGCTGAAGAACAGTGCAGGGTCGGTGGCGGTCACGTCCATCGGGTCGCCGACCTGCTGGTGCAGGTAGAAGGTTTCGCGAACGTGATCGAGCAACATGAAGAGGATGACCAAACCGCGCAAGGCGTCGATCGAGAGCAGACGATTGGAGGACATGAAAGGCTTCGAGTGGGGCATGAATGGGACGTAATACTATAACAATTAACTGTTAGCGATGTGATCTGCAGTGGCGCTCACCACTCGCGCTGCGCTCGGCCCCAGCTGAACGATGAACAGCGAAGGCAGTCGGAAAAGCAGGACAATCGTCACGGAACCCTGCCCCATGCTGCCCAACCGCGCCCTTCTCTCCGCTCTGCTCATGACCGTGCTCAGCCCGCTTGCTGAGGCTCAGGAGCCTTTGCGTATCCAGAGCCTGCAACGCTGCGGCGACCTGCTCGCCAGCGAGCGGCAGGAGTGGTGCCTGAAGGTACGCGGCCTGGGCGCGAAACTGCCCAGGCTGCGGCTCGGCGACGACACCCTGCCTGCCTCTGCCGTCAAACGCAGTGGCGACGGCCTGCGCCTGCAGTTGAGCAGCGGCGAACATCGCAGCGCGCCGCTGTGGCTGGAGGACGGCTCGCGCGCCAGCAATCCGGTGTGGCTGTCGCTGCATCGCAGCCATGTGCTCGCAGCCGGCCCGGATGAAGTGGCGAAGAACATGGATGGCCTGACCACCTACGTCGATCTGGTCAGCCTGCTGATCGAGGAAAGCCACGACGGCCTCGACGAGGCCAGACGCCTGGCCAAGAAGTACGACGCCGAGGTGGTCGGCGCCATTGCCCCGCTGAACGTCTACCAGCTACGCCTGCCGGTGAAAAACCTCACCGAGCGCGACGCGCTGGTGCTGCGCATCGGCAACGAAACCAGCGTCGACGCTGTGGTGGTGGAAGAAAGCGCACCGGAGCGCGGCGAGGAAAGCGAAGCCGCGCGTCAGCCGGCGCACAAACCGGAAAAGAACTCCGAGGAATGGGCGGCAAACCGCTTCATGGATGCGGTGAACTATTACCAGCGGCGCATCCCGGCGGGTGATACGCCCATTGAAGCCGAGCCGATCCGCATCGGCGTGATTGAACGCAACGTCGATTTCGACGCGCCCGATTTCGCCGATTACCTCGGCGCCTGCCCAGACGGTAAACCACGCACCTGCGTCTATGCACGTGACGCAGGCGAACCGAATAATCACGGCAGCACCGTGGCCGGCATCCTTGCCGCACACTGGGACAAGGGCGGCAACACCGGTTTCCTGCGTGGGCTGGACAAGGCCAGCCAGGGCTTCGAGGTCATCGTCGAGCGCAACTCGGATGCCGGCATCACCGCCAATATCGCCGCGTCGGTGAACCTGGTCGAAGACGGCGTGCGCGTACTCAACTGGAGCTGGGGCATCCACCGCGTCGGCACGCGTAATGTCGAAGGCGACGAGATCGACTCGCTGGTGCGCTCTGGCATCGCCATGAGCGGCTACGAAGAGCTGCTGGAAGAGTTCTTCCTGTGGCTGCGCGAGGAACACCCGGACGTGCTGGTGATCAACTCCGCCGGCAACGGCTCGTCCTACTCCGGCCGTGACGAGTACCGCCTGCCCTCCTCCTTCATCACCGAGCAGTTGCTGGTGGTCGGCGGACATCAGCGCAGCCAGGAAAAAGAGGCCGAGATCGACGACCCGAGCTACGTGGTCAAGCGCGACTCGTCGAACGTCGACATGCGCGTCGACATCACCGCGGCGGCCTGCGCCCGTGCTTCCACCCGCGAAACCGACGCAACCGGCGAAGTGCATTGCGGCACCTCCTACGCCACGCCACTGGTCACCGGGGTGGTTGCCGCCATGCTGTCGATCAACCCGCGCCTGCAGCCGGAACAGGTGCGCATGCTGCTGCGGCGCAGCGCCATGACCATTGGTGGTGATTACGACTTCGAGCCGATGGACGCCGAAGACCTGACCGCGCCGATCCTGCCGTCAGAGCGCAACTACAAGATGCGCGACAAGGACGTTGGTCGCTCGGCGCGACTGGACATGCAGAAGGCGCTGGACTTGGCCGTACAGAGCCGGGATCGGGTGCGCTGAGTGCGGCTCAACGCAGCAAGGCGGGAACCTTGCGCTGCAACAGGCTGACCAGCTCCGCCTGCATGTAGGCGTAGTCATCGGGAATATCCAGGCAGATAACCCGCTTGCCCGCCAGGATCTGCCGATACTGACGCTTCAGCTTGCTGCGCTGACTCTTCTCCATCACGAAGATCAGCGTCGCCCAGTCGAGTTGCTCTGCCGAGAGGCGAATTTCAGCGTCTGGGGCAAGCCCGGCCGAGTCGGTCTCGACACCCGGCCAGTTGGCGAACACCCGCTCTGCGGTGGGGCTGCGTAATCGATTGCGACTGCAGATGAACAAGGCGCGAATCACTCGTCGGAGACCCTCTCGTAGAGCTCGACCGGCTCCATCTTGCCGTGGCAGCCGCACTGGCTGTGCCCCAGCCCCACATGACGGAAGCCGGCCTTGAACAGCACACGACCGGACTGCGGGTTGCGCGCCAGATGACTGGCGTGCAGCCGGCGCAGACGCAACTGATGGAAGGCGAAGTCCACCAGCGCATTGCACGCCTCGCTGGCGTAGCCACGGCTCCAGTACGGCACGCCGATCCAGTAACCGACCTCGGCCTCGCCTCGGCCAATGTCCTTGAGCGCCATGCTGCCGACCAGCTTGCCGCTGTCCGACTCGGTGACGATGAAGTTGGCCGCCGCGCCGCTCGCCCAATCCTGCACGCAACGTTCGATCCACCGCTGAGCCAGCTCGGGCGGATAGGGATGCGGAATGCTGCTGGTGACGTCGGCGATACGAAAATCGCCGGCCAGACGCTGAATCTCGTCGGCATCCTGCAGCTGCGGCGGACGCAGCGTCAGCCGTTCGGTTTCGATGCGATGCTCATCCATTTGCGTCTCCTGTCAAATCCGCAGGGTGCGCCGTGCACACTGGCGCGACTTCAGGCCGGAGAAGGCCCGATGGGATAGAACACCCCGCCGCTCCACACGCCCAACCAGGGTTCTCCGTCGACCTCGCGCTCTACCGCCAGTTCCACCAACTGGTAGAACACGTTGCGGTGAATCAGCGCTTCGAGGTTACGCCGCACCAGAATGTAGGGCGAGGGCTCGAGTGTCGCAGAGTCGATCTCGACCCGAATGGGGTGCTCGCCGCCCGCGACGACTTCGTCCTCGACATTGGTGGTAAAACGCAGCAGCTGCGCCTCGCCCTCACCTTCGACCTGCAGGGTCACGGCGACGAAGGGCGCATCTTCGACCTGAATGCCGACCTTCTCCACCGGGGTGATCAGGAAATAGTCGTCACCGTCACGGCGGATGATGGTGGAAAACAGCCGCACCATGGGTTTGCGGCCGATGGGTGTGCCCAGGTAATACCAGGTGCCATCGCGGGCGATACGCATGTCGATATCGCCACAGAAATCGGGATTCCACAGGTGCACGGGGGGCAGGCCCTTGCCTTCGCCCTTGGGAATCTGCGCCAGCAGATCACCCGCCTTACCGGGGTCGCTCATGCTCTCTCCTCGTCCATATTGGGCGCCTCTAAAAATGTAGGCGAGGCAGCCAGTGCAAGGCAAAAACAGCCGAAAAAGCGCAGTTTACGTGTTGTAAATGAGCATTTTGAGGCTGTTTTTAACGCAGCAATGGCAACGCAGGTAATTTTTAGAGGCGCCCTATTGCCGCGAACCGAAGAGGATACACCCTGCCACCTGTCGCGGCTAAAGCCCCTCCCACAAGAGCGGCGCGCCGGTTACCCCCACTCTCAGGCTTTATACGAAAAGTCGTCGAGCGAAGGTCAGGCAATACCGATGGCGGCCCCGCGAAATTGCTCGAAGAAGCGCAGTTTACCTGCTGTAAATGAGCATTCTGAGAGCAATTTCAGCGCAGCATCACCGAGCGCAGGCACTTTTCGTACAGAGCCTAGCGCCCGACACCCAGCAGGCTACGCGCATAGTCATGCAGCGGCGGGCCGATCAGGTCTTGCGGCTGGGCATCGTAGAACGTCAGGAATCCGCCACGACTGCGGATTCGCGCCGTGTCCACCAGAAAGCGGGTATTGGTTTCGATCAGCATCAGCTGGATTGATGCGCGGTCGGTGCCGAGGCGATCAAGCGCTTCCTGATCCATCCACTCATCCTCGTTGCCGATACGGTCGTCGCTGTAGGCGAAACGGGCGTAAAGCAGATAGTGCGCGCCTGCGGCGCGGGCTTCGGCCATGGCTTCGTCCAGGCCTGCCGGCTCACGCGCACGGCGCACCAGCGGGAAGTACTCGACGAACCCCTTGAACGCCTCCTCGGCCACCACGTTGGGTCTCGGGTAGCCGTGACCTGGCGGCACGAAATGGCCCTGGGCGATGTAGATGAAGGAGTCCTGCTGCAGGCGCCGCGAAGCCATACGCTCGGTGCGGCCATGGTCGAGAAAACCGGCGTCGCGCAGCTGGTACTCGGCGCCGCTGGCCAGATCACTGACCTTCATGCACCCAGCCAACCCCAGCAGCGCCACCAGTAGAAGCAGGTTTCGCATCAGTCCATCCTCCTCGTGCCGGTGACGGAAAACCGGCGGATAAGGCACAGATGCAGGTTCTGCGCCAGGCCTGACGGCGCGCTGGAGCGCCCTGGCTCTTCGCTGGTTCCGTCCATTGCCTTTGACGTTTTTTTGATGCGTTTTTGACGCGGCCTCTACACGCCACTGCCTAGGCTGCGACACCTGCCAAATTCCTTGGCACTGTGCGAGGCGCGCCCATGAACAAACTCCCCCAGATCACCCTGGCCTTCTGGGTCATGAAAATCTGTGCCACTACGCTCGGCGAAACCGCCGGCGACCTGCTGTCGATGACCCTGGATGTGGGCTATGCAATGAGCTCGGTGCTGCTGCTGAGCCTGCTCGTCGTCTCCCTGCTTGGCCAACTGCGCGCACGCAGTTATCAACCGGCGCTCTACTGGACGGTGATTCTCACCACCAGCACAGCCGGTACGACGCTGTCGGACTTCATGGATCGATCGCTGGGGCTGGGTTATGCCGCAGGAGCGCTGGTGCTGGTGACGCTGCTGGTCAGCGTACTGACGGCCTGGCGGCTGAGCGAGAAGTCTCTCTCGGTGGATCACATCAGCAGCCGTCGCGGCGAGCTGTTCTACTGGGGCGCCATCCTCGTTTCCAACACGCTGGGCACCGCGCTGGGCGACTACCTGGCCGATGACTCGGGCCTGGGCTTCGCTGGTGGCGCCCTGCTGATCGGCGGCCTGCTGGCTGTGGTAGCGGTCGCCTACTACCGGACGAAACTGTCGCGCGTGGCCTTGTTCTGGATCGCCTTCGTGCTCACTCGCCCGTTCGGCGCCACCCTCGGCGACGTACTGACCAAGAGCACGGAAAAAGGCGGGCTGGACCTCGGCACCATCGGCTCATCGGCCGTGCTGGCAGGCATTCTGGCGCTGATGGTGTGCCTGGCGATCTGGGCACAACGGATGACGCCGGTGGCCATCCGTAACGACTGAGTCAGCAGCGGCTCAGCCGCCGATGATCTTCATCACGGTGACGCCGCCGGAGAAGGCCAGGTCCTGTTTGTCACCCAGCGCCTTGACCAGCAGGCGCTGGAGTGCCGGCAGGGCCTGGTGACGGGGCTTGTCCAGCAGGTCACCAACGTAGTGGCGGTTGCTCGACGACAGGCAACCATGCAGCCAGCCAGTAGACGACAGGCGCAGGCGCGAGCAGGTGCGGCAGAACGGCACGCTTTCATTGGCGATCACGCCGAAATGACCGGCACCGGGAATGGCGTAACGCATCGCCGTGGCGTCGACCGGAGCGCTGGCCTGAACGTATTGGTGGCGACTGCCGATCAGCTCGAGCAGCTCCGGCAGGCCAACGAACTGCTGGTTGAAGGCGTTGGGGTCGCGCGCCAGGTGGCCCATGCGCATCAGCTCGATGAAGCGCAGTTCGAAACCACGCTCCAGGCAGTACTCCAGCAGCGGCAGCACCTGGTCGAGGTTCTGCCCGCGCAGCGGCACCATGTTGACCTTGATCTTCATCCCCGCTTCACGCGCAGCTTCCATGCCGGCCAGTACGGTGGCCAGGTCACCGCCACGGGCGATACCGCGAAAGGCATCGGCGTCGAGCGTATCGAGGGACACGTTCAGACGGCGAATCCCGCACTCGGCCAGCAGCGGCAGCTTGCGCTCGAGCAGCTGGCCGTTGGTGGTCAGGCTGATGTCGTCGAGGCCGAGTTGGCTTACCTGGTGCAGGAAAGGCTCCAGGCGCGTGCTGACCAGCGGTTCACCACCGGTGATGCGCAGGCGCTCGATGCCGGCGGCTTCGATCAGGTACGCCACACCGCGCGCCATGGCGTCGGCGGAGAGTTCATCCTGGGCGGCGACCAGACGCTTGCCGTTCGGTACACAGTAGGTGCAGGCGTAGTTGCAAGCGGCGGTCAGGCTGACGCGAAGGTTGCGAAAGCGTCTGCCCTGGCGGTCAACGATCATGGCGAACTCCGATGGGAATGACGGGAGTATATCGCCGCAGCCGGCCGCGGCACATGGACCATAGGCCGGCTGAATGAGCGGGGTCGCATTTACCGCGGGTCGGGGTCGCCCGGGCGCACCCCGTATGAGTTCAGTCGCGCTTGCGCTTGTTACCCATGCGTACGCCGATATCCATCAGGAACTGGAAGAAACCTTCCTGATCCTCGAGCACGTTGCTCCAGAACGGCGAGTGATACAACGCCACGGCGCCATGCACCAGCGCCCAGGCGGCGCAGTAGTGGAAGTATGGCGGCACGTCTTCCAGCTTGCCCTCGGCGATGCGTCCCTTGATCAGCTGGGTCAGACGCTCGAAGTTGGACGCACGGATCTTGTGCAGTTGCTCGACCATCTCCGGCACCTGATTGCCCTTGACCACCTTCTCTTCCAGGCGGTCGAACAGGCGATAGCGCTGTGGGTCGCGCATGCGGAACTCGAAGTACGCACGCGACAGCGCTTCCTTGTCACGATCCACGTCAGCCGAATGCAGCAGCTCGTTGAGATCGCGCTCGTAGTCGAGCATCAGGCGCAGGTAGATCTCCGCCTTGGACTTGAAGTGCTTGTAGATAGTGCCTTTGCCGATACCGACCGCATCAGCGATCATCTCGACGGTCACGCTGTCTTCTCCTTGCTCGAGGAAGAGTTTCAGCGCGGTATCGAGAATCTCTTGCTCGCGGCGACGGAATTCGCGGACCTTACGGGGTTCTTTCTGCATAAAGGGACTACGGGGTCAAAAATCGAAGCCGCCTATTATGCCCAAATGCCGCCAAATTGCACGGATCATCCGACCATGTACGTGTTTCATGATGAGTTCCCCCAAGAAAACGGACTGCGCTATCTGAACCATGCGGCGGTCGCCCCCTGGCCGAAACGCAGTGCTGATGCGGTGCGGCGGTTCTCGGAAGCGAACATGACCAGCGGCGCGCGTGACTATCCCGACTGGCTGAAACTTGAGCGTAGCCTACGCGAACGGCTCATGCGCCTGCTGAACGCACCAAGCACCGGTGACATTGCCCTGGTCAAGAATACGTCCGAGGCGCTGTCCTTCGTGGCCTTCGGTCTGGACTGGCGGGCCGGCGACCAGGTGATCATCAGCGACGAGGAATTTCCCTCCAACCGAATCGTCTGGCTGGCGCTGGCCGCCCAGGGTGTCGAGGTAGTCGAGGTCAGCCTCAAGAGCGAGGATCCGGAAGCCGCGCTGCTCGCCGCCTTCACGCCACGCACGCGTTTGCTGTCAGTCAGTGCCGTGCAGTTCGCCAGCGGCCTGCGCCTGGATCTGCCGCGCCTAGGTCGTGGCTGCCGCCAGCATGGCGTGCTGTTCTGCATCGATGCCATCCAGCAACTGGGCGCCCTGCCCTTCGATGTCCAGGCCTACGACTGCGACTTCGCCATGGCCGACGGTCACAAATGGATGCTCGGCCCGGAAGGCCTGGGCGTGTTCTATTGCCGCAGCGCGGTACGCGATCAGCTGAAACTTCACGAGTACGGCTGGCACATGCTGGAGCATGCCGGCGATTACACCCGCCAGGACTGGCAACCGGCGCGCAGTGCCAGGCGCTTCGAATGCGGCAGTCCGAACATGCTTGGCGCCTTCGCCCTGGAGGCGAGCCTGTCGCTGCTGGAAGAAGTCGGCATGACCACCGTCGGCGCCTTGCTGGCAGAACGGATACAGCGCTTCGACGACGGGATTCGCCGACTACCCGGCGCAATAATCCATAGCCCGCTCGCCCCTGCGCGCCGCGCCGGCATCCTCAATTTCAGCCTGGCAGGCTGGGAAAATCCGGCGCTGTACCAACGTCTGCGCGAGGAGCAGGTGATCTGCGTGCAGCGTGGTCCAGGTGTGCGCCTGTCGCCGCATTTCTACACCAGCGAGCAGGTAATCGAAGAGACCTTGGGTCTGCTAACCCAGCTGGCAAAAGGGTGAGGACTCAACAGCGTCCGCGGTATTCCAAATCCGTTTAAAAAACTCAGGCTTTGGCCTGGACGCTCGCCGATCATGGCCAATACTGAAATTTACTGGTGTGCGGCATCTCCCCCCAAGTGCCCCGCCAGCCAAGGTACCGTGGACCGCGTACCTTGATTTACTCCTAATGGTCTTAACCCGGATTCATCCCCCAGAATCCGGGTTTTTTTTGCCTGCGCGGGCTCATACGCGCCACACCTAGCGCGGATTCAGGCGACGCTGGCCAGCGGGAACAGACGCTTGAAGTTGTTCGAGGTCTGCTCGGCTAGCGCCTCGTAGCTCACCCCGCGCAGCACGGCCAGGTACTCGGCGACCTCACGCACGTACTGCGGCAGGTTGGGCTTGCCACGGTGCGGTACCGGTGCCAGGTAGGGCGAGTCGGTCTCCACCAGCAGACGATCGGCCGGCACCTGACGCGCCACTTCACGCAGCGCTTCGGCGTTGCGGAAGGTGACGATGCCCGACAGGGAAATGTAGAAGCCGATATCCAGCGCGGCCTTGGCCATTTCCCAGTCTTCGGTGAAGCAATGCAGTACGCCGGCCTGTGGCAACGCCGCTTCGCACAGCAGCCCCAGGGTGTCGGCACGGGCCTCACGGGTATGCACGATCACCGGCTTGCCAGTGATGCGCGCGGCCTCCAGATGCAGACGGAAGGAGGCCTGCTGCAGTGCCGCAGACTCCGGCTCGTAGTGGTAATCCAGGCCGGTTTCGCCGATGGCGACAACCTTCGGATGCGCCAGCTCACCGACTAGCCAGTCCAGCGCTGGCGCCGCACCCGGCTGCAGATCCAGCGGATGCACTCCCACCGAGCAATCGACATCGTCATAACGTTCGGCCAGGCCCTTGACCGTGGCGGCATTGTCAGCGCTGACGCCGATGCACAGAAAGTGGCCTACGCCGGCGCCACGCGCCGCATCCAGGGCAGCATCCAGCGAGCCACCGTGGGCAGCGAGGTCGAGACGATCAAGGTGGCAATGGGAGTCGATCAGCACAGCGGGAAAACTCGGGCAAAGGGAAAGCCCGAATTGTAATCGAAAGCAGCAGGTGCCTGGTCGTGTGGGAGGGACTTTAGCCCCGACGATACGAGTTCGCGGCCAGAAGACTTACATCGTATGGGTCGGCCGATCAGACTTCAGCGCACCGGCGAGGTAGGTTTCGATCTTGTTGCGCGCGGTGTTGTCGCCATCGTTGAACTGCACACCGACACCAGCGGCGCGGTTGCCCTGAGCGCCCTTCGGGGTGATCCACACCACCTTGCCGGCAACCGGAATCTTCTCCGGCTCGTCCATCAGGTTGAGCAGCATGAACACTTCGTCACCGAGCTTGTAGCTCTTGTTGGTGGGAATGAAGAGACCGCCATTCTTGATGAAAGGCATGTAGGCCGCGTACAGCACGGACTTATCCTTGATGGTCAGGGACAGAATTCCGTTACGGGGACCCAGATTGGGTGGCAGGCTCATCAGCGCATTCCTGGCGTTTATTGCTTAATGGCTGATTCTAGGGCCTGTTCATACTCATGCGCAAACAACCGGGTGGCAGGCAGCCAGCAGAATGTGACGGCCTGCCGAATCCTGCTACCCGACTCGGCTCAACCGCGATCCTGTCCCGGTAGAGCGGCCCACTGCACCAGCAAGGCCTCCAGCAGCAACACGCGATTGAGGTTGGCTTTACCCATCACCTTCTGCCGCTGCATCAGCAGCCACTCCTGAATGGCCAGCACCTTGGCCTGCGCGCTTTTGTCCGCCAGGTACTGCACCACCTTGCGCATGTCGGCCTGGCCCAGCCCTTCCTCGTCCTTGGTCAGCTGGTAGCGCAGCATCAGCTGCGCCCAGTCACAGAACCAGTCGAACAGCAGATTCAGCGGCAGCGCATTCCAGCTTTCCGCCAACTGGCTCGGCGAAATCTGCTGCTTGAGCAGTTTCTTTACCCCCTCCACTGCCTGCGCGCGCTGCTCGCGTACCCCCTGAGCCTGCAGGCGAACGGCAGCCAGTGGCGACCCCGCCGCTAGAGTCAGCAGGTCGGCGCGCTCATCGTCACCCAGTTCGGGCAGCGCCTGGGCCAGCCAGGTCAGGCTCATCGCCTCGCTCGGCAACGGACAGGCCTGCTGCACGCAACGGCTCTTGATGGTCGGCAGCAGACGGCTGGGCTGGTGGCTGATAAGCAGCAGCACGGTATTGCCGGAGGGCTCTTCCAGGCTTTTCAGCAGCGCATTGGCGGCATTGAGGTTCATCGCCTCGGCCGGTTCCAGCAGCACCACCTTGCGTCCGCCGAGCTGCGCGGTCTGCACCACGAACTCGACCAGCTCACGCACCTGATCGACCTTGATCGGCTTGTCCGCCTCCTCGGGCTCGAGCACGAAGTTGTCCGGATGGGTACCGGCAGCCAGCAGATGACAGGATTTGCAGTTACCGCAGGCATCCAGGCCATTGGGCGCCAGGCACAGCAGGCGCGCCATCAGACGCTCGGCCAGCGCGCGCTTGCCGATACCGGTCGGGCCATGCAGCAGATAGGCATGGGCATGCTGCGTGCGTCCGGCCAGCTGCTGCCAGAGCGATTGCTGCCAGGGGTAGACCTCAGCCACGGCAGGCCTCCAGCAGGCTCGGCAACAAGGCGTCGATATCGCCCTGCACCTGGGCCAGGGTCTGCCCGGCATCCAGCACGCGATAGCGCTGTGGCGCCTGCGCGGCGCGCTGCAGGTAGGCCTGGCGTACGGCCTCGAAGAAGCCACGGCCTTCCTGCTCGAAACGATCCAGACGTCCACGAGCCGCAGCACGAGCCAGACCGATCTCGATCGGCAGATCGAAGATCAGCGTCAGATCAGGGCGCAGCTCACCCTGGACGAACTGTTCCAGCTGGGCGATGCGCTCGATGCTAAGGCCACGGCCGCCACCCTGGTAGGCGTAGGTGGCATCGGTGAAACGATCGCACAGCACCACACAGCCCCTGGCCAATGCAGGGCGAATCACCTGCTGCAGATGCTGGGCGCGGGCAGCAAAAACCAGCAGCAGCTCGGTATCGGCTGTCATCGCTTCATCACTGGGATCGAGCAGCAGCTCACGGATACGCTCAGCCAGCGGCGTACCGCCGGGCTCACGGGTCAGCAGCACGTCGATGCCGCGCTCGCGCAGGCGCTCGGCCAGGTACTCGCGGTTGGTGCTCTTGCCGGCGCCTTCCGGGCCTTCCAGAGTAATAAACAGACCGGTCACGGATTGCCCTTATTCAGTTTCGGCCGCCGCGCGCGGCGCGGGGCTGGAGCGGTAGTCGGCGCGACGCTTGAGCTGATACTCGCGCACCGCGCGATTGTGCTCGGCCAGGGTGTTGGAGAACACGTGGCTACCGTCACCTCGCGCGACGAAATACAGAGAGCGGCCATCGAGCGGGTTGAGCGCGGCGTTGATCGCCTCGCGGCCGACCATGGCGATGGGCGTCGGCGGCATGCCGTCGATGGTGTAGGTGTTATAGGGCGTCGGCGTACGCAGGTCGGCACGGGTGATGCGGCCGTTGTAGCGCTCGCCCATACCGTAGATCACCGTCGGGTCGGTCTGCAGGCGCATGCCCATGCGCAGACGACGGACGAATACACCGGCGATTTCGCCACGCTCCTCGGGCACGCCGGTTTCCTTCTCGATCATCGAGGCCATGATCAGCGCATCGTAGGGCTCGCGATACGGCAAGCCCTCGGCACGCTGCTGCCACTCTTCGTCCAGTACGCTTTCCAGGCGCGCGCTGGCCTTCCTGAGCAGGTCCTCGTCGCTCATGCCACGCACGTAGCGATAGGTATCGGGAAAGAAACGCCCCTCCGGATTCTGCCCGGCCATGCCCAGACGCTCCATCAACTGGGCATCGGTGAGATCGGCCAGACGCTGCTCCAGACGCTCCTGGCGTCCCAGGGCCGCACGTACCTGCCGGAAATTCCAGCCCTCGACCAGCGTCAGGCTGTACTGCACCACCTCGCCACGTTGCCACAGGCCAAGCATGTCTCGCGCAGTCTGCTGTGGAAGCAGGCGATATTCGCCGCTGTGCATGGCCGGACCACGCAGATTGAAACGCCAGTAAAGACGCAACCAGAAGGCGTTGTCGATCACGCCCTGCGCTTCGAGGCGATTGAGCAACCCGCTCGGGGTCGCGCCAGAGGGCACCTCCAGAAGCATTTCTTCATTCAGATGCAGGGGCTGTTCGAGCGCCCTCTGCTGTTGCCAGGCGGCAACGACTACCAGCAGCGCAGCCAGTAGCACGCCGCACTCGAGCAGCACCAAGATCTTGCGTAGCACCAGTTATTTACTCAGTAGGTCGCAGACGATGGCCTGCAGTTTACGGGTGAGCGGCCCGACCGACCAGTGTCGCTCTTGCAGCGCCCGTACAGGCCAGATG
The DNA here is from genome assembly GCF_965197125.1 of Pseudomonas spartinae. Classification (NCBI taxonomy): domain Bacteria; kingdom Pseudomonadati; phylum Pseudomonadota; class Gammaproteobacteria; order Pseudomonadales; family Pseudomonadaceae; genus Pseudomonas; species Pseudomonas spartinae. The sequence continues at coordinate 183,536 of NZ_CBDAMB010000006.1, forward strand.
CCGTAAAGGCTGTTGCAGAGAAAGACTTCATCGGCATCCAGCAGTTCGTCGAGGGAAATATCGCGTAACTCGATGGACAACCCGAGCACCCGCGCCTGCTGCAGGATCTCGGCTCGCATCACCCCGGCCACGCCACAGCGCGACAGATCGGCCGTCACCAGCCCAGCGTCGACGACGAGAAACAGATTGCTGTAAACGCCCTCGATGACCCGCCCACTGCTGTCCCGCATCAGGCCCTCGGCGTACTCGGCGTCCTGCCACTCGGCGCGCGCCAACACCTGCTCCAGTCGATTGAGGTGCTTGAGCCCGGCCAGCGCCGGCTGCTCGGCCAAACGAGTGACGCAGGGAAATAGACGCACGCCCTGTTCGGCATGGGCAACGGGGTACTGCGGCGCCGCTGCGGCCTGCAGGATGCGCAGTGGCTGACAGGGTTGTGGTGGCGCATAGCCGCGCTGCCCCTCGCCGCGGGTGACGATGAGTTTGGCCACACCCTCACCCACCTGCTGGGCGAACGCCTGCAGCTCACGCTCCATGAGGAGCAGATCGAGAGGGATGGACAACCGCCGACAACCATCGGCCAGGCGCGTCATATGCCGCGCCAGTAGCGGGATGCGCCCGCCACGCACGGCGATGGTCTCGAACAGACCATCGCCGTAAGCCAGGCCACGGTCACGAACCGACAACTGCTCGCCGGGCGCGCCGTTGACCCAGCTCAGCATCAACCGTGATACCGACGGAACAGCAGCGAGCCGTTGGTGCCACCAAAACCAAAGGAGTTCGACAGGGCGATTTCGATCGGCATGGCCTTGGCCTGGTGCGCCACGAAGTCCAGGTCGCAGCCTTCGTCTGGCTCGTCCAGGTTGATGGTCGGCGGTGCGACCTGATCACGCAGCGCCAGCACGCAGAAGATCGCTTCCACCGCGCCCGCAGCACCGAGCAGGTGACCGGTCATGGACTTGGTCGAGCTGACCGACAGCTTGTGGGCGTGATCACCGAACACGCTTTTCACCGCTGCGACTTCAGCTTTGTCGCCGGCAGAGGTCGAGGTGCCGTGCGCGTTGATGTACTGCACCTGATCGGCATTGATGCCTGCATCACGCAGGGCCGCCGACATGCAGCGCGCTGCCCCCGCACCATCTTCGGGTGGCGAGGTCATGTGGAAGGCATCGCCACTCATGCCAAAGCCGATCAGCTCGGCGTAGATGGTGGCGCCACGCGCCTTGGCGTGCTCCAGCTCTTCCAGCACCAGGGCACCGGAGCCGTCGGACAGCACGAAGCCGTCACGGCCCTTGTCCCACGGACGGCTGGCCTTGGTCGGCTCGTCGTTGCGCGTCGACAGCGCACGTGCGGCACCGAAGCCGCCCATACCCAGGCCGCAGGCTGCCATCTCGGCGCCGCCTGCAACCATCACATCGGCTTCGCCGTAGGCAATGTTGCGCGCGGCCATGCCAATGCAATGCGTGCCGGTGGTGCACGCCGTGGCAATGGCATAGTTCGGCCCCTGCAGACCCAGGTGGATCGACAGGAAGCCGGAAATCATGTTGATGATCGAGCCTGGCACGAAGAACGGCGAAATGCGTCGCGGCCCCTGCTCATGCAACGATTTGCAGTTGTTCTCGATATTGGTCAGGCCGCCGATGCCGGAGCCCATGACCACACCGATCCGCTCACGATTGGCGTCGGTGATTTCCAGCCCGGAATCACGCACAGCCTGGAAGCTGGCAGCAAGACCATACTGGATGAACAGGTCGAGCTTGCGCGCCTCTTTGGCGGACAGATATTCCTCGACGTTGAAGCCCTTGAGCGATCCGCCAAAACGGGTGGAGTAGGCGGACAGGTCCATATGCTCGATCAGACCGATGCCACTGCGCCCGGCCAAAATGCCCTGCCAGCTGCTCGGCACATCGTTACCCAGCGGCGACAACATGCCCATACCGGTAACCACGACGCGTCTACGCGACACAGCAATCTCCTCTTGTTCTACTCAGGCGCGACATGCGCCCTGCACGTAAAGAAAAGCCGCACGCCTGATTAGGGGAGTGCGGCTTTTCTCAGTCAGAAAGCTGACGGTGACTTATTGCGCGTGGGCAGTCACGTAGTCGATCGCTTCCTGAACGGTGGTGATCTTCTCAGCTTGCTCGTCCGGGATCTCGGTCTCGAATTCTTCCTCGAGAGCCATCACCAGCTCAACGGTGTCAAGAGAGTCGGCACCCAGGTCTTCAACGAAGGAAGCGCTGTTGGTGACTTCCTCTTCCTTGACGCCAAGTTGCTCAGCAACGATTTTCTTGACGCGTTCTTCGATGGTGCTCATACCTTGTTTTCACTCCTATTGGACAAATCCAGGCAGCTGGTAGCGGCCAAGTGTATAGAAAGGGTTTTTAGCATTTCAAGCTGAATGCCGGGGAGCCCCCAGGAACACTTCAACGATCTGTCTATAAACCTGTTGCAGCTTTATAACGGATTTTAGACAGCCACTATGACAGTTTTCTGATGGCTCGCGTCACATTCGAGTGCCTCCGAACATTCAGAGGCGCCCTTTTTAGCTCATGTACATACCGCCGTTCACCGGGATAGTAGCCCCAGTGACGTAACCAGCGCCATCGGAAGCCAGGAAACCGACTACCTTGGCGATCTCTTCAGCCTGACCCAGACGACCCAGCGGAATCTGCGTCAGCAACGCATCGCGCTGGCCTTCCGGCAGCTCACGGGTCATATCGGTGTCGATGAAACCAGGCGCCACCGAGTTGACCGTGATACCGCGCGAACCCACTTCACGCGCCAGAGCGCGGCTGAAGCCTTCCAGGCCGGCCTTGGCAGCAGCGTAGTTGACCTGACCAGCATTACCCATGGCCCCAACGACGGAGCCGATGTTGATGATGCGCCCGAAACGCGCTTTGGTCATGCCACGCAGCACAGCCTTGGACAGACGGTAGAGGCTGTTCAGGTTGGTGTTGATGACATCATGCCACTCGTCATCCTTCATGCGCAGCATCAGATTATCGCGGGTGATACCGGCGTTATTGACCAGGATCAGCGGCTGACCAAGATGTTGCTGAATGTGTTCGAGGGTGGTGGCAACCGATTCGTCGTTGCTCACGTCGAGCACCAGACCGGCGCCTTCGACGCCATTGGCCTTGAGGGTTTCGGCAATGCGCTCGGCACCCGAGGCACTGGTAGCGGTGCCAATCACGATAGCGCCCTGACGACCCAGTTCCAGGGCGATTGCCTGACCGATACCACGGCTGGCGCCAGTAACCAGCGCGACCTTACCTTGCAGACTCATGTTCGTTCTCCTTTCTCAAGCCAACGCAGCGCGAGCAGCGGCGAAAGCATCGGGGGTATCCAGGTTGTATGTGTTGATGCCTTTGACGCAGCGCTTGTTCAGACCGCTCAGCACCTTGCCCGGGCCGCACTCGACCAGCTCGGTCACGCCTTGCTCGGACAGACGCACCATGGACTCGACCCAGCGCACCGGGCTGTACAGCTGCGCCAGCAGGTCGGCTTTCAGCGTAGCCAGATCAGATACCACGGCCGCGCTGACGTTCTGCACCAGCGGAATCTGCGGTGCCTGCCAGCTCAGCGCTTCCACCGACTCGGCAAAACGCTCGGCAGCCGGCTTCATCAGCGCGCAATGCGACGGCACGCTGACTGGCAGCGCCATGGCACGCTTGGCGCCACGGGCCTTGCACACCTCGATGGCGCGCTCGACAGCAGCGGCGCTACCGGCGATCACTACCTGACCAGGTGCGTTGAAGTTCACCGCACTGACCACATCGCCCTGCGCCGCTTCGGCGCAGGCGGCCAGCACGTCGGCGTCTTCCAGGCCGAGAATGGCGGCCATGCCGCCCTGCCCGGCCGGAACGGCCTGCTGCATCAATTGACCGCGACGTTCAACCAGCTTCACGGCATCAGCGAAAGCGATGCTGCCAGCGGCGACCAGCGCGGAGTATTCACCCAGGCTGTGACCTGCGACGAACGCTGGCTTGGCACCAGCCTCGGCCTGCCACAGACGCCACAGGGCGATGGAGGCAGTGAGAATGGCCGGCTGGGTCTTGTCGGTCTGGTTCAGTTGCTCTTCCGGGCCCTGCTGGGTCAGCGCCCAGAGGTCGTAGCCGAGCGCTTCGGAAGCTTCGCCAAACGTATCGAGCACCAGCTTCTGCTGGGCGCCGTGATCGGCGAGCATGGCCAGGGCTTGCGAACCCTGACCGGGGAAGACGAATGCGAGGGATGCAGACATGAATAAGTCCCTTGAGTCGAAAAACCAGCGCCAGGCGAGCCTGGCGCAGCAAACTGACAGTTGGATGACAGGCAGCGTGCCGCGGTCACATTCCGTCGCAGCCAGCGCCCTGAAAACGTGACGAGTTTACAGCAACAGATCCTCAAGGCGACCATGCAGTCGCTGCGGCAGATTTTCCTGCACTTCGCGCAACGCGCAGCGAATGGCACTCTGAAAACTCTCCTGCCCTGCCGCGCCATGGCTCTTGACCACGATGCCCTGCAGACCGAGGAAGCTCGCGCCATTGTGCCTCGCCGGCGCCAGGTCGGCCTTGAGGCGACGCAAGAGCGGCATCGCCAGGGCACCAATCGCCTGAGCGAACAACCCGTCGCTGAACAGCGTCTCGACCCGCCCGGTGATCATTTTGGCCAGGCCCTCGCTGGATTTGAGCAGGATATTGCCCACGAAACCGTCGCATACCACGACATCGGCTTCGCCGCGATACATGCCATCGCCCTCTATGTAGCCGATGAAGTTCAGCCCATGCGCCTGCTGCAGCATGTTGGCCGCCAGCTTGACCTGCTGATTGCCCTTGATGTCTTCGGTGCCGACATTGAGCAAGGCGACGCGTGGCCAAGACACACCCAGCGTCTCGGCCGCCACGGCGCCCATGATCGCGAACTGATAGAGATGCTCGGCGCTGCAATCGACATTGGCGCCCAGGTCCAGCAGGTAGCAGTGACCGCGCTCGGTGGGAATCGGGCTGACCATCGCCGGCCGATCGATGCCCGGCAGCGTCTTCAGCACATAACGCGAGAGCGCCATCAGCGCGCCGGTATTGCCCGCACTGACACAGGCATGCGCCTGACGCTGACGCACCAACTCCAGCGCCACGCGCATCGAAGCATCTGGCTTGCCACGCAGCGCCTGGGCCGGACGTTCGTCCATGCCGATCACTTCACTGGCGTGATGAACCTGCAGACGCGAGCGATCGACGCCGGACTGGCGAGCGAGCTGTTCTTCGATGAGGGGAGCTTGACCGACGAGGGCCAGGTGCAGCGAGGGGAATTCGGCCAACGCAGAAATGCAGGCCGGGACAATGCAGTGGGGACCGAAGTCCCCACCCATTGCATCAATCGCGATGATCGAGGCGGACAAGGATTACTCGTCAGCGCCCTTGTCGATCACTTTGCGACCGCGGTAAACGCCTTCCGGAGAAACGTGGTGGCGCAGGTGAACTTCACCGGTGCTCTTCTCTACGGACAGGGTGCTGGCCTCGAGAGCGTCGTGCGAACGACGCATGTCGCGGGCGGAACGGGATTTTTTGTTCTGCTGAACAGCCATAACTCATTAACTCCTAAACGTTTGGGTCACGCTTTAACTGCGCCAATACACTGAACGGGTTGGACCGCGATACCTCGTCCTCGCCCGGCTCGGGCTCATCGAGACCGTCCGGCTGCTGGCAATCACCTGGGGCATGAGCAGGAACGATCGGCAGGGCGAGAAGTAATTCATCCTCGACCAGACCAAACAGCTCCAGCGGCTCTTCACCCACTTCCAGCACGTCGTAGCCCTTCGGCAAGGACTGAGTGTTCGCTCCAACCCGGACCACGGCGTATTCACATTCGCTGCGGATGGGTAGCGCGACCAGCTCCAGACAACGCTGGCAGACCATTTTGACCTCAACCTCGAGCTCACTGCGGATAACCACAGTTTTCTGCTCATCACGGGCGAAGTGAAACTTCGCCTGCACCTGACCTGCCGTATCGGCAAGCGGGTCGCAGAGACGCGGCAGGCTGGCCAGATCGAGCTGCCCTTCGAGGGTAGCTTCGCGGTCGGCGAGCTTGCGCGGATCAACGTGAGGTGGAATCGGCCCATTCAACATAGGCGCAGCATTCTAGGGATGCACCCTGTCCGTGTCAAAGGAAATTCAGCCTGTATTCAAGGGCCGCTCGAAAAACTACCTGCGCTGCCATCGCGGCGTTAAAAACAGGCCCGCAACCGAGGATTGAACGCGCCTTAGCACGACCCCGAAAGGGGGGGGGTGAGCGAAGCGAATCAAAGGCTCATCTACAACAGGTAAACTGCGCCTCTTCGCCTGCTTTTGTGGGGCCACCATCGGCATAGCACTGGCCGCCTCGGCTCGGGCCTCTTGCTTCGCCCTACTCCTGCACCCCGCAGTCGTCGCCTACGTTTAGAGGTGCCCTCAAGCACTGGCGATCAGTAGAATTGCCCGCCTACCCATATAAAGGAAGAGAACATGTCCGCGCTGCTGCTCGCCTCCAGCTCACCCTACCGCCGCGAGCTGCTCGAACGCCTGCAACTACCCTTCACCTGGCAATCGCCGAGCATCGACGAAACCCGCCAGAGCGGCGAAGCTGCCATCGACCTGGTCAAACGCCTGGCCGAAGAAAAAGCCCGCGCCCTGGCCGCCAGCCACACCGACCACCTGATCATCGGCTCGGACCAGGTTGCGGTGCTCGGCGACGGACAGATACTCGGCAAGCCCCACGACCTGCCGAGAGCCCAGCAGCAACTGCGCGCCGCCAGCGGCAGCAGCGTTACCTTCCTGACCGGCCTGGCGCTGCTCAACGCCAGTAACGGCAACTGCCAGGTAGACTGCGTGCCCTTCACCGTGCATTTTCGCCCGCTGAGCGACACGCAGATCCTGCGCTACCTGCAGCGCGAGCAGCCATTCGACTGCGCCGGCAGCTTCAAGTCCGAAGGTTTGGGCATCAGCCTGTTCCGCAGCACCGAAGGCGAGGACGCGACCAGCCTGGTCGGCCTACCACTGATTCGCCTGGTGGACATGCTGCTGAACGAAGGCGTCGAGATTCCCTGAGCCATCAACGAACAAGGCCCGCTGCGCGGGCCTTGTCTGGACATCAGCGCAGCGTTGGCCCCTGAAAGCCCATCCACAGCGCAATGCGATCCGCCACACTGGTACCCAGGCGCTTGGCGAAACGATCGAACGGCGTGTCACGCTGCGTGTAATCGACCATCTCCTTCTCGCCGATCACCTCACGCGCCACATAGCTGGCGCTACCCAGCGCATCGATCAAGCCCAACTGCAGCGCCTGCTCACCGGACCAGACCAGACCTGAAAACAACTCGGGATGCTCGTCAGCCTTGAGACGATCACCGCGCCCCTTCTTCACGCTATCGATGAACTGGCGATGAGTGGTGTCCAGCACGGTTTTCCAGAAGCGGGTTTCCTCTTCCTTCTGTGGCTGGAACGGATCGAGGAAGGCCTTGTGCTCACCCGAGGTGTAAACGCGGCGCTCGACACCCAGCTTCTGCATGGTCTCGACAAAGCCGAAGCTGGCGGCCGTGACACCGATGGAGCCAACCAGACTGGCCTTGTCGGCATAGATTTCATCGGCCGCACTGGCGATGTAATAAGCACCGGAAGCGCCCAAATCACTGATCACCGCATAGACCTTGGTCTGCGGATACTCGGCGCGCAAACGACGAATCTCGTCATAGATGTAACCGGACTGCACCGGACTGCCACCCGGACTGTTGATGCGCAGGATCACACCTTTGGTGTTGGCGTCCTCGAAGGCGGCACGCAGACTGCTCACCACCTTGTCGGCACTGGCCTCCTCGCGATCGGCGATCATCCCGCGAATTTCGATCAGCGCCGTATGCGCGGTAGTGGTCGAGGCCGACTTCAGGTCGAGCATCGGCAGCACCAGCGCCAGCGCACCGAACAGATAGATAAAGGTCAACAACTTGAAGAAAATGCCCCAGCGGCGCGAACGACGCTGCTCCTGAACACTGGACAGCAGCGCCTTCTCCAGCAGCTTCCAGCTTTTGGCATCCTCGCCCGACGAAGACGATGACTTCCACTCATCCGACATGTTCTCTCTCCCCGATTAGATGCTGCGCGTGACGGCCTTCCAGCCACGCACGCAGCTCATTGAATTCGTTGATCGCCAAACGCGGCGAACACTCGCGCAGCACCGACAGCGGCTGCGCACCAAAGCCGACCGCTACCGCATCCATACCGGCGTTGCGCGCCATCAGCAGGTCGAAGGTGGAATCCCCCACCATCAGTGCCCGCTCGGGCGGCATGCGGCAATGCGCGAGAATCTCGTGCAGCATCAAAGGATCCGGTTTGCTCGCCGTCTCGTCAGCGCAACGGGTGATATCGAAGTAATCCAGCCAACCCTTGTCAGCCAGCACCCGATGCAGCCCTTTGCGCCCCTTGCCGGTCGCTACCGCAAGACGATAGCCCTGCTCACGAAAGACTTCGAGCGACTCGCGCACGCCTTCGAACAGCGGCGACGGCTCGGTCTCCAGCGCCAGATACTGCTCACTGTAGGCACGGCGGATGGTTTCGATGCGCGGCGCTTCGTCGAGTTCCGGATAGAGTGTGCGAATCGCCACGCCCAGCTCCAGACCGATGATGCCGCGCACTGCACCATCACTGCAGCGCGGCACACCCGCCACGTCAGCAGCGCGATGCATGGCCTCGACGATGCGGCCGATGGAGTCAACCAGCGTGCCATCCCAATCGAAGATCAGCAGCTGATAGTCAGGCACTCAAGCGCTCCAGGGTCCTGGCCCACATATCGTCCACCGGCGCCTCGAGCTTCAGCACACCACCATCGGGCAACGGCACATGCAGCTCATAGGCATGCAGGAACAGACGCTTGCCGCCCAGCTCGCGAATCTCACGGGTGAATTCGTCATCGCCGTACTTGGAGTCACCCGCAATGGAGTGCCCGGCATGCTTGGCATGCACGCGAATCTGGTGGGTGCGCCCGGTGACCGGCTTGGCCTCGACCAGGGTGGCGAACTCGCCGAAGCGGCGCAGCACGCGGAACAGCGTCAGCGCCTCCTTACCCTGATCATCGACCTCGACCATGCGCTCACCAGAGCGCAGGTTGCTCTTCTGCAGCGGCGCATTGACCTGCTTCTTGGCCGTCGCCCAATGGCCGCGCACCAGCGCCATGTAACGCTTGTCGACACCGTCACCGCGCAGCGCCTCATGCAGATGACGCAGCATGCTGCGTTTCTTGGCGATCATCAGCAGGCCCGACGTATCGCGGTCCAGACGGTGCACCAGCTCCAGATCCTTGGCATCGGGGCGCAACTGGCGGAACGCCTCGATCACTCCGTAGTTCAGGCCACTGCCGCCGTGCACGGCGATGCCAGCCGGTTTGTTCAGCACGATCAGCGCCTTGTCCTCGAAGACGATGGCCGCTTCGAGGCGCTCGAGCAGCCCCTGCGCGAGCGGTTCGGGCTCATCGCGCTCGGCCAGGCGCAGCGGTGGCACGCGCACGATGTCGCCGGCCTGAAGCTTGTACTCGGGCTTGATGCGCCCCTTGTTAACACGCACTTCACCCTTGCGCAGAATGCGGTAAATCAGGGTCTTGGGCACGCCCTTGAGCTGTGTCCTGAGGAAGTTGTCGATGCGTTGGCCGGCGAGTTCCGGTGCAACCTCGATCAGCTGAACGCCGGAGGTTGGAGAGGCAGGAGTAGTCATCGCGCAATCATAACAATTTTTTATGGAATTGAAGCACTTAATCATTGCTGCTATAGTCGCGAACGCCGCCAAAAGCGGACTGGCTTGCGGATGATTGCCAAACTTGCCATCCCCTGCCCGCGCAAACCTATTGGGACGTGAGGCCGTCCGACGGATTCTTCAGGTTAGAAAGGCCGCAAAAGGCCACGAAGACTTCGGAAATAAAGCCTTGAGTATGATGCGCGATTCGCCCGCCGGGCGGTCGCGGTAAATGACAACCGCTGCGGAATCCGCGCGCGGCACCCGATTTTCAGCGATACGTGTAGGGTGGAGATGTACAACTGTCGGACTGCGTAGCACATCGCTTGATCAAAGACGCCTTATCTCGTCCGCTACCGCCAGTTGATTCCTCCTCCTGACTGAGTGCTTTCTGTCACCACAGCAAGCAGGAGACGTCCGTCGCGACCGCAGCCGATATTGGCTGACCGTCGCTAGACAGTGGAACGATTTACGACCGTTTCTGACGCGCCTGACACCGACCCTGAGAGTCGTGTGTGCCTAACGTGGCTTCCGCTAGCCCGGAACCCATTGGTACCACATGAAAAGAATGCTAATTAACGCAACTCAGCCCGAAGAGTTGCGTGTTGCCCTGGTAGATGGCCAAAAACTCTACGACCTGGACATCGAGTCCGGCGCCCGCGAACAGAAAAAGGCCAACATCTACAAAGGCCGCATCACCCGCGTTGAACCCAGCCTTGAAGCCGCTTTCGTCGATTTCGGTTCCGAACGCCACGGCTTCCTCCCCCTCAAAGAAATCTCCCGCGAATACTTCTCCAAAGCCCCCGAAGGCGGCCGCGTCAACATCAAGGACGTGCTCAAGGAAGGCCAGGAAGTCATCGTCCAGGTCGAGAAAGAGGAGCGCGGCAACAAGGGCGCCGCCCTGACCACCTTCATCAGCCTGGCCGGTCGTTATCTGGTGCTGATGCCGAACAACCCGCGTGCTGGTGGCATCAGCCGCCGCATCGAAGGCGAAGAGCGCAACGAACTGCGTGAAGCGCTGAATGGCCTCAACGCTCCGGCCGACATGGGCCTGATCGTGCGCACTGCCGGCCTGGGCCGCTCCAGCGAAGAAATGCAGTGGGACCTCGATTACCTGCTGCAACTGTGGAGCGCCATCAAGGAAGCCTCCACCAGCCGCCCTGCCCCGTTCCTGATCTACCAGGAATCCAACGTCATCATCCGCGCCATCCGCGACTACCTGCGCCAGGACATCGGCGAAGTGCTGGTCGACAGCGTCGAAGCCCAGGAAGAAGCCCTGAGCTTCATCCAGCAGGTGATGCCGCAGTACGCCAGCAAGATCAAGCTGTACGAAGACAGCGTGCCGCTGTTCAACCGCTTCCAGATCGAAAGCCAGATCGAAACCGCCTTCCAACGTGAAGTGAAGCTGCCGTCCGGCGGCTCCATCGTCATCGACCCGACCGAAGCCCTGGTTTCCATCGACATCAACTCGGCGCGCGCCACCAAAGGCAGCGACATCGAAGAAACCGCCCTGCAGACCAACCTGGAAGCGGCCGAGGAAATCGCCCGCCAACTGCGTCTGCGTGACATCGGCGGCCTGATCGTCATCGACTTCATCGACATGACCCCGGCGAAGAACCAGCGCGCCGTCGAAGAGAAGGTGCGTGAAGCACTGGAAGCCGACCGTGCCCGCGTTCAGGTCGGTCGCATCTCGCGCTTCGGCCTGCTGGAAATGTCCCGTCAGCGCCTGCGTCCGTCGCTCGGCGAGACCAGCGGCATCGTCTGCCCGCGCTGCAACGGCCAAGGCATCATCCGCGACGTCGAATCCCTGTCGCTGGCCATCCTGCGCCTGATCGAAGAAGAAGCGCTGAAGGATCGCACCGCCGAAGTGCGTGCCCAGGTACCGATCCCGGTCGCTGCCTTCCTGCTCAACGAGAAACGCAACTCGATCACCAAGATCGAACTGCGCACCCGTGCGCGTATCGTGATCCTGCCGAACGATCACCTGGAAACCCCGCACTTCGAAGTCCAGCGCCTGCGTGACGACAGCCCGGAAGCGCTGAGTGGCCAGACCAGCTACGAAATCGCCGCGACTGCCGAAACCGAAGAAGCAACTGCCCAGCCGGCGGCCGCCACGCGCACCCTGGTTCGCCAGGAAGCCGCGATCAAGGCTGCACCGCGCAGCAGCGCGCCGGTCGCTGCCGAGCCGCAACCGGCACCACTGGCCCCGACCAAGGCGCCTGAGCCGAGCCTGTTCAAGGGCCTGGTCAAGTCGCTGGTCAGCCTGTTCGCCGGCAAGGAAGAAGAAGCCCAGCCAGCAGTCGTCGAGAAGAAGAGCAGCGAGCGTCCGCCGCGCGAAGAGCGCCGCAATGGTCGCCAGCAGAGCCGCAATCGTGGTGGTCGTCGCGACGAAGAGCGCAAGCCTCGTGAAGAACGCGCCCCGCGTGAAGAACGTCAGCCTCGTGAACCGCGCGAAGAGCGCCAGCCTCGCGAAGAGCGTGCTCCGCGTGAAGAACGCGCCCCACGCGAGCCGCGTGAAGGCCAGGAAAACCGCCGCGAGCGCAAGCCGCGCGAAGAGCGTGCACCGCGTGAAGAGCGCGTACGTGAACTGCGCGAGCCGCTGGATGCTGCCGCTAACGAGCAACGTGAAGAGCGCGCCGAGCGCCAGCCACGTGGCGAGCGCCAGGAGCGTCAGCGTCCGCCGCGCGAAGAGCGTCAGCCACGCGCTGAGCAGGCCGAAGCCGTGCAGGACGAAGCCCTGCCGAACGAGGAGCAACTGCAGGACGATGAGCAGGACAACAACGATGGCGAGCGTCCGCGCCGCCGTTCGCGTGGCCAGCGCCGTCGCAGCAACCGTCGCGAACGTCAGCGCGATGCCGATGGCAACCTGATCGAAAGCGCCGAGAACAGTGAAGCTGCAGGTAACGAAGCGCAAGCCGCGGCTCCGGCTGCCGTAGCCACTGCTGCCGCCGTGGTTGCAGAAAGCGTCGACAGCAGCGAAAGCGTTGCCAGCGAAGCGCCGGCCACCGAAACACCGGCTGCTCAGGCTGAAGAAGCCCCTGTCGCTCAACCGGTCGAGGCACAAGCCGAGACTACCGTGAGTGAAGTGGTCGAGGCCGCTCCGGTCGCAGAGAACGTGGTCGAGGCAGAGCCTGTCGCCACTGCCGAAGCCCCTGCTGACGTGCAAGAGCCTGCCGCAGAAGCGGTCGTGCAAGCCGAACCGGCTGTAGAAGTCGCTCAGGAGCCTGCTCCAGCGCCTGCAGAGGAAGCGCCTGCCGCCACGGCGGCTCCGGTCACTGCCTCTGGCCGCGCGCCGAACGATCCGCGTGAAGTGCGTCGCCGCAAGCGCGAAGCTGAGCGTCTGGCCCGCGAAGCCGCCGAAGCTGCAGCTGCAGCGCCGGCCGTGGAAGAAGCTGCGCCGGTCGTGGAGCAAAGCGCTCCGGCAGAGGCTGAAACCGTCGCTGTCGAAACCGCCCCTGCCGCTGAGCAAGCTGCCGAGCAAAGCCCTGATGCCAGCGAGCAGAATGCGAGCGAAGCGGTAGAGCAAGCGCAGCCGGAAGAAGAAGCACAGGCCGAGAAAGAGGAGATCAAACCTCAGGTTTGATCATTCTGCGGTCAGCAAAAAGGGGATGCCTAGGCATCCCCTTTTTCATTTCCGCTTTTTGTGGTGGTGACGCATGCGCAGGCTCTGAACAGCCCGTTTCTACACGAGCAAGCCTTAGAGAACGTTGGGCTCGATCTCCAGCTCCACGCCAAAACGCGCTAGCACATCGGCCTGGATGCGCTGCGCAAGCTGCAGCAGCTGCGCCCCCGTTGCCCGGCCGTAGTTAACCAGCACCAGCGCTTGCAAACGATGCACACCGGCATCGCCGTCGCGAAAGCCCTTCCACCCTGCCCGCTCGATCAACCACCCCGCCGCCAGCTTGACCAGGCCGTCGCCTGCCGGATAGCTGACCAGGTCAGCATGCTCGGCGCGGATACGCTCCGCCAGTTCGAACGCCACCACCGGGTTCTTGAAGAAGCTGCCGGCATTGCCCAGCTCCACCGGATTGGGCAGCTTTTCGCTGCGGATGGCGCAGATGGCCTGACTGACATCGGACGCAGTCGGCGCTTCGATACCCATTTCCACGAGACGCTGACGCACCGGACCATAATCCAGACGCAACGAAGCCAGGCGGCTCAAACGGAAACGCACGCGCAGGATGAGCCAGCGTCCGGCTTCACGCTTGAACAGGCTGTCGCGATAGGCGAAGGCGCACGCCTCCAGGCCAAAGTCGCGCAGCTCGCCGGTCTGCCGATCCAACGCAGTCAGGCCGGCGAACAGATCCTTGATCTCCACCCCGTAGGCGCCGATGTTCTGCATCGGCGCGGCGCCGACGGTCCCGGGTATCAGGCTGAGGTTTTCCAGGCCGCTCAGGCCCTGCGCCAGGCTCCACTGCACGAAGGGATGCCAGGGCTCGCCGGCTTCGGCCTCAACCAGCACCTGGTCGCCATCCTCACTGAGGATACGAATGCCGCGACTGGCCATGCGCAGCACCAGCGCCTCGACATCACGGGTGAGCAGCAGGTTGCTGCCGCCGCCGATCACCAGCAACGGCAGACCTTGCTGCAGCGCCAGACTCAGGGCCTCACGTACATCACCATCGTCATGCGCCTCGGCGAACAGCCGTGCACGCACATCCACGCCAAAGCTGTTGAAGGCCTTGAGCGAAACGTCATTCTGCAGATTCAGGCTCACAGGCGCCCCTTGATTTCCACCAGCAGCGCATCGCTGGCTTGCTCGATCAGATCCAGCACCTGCTCGAAGCCGTCTTCGCCGCCGTAGTAAGGATCAGGCACCTCATCCAACGCCAGCTCATAGCGGCGCAGGTACAGGTCAAGATCGGCGCGGGCATTCGCCGGGCGCAATGCCTGGAGGTTGCGCAGGTTGCTCTGATCCATGGCCAGGATCAGGTCGAAGCGCTGAAAGTCGGTGACCTCGACCTGACGCGCACGCTGCGCCGACAGGTCATAGCCGCGGCGCAACGCAGCCTGCCGCGTGCGGCTGTCCGGCGCTTTGCCGACGTGCCAGTCGCCGGTCCCGGCAGAGTCGACCTGCACACGATCCTCCAGGCCGGCCGCGCGCAGCTTGTGGCGGAAGACGCCCTCGGCGGTGGGCGAGCGGCAGATATTGCCCAGGCAGACGAAAAGAACCTTCATCAGGCCCCCAGCAGGTGGCGAACCCGTTCCAGGTCCTCGGCGGTATCCACCCCGGCAGCCGGCGCTTCGATGGCGTCGGCAACGTGGATGCGCACGCCGTTGTACAGCGCGCGCAGTTGCTCCAGGCATTCGGTGTCTTCCAGCCAGCACGGGCCCCAGGCGACGAAGTCATGCAGGAAGCCGGCGCGGTAGGCGTAGATACCGATGTGACGACGATACGGCACGCCTTGCGGCAGCACCTCACGGCTCTTGGCGAAGGCATCGCGAGCCCAGGCCAGCGGCGCGCGACTGAAGGTCAGGGCCAGGCCGTTCTTGTCGGCAACCACCTTGACCACATTGGGGTTGAACAGCGCGGCGACGTCCTCGATGGGCTCGGCCAACGTGGCGATCCCGGCCTGCGGGTTGGCCGCCAGGTTGGCGGCCACCTGATCGATTATCACAGGCGGAATCAGCGGTTCGTCGCCCTGCACGTTGACCACGATGGCATCGGCCGGCAAACCGAGCTGGGTGGCGACTTCAGCCAGGCGATCGGTGCCGGAGTTGTGATCCTCGCGGGTCAGCAGCACCTCGGCACCAAAGGCCTGGCAGGCTTCGACGATGCGCGCGTCATCGGTGGCGACCACCACGCGCTGGGCCGAACTCTTCTTCGCTTGCTCCCAGACGTGCTGCACCATGGGCTTGCCTGCGATGTCCTGCAGCGGCTTGCCGGGCAGACGGGTGGAGGCGTAACGGGCGGGAATGACGACGGTGAAGGCTGCGCTCATTTACTTGTCCAGACGCTCATCGGTGTTCAGCGTGCGCGCTTCGCTTTCCAGCATCACCGGAATGCCATCGCGAATCGGGTAAGCCACGCCGGCCCCCTTGCTGATCAGTTCGGTCTTGTCTTCGGAAAGCTGCAGCGGGCCCTTGCAGATCGGGCAGGCGAGGATGTCGAGCAGTTTAAGGTCCATGGCGGAGTCCTTGATGGGGTCATCAAGACCCCGGTATGAGGCGGGTCAGCTGCACATCCAGCCAATCGACGAAAGCCGGCGTAGGCACGGCGTCGACGGCTAGGTACCACCAGTCGGCGGCAGCGAAGGCCCGGCATTTCACCGCATCCTTTTCCGTCATCAGCAGTGGCAGCGGCGGCTCGAAACTGAGCCGCGCGGCATCGTACTGGGCATGGTCGGCAAAGGGGTGCGGAACCGGCCGCCAGTTTAGCGCTTCGAGGGTATTGAAGAAACGTTGCGGGTTGCCAATACCGGCGACGGCATGCACGCGCTGGCCAGGCGGGAAGTGATCCAGGCCGACGCGCTCGCCACTGGCCAGGTTGACCAGCGCAGTCGGTTGCAGGCGAAAGGCGTAGCCGCCTGCGCGATCGGCCTCGGCGCCGTTGAACAGCACGGCATCCACCTCGTCGAGGCGCTCGGCCGGCTCGCGCAAAGGCCCAGCCGGCAGGCAGCGGCGATTACCCAGACCGCGCGCAGCGTCGACCAGCACCAGCTCCAGATCACGCGCCAGACGGTAGTGCTGCAGACCGTCGTCGCAGAGGATCAGGTCCAATGGTTCCTCGGCCAGCAACGCACGCACGGCGCGGCTGCGATCCGGGTCGATCATCAGCGGCACGCCGCTGCGCTGGACGATCAGCAGCGGCTCGTCACCGCCCTGCGCGGCTGGCTGCTCGGCCCGCACGCGCCATGGCAGGCTCGGCGGCGTAGCACCATAGCCACGGCTGACCACGCCAACCCTCAGGCCACGGGCGCGGCAGTGTTCGATTAGAAAGAGGATCAGCGGCGTCTTGCCGGTACCGCCGACGGTGATGTTGCCCACCACCAGCACCGGCACCGGCGCACGATAGATATCGCCCTCGCCAGCCAGGAAACGCGCGCGCTTGGCCTGCACCACGCGGCGATACAGCCACTCCAGCGGGCGCAGCAACGACAGCGCCGGGTGGCCGCGATACCAGGCCTCGAGCAGGCGATCGGCAGCGCTCACTTACGGACTTTCCTGTGCTTCCACCGTGGTGATGCGCAGGTGCGCGAAGCCCAGCTTGCCGGCAGCATCCATGGCGGTGATCACCGACTGGTGCGGCGTCTTGCCATCGGCACTGATGATCAGCGGCAGACTGTTGTCGCCAGCGGATTCCTTCTGCAGTGCAGCCATCAGATTGCTCAGATTGCTCTCCAGCAGCGCCTTGCCGTTCACCGAATAAGCCCCGTCGGCGCCAATTATCACCTCGACCTGCTTGAGCTCGGTCTGCTCGGGCGGCGTACCGCTGGCAGCCTCGGGCAAGTCGACCTTGAGCTGGGTTTCACGGGTGAAGGTGGTGGTGACCACGAAAAACAGGAGCAGGATGAACACCACGTCGATCAACGGGGCCAGGTTGATCTCGACGTTCTCCCGCGGTTTGCGCCGGAATTTCACGCCTTGCCCTCACCCAGGTCGACGTCGCGATCACCCTGTACCATCTCCACCAGCTTGATCGCCTCCTGCTCCATGCCCACGACCAACTCGTCGACACGACGCTGCAGGTAACGATGGAAGAACAGTGCCGGGATCGCCACCATCAGGCCGGCAGCCGTGGTGATCAGCGCCTTGGAGATACCGCCGGCGAGCACCGGCGCATTGGCCATGCCCGAGCCCATGAAGGAGCTGAAGATCTCGATCATGCCCAGGACGGTGCCGAGCAGGCCCAGTAACGGCGCGATGCCGGCAATGGTGCCAAGGGCATTGAGGTAGCGTTCCAGGTCATGGATGACGCGTGCCGCGGCCTCTTCGATGCACTCTTTCATGATCTCGCGACCATGCTTGGAGTTGGCCAGGCCAGCCGCGAGGATCTGCCCGAGTGGCGAATGCTCACGCAGTTCCTTGAGTTTCTGGTTGTTGAGCTTCTTGTCCTTGATCCAGCGCCACACCTGAGCCAGCAGATTGGCCGGGGTAACGCGGGCGGGCCGCAGGGTCCACAGGCGCTCGGCAACGATACCGGCCGCGACAATGGAACAGAGAATGATCGGCAGCATCATCCAGCCGCCAGCTTTGACCAGTTCCCACACGGTAGAGATTCCCCCTCAAAAAAGTGGCGCCACTCTAGCATAGGGCGCAACGCCCGCCGACCGCTGCTGTTCTCATTTTTCCCGCCAGAAACGTGGCTCGCTTCGCAACCCACGCGGTGCGGCCTGCTCGCCCAGGCGAATATGCAGGGCGCCGCGCAATGCAGTGTCATGCACTTCGACGCCTGCACCCTGGTAGCGCGCCAGCACCTGCGGATGGGGATGACCGAACGCATTGTGGCGACTGCGAGTGATCAGCACATGCTGCGCCGCGACGGCATCGATGAAGGCCTGACTCGATGACGTACGACTGCCGTGATGCGGCGCCAGCAGCCAGCGCGAGGCCAGCGGGAAATCGTCCTGCAGCAGCGCACGCTCGGCCTGGACGTCGATATCCCCGGTCAGTAACAGCCGCTCGCCCGCCGCATCGATCTGCAGCACGCAGGAGCGCTGGTTGCCGGTTCTGCCCTGCTCCCACTGCCACACGCGGAACATCACGCCATTCCACTGCCAGGACGGCGCCGACTCGCAGGCTTCGGCGCCAAGCGTCGCATCCAGCCGCTGCGGCTCTCCGCTGATCACCCGGGCGACCGGCATTGCAGCCTTGATCGCAGCTGCACCGCCAGCGTGATCATTGTCGGCGTGGCTGAGCAGCATCAGGTCGAGACGTCGCAGATTGAGTGCGCGCAAGGAAGGCAGGACGATACGCTCGCCGGTGTCGAAATCACCAAAGCGCGGCCCCGCGTCGTACAACAAGGCGTGTTCGCGGGTGCGCACCAGCACTGCCAGTCCCTGCCCTACGTCCAGCACCCAGACATCGGCCCGCCCATCATTGAGCTGCTGGGCGGGCAGGAACAATGCAGGCAACAGCAGCGCAATGCCTGGCAGACGCAGCGGCACCCCGGCCGGTAGCAGAAGCAGCAACGCTCCCGACGCGGCCAACAACCAGGCCCACAGCGGCAGGTTGCTCGGTAACCAGGCGGGCAGCCAAGCGGCGATGATAGCCAGCAACTCGAAGAGCAGGTACAGCGCACCGCCGGCCAGCCACAGAAGCCCCTCGCCCACCAGCGGCACGGGCAACAGCAGCGTCCCCAGCAGCGCCAGCGGCACCACAACCAGTCCCACCCAGGGTACGGCAATAAGATTGGCCAGCGGCCCGCTGCTGCTCACCGGCAAACCCAGAATCAGCATCATCGGCAACAGGCCAATCGCCATGGTCCACTGCGCACGCGTCAGCCCACGCCACCAACCCCAGGCGCCCAGCCGGCCGCCGAACACCAGGGCAAGAATCGCCACCGCCGAGAACGACAACCAGAAACCCGGCTGCAAGGATGCCAGCGGCTCCAGCAGCAGCACCACAAGCAAGGCCAATAGCAGTGGCCACCAGGCGCCCAGATGACGAAAGCGCATGCGCCAGAGCAGTACCAGCGCGACCATCACGCAGGCCCGGCGCACCGGCACCTCGAAACCAGCCAGCAGTCCATAGACCAAGGCCCCGCTCAAGGCCAGCGCACAGGCGCAGGGCAACCATGGCAGACGCGCCGGCCAGGCGCCGACTCTGGCCAGCAATGCCACCAGCCCATAGAGAAAACCTGCCAGCAGCGCGATGTGCTGCCCGGAAATGACCATCAGATGGACCGTGCCGGTGTGCTGCAGCAGACGCCAGTCATTCGTACTCAGACCGGATCCATCCCCAAGTACCAGCGCGGCAATGGCGCCTTGGCGCTGGAATGCCGGCACGGCCAGCAGATGCTGACGCAGACTGTCGCGCCAACTGCCGAATCCCGTCGCCGCGGCCAGACGCTCACCCGACTTGATCGTCCCCGTGGCGCCAATGCGCTGAGCCAGCAGCCAGGCTTCGTAATCGAAGCTCTGAGGGTTCACCAGGCCATGCGGGCGCTTCAGGTTGACCGCGACACGCCAGCGCTCGCCGCCCTGCACCACGGGCCCGCCGTACCAGGCCAGGCGCATTCTTTTCGGCAACTCGGCGCGCCGCGAGTGCGCCTCTTCGAACTGAAAGCGCACTACACCAGCGGACACCTCCGGCAGCCCGACCACCCGTCCCTCCAGCCACAGCGTACGGCCATCGAGCTGCGGATCGAGGCGATCATCCAGCGCCGATTGCGCCGAACTGCAGGCCCAGGCCAATCCCAGCACAAAAAAGCCCAGCGCAAAGAGCCGTGAGAACAGCAATGCCAGGCCGATGCAGGCGGCCGCCAGGAGCAGCCACGTCGGCGGCAGGCTTGGCAGAAAGCGCAAAGTGAGCAGGCCCAAGGCCAGCGCCAACATCCCTGTCCGCATGACTCCTCCCTGCTGGTGAGCAGATCCAATACTCACCTCTGGTCACAATATGAAAGCGCTGGCGATGGTGATTCCGTGCATAATATCGGCGCTTTTTGCCTGCCCAGAGACTCTTCATGCCGCGTCGTTTATTCAAGCGCTACATGCCAAACCCTGACAGCATCAAGGGTAACAAGTCCCTGCGCTTTCTCGGCAAACTGATTCACGACCCCAATCTCTGGCATCTAAACCGTCACTCGGTAGCCCGTGGCATGGCCATCGGCCTGTTCTGGGCGATGATCCCCATGCCCATGCAGATGCTGGCCGCCGCCGCAGTAGCCATCCCGTTGCGCGCCAACTTGCCGATCTCCATTGGCCTGGTCTGGCTGACCAACCCGATCACCATGCCACCGGTGTTCTACTGCACCTACAAATTCGGCGCCTGGCTGAGCAACTCACCCGCCGTGCGCATGCCCAGCCACCTCAGCCTGGAGTGGATCACCGCCGAACTGTCGTTGCTGTGGAAACCGCTGCTGCTGGGCTCGTTCGTATCCGGCCTGATTCTCGCCGCACTCGGTTACGTGCTGACCATGTTGTACTGGCGCTGGTGGGTGCAGCGCAGCTGGCGCAAACGCCAGGAACGCCGCCGCCAGACACAGCAAGGCTAGAACGAAAAAAGCCGTCGAATCCGACGGCTTTTTTGTCACTCGTAGCGCAGCGCTTCGGCCGGCTGCACCTGGGCTGCCCGCCATGAAGGATAGAGCGTGGCAAGGAAGCTCAAGATCAGCGCTGCCGAGCAGATCAGCGCCACGTCCAGCCACTGCAGGTCAGATGGCAGGCTGCTGATGAAGTACACATCGGAGCTCAACACCTGCTGCCCGGCGAACGACTCCAGCCAGGCCACCAGCGCACTGACATTGAGCGCTGCCAGCACGCCCAGCACCGTGCCGATCAGCGTGCCGACCAGGCCGATGACCGAGCCCTGCACCATGAAAATGGCCATGATCTGTCGCGGCGTGGCGCCCAAGGTGCGCAGAATGGCGATATCACCGCTCTTGTCGGCGACCACCATGATCAGGGTGGCGATGATGTTGAACGCCGCCACCGCGACGATCAGCAGCAGGAGCAGACCGATCATGGTCTTCTCCATTTTCATCGCACTGAACAGGCTGCCCTGGGTGTGGGTCCAGTCGTCGGCGCGGTAACCCGCGCCCAACTCGGCAGCCAGTGTCTTGGATACCTGCGGCGCCTGGTACAGATCTTTCAGCGCCAGGCGAATACCCGGCACCGTGCCATCTGGCAGACGCTGCATGGCGGCTGCGTCGGCGACGTTGATCAGGGCCAGCGAGCTGTCCAGCTCGGCGCCGACCTTGAATATCGCCGCAACGTTCAGGCGCTGCATGCGCGGGGTGACACCGCCGGGAGCGCTGCTCAGCTCGGGGATGATCAAGGTCAGCTTGTCGCCCACCTGCAAGCCGAAGCGCCGCGCGGTGATATCGCCGATCACCACGCCGAATTCGCCGGGCTGCAGATTGCTCAGGCTGCCCTGGCGGATGTGCTCGGGCAGGATCGACACCTTGTCTTCTTCTGCCGGGTCAATGCCGTGGATCTGGATCGGCTGCATCAGCCCGCGATGCGAGAGCATGCCCTCCAGCTCGGCATAGGGCGCGGCAGCCTGCACCTGCGGATTGGCCATGGCCTTGGCCGCCAACGCACGCCAGTCGGCGACCGGCTCGGTACCGTAGAGCATAGCGTGCGGCACCATGCCGAGGATGCGTGAGCTCATCTCCTTCTGGAAGCCGTTCATGACCGACAGCACCACGATCATCGCCAGCACGCCGAGCGCCAGGCCGATCATCGATGTCAGCGAGATGAAGGAGATGAAATGGTTGCGGCGCTTGGCCCGTGTGTAGCGAGCGCCGATGAAGATACTCAGCGGACGAAACATCAGAGGGTCACCAGTTTGCCGTCCTGCAGGCTGAGCACGCGATCCATCTGGCGTGCCAGCTGCATGTCGTGGGTCACCACCAGAAACGCGGTATTGGAGTCGCGGCTGAGTTCACGCATCAGCTCCTGAATGCCTTCGGCGGTGTGCTGATCGAGGTTGCCGGTTGGCTCGTCGAGCAGTACCAGGCCGGGCCGGTTGACCAGGGCGCGGGCAATCGCCACACGCTGACGCTCGCCACCGGACAGCTCGGACGGTTTGTGACTCAGCCGATGCCCCAGGCCAACGCGCTCGAGCAACGCAGTCGCGCGTTGACGCGCCTCGGCAATCGACGTCTTGCCGATCAGCAGCGGCATGCAGACGTTCTCCAGCGCGGTGAACTCGGCCAGCAGGTGGTGAAACTGGTAGACGAAGCCCAATGCGCGGTTGCGCAAAAGCCCGCGCGCAGTCTCGCTCAGTGCCGACAGCTGCTCGCCGGCCAGCCAGACACTGCCCTCGCTCGGCGTATCCAGGCCGCCGAGCATGTTCAGCAGGGTGCTTTTGCCGGAGCCGGAACTGCCGACGATCGCTACGCGCTCGCCCGGGAAGAGTTCCAGTTCGAGCCCATCGAGCACCACCACCGACTCGGGACCCTCGTCGTAGCGCTTGCTCAGGTTGCGGCAGCTGAGCACGGCATTGTGCTGTTTCATGGCGTTCTGATTCATGGACTCACTCATAGCGCAGGGCCTCGGCAGGCTGGGTACGCGCGGCACGCCAGGCCGGATACAGGGTAGCGAAGAAGCTCAGCAGCAACGCCGCGGTGCAGACCATCACCACGTCGGCGCTCTGCAGTTGCGAAGGCAGGTAATCGATGAAATAGACATCGGCGTTGAGAAACTTGATGCCCAGCAGGTGCTCGATAACGGCGATCAGGCTGCTGATGTTCAGTGCAGCGACAATGCCCAGCAGCGCGCCGATGAAGGTGCCGACCACGCCAATCACGGTGCCCTGCACCATGAAGATGGCCATGATCTGCCGCGGCGTGGCGCCGAGGGTGCGCAAGATGGCGATGTCGCCCTTCTTGTCGGAGACCACCATCACCAGCGTCGAGATGATGTTGAATGCGGCCACCGCGACGATCAGCAGCAGCAGCAGGCCGATCATGGTCTTCTCCATGCGAATGGCCTGATACAGATTGCCGTGGGTACGGGTCCAGTCGCGGGCGTAGAAATCACCACCGAGGCTCTGGGCGATTTCCCAGGCGCTACGCGGCGCCTGGAACAGGTCATCGAATTTCAGGCGCAGGCCCTGCACCTGGTCCGGTTTCCAGCGCTGCAGGCGCGCCAGGTCGCTGATATTGGCCAGCGCCAGGGCGCCGTCGATCTCGCCGGCGCCAACGTGGAAGATGCCGGTAACGGTGAAACGCTTCAGGCGCGGGAACATGCCGGCCGGAGTCACGGTGACCTCGGGCGCGACGAAGGTGACCTTGTCACCGAGCTTGAGGCCCAGCTTGGCTGCCGCCTTGTCGCCGATGACCATGGCGAAATCCCCTGGCTGCAGGCTGTCGAGGCTGCCCTGCTGGAAGAAGCCATCGATGATCGACACCTTGCGCTCCTGCTCGGGGTCGATGGCATTGATCAGTACTTTCTGCACCTTGCCATCGTGCGTCAGCAAGCCCTGCATCTGGGTGAAGGGCGCCAATGCCTCGACGCGCGGATGACGCTTGACCTGGCGAGCAAGGGCCTGCCAGTCGCTGACCGGCGTGGGCGACTCGACCGTGGCATGCGGAATCATGCCCAGTACGCGGGTGCGCATCTCGTGGTCGAAACCGTTCATGACCGACAGCACCAGGATCATCACCATCACCCCCAGGGTGAGGCCGAGCATGGACGTCAGGGAAATGAAGGAAACGAAATGGTTGCGGCGCTTGGCCCGCGTGTAGCGCGTACCGATGAATACGAACAGTGGTCTGAACATGTCGGGGAAGAGTCAGGGGGAAAAAGGAACGTCCTTGTGGCAGGCCCTGGCTGGCGGCCTTACACTCAGAACAAGTTCGAGCCCGCTACGTGCCGGATCGTCAACGAGTTCTCTGACCACCACCGCTGCCATGGGTTCGCCATGTCGACAAACGATGTAGATGATCGCCGGGAATACTATCGTATCGAGGATACGATAGCACTGGAATTCAGCCTGTTATCCGGTGCTGCGGCCCACTCCAGCGAAGAGCTTCACGATGCTTCACCGCTGTTCAACCTGCTCAGCGACCTGCATCTGATGGACTTCGAGTCGCAACACCTGCTGCGCCACATCAGCGAGCGCGATCGCACCCTGGCCAACTACCTGAAGGTGATCAACAAGCGCATCGACCTGCTCGGCCAAGCCGTGGCGCAAAGCCTGCTGCGTGACATCGGCGCGCCG
Organism: Pseudomonas spartinae; assembly: GCF_965197125.1. Taxonomy (NCBI): domain Bacteria; kingdom Pseudomonadati; phylum Pseudomonadota; class Gammaproteobacteria; order Pseudomonadales; family Pseudomonadaceae; genus Pseudomonas; species Pseudomonas spartinae. Next base: position 208,093 of record NZ_CBDAMB010000006.1, read on the forward strand.
CGTCAGGTGTCGATGTCCGAAGGCGGCATCAGTTTCAACCACAGCCAGGCCGTGGCACCGGGCAGTCACCTGGCAATCAAGATGGTGCTGATGCCACAAGCCCTGGGGCTTCTGCTACGTGCGCAAGTCGTGCACTGCAGCCCACGCAAAGATGGCCAGTATGAAATTGGTACCGAGTTCGAAGCGTTGACCGACGCACAGCGCCAATTGCTGGCCCGGCATATCCTGCAGAAACAGGCTCTGGAACGTCGCCAGGCCCGCGAATGAACGCCGCCAAGGAACCGCCATGCATCGTTTCGCTCTGCTGCTCACCCTGCTCGTCACCCCGCCCCTGTTCGCCGACACCCTGACCATCCCCCTGGGCGACCAGGGTGCCGAGATCGATAGCCGCAACCTGCCACAGCTCGGCCAATCGAAGCGCTCGGTGCTGGAGCGCTTCGGCCTGGCTGACGAAGAACACAAACCTGTCGGCCAACCGCCCATCACCCGTTGGGACTACCGCGAGTTCAGCGTCTATTTCGAATACGATCACGTGATCAACAGCGTGCGCCATCATCGGCCGCACCACCTCGACACCGTCAAGGAGCAACAGTGACTCTCATCTACGGCCACCGCGGCGCCAAGGGCGAAGCCCCGGAAAACACCCTCGCCAGCTTTCAGCGCTGCCTGGAGCATGGCGTCAATCGTTGCGAACTGGACCTGCACCTGTCACGCGATGGTGAGCTGATGGTGATCCATGATCCGACCCTCAAGCGCACCACAGGCCTGCGCGGCAAGGTGGTCGAGCACGACGCTGCCGACCTGAGCCAATACGACGCGCGCAAGGGTGGTCCGGGCTGGGTGCGCCCCTGCCCTATTCCGCGCCTGGCAGAGCTGTTCGAACAGTGCGATTTCGAGCATTGGCAGCTGGAGGTGAAAAGCGCTTCGAAGATTCGTGCAGCGCGCACCGTACTGGCCATTGCCGAACTGGCAGCGCAGCATGGCCTGCAGGAGCGCATCACCATCACCTCAAGCTCACGCGAGGTGCTCAAGGCGGCACGCGAACTGACCCCACAACTGCAGGTAGGGTTGGTCGCCGAGTACGCCTGGCTCGACCCACTGAAGGTTGCAGCGCATTACGGCTGCCACCTGCTGGCGCTGAACTGGACGCTGTGCACCCCGGAGCGCCTGCTCAAGGCACAGAAGCAAGGCCTGCATGTCTCGGTATGGACGGTCAACGAGCCAGCGCTGATGCGGCGCCTGGCCGACTTCGGCGTCGACAGCATCATCACTGACTTTCCCGGCGTGGCAGTGAAGACGCTGCGCAGCTGAGCCTTCCGTAGGAGCGGCTTCAGCCGCGATCCGGGTCAACACGGAGCGCACAAGCATCGCGAATGAATTCGCTCCTACGCCGCAAACCTGTTAGCCCGGCTGCGCTCCAGGTCATAGCTCGCTGAGCAACGGTCTGCTTGTGGGAGGGGCCTTAGCCGCGAACACTCGAATACGATGCGTACACACTAAACCCGGGTTCACATCCAGCCCCAGCGTTGCGGTGCGCGCGGCGCACCCTGCTGGGCGCGGGACCCAAAAAACAAAAACCGGCCAATGGCCGGTTTTGTCGTTTGCTGCCGCCTGAGACGCTAGAAGCTTTCCCGATTCGGCCAGCGCCATTCGCAAGCCTGCTCCCAGCCTGCCTCTCCGACCGGCTCAGGCCGCCGGCCGGAGCCGCTCAAAAAAGCCGGTTGAGACCATCGAACGCCGCCACCCGATAGGCCTCGGCCATGGTCGGGTAGTTGAACGTGGTGTTGATGAAGTACTTGATGGTATTGGCTTCGCCCTTCTGGTTCATGATCGCCTGACCGATGTGGACGATCTCCGAAGCCTGGTAACCGAAGCAGTGCACACCCAGTACTTCCAGGGTTTCACGGTGGAACAGGATCTTCAGCATGCCCACCGGCTCTACCGAGATCTGCGCGCGGGCCATCCCCTTGAAGAAGGCCTTGCCCACTTCGTAAGGCACCTTGGCCTGAGTCAGCTCACGCTCGTTCTTGCCGATCGAGCTGATCTCCGGAATGGTGTAGATGCCGGTCGGGACATCATCGACAAAACGCCAGCTACCGTTATCGACGATGCTACCAGCGGCGGAACGGCCCTGGTCGGATGCGGCACTGGCCAGGCTCGGCCAACCGATCACATCACCAGCCGCGTAGATGTTGCTGGCTTCGGTGCGATAGCGCTCGTCGACCTGAATCTGGCCACGGCTGTTGACCTTGATGCCGATGTTCTCCAGCCCCAGCTGGTCGGTGTTACCAGTACGCCCGTTGCACCACAGCAAGGCGTCGGCCTTGATCTTCTTGCCCGATTTCAGGTGCAGGATCACGCCGTTCTCCAGCCCCTCGATGCGCTCGTACTCTTCGTTGTGACGAATTAGCACGTTGTTGTTGCGCAGGTGGTAGGAGAGCGCATCGGAAATTTCCGAGTCGAGGAAGCTGAGCAACTGATCGCGATTGTCGATCAGGTCCACCAGCACGCCCAGACCACTGAAGATCGACGCGTACTCACAGCCGATGACTCCGGCTCCGTATATGATCAGACGGCGCGGGGTGTGACCGAGGCTGAGAATGGTGTCGCTGTCGTAGATACGCGGGTGGCGGAAATCGACATCGGCCGGGCGATAGGGGCGCGAACCCGTGGCGATCACCACGTCCTTGGCCACCAGCTTCTCGACAGCGCCGTTGATGCAGACCACCTCGACGGTGTGCTCGTCGGAGAAGCTCGCGGTACCGAAATAGGTGTCGATGCGGTTGCGCGCGTAATAACCGGTGCGCGACGTGACCTGCTTGGCGATGACCTTCTCGGCACTCTTCAGCACGTCGGGGAAGGAGAACCAGCGCGGCTCGCCAATCTGACGGAACATCGGGTTGGTGTTGAACTGCATGATCTGCCGCACCGAATGACGCAGTGCCTTGGAGGGAATGGTCCCCAGGTGAGTGCAGTTACCGCCGACCAGCGGGCGGTTGTCGACGACAGCCACCTTGCGCCCGGCCTTGGCCGCGTTCATCGCCGCGCCCTCGCCTGCCGGGCCCGAGCCCAGCACCACTACGTCATAGTTGTAGACCGCCATGTTTACTCCTCGGATCAGGCCGGAGCGCTTGTGGCGCACCCTCGGCAGGGCCGACGCCGGATAACGGCGTCGGCTATCAATCTATCAGGCTGTTGAAAAACTATCTCGGCTTTGGCCCCCTGCCTCCATGCAGCCGTGCGTTGCCATTGCTGCAGAAACAGGCTCATGCACGAGTCCGACCCAGGCGCCGCGCCATCGGCATTGCAGTGGCCGCCCGCCAGGGTATTCCAACAACCTGCCGTACCGCCTGGTTCAGCGTTTGCTCGCGTCGTAAGCCAGATCGGTGTTTGGCGCTTCGCTGGTGTCGCGATTGACCTCTTCGCACTTTTCACGACTACCGCCGCAGATCGAGCATTCCTTCTCGATACCCAGATTGGCGATACCACCGCAGGAACCCGCGATGGGCTTACGCCCCATGATCACGCCGACGGCCATCATGCCGACGACCAGAATCATGGCCAGAAATACAACCAGAAAAGTCATTGCTCATCTCCTGCAGCGAATAGCTGCTCGAATGCGGGCGTGCCGTGTGTGACGAAGCCCTTGCCCTCACGCGTCACGAAAAACGCCGCGATACCGTTGCGCTCGGCGAACGCCATGCCGGCATCCGGTCCAAGTACCATCAATAGGGTAGACAAGCCATCGGCGCGCAAGGTCGATGTATCTGCCACCGTGACAGCTGCCAGCTTGTGATTGACCGGTTTGCCAGTCAACGGATCGAGCGTGTGCGAGTAGCGCTGGCCGTTCTCTTCGAAGTAGTTGCGATAGTCACCCGAGGTGGAAATACCGTAACCATCGAGTTGCAGGATGCGCTGAGCGACACGCTGATCGTCGCGCGGCGCTTCGAGGCCGATGCGCCAATGGCTGCCATCGGGCTTGAAGCCTGCGGCCTTGAGCTCGCCGGTGGCTTCGATCAGGTAGCTGGTGACGCCCAGTTCGCCCAAACGTGCGACGATCCGGTCGACAGCATAACCGGCAGCGATGCTGTTGAAGTCGACTTCCACGTCGACGTCCTTGCACAGTTGTTCGCCTTCGATCTTCAGGTGCTGCTGACCGACCCGCTGACGCACTTGCGCCAGACGCTCGGCATCCGGCACCGCTTCGCCCTGCCCTTTGGGCCCGAAGCCCCAGAGGTCGAGCAACGGCTCCAGCGTCAGGTCGAAGTAGCCCTGGCTCTCCTGGTGCAGACGATTGCCGGCGCGCACCAGATCCAGCACGCCCTTGGGCATCGACTGGCAGGTACCGGCGGGCGCCTGGTTGAACTGCTCGATCAGCGAATCATCGCGATAGGTGGACATCTGCAGATCGATCTCGGCGAGGATCGCCTCGGTCGCGGCCTTGAGTTCGGCTTGCGGCGCGACACCTTCACTGCGGACGTATTTGATCGAATAGGTGCTGCCCATGGTCGGGCCACCAAACTCTTCGATGCGTTCAGAATGCAAGCAGCCCGTTAGGGCTGCCGCCAGGGCGACAGCGATAACGGGCTGGAGTACCGCAGACCTCATGCTTAGCCGCCGAAGTCGTCGAGGAGGATGTTCTCCGGCTCGACACCCAGGTCGGTCAGCATCTTGATCACGGCGGCGTTCATCATGGGCGGGCCGCACATGTAGAACTCGCAATCTTCCGGAGCCGGGTGGTCCTTCAGGTAGTTCTCGTACAGCACGTTGTGGATGAAGCCCTTGAGGCCGGTCCAGTTGTCTTCGGGCTGCGGATCGGACAGCGCCAAATGCCACTGGAAGTTCGGGTTCTCTGCGGCCAGCTGATCGTACTCTTCGTTGTAGAACGACTCGCGCATGGAACGCGCGCCGTACCAGAAGCTGATCTTGCGCGTGGACTTCAGGCGCTTGAGCTGGTCGAAGATGTGCGAGCGCATCGGCGCCATGCCGGCACCACCGCCGATGAAGACCATCTCGGCATCGGTGTCCTTGGCGAAGAACTCACCGAAGGGTCCGTACACGGTGATCTTGTCGCCCGGCTTGAGGCTGAACACGTAGGAAGACATCTTGCCCGGCGGCAGATCGTCCTTGCCGGGGGGCGGCGAGGCGATACGGATGTTGAACTTCACCAGACCGCGCTCTTCCGGGTAGTTGGCCATGGAATAGGCACGGATCACGGTCTCCTCGACCTTGGATACGTACTTCCACTGGTTGAACTTGTCCCAGTCGCCGCGATACTCCTCCTGGATATCGAAGTCCTTGTAGTTGACGGTGTGCGGCGGGCACTCGAGCTGCACGTAACCACCGGCGCGGAAGTCGACGTTCTCGCCTTCCGGCAGCTTCAGCGTCAGCTCCTTGATGAAGGTAGCGACGTTGGGGTTGGACTCGACGGTGCATTCCCACTTCTTGACGCCGAAGACCTCTTCCGGGACTTCGATCTTCATGTCCTGCTTGACCGGAGTCTGGCAGGACAGGCGCCAGCCCTCGCGGGCCTCGCGCTTGGTGAAGTGCGATTCCTCGGTCGACAGCATCTCGCCGCCGCCAGCCTCGACGACGCACTTGCACTGCGCGCAGGTGCCGCCGCCGCCGCAGGCGGAAGACAGGAAGATGTTGTTGTCGGCCAGGGTCTGCAGCAGCTTGCCGCCAGCCGGTACCACGATGGTTTTTTCGCCGTTGATCTCGATGCTCACGTCACCGCTGGAAACCAGCTTGGCGCGCGCGGCGAGGATGATCAGCACCAGCGCGAGCACGATGGCGGTGAACATGCCGATGGCGAGGAAAATTTCGTAATTCATCTGTTCATCCTTTCCTTACAGCTGCACGCCGGAGAAGGACATGAAGCCCAACGACATCAGACCGATGGTGATGAAGGTGATGCCCAGACCCTGCAGGCCAGCCGGTACATCGCTGTACTTGAGCTTCTCGCGGATACCGGCCAGCGCGGCGATGGCCAGCGCCCAGGACACACCCGCACCGACACCGTAGACGGTGCTTTCGGCCAGGTTGTAGTCACGCTCGACCATGAACAGCGAGCCACCCATGATGGCGCAGTTCACTGTGATCAGCGGCAGGAACACACCGAGGGCGTTGTACAGCGAGGGCACGTACTTATCCAGGGTCATTTCCAGGATCTGCACGATTGCCGCGATCACGCCGATGAAGGTCAGCAGGCCGAGGAAGGACAGGTCCACCTCAGGCATGCCGGCCCAGGCCAGGGCACCATCCTTGAGTATGTTGGCGTAGATCAGGTTGTTCACCGGCATGGTGATACCCAGTACCACGACCACGGCGATACCCAGGCCGATGGCGGTTTCCACCTTCTTGGAGATGGCGATGAAGGTACACATGCCGAGGAAGAACGCCAGCGCCATGTTCTCGACGAACACCGCACGGACGAACAGGCTGATGTAATGTTCCATTAATAGGCCTCCTTGCTGGATACCTGAGGCGCCATCTTGTAGGCATTGGCCTCGACCTGGTCCCTCTTCCAGCTACGGATGGCCCAGATGAACAGGCCGATCAGGAAGAACGCCGAAGGCGGCAGCAGCAGCATACCGTTGGGCTGGTACCAGCCACCGTCGTTGACCACGGAAAAGACCTCGTAGCCCATCAGCTTGCCGGCACCGAACAGCTCGCGGATCACGCCCAGGGCGATCAGCATGGCGCTGTAGCCCAGACCGTTACCAATACCGTCGAAGAACGACAGCACCGGCGGGTTCTGCATGGCGAACGCCTCGGCACGACCCATCACGATGCAGTTGGTGATGATCAGACCGACGAACACCGATAGCTGCTTGGACAGACTGAAGGCGTAGGCCTTGAGCACCTGATCGACCACGATCACCAACGAGGCGATGATCACCATCTGCACGATCATGCGGATCGAGCCTGGAATCTGGCTGCGGATCATGGAGATGAACAGGTTGGAGAAACCGGTCACCAGCGTCAGCGCGGCGGACATCACCAGCGCGGTCTGCAGGTTCGAGGTCACCGCCAGGGCCGAGCAGATCCCGAGGATCTGCAGGCCAATCGGGTTGTTGTTGAAGATCGGATTAAGCAGGACTTCTTTAATAGTCGGCTGCGACATGATCATGCCTCCCCTGCGCGCAGGTTAGCGATAAACGGACCGAAGCCGTTCTGGCCGAGCCAGAACTTCAGCAGATGATCCACCCCATTGCTGGTGAGCGTGGCACCGGCGAGCGCATCGACCTGATGGGTCGCTTGCGGGCTCTGCGGGTCGACACCACCCTTGACGACTTGCACGGCGAGCTTGCCGTTCTCGTCGAACAGGGTCTTGCCCGGCCACTGACCTTTCCATTTCGGGTTGTCGACTTCACCACCCAGGCCCGGCGTTTCGCCGTGCTGGTAGAAGCCCATACCGACCACGGTGTTGAGGTCGCCCTTGACTGCGATGAAGCCGTGCAGGGTCGACCACAGGCCGTAACCACGCACTGGCAGGATCAGGGTTTGCAGCTGACCGTCCTTCTCCACCATGTAAACGGTGGTGTAACGCTCCTGGCGCTTGATCCCGGCGATGTCCTCGCTGCTGCTCAATGCGGTGGACAGCTTGGGATCCTTGGCCGCCTTGAGCGGGTCGAAGGTGATCGGGTCGAAGGCGTCGGAGAACTTGCCGGTTTCCAGGTCCACCAGCTTGGCGGTGATGGTACCGTCGAACACCTGCTTGACCTGGGCCGAGGACATGCCCGGCTGGGCCAGACCTGCGATCGCCAGGATGCTGCGCTGCTTGTCCAGCAGGCGGTTTTCAACCTGAGTCGGCTTCAGTGCGATGGCTGCGCCGGCGACGAACACCGAGCACACCAGACACACCAGCACCGCCACCGTCAGCGTGCGGACGGTGGATTCTTTTTGACTAGACATTACGTGCCAGCCTCCGCTTGATATTGGCCTGAACGACGAAGTGGTCGATCAGCGGTGCAAACAGGTTGGCGAACAGGATCGCCAGCATCATGCCCTCGGGGAAGGCCGGGTTGACCACACGGATCAGCACGACCATCACGCCGATCAGAGCGCCGAAGATCCATTTGCCGGTGTTGGTCATGGAGGCCGACACCGGGTCGGTGGCCATGAAGAACATGCCGAAGGCGAAGCCGCCAACTACCAGATGCCAGTACCAGGGCATGGCGAACATCGGATTGGTGGTGGAGCCGATCAGATTGAGCAGCAGGCTCAGGCCGATCATGCCCAGCATCACGCCGACGACGATGCGCCAGGAAGCAATACGGGTCAGCAACAGAACCAGACCGCCGATGGCGATGGCCAGGGTGCTGGTTTCGCCCATCGAGCCGTGAATGGTGCCGACGAAAGCGTCCATCCAGGTGATGCCGTTGTTGATCACGTTCTCGATGCCGCCACTGGCCGCCAGGCTCAGCGAGGTGGCGCCAGCGAAACCGTCGACCGCCGTCCACACCGCATCACCGGACATCTGCGCCGGGTAGGCGAAGAACAGGAAGGCACGACCAGTCAGCGCCGGGTTGAGGAAGTTCTTGCCGGTACCACCGAACACTTCCTTGCCGATCACCACGCCGAAGCTGATGCCCAGAGCGACCTGCCACAGCGGAATGCTTGGCGGCAGGATCAGGGCGAACAGCACGGAGGTAACGAAGAAGCCTTCGTTGACTTCGTGACGACGGATCGAGGCGAACAGCACTTCCCAGAAACCGCCAACGATGAAGGTCACCGCGTAGACGGGCAGGAAGTAAGCCGCACCCTGAATGAAGTTGTCCCACAGGCTGTTCGGATCGAAACCGGCCAGCGAGCCGATCAGAGCGAAGCGCCAGCCTTCCTGGCTCGCCAGCAGCTCGGGGCTCTGGGCGAAGATCAGGTTGGCCTGGTAGCCGGTGTTCCACATACCGAAGAACATCGCCGGGAAGGTGCACAGCCACACGGTGATCATCATGCGCTTGAGGTCGATGCCATCACGCACGTGAGCGGTGGTTTTGGTCACGCTGCCAGGACGATAGAAGAAGGTATCGATGGCTTCGTAGAGCGCGTACCACTTCTCGTACTTGCCGCCCTTTTCGAAGTTGTGCTCGATCTTGTCGAGGAATGCACGAATGCCCACGGATTAACCCTCCTTCTCGATGCGGGTGAGGTTGTCCCGCAGGATCGGGCCATATTCATACTTGCCGGCACAGACATAGGTGCACAGCGCCAGATCTTCCTCATCGAGTTCCAGGCAACCCAGTTTCTGGGCCATCTCGGTGTCGCCGACGATCAGGTAGCGCAGCAGCTGCGTCGGCAGGATGTCCAGCGGCATCACAGCTTCGTAGTTACCCACCGGCACCATGGCGCGCGGGCTGCCATTGGTGGTGGTGGTGAAGTTGAACAGCTTGGCGCCGGCCAACTTGGATACGAAGATGTTCAGTACCGAGTGCTTGTTAACGCCTGCGCGCAGGTAATGCATCATCTCGCGGTCGTTACCTTCACCCAGGCAGGACACCTGATTGTGGTAGCGACCGAGGAAGGCGAATGCGCCCTGAGCGGTACGACCACCGAATACCGAACCGGAGATCACGCGATTGAAGCCGGGTTTGAGCTCACCGGCGGTGAGTTCCTCCAGGCTGGCGCCCAGACGGGTACGCAGCAGACGCGGCTGCTCGGCAACCGGGCCAGCCAGTGCCACCACGCGCTCGACGAACAGCTGACCGGTGGTGAACAGCTTGCCTACGGCGATCACGTCCTGATAACCGATCTGCCATACGCTCTTGCCGATGCTGACCGGGTCGAGGAAGTGAATGTGAGTACCCGGCAGACCGGCCGGGTGCGGACCGGCGAAGGCTTCGCTCTGCACCTTGGCCAGCTTCTCGCCAGGCAGATTGGCGCCTTCGGCCTTGCACAGGAAGACCTTGGCCAGGTTGCCGAGAACCTTCAGGCCATTCTCGAAATCAGCGGCGTATTCGCCGATGATCACCGCAGGATCCGCAGCGAGCGGGTGCGTATCGACGGCAGTGACGAAGATCGAACTGGGTACGGCATCGAGCGCCGGCACCTTGCTGAACGGACGGGTGCGCAGAGCGGTCCACAGACCGGACTGCTGCAGGTTCTCGCGAACCTGCTCGTCACTCAGTGCTTCGAGCTGATCGGCAGCGTACTGGGCGAAGGTTTCCTGCTCGTCGCCATCGATGTCGATGACCACGGACTGCAGGACACGCTTCTCGCCACGGTGAATGGCGCTGATCACGCCTGCAGCGGGGGCGGTGTAGCGCACGCCGGGTGTTTTCTTGTCGGTAAACAGCAATTGACCGAGCTTGACCCGATCACCGACCTGCACTTCCATCGTCGGCTTCATCCCGTGATAGTCGAAGCCGATGACGGCAACACTACGTACGGGCCTGGCGGCCTCGATACGCTGTGTCGGCGCACCCGTTATGGGCAAATCAAGCCCATGCTTTAGTTTGATCATAGGTTTGCCTAACCACTGATTTAGAAAGCTTCTTATAGGACAGGCGGCGCTACCAAAAGTCTAATAGACCCGACCACGCCGATACGACATGGGCGTGGAGGAAGGCGCCAAACCTGGGTAAAAAATCCGCTTAATTATAAAGACCCCCCCTGTCACTGACCACCCAAGCACTTGCTTTTTTTGGCTTTTCGGTAACAGCCAGCAACAAAGTCGATGCTGACCCATATCAACCTGAGCTAACTTCAGCGAGCCGCTTTCCAGGCACAAAAAACGGGAGCCGAAGCTCCCGTTTTTCTTGCAACCCTGATGCTTAACGCGGGAATGCTGGCGGGTTGACCCCGGCCATGTCTTCCATCACGCGCACCACCTGGCAGCTGTAACCGAACTCGTTGTCGTACCAGACATACAGCACGACGCGGTTATCGTTGGCGATGGTCGCTTCGGCATCCACCACGCCGGCGTGGCGCGAACCGACGAAGTCGGTGGAAACCACTTCCTGCGAGCTGACGAAGTCGATCTGCTTCTGCAGATCCGAGTGCATGGCCATCTGGCGCAGGTACTCGTTGATTTCTTCGCGGGTGGTGGCCTTCTCCAGATTCAGATTGAGAATGGCCATGGACACGTTCGGAGTCGGCACGCGAATGGCATTACCGGTCAGCTTGCCCTTGAGCACCGGCAGCGCCTTGGCGGCAGCGGTAGCAGCGCCAGTTTCGGTGATGACCATGTTCAACGCAGCGCTACGGCCGCGACGACTGCCTTTGTGGAAGTTGTCGATCAGGTTCTGGTCGTTGGTGTAGGAGTGCACGGTCTCGACGTGACCGTTGACGATGCCGTACTGATCATTGACCGCCTTGAGCACCGGCACGATGGCGTTGGTGGTGCAGGAAGCAGCGGAGATGATCTTGTCCTCGGCGCTGATTTCGCCGTGGTTGATGCCGTGCACGATGTTCTTCAGCGCGCCCTTGCCGGGAGCGGTGAGCACTACGCGATCGACACCCGGGCAGGTCAGGTGCTGACCCAGGCCCTCGGCATCACGCCACACACCGGTGTTGTCCACCAGCAGCGCGTTCTTGATGCCGTACTGGGTGTAGTCGACTTCCTTCGGGTCCTTGGCGTAGATCACCTGGATCAGGTTGCCGTTGGCCGTCAGGGTGTTGTTCTCTTCATCGATGGTGATGGTGCCGTTGAACTTGCCGTGTACCGAGTCACGACGCAGCAGGCTGGCACGCTTGACCAGGTCGTTGCTGGCACCCTTGCGCACGACGATGGCACGCAGACGCAGACCATCACCACCGCCAGTCTTCTCGATCAGGATGCGCGCCAGCAGGCGGCCGATGCGGCCGAAACCGTACAGAACCACATCAGTGCCTTCACGGCCGGAACCGTTCTGCTTGCCGACCACATCGTCCAGCTCGTCCTTGATGAACTGCTCGACGCTGCGGCCAGCGCCTTCGGCCTTGAACTTGGCAACCAGCTTGCCCAGGTCCACGGAAGCGGCGCCCAGTTTGAGCTCGCTCATGGCCTTGAGCATGGGGAAGGTGTCGTGCACCGACAGTTCGGCCTCGTCGGCCAGACGGTGACGGGCAAAACGGTGAGCCTTGAGGATGTCGATGACAGAACGGTTGATCAGGCCACGGCCATAGATCGAGGTCACCACATTGTTGTTGCGGTAGAGCTGACCAATCAGCGGAATCATTGCTTCCGCAAGGGCTTCACGATCGATCCATTCACCGAGACACTGGTCGGGCTTCTGAGTCACGGGCAATACCTTCCACATGTAGGGGCTGAAAAAAGGGGCTACATTATGACGGTGCGCGCCTGCATGAGCAATGCGCGCCTGTCGCGACTGACATTGACCACCAAGCCCCGCTACAATTCCGGGCCTTTCGTCATGATCGTGAGCCGCCTGTGTCCGCAAAGACCGCGTCCGTACTCAGACTCCCTTCCCTGCCGTCCAGCGCTGGCAAACAGCAGTGGGGCAATCTGCCCGGCGCCGCCCTGTCCCTGGCGATAGCAGAAGCGGCCAGCAATGCCGGACGCTTCACCCTGGTGCTGACCGAGGGCAGCCAGAACGCCGAGCGCCTGCAGGAAGAACTGACTTTCTTCGCCCCGGATCAGCCCGTACTGCATTTCCCCGACTGGGAAACCCTGCCCTACGACGTTTTTTCGCCGCACCAGGACATCATCTCCCAGCGCATCGCCGCCCTGTATCGACTGCCGCAACTGAGCCGCGGCATTCTGGTAGTGCCGATCGCCACCGCCCTACACCGCCTGGCACCGAAAAGCTTTCTGCTCGGCAGCAGCCTGGTGCTGGATGTCGGCCAGAAGCTGGACGTGGATCAGATGCGCACACACCTTGAAGCTGCCGGCTACCGCTGCGTCGATACCGTGTACGAGCACGGTGAGTTCGCCGTACGTGGCGCGCTGATCGACCTGTTCCCCATGGGCAGCGAGACGCCCTATCGCATCGACCTGTTCGACGACGAAATCGAGACCCTGCGCACCTTCGACCCGGAAACCCAGCGCTCGGTGGACAAGGTCGAGTCGATCCGCCTGCTGCCGGCGCGTGAGTTTCCGCTGGAAAAGAAAGCCGTCACCGATTTCCGCAGCCGTTTCCGCGAGCGCTTCGACGTGGATTTTCGCCGTTGCCCGATCTATCAGGATCTGTCCAGCGGCATCACCCCGGCCGGTATCGAGTACTACCTGCCACTGTTCTTCGAAGAAACCGGCACCCTGTTCGACTACCTGCCGAGCGATACCCAGGTGTTCTCCCTGCCGGGTATCGAGAAGGCCGCCGAGCAGTTCTGGCAGGATGCGCGCAACCGCTACGAAGACCGCCGCGTCGACCCCGAGCGCCCGCTGCTGCCGCCAGCCGACATCTTCCTGCCGGTCGAAGACTGCTTCGCGCGCCTGAAGAACTGGCCACGCGTGGTGGTCAATCAGGACGACATCGAGCCCGGCGTCGGCCAGACCCGCTTCGACGCGCGCGCCCTGCCCGACCTGGCGATCCAGGCCAAGGCCGGCGAGCCGCTGGCTGCCCTGCGCCGTTTCATCGAGGAGTATCAGGGCCGCGTGCTGTTCTGCGCCGAGTCGGCCGGTCGCCGCGAGGTGCTGCTGGAACTGCTCGCCCGCCTCAAGCTCAAGCCCAAGGAAGTCGACGGCTGGCCGGCCTTCGTCGCCAGCGGCGAACGCCTGAACATCTGCATCGCGCCACTGGATGAAGGGCTACTGCTCGACGACCTGGCGCTGATTGCCGAAAGCCCGCTGTTTGGCCAACGGGTGATGCAGCGCCGTCGTCGCGAGAAAGGTCGCGACGGTGGCGACAACGTGATCAAGAACCTCACCGAGCTGCGTGAAGGCGCACCAGTGGTGCACATCGATCACGGCGTGGGCCGCTACCTGGGCCTGGTGACCATGGAGTTCGACGGCCAGGCCGCCGAGTTCCTCGCCCTGCAGTACGCCGACGAAGCCAAGCTCTACGTACCGGTGGCCAGCCTACACCTGATCGCCCGCTACACCGGCAGTGACGATGCGCTCGCGCCCTTGCACCGCCTGGGCTCGGAAGTCTGGCAGAAAGCCAAGCGCAAAGCCGCCGAACAGGTACGCGACGTCGCAGCCGAGCTGCTCGACATCTACGCCCGCCGCGCCGCCCGCGAAGGCTTCGCCTTCCAGGACCCAGCCCTGGATTACGCCACCTTCAGCGCCGGCTTCCCCTTCGAGGAAACGCCGGACCAGCAGACCGCCATCGACGCAGTGCGTGCCGACATGCTGGCCGGCAAGCCAATGGATCGCCTGGTCTGTGGCGACGTCGGCTTCGGCAAGACCGAAGTGGCCATGCGCGCCGCCTTCATCGCCGTGCACAGCGGCAAGCAGGTGGCGGTGCTGGTGCCCACCACCCTGCTCGCCCAGCAGCACTACAACAGCTTCCGCGACCGCTTCGCCGACTGGCCGGTGAAGGTCGAGGTGATGAGCCGCTTCAAGAGCGCCAAAGAAGTCGACGAGGCCGTGCAGCAATTGGCCGAAGGCAAGGTGGATATCGTCATCGGCACCCACAAGCTGCTGCAGGACGACGTCAAGTTTCAGAACCTGGGCCTGGCCATCATCGACGAGGAACACCGCTTCGGCGTGCGCCAGAAGGAGCAGCTCAAGGCCCTGCGCAGCGAGGTGGACATCCTCACCCTGACCGCCACGCCGATCCCGCGCACCCTGAACATGGCCGTGGCCGGCATGCGCGACCTGTCGATCATCGCCACACCGCCGGCGCGACGCCTGTCGGTGCGCACCTTCGTCATGGAGGCCAACAAGCCGACCATCAAGGAAGCACTGCTGCGCGAGCTGCTGCGCGGCGGCCAGGTGTACTACCTGCACAATGACGTGAAGACCATCGAGAAGTGCGCCGCCGACCTGGCCGAGCTGGTGCCCGAGGCACGCATCGGTATCGGCCACGGGCAGATGCGCGAGCGCGATCTCGAGCAGGTGATGAGCGACTTCTACCACAAGCGCTTCAACGTCCTGGTGGCCTCGACCATCATCGAGACCGGTATCGACGTGCCCAGCGCCAATACCATCATCATCGATCGCGCCGACAAGTTCGGCCTGGCGCAGCTGCACCAGCTGCGCGGCCGTGTCGGTCGTAGCCACCACCAGGCCTACGCCTATCTGCTCACCCCACCACGCAAGCAGATGACGCCAGACGCCGAGAAGCGCCTGGAGGCCATCGCCAATGCCCAGGACCTGGGCGCCGGCTTCGTCCTGGCCACCCATGACCTGGAAATTCGCGGCGCCGGCGAACTGCTCGGCGACGGCCAGAGCGGGCAGATCCAGGCCGTCGGCTTCACCCTGTACATGGAAATGCTCGAGCGCGCGGTCAAGGCCATTCAGAAAGGCGAGCAACCCAATCTCGATCAACCGCTGGGTGGCGGCCCGGAAATCAACCTGCGCGTGCCGGCACTGATTCCCGAAGCCTACCTGCCCGACGTGCATGCGCGACTGATTCTCTACAAACGCATCGCCTCGGCCACCGACGAAGACGGCCTGAAGGAACTGCAGGTGGAGATGATCGACCGCTTTGGCCTGCTGCCGGAGCCGAGCAAGCATCTGATGCGCCTGACCCTGCTCAAACTGCAGGCGGAGAAGCTGGGCATCACCAAGATCGACGCTGGGCCACAGGGCGGTCGCATCGAGTTCGCCAGCGACACCTGCGTCGACCCGCTGACGCTGATCAAGCTGATCCAGGCCCAGCCCAAACGCTACAAGTTCGAAGGCGCCACCGTCTTCAAGATCCAGGTGCCCATGGAGCGCGCGGAAGAGCGCTTCAACACCCTGGAAGCCCTGCTCGAGCGCCTTGCGCCCACCACCTGAAGGATTCTCAAATGCGCCCATTGCACCTGATCGCCCTGCTGCTCTGCCTGCTCGCACCGAACGCCTTCGCCGAACGCCTGTATCAGGTGGAACTGCTGGTATTCCGCCAGGCCGGTGAGCCGGTGGTCGCACCGAAGATCGCCCCCGATGACTGGGCCGGCACCGCACTGCCGATCGCCGGCAGCGAGCGCGCCACCAGCCTCGATAGCGAGGCCGCCAAGCTCAATCCCGGCAACGGCTACCAGCTTCTGCTGCACAAGGCCTGGAGCCAGACACTGGGCTCCTCAGCCAGTCGCGTGGCCGTCACCAGTGGCGATGACCACCTCGGCCACTACCCGGTAGAGGGCACCCTCACCTTCACCCAGGATCGCTTCGCCGATCTGGACCTGGAGCTTTGGATCAACAGCTTCAGCGCCGACGGTCTGCTGCAAAGCAGCGAACACATGAAAGTCGCCCAGCGCCTGAAGGACAACAGCCTGACCTATCTCGATCACGGCAGCCTCGGTGCACTGGTGCGCATCAGCCCGCTTTGAGCGCAGGACGCAAAAGGGCCGCTAAGCGGCCCTTTTCATTGGCGCAGAGAAGTTAGTCACTCAACACGCGCGCCAACACGGCCTTGACCGTCCCCATCCCCTGCTCCAGTACGCGCTCGATCTCCGCCATGGTGATCAGCCCCGACGCCTTGCCCGCAGCAGGATTGACCACCAGCGCCAGACAGGCATAGGGCAACGCCAGCTCGCGCGCCAGCGCCGCCTCGGGCATGGCGGTCATGCCGACCAGGTCGCAGCCGTCGCGCTCCATCCGCACGATTTCCGCCGCCGTCTCAAGGCGTGGCCCCTGCGTACAGCCGTACACGCCATGACTGCTGAAGGCAGCCCCTTCAGCACGCAACGCCGCGATCAGGCGCTCGCGCAATGCCGCATCGTAGGGGTGACTGAAATCGACGTGCGTCACCTGATTCAGTTCGCCCTCGAAGAAGGTGTGCGCCCGCCCGGCGGTGTAATCGATCAGTTGATGCGGCACGCAGAAGTGGCCCGCGCCCATCGCCGCATGAATGCCGCCCACGGCATTGACCGCGACGATCGCGCGAGCCCCGGCATGCTTCAGCGCCCACAGGTTGGCGCGGTAGTTGACCTGATGCGGCGCAATGCGATGCGGCTGACCATGACGGGCGAGAAACAGCACCTCGCGCCCGGCATACTCGCCACGCAGGATATCGGCCGACGGAGCACCATAAGGCGTATCCAGCGTCAGCCTCTGACGAATCGCGAGGCCTTCCAGATTGGCCAACCCGGTACCTCCGATGAGCGCGTGAACGGTCATAAGTCGAACCTCAGTCGAGCAACTGCGCCGTCCTCAGCGCAGCCACTGCCGTCGACCAGCGCGGCGCCTGGCGATAATCGGTACAGGCATGGCCACGCCCGCGCATGCGCTGCAGGCGCGGGGCCGGCATGACCTGCAAGCGCTGCAGTGCGCTGAGGGCCAGTTCAGCCGAGCCGCGGTCATTGCATACCAAGCCCATGTCACAGCCTGCGGCAAGTGCAGCTTCGATACGCTTGCCGGCATCGCCGACCACGTGCGCACCGGCCATGGACAGGTCGTCGCTGAAGATCACGCCGTCGAAGCCCAGCTCACCGCGCAGGATGTCCTGCAACCAGCGGCGCGAAAAACCCGCCGGCTGCTCATCGACCTGCGGATAGATGACATGTGCCGGCATCACGGCATCGAGTTCACCAGCCAGCCGCTTGAACGGCTGCATGTCACAGGCACGGATGTCATCGAGGCTGCGCTCGTCGACCGGGATGGCCACGTGGGAATCCGCTTCCGCCCAACCGTGCCCAGGGAAGTGCTTGCCGGTGGCGGCCATACCGGCCTGATGCATGCCACGGATGAAGGCAGCTGCCAGTGTGGTGGCGCGCAGCGGATCGCCTTCGAACGCACGACTACCGACCACCGCGCTGCGCTGGTGATCGAGATCCAGCACCGGAGCGAAGCTCAGATCCAGCCCGACCGCCAGTACCTCGGTCGCCATCAGCCAGCCACAGTGCTCGGCCAGTTCGTCGGCGTTGTGGTTGTCGGCAATCGCGCGCATCGCCGGCAGCCGCAGAAAGCCCTGGCGCAGACGCTGCACCCGACCACCTTCCTGGTCCACCGCCAACAGCAGGTCCGGGCGCACGGCGCGAATGCTCTGACACAGCTCGCGCACCTGACGCGGCGATTCGATGTTGCGGGCAAAAATGATCAGGCCGCCCACCTCGGGCTGGCGCAGCATCTGGCGATCCTCGGCGGTCAGCCAGGTGCCGGCGACGTCCATCATCAAAGAGCCTTGCATGAACATATTCCTTATTTGAAAGCCAGGTTGGCAGCCCACTGCGGGCAAGACGCCTCGTCGATACGCACCCTGCAATACGAGGGCACGCGCTCGAAGAGCGCCAGCATGTCGGCGTTGCGCAAACGGATGCAGCCATGGGACAACGGCTCGCCCATGGGTTCCGTATCCGGGGTGCCGTGCAAATAGATGTAGCGACGGAAGGTGTCGACCTCGCCCAGGCGATTGCGCCCTGGTTCGAGACCACTCAACCAGAGAATGCGGGTAAGAATCCAGTCGCGGCCAGGAAACTGCTGGTGAAGCTGCGGCGACCACACTTCACCAGTCCAGCGCCGCCCGCGCAACACCGCCGCCAGCGGCAAACCGGCGCCGATCTTCGCGCGCACCTGGTGCAGCCCCCGCGGCGTGCAGCCCGAGGCATTGCGCTCGCCCACTCCATTGCGTGCGGTGGATACGGACAAACGCAACACCAGTCGCCCGGCGCTGAAGCCGTACAGCGCCTGATCGGCAATGGAGATATGCAATAAATCGAGATCGGACATGGGCCGCTAGCTTAGCCGAAGGGCGAAGCCAAGCCCACCTACTGCCGGGTCATGCCTTGGGGGCAGCGCTTGGCGTCTTGGTCCGCGGCTTGAGTTGCGCACCAGCCAGCGCCGGATCGTTGACCCCGGTCTCAGAGCGCATGCCGGCGGCGAGGAACGGCACCATCATGCGCATCACCTGCTCGATCGAGGTATTGACGCCGAAATCGGTCTCGGCCATCGCTCGCAGGGCCTTGATACCGGACATGCTGAACGCCGCGGCGCCAAGCATGAAGTGCACGCGCCAGAACAGCTCAAGCGGAGGAATGCGCGGCGCGGCGTCATGCACCAACAGCATGTAGCGACGAAAGACCTTGCCGTAGACCTCTTCCAGGTATTTGCGCAGGTGGCCCTGGCTCTGACTGAAAGCCAAACCGAGCAGACGCATGAAGATCGACAGGTCGTTACCGCTGCGCGGCTTCACGGCCAGCGCCTGCTCGACCAGAAGTTCAAGCAACTCTTCCAGGGAAACCTGGGTTTCGGATTTGGCCTGACGACGATCGAGTTCTTTTTCCAGGCTGGCGCAAAATGGCCCGAGAAAACGCGAGAAGACCGCCTGAATCAGCGCCTTCTTCGAACCGAAGTGATAGTTGACCGCGGCCAGATTGACGCCGGCCTTGCTGGTGATCAGACGCAGTGATGTCTCGGCGAAGCCTTTTTCCGCGAACAGTTGTTCCGCAGCATCGAGAATGCGTTCAACGGTTTCCGACTGAGCCATGAGTTATCACCTGACAAACACTTGTTTGAAACATACGTTTCAGCCCACCGCATTGTCAAGCCGCATGAGCCGTCTTTTGGCCGCCCGGTCACAGCTTACAACAAGCAGAGACGCAGATTAGCCAACGCGGGTAACAAGCGGAAAGATCGGCGCCTGCAAATAGACCGTTGCCAAGCCCGACTTACTGTATATAATCCCAGTCACTGTATAAAAAGACAGAGCCCAGCCATGCTGAAACTGACGCCACGCCAAGCCGAGATTCTCGCCTTCATCAAACGCTGCCTGGAAGACAACGGCTACCCCCCTACCCGCGCGGAAATCGCTCAGGAGCTGGGTTTCAAATCACCCAATGCGGCAGAAGAACACCTCAAGGCCCTCGCCCGCAAGGGCGCCATCGAGATGACCCCAGGCGCCTCGCGCGGCATCCGCATTCCGGGCTTCGAGGCAGGCGCCGCAAACGAGGATGAAGGCCTCCCGGTCATCGGCCGCGTAGCCGCTGGTGCACCGATCCTCGCTCAGCAACACGTCGAGGAATCCTGCCAGATCAACCCGGCGTTCTTTCAGCCCAAAGCCGACTACCTGCTGCGTGTGCGCGGCATGAGCATGAAAGACATCGGCATCTTCGACGGCGATCTGCTCGCCGTGCACACCACCCGCGAAGCCCGCAACGGCCAGATCGTCGTTGCCCGCATCGACGATGAAGTGACGGTCAAACGTTTCAAGCGCGAAGGCAACAAGGTCTGGCTGATTGCCGAGAACCCTGATTTCGCCCCGATCGAAGTGGACCTGGAACACCAGGATCTGGTCATCGAAGGTTTGAGCGTCGGTGTAATCCGCCGCTGAGGAGACACCATGTACGTGCAGCAATCGTTCGAACGCCCACAACTTGCCCTTTTCGACGCCTTCCTTGCTGGAGCGCCAAGCGCCCCACTGGTTACCGATGACACCTCCACTAACGAGGATGATCAGGCTTTCAGCGAACTGGCTCTGCGTGGAGCGGCCGGCCACTGCCTGCACTTGCTGGCCCCGATCCTGCGTGAACTGAGCCAGAATCAGGATGCACGCTGGCTGACGCTGGTGGCACCGCCGGCCAGCCTCACGCAAAGCTGGCTGCGCGATGCCGGGCTGAACCGTGAACGCATCCTACTGCTGCATCCGCGACAAGGGCAAAACGCGCTGGAACTGGCCGAGGAAGCACTCAAGCTGGGGCGCAGCCACACCGTCATCAGCTGGCTGCACCCGGTTGAACGCAGCACGCGCCAGCGTCTCGCCCAAGCCGCCAATGCCGGCGCCGCACAAAGCCTGAATATCAGCCTGGGCTGAAGATCCGCAAACGAAAACGGGGCTCCATTGGAGCCCCGTTTTCGTTAAGCCGTAACCACTTCAGTGCAAGACGCGCGGGCCTTCTTCTTCTTCGCTACTGAAATCGCCCTCAGCCATTCGACCGGCCATCTGCACGCCAACATTGAGCATGGCCTTGGCGACTTCGATGTGCTGCCCCTGCAGAAAGGCTTTGGCATCAGCGGAGAAATCCAAGGTCACCAACGCCTCTTCATCCTCTGCACGACGCAGGGCAATACGCCCATCGGGCAGTTCGACGATTTCCAGAAAGGATGTGGGCATGGTTCAGTCTCGATGCGAAAACATGACATTGTAACAGTCGAACGGGATCATCCCCAGTCCACTTGTCCAGATATGCGCAATCAGCACTCGCTGAGGCCTTCACGAAAGCGCAGCACCACAGCCTTGAGCTGCTGCCGCCAGGCATCTACGTCGTCCAGGCTCAACTCGACAGGCTCCTCACCGACGCTGACAGCCGTGATCAGGGGCATGGACGGATCGACCTTGGCCTTGGGCGCCTCGCGCGGCGGCTGGAACAACGCGGCATAGGCAGCGAGCAGCTCAGCCAGCCAGGTTTCACGCTGCTGCGCCAACTCGACCAGTTCAGCCAGCTCGGGACTGGGCGCGCCATCGAGCACGACCTGCTGAACGAACGACTCGACACGCGAGGGCGCGTCGTCGCTCATGCGGTAGTAGCCGGCAATCTCATGGCACAAGCCGAGAAGCCCACCGTACAGGTGAAACAGCGCGGCCTCGCGCTCGGCCTGTACCAGCGCCTGCACATTGAACGCCGAGGAAGCCTCGGCCTTGCGCCAGTTATCCAGAGCGATACCGGCGAAGAAGATCTTCTGATTGGTGCGGGTATAGATTTCTTTGGCCATTGCGGCGCCCTCCACTACAGATCGAGCCATGATACGCGCGCCAGCGGGAGCTGACGCGCATCTCGTCCAGGCATTCAGAGCGCCGCTTACGACGCCAGAGCGACACGCAGCTGATCGTGAGCCAGCGCTAGCGCTTGTCCTCGACCTTCCACTTGCCACCATCGTAGAACGCACGCCAGCCGGTCGGCTTGCCGTCGACCTCGGACTGCACGTATTGCTCCTTGGTCTTGCGGCTGTAGCGAATCACCGCAGGGCGACCGTCCGGATCCTTCTGCGGAGCCTCGCAGAGGAAGTGGTACTTGGGGTCGATCTCATGCTTGTGCGGGACGATTTCCAGCACCAGCGGCGCACGGGTCTCACGGTTCTTCGGGAACTGGCTGGCAGCGAGGAACAGACCCGAGGCGCCGTCGCGCAGCACGTAGGTGTCGTCCACCTTCTCGCACTTGAGCTCCGGCATCTCCACCTTGTCCATTTTCGGCGGCGCGGCTTCGCCGTTCTTGAGCAACTTGCGGGTGTTCTTGCAACTGGCATTGGTACAGCCGAAGAACTTGCCGAAACGGCCGGTCTTGAGCTGCATCTCGCTGCCGCACTTGTCGCACTCCAGGCTCGGCCCTTCGTAGCCCTTGATGCGGTACTGGCCCTGCTCGATCTCGTAGCCCGTGCAGTCCGGGTTGTTGCCACAGATGTGCAGCTTGCGGGTTTCATCCAGCAGGTAGGCATCCATGGCCGTGGAACAGATCGGGCAACGGTGCTTGCCAAGCAGAACCCGCGATTCGGACTCGCCCTCGTCGTCTGCAGCGATCTCGTCGCCCGGCACCAGGTTGATGGTGGCCTTGCAGCGTTCCTTCGGCGGCAGCGCATAGCCGGAGCAGCCGAGGAACACGCCGGTGGAGGCGGTACGAATCATCATCGGCCGGCCGCACTCGCGGCACGGAATGTCGGTCAGGGTCGGCTGGTTGGCACGCATGCCGCCCTCGCCGGCTTCGGCCGCCTCGAGCTTCTTCTTGAAGTCGCCGTAGAACTCGTCGAGCAGATGCTTCCACTCACGCTCACCCTGTGCCACGTCGTCCAGACGCTCTTCCATGCCAGCCGTGAAACCATAATCCATCAGGTTGGCGAAGCTCTCGTCGAGACGCTCGGTGACGATGTCGCCCATCTTCTCGGCATAGAAGCGGCGGTTATGCACCGTCACGTAGCCACGATCCTGAATGGTGGAAATGATCGCCGCGTAGGTGGACGGCCGGCCGATGCCGCGTTTTTCCAGCTCTTTGACCAGGCTGGCTTCGGAGTAACGCGCCGGCGGCTTGGTGAAATGCTGGCTGGGGTCGAGCTGGATCAGCTTGAGGCCTTCACCTTCCTTCATTTCCGGCAGGACGTCGTCCTCACCCGGCTTGCTCTGCTGCGGCAGCACACGGGTATAACCGTCGAACTTGAGGATGCGGCCCTTGGCACGCAGCTCGAAACTGCCAGCGGCCACGGTGACGCTGGTGGACAGGTATTCGGCCGGCGGCATCTGGCAGGCCACGAACTGGCGCCAGATCAGGTCGTACAGGCGCTCGGCATCGCGCTCCATGCCGGACAGCTGGGTCGGGCGCAGGTTGACGTCGGACGGACGAATCGCTTCGTGCGCCTCCTGAGCGCCTTCCTTGCTCGAATACTGATTCGGTTTGCCCGGCAGGTACTTGTCGCCGTACTCGCTGCCGATGAAGCCGCGCACCATCTCCACGGCATCGTTCGACAGGTTGGTCGAGTCGGTACGCATATAAGTGATGTAGCCAGCCTCGTAGAGACGCTGAGCCATCATCATGGTCTTCTTCACGCCGAAGCCGAGGCGATTGCTCGCGGCCTGCTGCAGGGTCGAGGTGATGAAAGGTGCCGATGGCTTGCTGCTGGTCGGACGGTCTTCGCGCTTGACCACGCTGTAGCTGGAGGCCTTGAGCTTCTCCAGCGCGGCCATGGCCTGCGCCTCGTTGACCGGCTTGAAGGCTGAACCGTCTTCGCGCACCACCTCGAAGCGCACCTTGGCGTTCTTCGCGGTACCGAGATCGGCGTGCACTTCCCAGTATTCTTCCGGGACGAAGGCACGGATTTCCTTCTCGCGTGCCACCACCAGTTTCACCGCCACCGACTGCACGCGACCGGCAGACAGGCCACGCGCGATCTTGGCCCACAGCAGCGGCGAGACCATGTAGCCCACCACGCGGTCGAGGAAGCGGCGCGCCTGCTGGGCGTTGACACGGTTGATGTCCAGCTCACCCGGCTTGGAGAAGGCTTCCTGGATCGCCTTCTTGGTGATCTCGTTGAACACCACGCGCTTGTAGCGGGTGTCATCGCCGCCGATGGACTCGCGCAGGTGCCAGGCAATGGCTTCCCCCTCGCGATCCAAGTCGGTTGCGAGATAGATGGTGTCGGCATCCTTGGCCAGACGACGCAGTTCGTCGATGACCTTTTCCTTACCGGGCAGGATCTCGTACTTGGCTTTCCAGCCGTGCTCGGGGTCGACGCCCATGCGGGCGAACAGCTGACGTTTGGCCTTTTCCTTGGGCGACAGTGCAGGCACCTCACCAGCAGCAGCCTTGCCACGCTTGGCAGGCTCCTTGGTGGCGCTTGCCGAGCCGCTGGTAGGCAGGTCACGGATGTGGCCGATGCTCGACTTCACCACGTACTGGTTGCCCAGGTACTTGTTGATGGTCTTGGCCTTGGCCGGGGATTCCACGATGACCAGCGATTTGCCCATGGATCAGAAAATTCCTGAATTGCGAAATATAGAAGGCTGGGAGCCATATGAGCCTGCTCACGAGCTAGTGAGCTAGAGTGATACAAGGCAAAAACAAGCGAGGAAGCGGAGTTTACGAGTGGTAAATGAGCATTCCGAGCTTGTTTTTAACGCAGTAGCGCCGACGCGCAACAGATCGTGAACAGGTTCTAAGGCCCCGCTATATATAGTGGCGACCAAGCGAAGGTCAAGCGCAGGGACTGCGCAGTCAGACTCAAGAACCGCCGATAGGGCTGACTTCAGCCTGAATCAAAGCAAAGCGTGGAACGCGCTTGCCGTCCACCTCGACCTCTTCACAGAACATGCTGAGAGGCCGCACCCAGAGGCCGAACTCGCCGTACAGCGCCTGGTAGACCACCACTTCTTCCTCGTTCTCGGAATGACGCGCCACACCGAATACACGGTACTGCGGGCCTTTGTAGTGGCGATAGAGTCCTGGCTGCAACTGCATGAGCGGTTCCCGAAATAAAAAGCCGTAAAAAGCAAAACCGGGGCACTGGGCCCCGGTTTCTGTCGCCTTGCGCTTAAACGCGTTCGAAGACGGTGGTGATGCCTTGGCCAAGGCCCACGCACATGGTGGAGACACCCAGGGTGCCGCCGTTCTGTTTCATGACGTTGAGCAGGGTACCGGAGATACGGGCTCCGGAACAACCGAAGGGGTGCCCCAAGGCGATCGCGCCGCCGTGCAGATTCACCTTCTCTTCCATCTTGTCGAGCAGCTTCAGATCCTTCAGCACCGGCAGGGCCTGGGCTGCGAAGGCTTCGTTGAGCTCGACGAAATCGATGTCAGCCATGCTCAGACCGGCACGCTTGAGCGCTTTCTGAGTGGACGGCACCGGGCCGTATCCCATGATCGCCGGGTCGACACCGGCAACGGCCATGGCGCGAACCACGGCCATCGGCTGGATGCCCAGGTCCTGAGCACGCTGGGCGCTCATGACGATCATGCAGGAAGCACCGTCAGTGATCTGCGAGGACGTACCGGCAGTCACGGTGCCACCTTTCGGGTTGAAGGCAGGTTTCAGCGCAGCCAGGCTCTCGAGGGTAGTTTCCGGACGAATGGTTTCGTCGAAATCGTACATCTTGAGGAAACCGTTCTCGTCGTAGCCTTGCATCGGGATGATTTCATCCTTGAACTTGCCTTCGACGGTGGCCTTGTGCGCCAGACGGTGCGAACGCTCGCCAAAGGCGTCCTGCGCCTCGCGGCTGATGCCATGCATCTTGCCGAGCATTTCAGCGGTCAGGCCCATCATGCCGGACGCCTTGGCGGCGTACAGCGACAGGTGCGGGTTCGGGTCGACGCCATGCATCATGCCGACGTGGCCCATGTGCTCCACACCGCCGACAACGAACACGTCGCCGTTGCCGGTCTGGATCGCCTGCACGGCAGTGTGCAGCGCGCTCATGGACGAACCGCACAGACGGCTGACGGTCTGGCCGGCACTGGTGTGCGGAATCTGGGTCATCAGCGACGCCATGCGCGCGATGTTCCAGCCCTGCTCCAGGGTCTGGTTGACGCAGCCCCAGATCACGTCCTCGACCTCGGCCGGATCGACCTTGGCGTTACGCTCCAGCAGCTTGCTGATCAGGTGCGCGGACATGGTCTCGGCGCGGGTGTTGCGGTGCATGCCGCCCTTGGAACGACCCATCGGGGTACGACCGAAGTCGACGATCACTGCATCTCTAGGATTCAGGCTCATAAATTCACTCTCGCTCTAGTCGTTGCGCGCTTAACCGAAGAACTTCTGGCCGTTGGCGGCCATTTCGCGAAGCTTGGCGGTCGGGTGGTACAGCGCGCCCAGGTCGGCGTACTTGTCGGCCAGGGCGACGAACTCGGCGACACCGATGGAATCGATGTAGCGCAGCGCACCGCCACGGAAGGGAGGGAAGCCGATGCCGTAGATCAGGCCCATGTCGGCCTCGGCTGCGGTGTCGACGATGCCGTCTTCCAGGCAACGAACGGTTTCCATGCACAGCGGGATCATCATGAAGTTGATGATGTCCTCGTCGGTGACTTCACGCTCTTCGACCACGATCGACTTCAGCAGCTCGTAGGCAGCCGGGTCGGAGACCTTCTTCGGCTTGCCGCGCTTGTCGGTCTCGTAGGCGTAGAAGCCCTTGCCATTCTTCTGGCCCAGGCGGTCGGCTTCGTACATCACGTCGACGGCGGTCTTGCCTTCCACGGCCATGCGGTCCGGGAAGCCTTCAGCCATCACGTCACGGCCGTGGTGACCGGTGTCGATGCCGACCACGTCGGACAGGTAGGCCGGGCCCATGGGCCAGCCGAACTTCTCCATCACCTTGTCGATGCGCACAAAGTCGACACCGAAGCCCAGCAGCTTGGAGAAGCCGCCGAAGTACGGGAACAGCACGCGGTTGACCAGGAAGCCGGGGCAGTCGTTGACCACGATCGGGTTCTTGCCCATCTTCTTGGCGTAGGCAACGGTGGTGGCCACGGCCACTTCGCTGGACTTCTCGCCACGGATGACTTCGACCAGCGGCATCATGTGCACCGGGTTGAAGAAGTGCATGCCGACGAAGTTTTCCGGGCGCTTGAGCGCCTGGGCCAGCAGGCTGATGGAGATGGTCGAGGTGTTGGAAGCCAGGATGGCGTCCTCACGTACGACGCCTTCCACTTCGGCCAGCACGATCTGCTTGACCTTGGGGTTCTCGACCACGGCTTCGACGACGATGTCGACGTTGCCGAAATCACCGTAGGACATGGTCGGACGGATGGCGTTGAGCGCCTCGGCCATCTTCGCCGGGGTCATGCGGCCCTTCTCGACGCGCTTGCCGAGCAGCTTGGAGGCCTCGTTCAGGCCCATCTGGATACCCTCTTCACGGATATCCTTCATCAGGATCGGCGTGCCCTTGGAAGCCGACTGGTAGGCGATACCGCCGCCCATGATGCCGGCGCCGAGTACGGCAGCCAGTTTCACGTCACGCGCGATTTCGTCGTGGTGCTTGGCCTTCTTCTTCAGTTCCTGATCGTTGAGGAACAGACCGATCAGGCTCTCGGCAACCGAGGTCTTGGCCAGTTTGACGAAGCCGGCGGCCTCGACTTCCAGCGCCTTGTCACGGCCGAAGTTGGCGGCTTTCTGGATCGACTTGATCGCCTCGACCGGTGCCGGGTAGTTCGGGCCGGCCTGGCCTGCGACGAAGCCCTTGGCGGTCTCGAAGCACATCATCTGCTCGATGGCGTTGAGCTTGAGCTTTTCCAGCTTGGGCTGACGCTTGGCCTTGTAGTCCAGCTCGCCGGAGATAGCGCGCTTGACCAGGTCCAGCGCAGCGTCCTTGAGCTTGGCGGGCGCGACCACAGCATCGACGGCGCCGACTTTCAGCGCGTCTTCGGCGCGGTTTTCCTTGCCGGAGGCGATCCACTCGACCGCGTTGTCGGTACCGATCACACGCGGCAAGCGCACGGTACCGCCGAAGCCCGGGTAGATGCCCAGCTTGACTTCCGGCAGACCGATCTTCGCGGTCTCGCTCATGACGCGATAGTCGCCGGCCAGGCACATCTCGAAACCGCCACCCAGGGCAATGCCGTTGATGGCGACGACGGTCGGTACGGCGAGGTCTTCGAAATCACTGAAAATCTTGTTGGCTTCCAGGTTGCCAGCCACCAGCTCTGCATCGGGCAGTTTGAAGTTGTCCACGAACTCGGTGATATCGGCACCGACGATGAACACGTCCTTGCCACTGGTGACAATCACGCCCTTGATCGAACCGTCAGCCTTGATTGCGTCCACGCTGGCGCGCAGTTCGGCCAAGGTAAGACGGTTGAATTTGTTGACGGACTCACCCTTGAGGTCGAAATTCAATTCGACGATGCCGCTCTCAAGAGCCTTAACCGTGATGGCTTTACCTTCGTAAATCATCAACTGATCTCCACGGTATGGAAGCTGAACAGTACACATCGGAGCCAACCGGCAGGCCAGCTCACGGCACAGCCGTCGAGCATAGCTCCAATCGGTACGACATACCCACCGACGCGATATTCGGGCTGTAGTGGCGCGCCTGACCAGGCAAACGCTCAATTCATACGCCCGTTTGATTTGGGTGTGCACACCTTCAGGGAAAAGCTGGCGCTTGTCAATTGGGCTGTTTTCGTCGATTTCTCGACGAATTCTGCAAGCCTGGTCATTCGCGGCCTTCAGCCGATTCCGATAAATAGCGTCAATGTCGAGCCATTGCGGGCGTTTTCAGGCCGGTTGCAGACACCACCGGGTGCCTAGCCAAACTGCCGGGCTCCGGGTACAGTCGTCTCACTTTCAGCTGGCATAGCGCCACCTGAAGGCAATACAAAAACAAATCGAGCCCCACGACGGGCCACACGGAGTCGCCAATGTCGAGCCGCCGTTCGCTTGCATTTCCCCTGAGCGCCCTGCTCGTTTTCTTCTTCACATTGCTGTCCCCTACCCTGCTCCACGCCGCGCCGGCCGACGACCTGCTGCGCCTGCACCAGTTGAGTCTGGCCACACAAAAGAGCCTGGGCGACTTCTACATGTACAACGGCATGGAAGGCGATCAGCGCTACGCCCGGATGATTGGCGAATCACTGCAGGAGGGCCAAGCCTACCTGGACGGTCTCGGCGAAATGCCCGGCGATGCGAGCAAAGCCCTGCGAGCGCAGCTACTGAGCAACTGGCAGAGCTACCGAAACGGGCTTCAGACGCTGATGGAGGCCATGCGCAGCCAGGGCTATACCGACCTGCAGCCGGTAGCCGACCTGGCCGAAAACAACCAGCGCATCATGGCCGTCAGTCAGCAGCTGTATCAGACAATTCAGCAAGAAAGCGGCTTCAGCGTACCGCCGCTGACCCAGAAGAGCCGTGAGCAAAGCCTGCTGATGCAGAGCATCGCGCTGGACTATGCTTCACGCAGCGCCTCGGTCGGCGCCAGCTTCTTTGGTGGCGGCGAGGAGCGCGCCATCGACGAACTGGCTGGCGAGTTTGCCAGCAAGCTGGATAACCTCAGCAACGCCGAGCAGAACACCCCGGAGATCCGCGCGGCCCTCAACGCCATCGGCACCAAGTGGCGTTACATCGAGAAATCCCTGCGCAACTACAACGAGAACACCGTACCCTTCCTGATCAGCAAGTATTCCGACAGCATCATCGACGGTCTGGAGGGCGTTGCCGCCCAGTACGCGGCAAGCCAGCATTGATGCATCAGATTCCGGCCTGCCTGGCCAACCCTCGCCCGGTGCTTGCACCGGGCTTTTCTTTGCCCATTCATGACCAGTCGCCCTATCCCGCACAATGGGGCCATACTTGGTACAGAGCCATTTGCCCCCTTGAGGAGGAGTTCACCATGCCCTATCAGCACATTCTGGTCGCTGTCGACCTGACCGAGGAATGCGACCCCGTAGTGGTACGCGCGCAGAAGCTGGCTCAGGCCAGCGGTGCCAAGATGTCCCTGGTGCATATCGTCGAACCGATGGCCATGGCCTTTGGCGGTGACGTGCCGATGGATCTGTCGATGCTGCAACAGCAGCAGTTCGAACAAGCCCGCGAGCGCCTGGACAGCTTCACCGGCAAATACCCGGAGCTGACCGCAGACCAACGCCACCTGGCTTATGGCCAACCCCGCCAGGAAATCCACCGCCTCGCCGAAGAGCAAGGTTGCGACCTGATCGTGGTCGGCAGCCATGGCCGCCACGGTCTGGCGCTGCTGCTGGGCTCCACCGCCAATGACGTGCTGCACGGCGCGCCCTGCGATGTGCTCGCCGTGCGCCTGAAAAAGGCGGATAAAAGCGCTTGAGATAGCGGCGCGACTAAAGCCCCTCCCGCACAGTAGCCACGTTGGCTCTGTCCGTGGGAGGCGCTTCAGCGGCCTTCGGCCCTATTCGAACGACTCGCCCGCGCTCATGACCAGCGGGCGGATCTTCTGCAGCTGGGTCTCCAGCGAGACCGTCATGCTCGATGACATCGAAAAGAAGGTGAGGAAGGCCTTGAGGTTGGAGTCGCCCTCGCAGGTGTCATGGATGCGCTGCCAGAAGGCCTGATTGACCAGCTTCAACTGCTGGAACAGGCGCACCAGCCCCTTCAACTCCCAATCGGCCAGACGCCCCTCACGCATATTGAAGTACTGCCGCGCCAGGTACAGCGATACCGCGCGCAGGATGAACTCCTGGTTGCTGGCAAAAGGCAGATGGTTCTGCGCCATGGGTTTCAGACGCGCCAGCACCGGACAGGCACTGGTGGCCATGATCACCCCAAGCAGCGCACGCAGGCCCTCTTCCAGACCGACATGCTTGGTGTACTCGCGCTCGGGCGTACGCACCCAGACACTGGCTTTCTTGAATGCCGGCAGGCCATGAAAGTCCTCGATCACCCGATGCAGGTCGACTGCCGCCGGACAATGGCTGAACTGCTCACGACTAAGCGGACAATTGCTGCATTGCTGATGCCCGAGCCGGGTCCAGGCCGGCGCCTGCTGCGCCTCTACGGGGTCATATTCGCGGTTCAGTTCGATCCGATAGCTGAACTGATGATTGTCGTCGAGAGTGATGCGGTACTCGATGGCCATTGCCCGTTCGTTCCTTCGTCAGCCTTCCAGTTCTGCCCAGCGCTCGAGCAACCTGTCCATTTCCTTCTGCAGGTCGTCGAGACGCGCCAATACTTCGGTGGTGATCTGCACCGGCTGTTGATAGAAGGCAGGATCAGAGACCTGCTCCTGCACAGCAGCCATTTCCTGCTCCAGAGCATCGATCTGCCCCGGAATCGCCTCCAGCTCGCGCTGTAGCTTGTAACTGAGTTTCTTCTTCGCCGGCTCGGCGCTCTCCTGCACCGGCGCCGTGGCGGCGGGAGTCGGTGTTTCGACGATGGCCGTGGCCAGCTCGGCCTTGCCCGACTTGCTTTCACCCACACCAAGCAGGCGCGGCGAACCACCCTGGCGCAGCCAGTCCTGGTAACCACCGACGTATTCGCGCACCTTGCCCTCACCCTCGAATACCAGGGTGCTGGTCACGACGTTATCGAGGAAGGCACGGTCGTGGCTGACCATCAGCACGGTGCCAGGGAAATTGAGCAGGACTTCTTCGAGCAGTTCCAGGGTTTCCACGTCCAGGTCGTTGGTCGGTTCATCGAGCACCAGCAGGTTGGCCGGTTTGCTGAACAACTTGGCGAGCAATAGTCGTGCCCGTTCACCCCCTGAGAGCGCCTTCACCGGGGTACGGGCGCGTTGTGGGCTGAACAGAAAGTCGCCCAGATAGCTCAGCACATGGCGGCTCTGGCCATCGATGGTGATGAAGTCACGACCTTCGGCGACGTTGTCGATCACCGTCTTTTCCGGTTCGAGCTGGTGACGCAATTGGTCGAAATACGCCACTTCCAGTTTGGTACCCACCTCGATCTTGCCGCTGCTCGGCTGCAGGTCACTGAGCAGCAGCTTGAGTAGCGTGGTCTTGCCGGTGCCGTTGGCGCCGAGCAGACCGATACGATCACCGCGCTGCAGGACCATGGAAAAATCCTTGACCAGGAACGGGCCACCGCTGTGCGCGAAGCTGACATTCTCAGCCACCATCACCTGCTTGCCGGACTTGTCCGCCGTATCGAGCTGGATATTCGCCTTGCCCTGGCGCTCACGTCGCTCACTACGCTCCGCGCGCATCGCTTTGAGCGCACGCACGCGCCCCTCGTTACGGGTACGACGGGCCTTGATGCCCTGGCGAATCCACACTTCCTCCTGGGCCAGACGCTTGTCGAACAGCGCGTTGGCGGTTTCCTCGGCGGCGAGCTGCTGCTCCTTGTGTACCAGGAAGCTGGCGTAATCACCGTTCCAGTCGATCAGCCCGCCACGATCCAACTCAAGGATGCGCGTAGCCAGGTTCTGCAGGAAGGAACGGTCGTGGGTGATGAACAACACGGCGCCGCCAAAATCCTTGAGCGCTTCTTCCAGCCAGGCGATGGCGCCGATGTCCAGGTGGTTGGTCGGCTCGTCGAGCAGCAGCAGATCGGGCTCGGAGACCAGCGCCTGGGCCAGCAGCACGCGACGGCGCCAGCCACCGGAAAGCTCGGCCAGGGTTTTGTCTGCCGGCAGTTGCAGGCGGCTCAGGGTGCTGTCGACCAGTTGCTGCAGACGCCAGCCATCTTTGGCTTCCAGCTCCTGCTGCACGTGCATCAGTTGCTCGAGGTCGTCATCACCCTGGATGTTCTGCGCCAGGTGGTGATAGCGCGCCAGCAACTCACCAACGCCGGCCAAGCCTTCGGCGACCACGTCGAACACCGTACGCTCGTCGGCTCGCGGCAACTCCTGTGGCAACTCGCCGATCTTCAGCCCAGGCGCACGCCAGATCTCGCCGTCATCGGGCATCTGGTCGCCCTTGACCAGGCGCAACATGCTCGATTTGCCGGTGCCGTTGCGGCCGATGATGCACACCCGCTCACCTCGCGCGATCTGCCAGGACACCCCGTCGAGCAGGGGCATGGCGCCATAGGCGAGGGATACGTCGGCAAACTTGAGCAGGGTCATGGGCATCTCCAGAAACAGGCGGCGCATTCTACCCGAGTTGCCCGCCGGCCGTTGCCGTTTCCACCAAGATGCAAGACGCAATTCCCGCGCATCCGTCGGCGCCGGCTCCGCGCATTTTTGCTGTATGTGTCCATCCGGCCCGGCGGCATTCACCGCGCCCCCATGAAACGCTAAGCTAGGGGTATGCAACGACACGGACCGTGTTGCCCCATACCTCTGCTTCCCCCCCTGGAAATGCCATGCGCAGTCGCTTTTTCTCTGTAGTTTCCTGTCTGATTCTCACCGCCACTGGTGTCGCCAGTGTCGAAGCCGCCAGCCTCACCCAGCAGCGCCAGTACTACGATGAAGCCAAGCGCGCCCTGGCCAAGGGCGACAGCGGCCCCTATCGCCAGTACGCCAGCGCCCTGCGCGATTACCCGCTGACGCCCTACCTCACCTATGACGAGCTGACCAGTCGCCTCAAGTCGGCAAGCAATGCCGAGATCGAGAAATTCCTCGCCGAGCACGGCGACCTGCCCCAGGCCAACTGGATGAAACTGCGCTGGTTGCGCTGGCTGGCCGAACGTGGCGACTGGAAGCCCTTCCTCGATCATTACGACCCGGCGCTCAACTTCACCGAGCTGGACTGCCTGTACGGCCAGTACCAGATGAGCCACGGCCTGACCGCTGAAGGCAACGCCACCGCCGAGAAACTCTGGCTGGTGGGCAAGTCGCAGCCCAACGCTTGCGATCCGCTGTTCGAACGCTGGGCTGCCAATGGCCAGCTCACCGAGCAGCGACGCTGGCAGCGCACCAAACTGGCGGTGGAAAGCGGCAACTACGGCCTGGCCAACTTCCTGATCAAAGGCATGCCGACACTCGGCGAGCGCGGCAAGCTGATGGTCGAAGTGGCGCAGAAGCCGCAACTGTTGAAGAACACCGCACGCTTCGCCCCAGCAGATGAGGCCATGAGCGACGTAGTCGGCCTCGGCCTGCGCCGCCTGGCCCGGCAAAATCCTGAAGATGCCCTGGACCTGCTCGAGGGCTATGCCAAGCGCATGAAATTTTCCTCGGACGAACAGGTCGCCATCGCCCGCCAGATCGGTCTGCGCCTGGCGCAACGCTTCGACCTGCGTGGCCTGCAGGTGATGAGCAAGTACGACCCACAGCTGCGCGACAACACCGTCAGCGAATGGCGTGCGCGCCTGTTGCTGCGCCACGGCCGCTGGGAAGAGGCGTATCAGCTGACCCAACGCATGCCATCCGATCTGGCCAGCAGCAACCGCTGGCGCTACTGGAATGCGCGCAGCCTGCAACTGGCGCAGCCCAACAGCCAGCAACCTGCGGTGCTGTTCCAGGCGCTGGCCAAGGAGCGTGACTTCTATGGCTTCATGGCGGCAGATCAGGTCAAGGCACCTTACGCCCTGAACAACCAGCCGCTGGCACTCGATCCGAAGGTGGTGCAGAAAGTGCGCAACACCGCTGGCATCAAGCGCGCCATGGAATTCCATGAACGCGGCCAGATCGTCGACGGTCGCCGCGAGTGGTATCACGTCAGTCGCCTGTTCAGCCGTGACGAGCTGGTGGCCCAGGCGCGCCTCGCCTACGAAATGGAATGGTACTTCCCGGCCATCCGCACCATCAGCCAGGCCAAGTACTGGGACGACCTGGAAGTGCGCTTCCCCATGGCCCACCGCAGCGAACTGGTGCGCGAAGCCAAGCGCCGTGACCTGCACTCGAGCTGGGTATTCGCGATCACCCGCCAGGAAAGCGCCTTCATGGCCGACGCTCGCTCCCACGCTGGCGCCATGGGCCTGATGCAACTGATGCCCGGCACCGCCAAGGACACCGCACGCAAGTTCGGTATCCCCCTGGCATCGCCACAGCAGGCGCTCAACCCGGACACCAACATCCAGCTGGGCGCGGCTTACCTGAGCCAGGTGTACGGCCAGTTCAATGGCAACCGCGTGCTCGCCTCGGCGGCCTACAATGCCGGCCCTGGCCGAGTGCGCCAGTGGCTGCGCGGCGCCAATCACCTCAGTTATGACGTCTGGGTGGAGAACATCCCGTTCGACGAAACCCGCCAGTACGTGCAGAACGTATTGTCCTACTCGGTGATCTACGGCCAGAAACTCAACGCGCCGCACCCACTGGTAGCGTGGAACGAGCGTTTCTTTGACGATCAGTAAAGGAAAAGCCCCGATCGGACCAGGGTCAGATCGGGGCTTGTCATTTCCTGCACCGAGGCTCCAAGGTGCATCATTTCAGTGGCGCATGGCGTTCGGTTCTTGCTACTCCAGCACTTCGACCGTCATCCCGACCTGCAGCTCACCGATGCCGCGTGGCAACAGGTTCTGACCGAAGTACACGTCGCCATCACGCTCGCGGTAGGTCTTGAGCGTGGCCAAAGGCTCGCGCTGGGCATTGCGCTCGCCCGTCTGCGGGTCGATGGTGGTGAGAATGCAGCGCGAACACCCCTTGGCCACCTCGAACTCCACCTCACCGATGCGGATGCGCTTCCAGCTGTCTTCGGCATAGGCCTCGCTGCCGGTGACGACCAGATTGGGGCGGAAACGCAGCATGGAAAGTGGCTGCCCGACGCGCAGGGAAAGATCGTCCAGCGACGCCTGGCCAATCAGCAGCAGCGGAAAACCATCGGCAAAGGCCACGCGATCACCCGGCTGCGCATAGGCGGTATCGACCTGGCGCGTACGTCCCTCCGGCACTTGCACCAGACGGCAGGGCTTGCCGAGCAAATCGCTGAGCCAGGCCGCCGCTTCATCGCCAGCATCCGGCACACGCAGGCTGTCACGCCAGACGATGACGCCGCGCAGGTCCTGCTCGGGATCGGGCAGCGCCACGGACAGATCGTCACGCCCAGGCGCACTCAGGGTCAAGCCGCCGCGCGCATCGTAAAGAGCACTTAGCTGGCTCATCTGCGGTAGCAGGCGTTGGGTGATAAAGCGGCCATTGTCGGCGTCGACCAGCATCCAGCGCCGATCACCCTGCACACCGAGACCGTCGACCGCGCTGCGCTGCAACACTTCGCCGCGACCGGACTTGAGCGGATAACGGTACAGCCCCGAGAGACTCAGCATGGGTCAGGCTCCTGTTGGCAAAACGCCGTTATACGAGCTGACGGCGCAGCTCACAAGCAGCAAGACTCGGGAAAATTTGCAGGTCAGCGAAGCTGGGTTATGGCACGACCAGCCATCAGCGCTCGGCGGGTCTCCCCGCACTGCGCCAACGCTAGCGGGGTTCGTCCAGCTCGAGACGTTGACGAACCACGTCGACGAGCTTGTCCGGCTGGAACTTGGAGAGGAAGTTGTCACAACCGACCTTCTTCACCATGGCCTCGTTGAAGCTGCCGGACAGCGAGGTGTGCAGCACGACGTAGAGGTCCTTGAGACGCGGATCGTTGCGAATTTCGCTGGTCAGGCGATAGCCGTCCATTTCCGGCATCTCGGCATCGGTGAAGATCATCAGCAATTTGTCGGTCATCACTTCGCCGGTGTCAGCCCACTTCTTCAGTAGATTCAGGGCCTTCAGGCCGTCGCCCGCCATGTGCAGACGCATACCCAGCTGCGTGAGGGTATCGCGCAGTTGGCTCAGCGCTACGCTGGAATCGTCCACCAGCAACACTTCGCGACCGCGCGCCTTTTCCAGCAGCGGGTCGGCGAGCTTTTCTTCGGAAACCTTGGTACTCATCGGCACGATCTCGGCCAGCACCTTTTCCACGTCGATGACCTCGACGATCTGCTCGTCGACCTTGGTGATCGCGGTCAGGTAGTGCTGACGACCGGCGCCACCGGGCGGCGGCTGGATCGACTCCCAGTTGAGGTTGAGGATGCGATCGACGCTACCAACCAGAAACGCCTGCACGGAGCGGTTGTACTCGGTGACGATGATGGTACTGCGCTCATCCGGCACCAGTGGGCGCATGCCGATGGCCTGGGACAGATCGATCACCGGCAGGGTCTGGCCACGCAGGTTGACCACGCCGCAGACGAAGCGATGACGCTGTGGCATCAGCGTCAGCTTGGGCATCTGCAGGACTTCCTGCACCTTGAACACGTTGATGGCGAACAACTGCCGACCGGCCAGGCGGAACATGAGAATTTCCAGGCGATTCTCGCCGACCAGTTGCGTGCGTTGATCTACTGAATCGAGGATGCCAGCCATCATGCGCTCCGAGGTATATAAGTTGAGTCTAGTCTGCCATTGGGATATCGGCGGACTGCCGGCAGACTGAAGCCTTGCTGGCTCGCAGCCATCATGCCTCAGCCCCAGACGCCTGACCAGCGAGCAGCGGCGAATGCCCAGGCAGATGCAGACGTAAAGCGCCAGGTTGTGCGCTGAAACGCAAGCCTTTGCTTTCCATCGGTTCACCGTCGAGGTTCAGGTCCAGCCCTTCCTGCGCTTCCACCTCCAGCCAGGGCAGTCGTGCATTGATCGCGACGCTCTGCAATCCATGCATACCGCCCGAGAGCAGCGTGCCCAGGGTGCTCACCACATCTTGCGCTGCGGGCACGATGCTGACATCCAGCAATCCATCATTGATGGTCGCATTCGGGCAGAGTAGATGCCCGCCGCCAGCCTGGCGACCGTTACCGATGCCCAGGGCCAGAAACTCTCCCTGCCACTCGAAGTCCGGCCCGTGAAAACGACCGGTCGCCGCGCGCACTTCGGAGAAGCGACTGAGCCCGGTGAGCAGATAGGCGGCGCCACCGAGGACTTTCTTAAGCTCTTCCGGGGTGTTGGCGGTTACGTTGGAGCCGAAACCGCCCGTGGCCATATTGAGGAAGGCACGTTCACCGGCCATGCCCACGTCCACGGCCACGGGTTCGACCTCCAGCAGCGCCAATGCGGCAGCAGGTGTTAGCGGAATGCCGGCGGCATGAGCAAAGTCATTGGCCGTGCCCAATGGCAGCAGCACCAGACTGGCATCGCTCTGCGCCTTGACCAAGGCCTCGACCACATCACGCAGGGTGCCATCGCCGCCGCCGGAGATCAGCGTCGGGTAACCGGCCGCCAACCCCTCCGCGACCAGACGCTCGGCGTCGCCGCCTTCCCAGGTCAGGCGCACGGCCAGATCCCAGCCGCGCTCACGCAGGCCCTCGACCGCAGCCCTCACCTCTTCGTTCAGCGCCTGCTTGCCATGCAGGATCAACCAGGCTTTGCGTTCGCGCATCGCGCTCCTCCTTGAAGGAATCTGCGAAAGCCTAATGCCTGGCTCTCGCGAATTTTAATCAAATTAATAGATGTTAATGCTGCATATATTGCGCTTTTAAATCTATTCATCGAAACAGATGATACCGCCATCGACGCTGCGCGGGACTGACCTCGCGCACGACTGGAGAATTGACCATGATCGATGTACGTCCGTTCGAACAACTCGGTGGTGCTCACCACGGCTGGCTCAACGCCCGACACCACTTTTCCTTCGCCGAATACCATGACCCCGAGCGGATGAACTGGGGCCGCCTGCGCGTCTGGAACGACGACGAGATCGCGCCGCATTCGGGCTTCCCGCCGCACCCGCACCGCGACATGGAGATCATCACCTACGTTCGCGAAGGCGCCATCAGCCATGAGGACAACCTCGGCAACAAGGGCCGTACCGAAGCCGGCGACGTGCAGGTGATGAGCGCCGGCACTGGCATCGCCCACAGCGAGTACAACCTGGAGGATGAAACCACCAAGATCTTCCAGATCTGGATTCAGCCGAACCAGGCCGGCCTGCCGCCCTCCTGGGGCGCCAAGCCGTTCCCCAAAGGCGACCGCTCGGGAGCCTTCGTCACGTTGGCCAGCGGATACGAGGAAGATGTGGACGCCCTGCGTATCCGCACCGATGCGCGCCTGGTGGCCGCCACGATCAGGGCCGGAGAAAGTGCCGAATACGCACTGCAACCGGGGCGCAAGGCCTATCTGGTCGGTGCCACCGGCGTCTTCAGCGTCAACGGCGTGGCTGCCAAGGCACGTGACGGCGTGGCTGTTGCGGATGTCGAGGTGATCCGCGTTGAAGCACAGGAAGATAGCGAGATCGTGCTGGTCGATGTCGCCTGATGCACAAACCATCGCCCTCCATTTCAGAGGGCGATGGTTTCTGTGGAAAGTAGCCCGGATGAAATCCGGGGCCGCTCAACTTTCCCGGATTTCATCCGGGCTACGGGTAGTGCTCTACGCCGGGTAGCCGGTGATCTTGCGAATGCGCTGGTACAGCGGTTTGAGCTGGCGGTACATGCGCTGATAGACCTGTCCGTAAAGCTGCTCGTAGGTGCGCTGCGCAACCGGGTTGGGCTGAAACACCTGGCCAACGCGCGTCATGGCGGCGATGGCCGTCGGATAATCGGCGTGCAGCCCCAAACCCACCGCGCAGTTGATCGCCGCGCCCAGGCCACTGGTCTCGTACAGATGCGGGCGTTCGGCCGGCAAGCCGAAGATGTCGGCCGTCAACTGCATTGCCGCATCGCTCTGCGAACCACCACCGGACACGCGCAGGCGTTCAATGCGGGTGCCGGAGCGCTTCTCGATGCGCTCCTTGCCCTGACGCAGGGCATAGGCCAGCCCCTCGAGGATCGCGCGATAGATATGCGCACGGGTGTGCACATCGCCGAAACCGATGATCGAGCCCTTGGCCTCCAGCCCCGGCTCGCGGATGCCCGGTGTCCAGTAAGGTTGCAGCATGAGGCCCATGGAGCCGGGCGGCACGGCGTTGACCAGCTCATCGAACAGCGCCTCGGGTGGCACACCCAGTGCCTCGGCGCGCTGCATCTCGCGCAGGCCAAACTCGCGCTTGAACCAGCTGACCATCCAGAAGCCGCGGTAGATCATCACCTCGGTATTGAAGTGATCCGGCAGCGCTGCCGGATAGGGCGGAATCAGCGGGATCGTCTCCAGATAACGGCTGCGCGTGGTGTTGATGGTGGCCGTGGTACCGTACGAGAGGCACGCGGTGTCGGGCTCCAGCACACCGGACCCCATGACTTCGCAGGCTTTGTCGGCGCCGGCGGCGATCAGCGGCAGGCCCTCGGGAATACCGGTGTGACGACTGGCGAAGGCGGTGATCTGGCCCAGTCGCTCGCCCGGCTTGAAC
This sequence comes from Pseudomonas spartinae, assembly GCF_965197125.1. NCBI lineage: Bacteria > Pseudomonadati > Pseudomonadota > Gammaproteobacteria > Pseudomonadales > Pseudomonadaceae > Pseudomonas > Pseudomonas spartinae. The sequence goes on from NZ_CBDAMB010000006.1 coordinate 248,092, forward strand.
AGCTCGGGCAGTTGTTCACGGCGCACCTTCAGCGCCTGCCACTTCCAGTCGCCGGGCGCAGCCCAACGCAGGCGCTTGTAATCGAACGGCAGGTAGGCCACGCAGCTGCTGGTCGAATCGACGAAGCGGCCGCACAGGCGATGAGTGAGAAAGCCCGACAGCAACAGCACCTTGTGCGCATGTGCAGCGATGTCCGGCTGCTGCTGAGCGACCCAGTTGACCTCGGCCTGCCCCCGAAAATGATCGACCGCCTCCTCGGCGCGTACCAGCTTGAACAGCCAGCCCCACAGCCCCTTGATACGCCCGGCCACCTCAGCACGACGCTGATCGAGCCAGAGGATCGCCGGACGCAGCGGCGCGCCCCGCTCATCGACATGAATGATGCTGCCACGCTGGGTGGTCAGCGCGACGCCCCGGATCAGGCTGCGGTCGATATCCACCTGCTGCCACAGCAGGCGGCAGGCCTCGCCGAGACTGGCCCAGTAGTACTCGGGATCCTGCTCGGCCCAGCCCGGCTGGCTGGAGAAATAGGGATCGAGCTCGACCTTGCCCTTGGCGAGCAGATTGCCGTGGGTATCGAACAGCAGCGCACGCACGCTCTGGGTGCCATTGTCGATGCTCAGCAGATAGCTTGGTTCGCTCAAGGTGTGGTCCTTCATGTCATGCATTTGGCCATGCGTAGCCCGGATGAAATCCGGGAACTGCCTGTTGGTTCAGTCCCGGATTTCATCCGGGCTACAGCAAGTCTGGATCGGCGAGCGGGTTGCTGGGGCGGACGTCCTACGGAAAGTCGGCAGCGCCATCATGCAGTCTCCGGAAGGCTGTAACAGCGCTGCCACAGCGCCAGGTAATCGGCTTCTTCCTGCTGCCAGCGCGCATCACTCCAACCCAGCCGTGGTTGGCACAGCGCGCGGATACCCGGCAGCTCGGCGTGCCCACCGCCCGCCAACAGCAGGCCCAGGCGCGTGCGGCGCAGCAGCAGGTCGTCCAGATGCAGCACCAGCTCGCCTTCGGCAGCCCAGGCCAGTTCGGCCCAAAAGGTATCAGTACCCGCTACGCACTCGCCGCCAACCGACTCGATCAGGCGCAGCACGTCCTGCAACTGTCGACCATGACGGCCAAGCAACCGTCGTTGCTGCGCCAGACTCAGGTGCGGCATGGCCGGCGGCACGCAGTCACGGAACACGGCGCAGCCACGATCATCCACTGGCTTGCCGACGAATTCGGCGCAGGCTCGCAGCACTTCCAGCGCCAGCAGGCGGAAGGTGGTCAGCTTGCCGCCGGCCAGGGTCACGCTGCCCGGCTCGACCCACAGCGCATGCTCGCGCTTCTCGTCCGAGGGTTTCAGCCCGGCGCTGCCGTCGCCCACCACCGGGCGCACGCCGGCCCAGGTCGACAGCACATCGGCATATGTCACCTGGGCGGTCGGGAACTGCTGGGCGCAGGCAGCCAGCAGGTAATCGACCTCCCCGACGCTGATGGCGGATTCACGGTCGAGTTCCTCGGCATGATCCAGATCGGTGGTGCCGATCACCGTCGCGCCTTCCCAGGGGAAGACGAACACCGGTCGCCCATCGCTTTCGTGCATAAAACTGAAGGCGTGCGCCACTGGCAGGCGCCAACTCGGCAGCAGCAGGTGGCTGCCGCGCAGCGGACGAATGCGACCATTGCCGGGCTGGCGCAGGCGATCGGCCCAGGCGCCGGTGGCTTGCGCCACGGCGCGGCTGCGCAGGCGGTACTGAGTGCCCGTTTCCACATCCTCCGCGAGCACGCCAATCACCTGCCCCGCTTCACGCAGCAACTCGACCACCCGCATGCCATTGAGCGCTTCGCCGCCTTCGGCGCGCGCCTCGCCCAGCACGCGCTGCACCAGACGCGCGTCGTCGGTCACCGCATCGAAGAACTGTGTGCCACCGAGCAGGCCGTCCTCGCGAATGCCCGGCGCCAGGTAACGCAGTTGCTGCAGTGGGTAGAACAGATGATTGCGCTTACCGGCAAGGGCGTCGTACAAGCTGAGCAGGCCACCGAATACCTTCGGCCCGGGAAAACCGCCGCGGTAGTGCGGCATGACGAAGCTCAGCGGCTCCACCAGCCCCGGCGCCTCACCGAGCAGGCGCTCGCGCTCGCGCACCGAGTCGCGGGTCAGCCCCAGCTGCCCCTTGGCAACGTAACGCAGGCCGCCGTGCACCATCTTCGACGAGCGGCTGGAGGTGCCCCAGGCGAAGTCGCGCTGCTCCAGCAACAGGCAACGCCAGCCCCGCCGCGCTGCCTCACGCAGGATGCCGGCGCCGCAGATACCGCCACCGATCACCAGCAGATCCCAATCGCGCGCAGCCAGTTCAGGCAGTGCGCGCGTGCGCCAGGTGGCGTTCCAGGGTTCCATGCTCAGTCCTGCAGCAATACGCCAGGCGCCAGGCGCTGGTCGGGGTCGAAATGCGTCGCCAGGCTGCGCAGCGTAGCCATGCCCAGCTCGCCCTTCTCCGCCACCAGGTAGGGCGCGTGGTCGCGGCCGACGCCGTGCTGGTGGCTGATGGTGCCGCGATTCTCGGCGATGGTGCGGCTGGCCGCCGCCTTGAGCCGTTGCCAGCGCGCCATGGCCTTGGCGTAGTCGCTGCCGGGGCGGAATACGTAGGTGGTGTAGATGCTCGAACCTTCGCCGTAGACGTGCGACAGGTGGGTGAACACGTGCACCCGCTCGCCATCACCGGCCAGCTCGTCACGCAGGCTGGCCTCGACCTTGTTCAGCAGGTTGTCGACGTTGGACCAGTCGGTGGCGGTTTCCAGGGTGTCCACCAGGTAGCCGCGCTCCCACAGACCATGACGCAGGTAAGGGAAACGGAAGCGGTTATGCTCCCACTTCTTGCCCAGCAGGGTGCCAGTGAACACGCCGCCAAAGCTTTTCAACAGACGCCGCGCCTGTTTCAGCGAGGCGGCGTTCTGCACCCGGCTGCCGGTAACGCCGAAGGTCAGCATGCACTTACCGTCACGGGCGCCGCGCAGGGCCAGGTATTTCTCCAACAGGGCGATCTGCTGCGGGTGACCAGCCAGCGCCAGCTGGGTGCGGGTTTCGATGGCGTTGGACAGGCGCAGCATGGACAGTGGCACGCGCGCCTGGGCCAGGCTGCGAATAGCGCTCAGCGCCTGCTGCCAGTCGGGCAGGAACACTGCGTAGAAGCGCTCCTGCTCGGCCAGGCGACTGATGCGCACGCACACCTCGGAGATCACCCCGAAACGCCCTTCCGACCCCATCACCAGCTCGCGCAGATCGGGCCCGGCCGCCGACGCCGGAAAGGTTGGAATCTCCAGAGTGCCGGCGAAGGTTTCCAGCTTGCCGCCAGCGAACAGCTGCTCGATGCGTCCGTAACGCAGCGACTGCTGGCCGCTGGAGCGGCTGGCGACCCAGCCACCGAGGGTCGACAGTTCCCAGGACTGCGGAAAGTGGCCCAGCGTATAGCCGCGCGCCCGCAGCTGGCTTTCCACCTGCGGGCCATTGGCGCCGGGGCCGAAGGTGGCGATCAGGCTGTCCTCGTCGATCTCCAGCAGGCGCGTCATGCGCTCCAGCGACAGGGTCAACACCGGACGCTGGCCGGCCTGCGGGTTGATATGGCCGGCCACCGAAGTGCCGCCGCCGTATGGAATCAGGGTCACGTCATGCTTTTGCGCCCAGGCCAGCAGCTCGCGGATCTGCGCGGCGCTTTCCGGGCAGGCGACGCCATCGGGAAAAAGGCCGAAGTCACCGGAGCGCATCGCCAGCCAATCCGGCAGGCTCTGGCCACGGGCGTGACGCACGCGCACCTCGGCATCAACGCTGATCAGCGGATGCGGCGCCAGGCGCGAGGCCGGCACGCGCGCCAGCACATCCTGCAGGCTGGCATCGGCCAGACGCTGGCCCGGCCCGACCAGCTCGGCGAGAAAGGCCTCGCCATGGGCTGGCAGTTCCACTTCGGTTGCCTCGTCACCCCATCCGTTCCAGCGTCGCATCGCATCCCCCATTCCGATCAGCACTTATGGCTGCCTATACTAGCCAGCCGCCGATTTCCGTCACTGTCGAATCGGGACAGGCACTATCGCCAATCAAGACAGGCACCCCAGAACAAGAAGAATCCATGGAAAACCTCGGCTATACCTCGGTTCCCGCCCTGCTCAAGTACCTGCGTCACGCCGAACAGCTCGGCCTGGACATCGACCGCGCTCTGGCCGCCGCCGGTATTGGCGCGCAGGACCTGGCCGACAATGGCAAGCGCATGCCCAGCGAGGTGCATGAGCGCCTGCTGGCGCATCTGATCGAGGTGTCCGGCGACTCGCTATTCGGCCTGCATGCTGCGCGTTTCGTCCAGCCCGGCTCGTGGAGCGTGCTCGGCTACATTGCCATGAACTGCGCCACCCTGGGCGAAGCCATGGGCCGCATCGTGCCGTACGAGAAACTGGTAGGCGACATGGGCACCAGCCGTATCGAGGCGGCCGAGGATCATGTGCGGCTGATCTGGAGCTGCCGTCATCAGGCGCCGCAGGTGCGCCGCCATATGGTGGAGAACGTGCTCGCCTCCTGGCTGCTGTACGCACGCTGGATCGCCGACTCCGAACATTCGCCGCGCGAGGTCTGGTTCGAACACGCGCAACCGGCGACCACCGAGCTGACCGAGTACCAACAGCTGTTCGGCTGCCCGGTATTGTTCGAACAAAGCTGCAACGCCCTGCTGGTGCCGCTGGACTACCTCAGCGTGCCGCTGCGCCAGGCTGATGCCAACCTGCTGCGCACGCTGGAAGAACATGCCCTGACCCTGATGGCCGGGCTGGACGACGACGAGCCGTTGCCACGCCGGGTGAAGAACGCCCTGCGCCTGCTGCTCAAGGACGGCCTGCCGCGCAAGGAACGGGTAGCGGAGAAGTTCGACATGACCGTGCGCACCCTGCAACGTCACCTGCAGCAGGCCGGCACCAGCTACCAGCAGATACTCGATGAGCTGCGCCAGGAACTGGCCGAGCACTACCTGCTGCGCAGCGATCTGGCGATTCAGGACATCGCCTGCTACCTGGGCTTCACCGAATCACGCTCGTTCCACCGCAGCTTCAAGAGCTGGACCGGACAGACGCCGGGCGAGTTTCGCGAAAGCCGGCGTCGGGATAATCCGCTGGGCTAGATCACCTCACGGCGCGGCCTGAAACGCCGCGCCAGCCAGTAATCGATGCTCAACCAGCGCCCGGCTCCGCTGAAAAACAGCACAACCAGCATCACCAGATAGGTCGCGGCGAATTCGATGCCGTTGTTCAGCACGACGAACTTGCCGCTGCCGGTCAGCCAGTCGTAGTTGCCGTGCTCACGCAGGATGCTCCGCGCCCGCTCGAGCTTATCCGCTGCAGCCAGCACTCGCTCGTTGGCAAAGGGAGCCGATGGGTCGGCAATTGCCTGCCAGCCATAGGGCCAATGCACGGTGACGATGGCCACCAGCATGGTGACGATCAAGGGAATGCTGATCCAGCGAACGGCCAAGCCGAACAGCAGCAGGATGGCGCCACCGGCCTCGGTCAGCGCCGCCGCCCAGGCCAGCAATTCGGGAAACGGCAGGCCAAGGCCCCAGTCCGGGTTGCCGAACCAGGCGGCGGTGGCCTCGATATCCGACAGCTTCTGCATGCCGGCCATCCAGAACACCGGCACCAGATACAGGCGCAGCAGCAAGGGGCCGAAGAAATCCAGGCGGCGGGAAGCGTCCAGCGCATCCTGCAAGCGATTGAGCAAAGCGATCATGACGGTCAGTCCTCGGGATGCGGAAACCAGATATCGCGCGCCTGCCAGTCATCCAGCAGCGCGCGGGCGTTGTCGAAATAGCCACGATCAGCGGCCAGGCAGTGAGCCGCAGCCAGCTCGAGCTGCGCCCGCACTGGCGACTCGCCGGTCTGCAGGCGTAGCGCCAGCTGGTAGGCGAAAGGCGCCAGTTGCATGAAGCGCACCTGATCCTGGCGGTCGCGCCAGACCAGCAGGCAGGTCGGCTCAGGCGGAGGCTGCGCGGGGCAGTGATCGGCACCGATCATCTGCACCGGCCAGCGATAGGCCAGCGGCCAGGCCAATGGCGACCAGCCGCGCTCGGGCAACTGCGCGTCACTGACATCCAGCGCCAGCTCGACCCACTCGTAGTGCGCCAGCTCCAGCATGAACGGCGGGTCGTCAGGCTCAGCACGATAGCCCTGCTGCAGCCAGGCGATGAACTCCTGGCTGATTTCCAGGAAATAGGGGGTGGCTGCACGGTGCTCGGAGAGAAAACAGCGCAGCAGACTCTGCCAACGCTCAGCACCGAGCACAGCGCGCAGCACCGGGAAGGCACCGCTCACCAGGCTGGCGACGTTGTTGAAGAACAGCTCCTCGTAGATCGCCATGCGCTCGCGGGTGATGCCCGGTAATAGCGGCTGCGCCTCGGGTTGGCGAATACGCGCGGCGAAATCGCGCTGCTGCTGGATACTGCTCATGTGCCGTACCTGCTCAGCGGTTGCGCGGCCTGTTGCAGGCTGCGGATATGCGCCAACTCGGCATACAGCTCGGCCAATGGTGGGAAATTGAAGTCGCGTTCCAACAGAGTCGGGCGTACGCCATGCCGTGCGTACGCACTGCTCAGCAGCGCCCACACCGGGTCGATCACCGGCGCACCGTGGGTGTCGATCTTCAGATCCGCCGCCTGATCGTAATGACCGGCGACGTGCAAGTAGGCGATGCGCTCACTGGGCATCGCGGCGATATAGGCATCGGCATCGAAGCCGAAGTTGAGACTGTTGACGTAGACATTGTTGACGTCCAGCAACAGCTGGCAGTCGGCGCGTTCCAGCACCGCGCGGACGAAATCCACCTCGTCCAGTTCGCCAGGCAGGCGCGCGTAGGCCGAGACGTTCTCGATGATCAGCGGCCGCTCCAGCACGTCCTGAACGATGCGCACGCGCTCGGCGATGCGCGTCACCGACTCTTCGCAGAACGGCAGCGGCATCAGGTCATACAGCTGACCCTCGTCGGCACAGGCCGACAGATGCTCGCTGTAGGCCAGCACGCCATGCGCGTCGAGAAAGCCCTTGATGGCGTGTAGCAGCTCCAGGTTCAGCGGCGCGAAGCCGCCAAGGTTGAGGGACAGACCATGGCACAACAGTGGCCGACGTTCGCTCAGGGCTCGCAGTTGCTTGCCCAGCCGACCGCCGACACCGATCCAGTTCTCCGGCGCCACTTCGAGAAAATCCGCGCCGCTGGCGTCATCGCCGATCAGCTCGGCGAGCAGCCCGCGACGTAAGCCGAGGCCGGCGCCGGTGAGGTGTGCGAGTTGCATGATCCGTCCTCCCCTGCGCCCTTACTCGCTCTTCTCGCCGCCGCACTTGCCTTCGCCGCATTTACCCTCGGCATCGGCCTTCTTCTCGGCGCCACACTTGCCCTCGCCACACTTGCCTTCGTTGTCGGCTTTCATCTCGCCGCCGCATTTGCCTTCGCCACAGGAACCTTCCTGAGCTTTCTCGGCGGCGGCCAGGCTGTAACCGCTGGCCAATTCCTGCGCGGCAAACGGATTGCTCGCGGCGTGGGCAGTGAAGGCCACGGAAGTCAGCAGCGCGGCGCCCAGGGTAGCGGTCAGGGTATTGAGTTGTTTCATGGCATCTCTCCATCGGTTTCGAATGCGGCGCCGGATTGGCGTCCTCGCAGCAATTGACGAGGCAGAGATGCGGGCGTTACAGCGAGGCTGAAATTTTTCGTAGCCCGGATGAAATCCGGGGAGCTTTGCCCGCTACCCGTCGCGGCTACGGCCGCATGGATGCAGGAGGTAGAGCGAAGCAAGATGCCACAGCCGAAAGCCCCGCCCACAGACACAGGAACATCCGCCGCACCGTGGGAGGCACTTCAGCGGCGAGGCTTTCGATAGCCAGTAGCCCGGACATCCACCGCGCGGTGTGTCAGGCGCAATGCTGGAGCCAAAAAAAGAGGTCAAGCGAATACAACGGACTGCCGTCGCATAGCGATAAGGCTATGATTGGTATGGCTTTTTAGTGCAAAGCAAAACGGGATGGTGCGGAGTTAGATGGAAGGCTCTACTATCGAATTAGTAACTCCATCCATCTAACCACTGTTATGTTTCAACCCAGCCAAGGAATATGCATGAGCAACGGAACACATAGCTCAATCCGCCTTACACTATTTAAGCACGGCGGGGATTCCTTTCTAGCTGCATTGGACGAGGCTCACATTCCTCATGGTCCGATCCACATGTTTACATCAAGGCCTCAAGCGTCCGGCTTAGTCGAGGTCATCACCGCGTTCTCAGAAGCAATGCCTTGGAATTCTATTGCAAAAGTTATAGTCGCCTGGATCGACGCACGAAAAAGTCGAGAAATAATAATTCATACAGAAGCCGGCGATTCAATACATGCAAAGGGCTACTCAGTAGCTGAAATACAGAAAATCCTGCCAAAGTCCACAAACCTCATCATCATTGATACAAAATCAAGTGACGAAACATCACAATAGCTTCAAATCGCTCGCTTCTCTCACTGGGACGGGCTAAAGCCCGCCCCTTAACCAAGAATTAGTCTTTTTAGGAATATTCGTGGCGAAACACAAGTCTCCTCAAGAAGAACGCTCCGTCATATTAGGGCAGCCAGCCAAGCGTCCCTATGGAGTGAAAGTAAGAATTCACCTCATGACTGCAGGGGCAATCGGTGTAGAAGAAGTCTGTGTCCCCCTTCACTCCGGCGCATTTCTAGCCATAGTTCCAGTAAGTAAAGCGCCATGGGAAGGAGGTCAGAAATTCCTCGTCACCCTTGAAGGTTTTCCAACAGCAGCATCTGCCGAGTCTGCTGGTCGTCGACTTGTTCAGGCACTTCTTTGGATGGCGGTAAGCACTGACATACCTCTTCGCCTTGAGTACCTGAGTTATGAACCGGCGGCAGTTTTTGAACGTAACCTTTCAAGCGGAATTATATGCGAGGCTTATGGTGAATCTGGTCGCTCGCCAAATATAGCTTTAGGGGAGATTCAGGAGGCTTACACACACCTCAAGGAGCCCGATGAAAAACTACTTTTATCTATGGAAATCTTTTGTTCTGCTCGACTTGAATCTAGTCAGCGCGCAGTATTTCTCGCGTTAGTTTCTGCTCTCGAACCGCTTGCCCAAGAAGCACGACTCGGTGGTGCTGTTGATACCTTTGTTAAGCAGTGCGCAGCACTGCTGAAAGACTCACAAAACATACCAAGTGACATGCAAAACTCGCTTAATGGCCGCCTACTCCAACTCCGTCAAGAATCAATACGCCAAGCACTCCGCCGCCTAACTCGTGAAGCGCTACCAGACCAACCTGAAGCATCAAAAATTGTCGATGACGCATATAGCTTGCGGAGCCAAATAATTCACAGTGGAAAACCCGCAGACCTTGACATAGATCTGGAAGCTGAAGCGAGGGAGATATCGACGGTTATTCGAAATATCTACTCAAGTATTCTCAAGCGGAAGTCTGCTCTCTGAGTTCATGACTAACAATATATATGGACTCTCTCCTATAATTAGTGAGCAATAGTTTTTCGATCCTGTCGTCAGTCCAGTTGCATTCGTATATCCGGCCTGCTCTGGACTCTATCGCCCTGACCATTCTGTAGTTCGCGCAGCGGAGGCCAAGCGTTCTATCGATCACGGAGATCATCATTGTTGTCGGCCTTGTTCCGCTGCAGGACTCACCCGTACCGAGGACGGACATCCGAAAACCAACAAAACCCTCGACTCACCGTTCACCTTTGGTTGCGCCGGTCCTGCGCCAAGCGCTCGGCCAGGGCGTCAAGTTCAGGCAACTCACCGTCCGGCATTTGCCGGATCACCGCCTGGGTCAGTTTCATCTGGCGGATGAAGCGCCGGCAGTTGCCGCACATGGCCAGGTGGGCGCGCACGGCCAAGCGCTGGCGCAGCGTCAGCTGCCCATCGAGAAAATCGCTGGAGTGAGCGACCAGTTCCTTGCAGGTCAGCATTGGCCTGTCTCCTCGAAATGTTCCAGAGTGGCGAAGACTTTCAGGCGTGCCCGGTGCAGCAGCACACGGGCATTGGAGAGGGAGATGTCGAGAAGATTACAGATCGCTTCCAATTCCAGGCCCTGACGCTCGCGCAGCACCAGCACGCTGCTCTGCAATTCGGACAGGCTGGCCAGCGTATGCTCCAGGCACTCGCGCAATTCGTCCTCGGTGAGCAGGGCTTCGGGGCTGTCCTGGTGCCAGGCATGCGGCGCCAGTAACCAGTGACCGTCGCCAGAAAAACGCTCGTCCCCCACCGTGCCATGTGGCGCGGGCAGGTCATCGAGCAGCACCTCGCGGCGGTTGTGCTTGAGACGGGTCTTGGCGGTGTTGGCGGTGATGGTCAGCAGCCAGGTCTTGAGACTGGAGCGCTCCTGAAAGCCGCTGAGGCTGCGTACTACGGCGAGCCAGGCATCCTGCACCACTTCGTCGGCGTGGCGGCTACCAACGATGGCATAGGCCACCGCACGCATGGCGCCCTGATAGCGCGCGACCAGCTCGCGATAGGCCTTCTGCTCCCCCCCGAGCAGGCGAACCAACAGTTCGGAATCGGACATAGAACTCCCGTCAATGAAGCCTGCGCGCACGCGTGAATCTCGCACGCGTCAGGCAATCCTGTAGCAAGCTGTTGAAAAACTGTCTGCCTTGCCTGCCTCACCTGGGTTTTTCAACGGCCCGCTAGAGAGTTCAAAGCTTGCGCAAAATTACACTGCCAATCGAATAACCGGCACCAAAGGAGCTTAGAACACCCAGGCTGCCGGCTGGCAGGTCGTCCTGGTTCTTGTGCAGGGCGATGACCGAGCCGGCCGAACTGGTGTTGGCATAGGTATCGAGGATCACCGGCGCCTCGTGCGGTTCGGCGTCGCGGCCGAGCAGCTTGCGGGCGATCAGCAGGTTCATGTTGAGGTTGGCCTGGTGCAGCCAGAAGCGCTTGACGTCGCTGACGTTGAGCTGGTTTTCCGCCAGGTGTGCGGCGATCAACTCGGCGACCATCGGGCAGACGTCCTTGAACACCTTGCGGCCCTCCTGGACGAACAGCTTGTCGCGAGCACCCACGCCCTCTTCAGCCGCGCGGTTGAGGAAGCCGAAGTTGTTGCGGATGTTGTTGGAGAACTGGGTCAGCAGCTTGGTGCCGACCACGTCGAACTGGTGCTTGGAGGTCGCAAGGTCGGCACGCTCGATGATCACCGCAGTGGCGGCGTCGCCGAAGATGAAGTGGCTGTCGCGGTCACGGAAGTTGAGGTGGCCGGTGCAAATTTCCGGGTTGACCATGAGGATGGCGCGAGCCTGGCCAGTCTGGATCGCGGTGGTCGCGGCCTGGATGCCGAAGGTGGCCGAGGAACAGGCCACGTTCATGTCGTAGCCCCAGCCTTCGATACCCAGTGCAGCCTGGACTTCGATGGCTACCGCCGGATAGGCACGCTGCAGATTCGAGCAGGCGACGATGACCCCGTCGATATCGGCGACCGTCTTGCCGGCGCGCTCCAGCGCCTGTTTGGCAGCGCCGACGGCCATTTCGCAGAGGATGCCCCACTCTTCGTTGGAACGCTCAGGGATACGCGGCAGCATGCGCTGCGGATCGAGGATACCGTCCTTGTCGATGACGAAGCGGCTCTTGATGCCGGAGGCCTTCTCGATGAAACCACTGCTGGACTCGCTCAGCGCCTCGACTTCACCACGGGCGATGGCCTCGGCATTGTCGGCGTTGAACTGCTGCACGTAGGCATTGAAGGATGCCACCAGCTCGTCGTTGGAAATGCTGTTGGCCGGGGTGTAGAGGCCGGTACCACTGATCACGACGTTATGCACGGTCATTCCTCTTCTCGGCCGCTGGCGGCCTCAGGCAGTAGGCCGGCGACAATGGCGCAGGCCGAAAATCGGGGGACATGGGCCAAGCTCTTGCGATGGTTGGCTCCTGGCCACTGAGTGTGCCACAGGGTAATGGGGTTCGTCCTCAGCCCTTGAGAGTGTCCAAGTGGACAGAACATGACCCAATATAGCCATTTGGTCTAAAGTCTAATCTCGATCCACGTATCTGGAGCTTGCATGAACCTCTCCCTGCTCAGCCGCTACGCTTTTTTCGCCTTCTGCGTGCTGTTCACCCTGGCCAGCCTGCCATTTCTTGGCCATCAATGGATGTGGCCGTTCACCCTGCTCAGCGGCGTTCTCAGCCTGATCGGCATCGGTGATTTGCTGCAGACCCGCCATGCGGTAAGGCGCAACTATCCGGTCCTGGGCAATATCCGTTACCTGGTCGAAGGTATCCGCCCCGAGATTCGCCAATACCTGCTCGAAGGCGATGCCGAGCAGCTGCCGTTCTCCCGCTCCCAACGCTCGCTGGTCTACGCCCGCGCCAAGAACGAAGGTGCCGACAAGCCCTTCGGCACCCTCAACGACGTGTATCAGAATGGTTTCGAGTTCATCAGCCACTCCATGCGCCCGGCACCACTGACCGATCCGGGCAGTTTCCGCGTGGAAATCGGTGGGCCGCAATGCAGCCAGCCGTATTCGGCCTCCCTGTTCAACATCTCGGCGATGAGCTTTGGTTCACTCAGCGCCAACGCCATTCGCGCATTGAATGAAGGCGCCAAGCTTGGCGACTTCTACCACGACACCGGCGAAGGCAGCATCAGCACCTACCACCGCGAGCACGGTGGTGATCTGGTCTGGGAGCTGGGCAGCGGCTACTTTGGCTGCCGCACCGCCGATGGTCGCTTCGACCCCGAGCGTTTCGCCGCGCAGGCCAATACCGCGCAGGTGAAGATGATCGAGATCAAGCTCAGCCAGGGCGCCAAACCGGGCCACGGCGGCATCCTGCCCAAGGACAAGATCACCGAGGAGATCGCCAGCACCCGCGGCGTACCGATGGGCGAGGATTGCGTCTCGCCGTCACGCCACAGCGCCTTCTCCACCCCGATCGAGCTGCTGCAGTTCATCGCTCAACTGCGCGAGCTATCCGGTGGCAAACCGGTGGGTTTCAAGCTGTGCCTGGGTCACCCCTGGGAGTTCATGGGCATCGTCAAGGCCATGCTGGACACCGGCATCCTGCCGGATTTCATCGTCGTCGACGGCAAGGAAGGCGGCACCGGCGCGGCGCCGCTGGAGTTCACCGACCACCTCGGCGTGCCGCTGCGCGAAGGGCTGCTGTTCGTGCATAACACCCTGGTTGGCAGCAACCTGCGCGACAAGATCAAGCTCGGTGCCAGCGGCAAGATCGTCAGCGCCTTCGACATCGCCCGGGTGCTGGCCATTGGCGCCGACTGGGCCAACTCGGCGCGCGGCTTCATGTTCGCCATCGGCTGCATCCAGTCGCAGTCCTGCCACACCAACAAGTGCCCGACCGGCGTCGCCACTCAGGACCAACTGCGCCAGCGCGCCCTGGTGGTCGAGGACAAGGCCCAGCGCGTCTACAACTTCCATCGCAACACGCTCAAGGCGCTGGCCGAAATGCTCGCCGCCGCCGGCCTCGACCACCCGTCGCAGATCGACGCCAAGCACCTGGTACAGCGCATGTCGGCCACCGAGATCAAACTGTTCGCCCAACAGCACGTATTGCTCGCGCCGGGCGAATTGCTCGGTGGCGAAATTGGCGGTGAGTTCTACCAGCGCATGTGGCGCATGGCCCGCGCCGACAGTTTCGAGCCGGCGCCGGCCTGAGCGGCCGGCGCCCAGTCTGCTACGGCCAAGCTCGGCGCGGCATCGCCTAACGTCTTGAACCGGTAACCGCATGCACCTTTCGCTTTGCGCCCTGCTGTTTCTACTGTGCCTCGCAGCCTCGGCCGAGGAGCAGCGCCCGCTACGTTTCTCGGTGTCCGAGAGCTGGGCCATGCCGATGATAAAGATCGTCAATGGCCAGGCTACGGGCGGGATTCTCTACGATCTGCAACTGCGCCTGGCGCAGAAGGTCGGCCGCCGTGCAGAGATGCTGGTGCTGCCGCGCCTGCGCGTTCAACGTTTGCTGATCAGCGGTGGAATCGATGCGCGCTGCTACGTCAATCCAGACTGGCTCGTCGAATCCCACCATCAGTACATCTGGAGCCTGCCCTTCATGGTCCAGCGCGACCTGATCGTCGCTCGCCATGCCGAGCCTGACTTCAAGCTGGAGCAGTTGCAGGATCAGCGCCTGGGGACGGTGCTGGGCTTCAGCTATCCACGCCTGGAACCGCTGCTGGCCAGTGGTGCAATTCATCGCGAAGACGCCCGCACCCAGGAACTGGCCCTGGAGAAACTCGAGGCCGGCCGCTACCGCTATGCCATCAGCAATCACCTTGCGTTAGCGTGGTTCAATCGCGAGCGACCAGCCGACCAACGCCTGTATGTGCTCGGTGAAATCAGCGCCGACCTGATCGCCTGCATCGTCCGGGACGAGCCGGATGTACCGACCCAGGCGCTGCTGCGTGCACTGGTGCAGATGAGACAGGATGGCGAGTTCGACGCCATCCTCGCTCGCTATCGCTGACAGCTACCGACCCGACTTCAGCCGACTGAACGCACGAGTCAGGGCCCGGTTAAACTCACGACTGTTGTCATTTTTGGTGTACAGCGTGGCGCGTAGCTCGGCCGGCGGATAGGTGCCGGGGTCGGAGAGAATCGCTGGATCGACGAAGGTATCTGCCGCCGGCACCGCATTGGCGTAGTAGATGCTGTTGCTGATGGCGCCGATCACCTCGGGCGTCATCAGGTGGTCCATCAACGCCAGCCCGGCTTCCGGGTGCGGCGCATCGCGCGGGATGACCATGGCATCGAACCACAGCAATGCCCCTTCACGCGGGATGCGATAGCTCAGCTGGAATTCCTTGTTAGCCTGTTCGGCCTGTGCCGCGGCGATGGCGACGTTGCCATTCCAGGCCATCGCAAGGCAGGTGTTACCGTTGGCCAGATCGCTGATGTTGCGATCATTGTCGAAATAGCGAATGAACGGTCGCACCTTGGCCAGATGGGCCTCGGCCTGCTTCAGGTCATCGAGATTCTGCCGGTTGATATCCAGCCCCAGGTAGCGGAACGCAGCGGCGAATACCTCGTTGGGATCATTGAGGAAACTCACTCCGCAATCGGCGAAACGCGCTACCACCTGCGGGTCCATCAACATCGCCCAGCTATCGGTCGGGGCATCAGCCATACGCTTAGCGATGGCCTGCTGCTGATAGCCGAAGCCGGTGGTACCCCAGACGTAGAGTCCAGCGTAGCGATTGCCCGGATCGAACTTGGCCATGTGCTGGGTGAACTCGTCATCGAGCCCGGCAAAATGCGGCAGCTGCGTCTTGTCCAGCTCGCGCAATGCACCGCTGGCGATGGCCCGACTCAGGTGCTGGCCGGCAGTCAGCACCAGGTCGTAGCCACTGCCGCCGGTGAGCAGTTTGGTTTCCACTGTTTCCAGCGAATCGAAATGATCGACCACCACGCGGATACCAGTCTTCTCTTCGAACGAAGCCAGGGTGTCCGGGGCCAGATACTCGCTCCAGATATACAGGTTGACCTGCTGCGACGCAGCACCGGCCTGTGCGTGTGCGCAGGCAGCAAGGGTCACGGCCAGCAGACTGGCGGGCAATTTCATCCGGGCCTCCTAAGCGCGCTGGGGCGCGGCGTATTGCGGCATGGTGATGCAGGCGACGTTGCCGCCGCCCAGCAGGATTTCCCGCGAGTTCTCGATGCCGAGGATACGATGCTGCGGGAACAACTCGGCCAGGGTGGCCTGGGCCACACGGTCGTTGGCGTCGCCGAACAGCGGCAGGACGATGGCCGAGTTGCCGGCGTAGTAGTTGATGTACGAGGCGCAGATCTGCGTGCCGGCCTGGCGGGTATGGGTGGCATCGTCCTGATCCAGACCTTCGGCCTCCGCAGCCGTCCATTCCAATACGCGCGGCTGCGGCAGCTTGTGCACCTCCAGCGTACGGCCACGGGCATCACGCGTGCTGCGCAGGATGTCGTAGGCCTCCTGGTAGATTTCCCATTGCGGGTCGGAGCGGTCGTCGGTCCACTGCATCACCACCACACCAGGGCGAACGAAGCAGGCCAGGTCATCGATATGGCCATCGGTTTCGTCGAACTTGCAGCCGCGTGGCAGCCAGATCACCTGCTCGGCACCGAGGTAATCCGACAGCCTGCGGGTCATCTCGTCCTTGCCCAAATGGGCGTTGCGATTGCGGTTGAGCAGGCATTGCTCGGTGGTCAGCAGGGTACGCTGACCGTCACTCTGGATGCCGCCCATTTCAGCGATGAAAGGTGCGCGATAGCGATCGAAGCCTTCGATCTCGAGAATCTTCTGCGCGATCTGATCGTCCTTGTCCCAAGGGTAGTAAAGCCCGCCATCGAGCCCGCCATAGGCGTTGAACTCGAAGTCCACGCCGCGCACTTCGGCCGTCTCGTCATGCACCAGAAACGCCGGGCCGCTGTCACGGAACCAGGTGTCGTTGCAGGTCATTTCCACCACCCGCACATGCGCCGGCAGCAGGCGCCGAGCGTTGGCGTACTGCGCTGCCGAGGCGCAGACGGTGACCGGCTCGCTGCTGGCGATGGCGCTGACGATTTCGCCCCAGACCTTCTGCGCCGGCTTGCCGCCGTTGCGCCACACGTCCGGGCGCTCCGGCCAGCCGAGCCAGCAGCGGCTCTTGGTTTCGAATTCGCCGGGCAGACGAAAGCCGTCGGCCTTGGGCAGGGAGGTCAGGGTACGGGCCATTTCGCGGCTCCTCGTCAGTGGCTGGAAGTAGCCCGACAGTAAGCCCGTCGGTGCCGCTAAGACCAATGACGATAATCGCGGAACCCTTGAATTAAATTCACAGATCGACCAACTGATCAGTGAACCATCCGATGAAATGAGCGACTGCCGGCTTGTCCAGACGCAGGCGCTCGCACACCAGCGCGTACTGGCCGAGCGACGGCACCTGGGCCGCGAAGGGGCGCACCAGGCGACCACTGGCCAGGTCTTCGGCACTGGTCAGGTTGTCGCCGATGGCCACGCCCTGGCCGCGTGCAGCGGCCTCCATGGTCAGGCCGGCATGGCCCAGGTACAGATGTCGCGTCGGCTGGATATCGCAAGCATGAGTGGTCAGCCAGGCGGTCCAGGTCTTGCCGTCCTGATCGTCATGCAGCAGGCAATGACGCGCCAGGTCGCGTGGGTGCTTGAGCGGCGACTGGTTGAACAGGCCCGGGCTGCACACCGGAAAGAACTGCAGGGTCGGTAGCGGCCGCACGAAGTAGGCGCTGGCATCGTCCGGGCCGGTGCCATAGGTGATGGCGATATCGATCTCGCTGCCCGGCAGCGTCGCCTCCAGCGGCTGTTCGTGCAGATGCAGGGTGATCTGCGGGTGGCGCTCGGCGAACTCGGCCAGGCGCCCGACCAGCCACTTCTGCGCCAACTCTGCGGTAACCGCGACGCGCAGTTGCGCCTGCGAGCCGGGATCACGCAGCTCGTCGCAGGCCTCGCCAATCAGCTCGAAGGCCTGCTGAAGGCTGTGCAGCAGGCGCCTGGCCTGCGGCGTCGGGCGCACCTGACGGCCGTCGCGCTCGAACAGCGTGCTGCCGAGTTGCTCTTCGAGCTGGCGAATCTGGTGGCTGACGGCGCTGTCGGTGACGCACAGCTCAGCAGCCGCGCGGCCGAAGTGGGCATGCCGCGCGGCCACTTCGAAAGTGCGCAGGGCGGTGAGCGAAGGCAGACGACGCATGACGATCCCGGTTGCGACAAAGAAAGGCATCCTCCCCCAGCCGCCGGGCGGCCGGCAAGCGCTTCACTTGCTTGAGCGTGGTGCGCGCTCACTCCCGTCGCCTAGGTATCGCTCAGGCTGCACAGCACCTGATCGACGCGCTGCGCCAGCGAGCCCGTCAGGCGAGTGAAAGCCCAGCCACGCCGCAGCAGCTGCTGCTCGTACCACTGGTTCTGCCGACGGCGAAAGGTCTCGTCCTGGCGCGTGCCGTCCTGCACGAAGGGGAAGTCATCGGCGCACAGGAACAGGTGGTGATAGTGGCGCTCGGCCAACTGCTCCAGCTCGACCTCGGCACGCCCGAACAGCTCATGGCAATAGAACAGCGTGGTCAGCGGCGTGGTATCGCAGACCAGATAACGCTGGCACTGTCCGGCCAGGCTCTGCTCACGGGTGACCTGAGTGCGACCGATGCGCAGCAGGTCGTCATAGGCCAGTGCGCCACCCTGCTGCTCCCACAACTCTCGGCCATATTCGGCGGCGTGGCGCGTGCCCAGGGCCTCGGCCAGCGCCAGGGCAAGGCTGCTCTTACCGGTGGACTCACCGCCGAGCACGGCGATGCGCTCGACGAAATCGCCGTAGACCTGCGGCGCCAGGTAGTCGCGCAGGCCATGAATATCGGCGCGCAGACGTGTACCGGACACCGCTACCTGCGTGCGCGCACGGTCGATCTCGACATGCTGCACCGGCCGGCCGAAACACCGGCTCAGGTGGTCGGCGAAGCCGTCGCCATAGGTCTCGCTGGTAAACACCGCATCGACCGGCTGGCCGAGCACGGCCAAGCAAAAGTCAGCCACGAACTGGCGCTGCGCGGCATCGGGCTCGGATTCGTGGGGTAGATCCGGCAGCGCCACACCTCGTGCACGCTGTTGGGCAACCCAGTTGGGCGTCACCACCCAGATGCGCAGCTCGGGAAAGCGCGCCTGCAACCAGTTCGCCCGCCGTTCAGGCTCGCACCCGGCAAGCTCCGGGCGGGCCCAACTGAGCAGCACCAACTGTTCACACTGCTGCTGCGCCTGACGAATCAACCATTCATGCCCCTGGTGCAGCGGCGCGAACTTGCCGACCACCAGCCCACAGGCAAATCGCTTGCTCATCTCAGGCTGTCTGCGCGTTCAGTTCACGGCGCCAGCAGTACAGGCCGTACCAGGCGTTGCACCAGAACAGCAGGTAGATGAATGCGGTCAGGTACAGCTCGCGCGAAGCGAACAGCGGCACCGCGAGGGTGTTCACCAGCAGCCAGCCGTACCAGGTTTCCAGCTTGCGCCGCATCAGCAGCAGTTGCGCCAGCACGCTCAGGGTCAGCACCAGCGAGTCGATGAAGGGCGCGTAGGCGTCGGTGAAGTGATGCAGCAAGGCGCCGTATGCGCCGGCCACGATAACCGCGAGCAGCAGCGCCAGGCCAAGCCCGGCCGCACCGGCGCGACTGATCGGCAGCACTCCACCCTGGCGACCGCGTAGCCAGCTCCACCAACCCAGCAGGCTGGTGGCGATGAAGAAGACCTGCAAGGTGACATCGGCATACAGCTGTACACTGAAGAATAACCAGCCGAACAGAACGCAACCGACCAGGCCGACGCCCCAGGTGTGCACCGAGTTGCGCGCCGCCAGCACGACCGAAACCAGATAGAAGAGGTTGGCGAAAATCTCCAGCGACGACGGCATGCACGCATCCTTATGGACATGGAATCAGCCGCGCAGACTAGCACGTGACGCAGGCCACAGCCGTGCATGCGTCACCTGACAACAGGGCCGATCCATGCTCTGATAAGCCTCCTATCGCACTCCAAAGGACTGGACCGCCCCATGCCTCTGCTCGCCCTGCTGGTCATCGCCTGCCAAGTCACCTGCGGCCTCCACGTGGTTCGCAGCGGCCAGGAACGCTACTGGCTGTATCTGATCATCGCCCTGCCCGGCCTCGGCTGCCTGATCTACTTCCTCGGCATCATGCTGCCTGAACTGCTCGGCAGCCGGCGTGGCCGGCAAACGCTCAATCGTCTGCACGACAGCATCGATCCAGAGCGCCACCTGCGTGCCCTGCGCGACGAACTGGAGATTCGCGACACCCGCGATACCCGCGTCAAGCTCGCCGATGAACTGCTGCGCATGGGCCAGGCCGAAGAAGCCGCCCAGCACTATCAGGCCGCCCTGCGCGGCATCCACAGCGACGCCCCGGACATCCTCCTCGGTCTGGCCAGGGCACGCTTCGCCCTGGGCGATTTCGCCGGCTGTCAGGCGAGCCTCGATCAACTGATCGCCAACAACCCGGACTTTCGCTCCAGCGACGGCCACCTGCTGTATGCCCGCGCTCTGGAAAGCCAGGGCAACGACCTCAAGGCCGAAGAGGAATACCGCGCAATCGCCAGCTACAGCGCCAGCCCGGAAGCCAACTACCGCTATGCCCTGCTGCTGCAGCGACTGGGACGTCAGCGCGAGGCCATCGAACTGCTGCAGCAGATCCAGACCCACGCCCGCCGCTCCGCCCGGCATTACAGCACCCTGCACAAGGAATGGCTGGACCTGAGTCAGAAGGCACTGCTCGACATGCAGCGCAGCTGAGCAGCTTTACTCCCACGCCTCACGTTCACCCTTCCAGGCATGCAACGCGCGCTTCTGCGCGCCCGACCAGAGCCAGCCGCCGCGCGCACCGACCAGGGTGCTGACGGCATGCTGGCGACCCAAACGGTTGTGCCGTGCCAGCATCAGGGCGATATCGCGCAGCACGGCCAGGGTGTTGCTGTTGGACTGAAACAGCGGCGTCAGCAGGCGGCTGGCCTGACGGTAGTAACGCAGGTGGTCACGACGGGCATCACCGTAACTGGCGAACAACGCGTTCCAGTCGAGCGTCTCCTGGGCCACATCGGTGGCGTCACCCAGCACATCAGCCAGCGCGGCGGCATCGACCAGCGCCATGTTGGCGCCCTGCCCCAGTTGCGGGCTCATGGCGTGGGCGCAATCGCCGATGGCCAGCACGCGAGCATCGTTCCAGCGTTGCATGCGCACATCGGCATAGGCGGCCAGGGTCAGTTGCGCGGGGTCGTCGATCTGCTGCAGATACGCCTCTGAAGCCTCGCCAGCGAGCTTGCGCACACGGGTTTTCCAAACCTGCAGACCGCTGCTGCGCCACCTCTCGTGCTCGGCGAGCGGCAAGCTCCAGAACAGGCTGGTCAGCGGCGTCTCACGCGCCTGATGGGTGCAGCCAGTCGGCATCAGCCCGAACATTTCGCGGCAACCGCGGTACCACTGGCGCAGCTCACCGGACTCGGTCGCGGATGAGGTTGGCAACATGCTCCACAGCGCGCCCCAGGGATAGGGCCGCGACCACTGCCGCACCTGCATCTGCGCGCGCAGGGTCGAGCGCGTGCCATCGGCCAGGATCAACGCGGCGAAATCCCCCAGGGGTTGTTCACTGCCATCGGCATGCTCTTGCAGCAGGCGCACATGACCGCTCGCCTGCTCGAAGCGGCTCACCGTCACGCCAGTTGCCACCTGCACACCTGCCCGCTGGGCGGCATTGAGCAGTGCCGTCATCAGTACGCCGCGATGAATGCCCAGGCCGAAACTGCCCGGCTGCCAGTCGTGATAACGGGTGTCGAGGATCACCCGCCCCTGACAGCTGGTGCCATACAGGCGACTCACCGCTGCCCCCAGCGCGGTGCACTCGGCCAGCAGTCCCAGCCGCTGCAGAACGGCCAGGCCGGAAGGCTGCAACAGGATGCCTGCGCCCACCGGCTGCAACTGTTCGACCCGTTCCAGAAGTCGCACCGCATAACCCTGGCGGGCGAGGAATATCGCCGTGGCGAGCCCGGCGGTACCCGCCCCTACTATCGCAATTGGCAATCCGTTCACGTTGCTGCTCCCTGTCTTGATGCAGGGAATACTAACCGGCCGCGCGTGACTCTCGATATGAACGCACGCACAGCGGCACAGCGATCAGGGCGTGTCCGGCCGGATATCGAAGCCACCCTTGTTCTGACTGACGATGCGCAGGTGCTGGGTTTCCCCGCTCTTCACCGGCACGGCTACCTCACGCAGCAGACTGCCCATGCCGCACAGGGTGTCGTCCATGCGATCCGGCGTGATGCCGACCACGCGGGTACCCGGCGGCACCTGAAAGGTCGCGACCTCGCCCACACCGATGCGTGCAGCAACCTTGCGATCCACTTCGATGGCCACGTAGCAACCGCCGCCCATCAACCCGAAGTCGCGATTGACCACGATCTGTGCGCCGTTTGCCTGCGCCTCCTGAAATGCCAGTAAGCGATCTTCCGACACTGGCTTGACGTTCTCGGGGTCTCCCCGAAACGACGAACAGCCAGCCAGCAGCAACAGCGGTAGAGCGATGAGGATCGAACGCATGAAGCCCTCCATGGGCGGATGAGTGCCGCCTGAGTATTGGGCTTGGCGAGCCCGCGGGCAAGGTATCGATGGCGGCGATGTTCGCTAGCACACGCATCGATTTCTGCAATAAAGGGCGCGGTGTTTTCATGGCTCTCGAACCCAGCGCCCCCAATCGGCGCAACTGATCGGAGACCATCGCCATGAAATTCGCAGCCATCACCGCCACCCTGCTCGCCGCTTTGGCGCCCCTGGCCTTCGCCAGCGAAAAAGCCCCCGCCAGCGCCAAGGTGGATGTACAGGACTACCAGTACGGCATGCAGCTGGATATCGACCAGGTACTGCAACGCACCGACAACAGCCGCAAGAGCGGTGTGGTACCCAGCGTGATGGTCTACCGCGACAGCCAGGGCGACGTGCGCGCGGTGCGCTTCATGGAATGGGGCGGACAAAGCAGCCAGAACGGCTAGGCATTCGCCCAACGCCTGCTGCGCGTCATCACTATTGCCCCGGCCGCGTCATGCGTCCGGGGCAATGCCGTTTCAACCCTGCAGGCGTTTGACCAGACGTGCCTGCAACGCTTGCAGCTCGGCCGGGTCGGCCTTGGTGGCCGCGTGAATGCCCAGGCCCTCGCCCTCGAAGCGCGGGATCACGTGCATGTGGATATGGAACACCGTCTGCCCGGCAGGCGCGCCGTTGAACTGCGCAACCTGCACGCCAGCCGGCTGCAGTTCGTCGACCACCGCCTGGGCGACCTTCTTCACCACGGCCATGACCTTGGCCAGGTTGGCGTCATCGATCTCCAGGATATTGCGCGCCGCAGCGCGTTTGGGGATCACCAGACAGTGACCTTTCGACTGCGGGAACAGATCGAGGAAGGCCAGTACATCGTCGTCCTCGTAGAGTCTGTAGCAGGGCAAGTCGCCGCGAATGATCTGAGCGAAGATGTTCTGGGAATCGTAGGTACCGTGCAGGCTCATGCCGATGGGCTCCGTGCCGGGTGGATGAAAACCCGCACCATACCGCCTCGCTCGCACGCAGGGAACCAGGCAGGATTGCTCGAGTCGATGACTACTAGCAGCTGGATCGATTTCCTGCGCCGCAGCCACTCATGTTCTGATCACCCCTTTCGTAGAGGCTGTTCAGGATCTCGCGAGCTAGAGCGATACAACACCGGTGGCGGCCCCGCAAAAACAAGCGAGGAACGGCCGGGGTCGCGGGCGACTGTACTTTTGTACATGAGCATTCCGACCGGGCTGGCGATCCTGCTTGTTTTTAACGCAGTAGCGCCGACGCGCAGCAGATCGTGAACAGGCTCTTAGGCCCTTTCGACATGGAACCCCACATGACCGACCTCAGCCCCTTCCACATCACCCGCAAATGGCCTGCCCAGCACCCCGAGCGCCTGCAGCTGTACTCGCTGCCCACGCCCAACGGGGTCAAGGTCTCGATCATGCTGGAGGAAATCGGCCTGCCCTACGAGCCGCACCTGGTCAGCTTCGACAGCAATGACCAGTTCAGTCCCGAGTTTCTTTCGCTGGCGCCGAACAACAAGATTCCGGCGATCCTCGATCCCGACGGCCCCAATGGCCACCCGCTGCCGCTGTTCGAGTCCGGGGCGATCCTGATCTACCTGGCGGAAAAGACCGGCAAATTGCTGCCACAGGACGCCGCGGCCCGTTACGAGACGATTCAATGGCTGATGTGGCAGATGGGCGGCCTGGGACCGATGTTCGGCCAGCTCGGTTTCTTCCACAAATTCGCTGGTGCCGAGTACGAGGACAAGCGCCCGCGTGATCGTTACGTCGCCGAATCCGCGCGCCTGCTGGGTGTGCTTGACCAGCACCTGCAGGGGCGCGACTGGATCGCGGGCGAGTACAGCATCGCCGACATCGCCGTACTGCCCTGGGTGCGTTGCCTGGTGGACTTCTACAAGGCTGACGAACTGGTGCAGTTCGAGCGCTTTGGCAACGTGCGCCGCGTGCTCGACACCTTCCTCGCCCGCCCGGCGGTGCAGCGCGGTCTGAACATCCCGGCACGAGGCTGATGCACTTGCGGGAGTCGGCCGCCGACTCCCGCATCGCTGATACCTATTGACTTGTCGCCAGCTGTGGCTCGGCACTGCGCTGGTCGGCCTGCCTGCCCAGATACCAGCCGAGCAGCCCCCACAACGCGGCGCAGGCAGCGCCGACCACCGCCACCAGCCAGGCACCTTGGGCCAGCATATCCAGCAGGCTTTTGAGCCAGCCACTCATGGCATCGCCCGCGCGGTAGACCACGGTGTCGATGAAGTTCTTCGCCTTGTACTTGCTCTCGGCATCCAACGGCGCGAAGAGCATCTCCCGCCCCGGCCGCACGAAGGCGTACTCGCCGATACGACGCACGATCATCAGCGCCGCCAGCATGGCAAAGGTCGGCATCAACGCCAGGCCGATGAAGCCAACACACACCAACAGCGGCACGCAGGCCAACAAAACGCGCACGCCCATACGCCGGGCGATGCGTCCGGTAATGAACAGCTGCGAGAGCAGCGCACCAGCCTGCACCACGAAGTCGATCACACCAAACACTCGCACCTGCGCAGCACGATCCGGGAACAGCTCGGCCACCAGACGGGCCTGTTCGAAGTACAGAAAGGTGCTGGCCGTCGCCAGCAGGATCACGAAAGCCGCGATGCCCAGCAGGTAGGGCGAAGACAGCACGCGCATCAGGCCACTGAACGGATTGCCCGGTACCGGACGCCGCGGGCTTTCCGCCTGCACGGACCCCGCGCGCCCGGCGCCGCCCTGCTCACGCCAGCGCATCAGCACCTGCTTGAGCGACAGCGCCACGGCCAGCAGCACTGCCGCCAACAGAATCAGCCCACTCTGCCCCAGCGTGCTCACCAGCCCGGCGCTCAGCGCCGGGCCGACCAGGCCGCCGACACTGGCACCGGCGGCGATGAAGGCGAATAGACGCTTGGCCTGCTCGCTGTCGAACACGTCGGCCATCAGGCTCCACGCCACCGAGACGACGAACAGGTTGTAGACCGAAATCCACACGTAGAAGCTGCGCGCCAGCCACACGCGCTCTTCGCTGCTGAAGAACAACAGGGCGAACAACACCAGGTTCAGGGTGAAGAAGCCATACACCCAGTCGATGAAGTGAATCCGTGGCACCCGTGAACTCAACCAGGCGAACAGCGGTACCGCGACCAACATCACCACGAAGGTCGCAGTAAATAGCCACTGCAGGTTCTCCACGCCGGAGACGATGCCCATTGCCTCGCGGATCGGCCGCAGCATGAAGTAGCCCGAGAACAGGCAGAAGAACAGGGTAAAACCGGCCAGCGCCGGCCACAGCTCGTTGCGCTTCGCGTTGATGGCCAGAGCCACGCGCTGCGCCATCGTTGACGATGACATGCGAAATCCCTCGAACTGGTGCGCCAATAAGGCGCACCGGTATCACTCAGCCGTATCTGACACCCGTCAGACGCTCGGCCACCGACCACAGGCGCGCTGCAGCATCAGCGTCCGCCGCCGCCTCCGGCACCTTGGCAAGACCCAGTGGGCCGCGCTTTTCCTCTTCACCGGTCGGCCCGTAGTAGCGCCCGCCCTCGGCCTCGGCAGCCGTCGCCGCGAACAGCGACGACAGCGCGCCCTGCGCCGCCGAGTGATAGACATCGCGATCCTTCGCCCACTCCTGAGCGAACTCGCTTTGCAGTCCTGGCCCGCGCTCGACCAGTTCGGTAACGGCGACGCCAGGGTGCGCGGCGACGCTGCGCACGCCCCAGCCATTGGCCAGGCTGCGCCGCTGCAGCTCGAATGCCATCATCAGGCAAGCCAGCTTCGACTGGGCGTAGGCGGCGTAGGGGTTGTAGTTGTTCTCCGACTGCAGGTCATCGAAGTTGATACGGCCGCGGTTCACGGCGATGCTGGCCAGCGTCACCACGCGTGGGTCAGGCGACTTGCGCAGTGATGGCAGGAGCAAGCCAGTGAGCGCGAAATGGCCAAGGAAGTTGGTTGCCAGCTGCATCTCGAAACCATCGCGAGATACACCGCGCTGAGGCAGCGCCATGATCGCGGCATTGTTGATCAGTACGTCCAGCACCTCGACTTCGGCGTTCAGGCGCTGGGCCAGGCGGCGTACCGAAGCCAGATCGGCCAAATCCAGCACCTCGAAACGCACCCGCGCATCGGGTACCTGAGCACGAATACGTTCGATGCTCTCGGCACCGCGCTGTCCATTGCGCGCGGCGATGATCACCTGCGCACCGGCCCGGCTCAGAGCCAGGGCGTCCTCGAAGCCCATGCCGCTGGTGCCGCCGGTGACCAGTATGCGCTTGCCGATCAGCGACGGCATGTCCGTCGCCTGCCAATCCGGTGCGACGTCGGCCCAGGCCAGCGTCGGGACACCACCCAACAGCCCATGCAAGGCAAGACTGCCACCCACCATACCGAACAGTTTCAGGGCATCACGGCGCGTATGGCCTATCCCCATAGCATGCTTCTTGTCCATCGGCTGATTCCTCATATCCGTTGACTCGATGCGCCAGAGCAGGCGCAAGTTCAGGACATAGGGTGCAGGCAGGCGGGGTGTACGATAAGCCGTCCAAAGCCGAACAGCGCATACGCTCAGGCGGACAGTTACCTGGTGTTTCGCGGACACGAAGCGTAGCCCGGATGCAATCCGGGGCCGTTGGTATGCCTTCCCGGATTTCATCCGGGCTATATCCCAGCTTCCCCTTCAGGATTGGCAAAGCGGCCATCGCACCGCATTATCGGGCACTTCGTCACCACCCAGCCGACATCCATGCGCCAGCCCAATCTGTCCGACATTGCCCTGTTCGCCGCCGTGGTCGAAGCCGGTGGTTTTCGCGTTGCGGCGCAGCGCCGTGGCATGTCGGCGTCGTCGCTGAGCGATTGCGTGCGCCGTCTGGAGAAGGAACTGGGCGTGCGTCTGCTCAACCGCACCACACGCGGCCTGACGCCTACGGAAATCGGTGCACGCCTGCTGGAGCGTCTGCGCCCGGCATTGGATGAAATCAACGCCGCGCTCAATGACCTGCAGGAAGATCCGCAGAATCCGATCGGCTCGCTGCGCCTGCATGTACCCGGCGTGATCGCGCGGCATATCCTGCCGCAACTGCTCGATGGCTTTCTCGCTCGCTACCCGGGTATCGCGCTGGAAGTGAACATGGACAACACCTTCATCGACGTGATCGGTAGCGGTTACGACGCCGGCATTCGCTACGAGGAAAGTCTGGCCAAGGACATGATCGCCATACCCATTGGGCCGCGCCGGCAGTGTTTCATGGCAGTCGCGGCGCCCAGCTATCTGCAGCGCCATGGCACGCCGCGACACCCCAGCGAACTAAGCGAGCATCACCTGCTCGGCTACCGTTTCGCCAGCGGCAAGCTCGGGGTATGGGAGTTCGAACAGGATGGGCGCACCTTGCGCGTCACGCCCGAAGGCCGACTGGTCAGCTCGTCGCAGGACCTGCTGATCGCCGCGGCCTGCGCCGGCCATGGCATTCTCTATACCTTCGAGGAGTACATCGCGACGCACCTCGCCAGCGGCCAGCTGCAACCCTTCATGCAGGACTGGTGGCAGCACTTCGACGGCCCGTACCTGTACTACCACAGCCGGCGTCACGTACCGGCGCCGTTACGCGCCTTCGTCGACTACGTGAAGGCTCTGAACACGCCCGACCACTTATCTCAAAGCCCGAAGTAGAGCGGCTGTCGATATCCAAGCAGAGCGCTGGGAGATTATAATTTCGCGCTTGCTTCTCCCCCTCCAGGTCACTCATGAACAATTCTGCATCCGACGCCGCGACGAACCTGTCGCCGGGCGCGATCCTTCTCATTCAACTCGCCCTGGCTCTCGGCGGCTTCGCCATCGGCACCGGCGAGTTCGCCATCATGGGCCTGATGCCCAACGTCGCAGCCGATCTTGGCGTCAGCGAGCCGCAGGTTGGCCACGTGATCAGCGCCTATGCCCTCGGCGTGGTGGTCGGTGCCCCTGTGTTGGCCCTGCTCGGCGCACGCCTGCCACGGCGCATCCTGCTTCTGCTGCTGATGGGCTGCTTCGCCCTTGGCAACTTCGCCAGCGCCCTGGCGCCGAGCTACGAGCCGCTGCTGATCTTCCGCTTCATCGCCGGCCTGCCGCATGGTGCCTATTTCGGTATCGCCATGCTGGTTGCCGCGTCCATGGCGCCGCCACACAAGCGCGCCAAGGCGGTCAGCCGCGTGTTGGCCGGCCTGACCGTGGCGATTCTGATCGGCAACCCGCTGGCCACCTGGCTTGGCCAGTTCATGAGCTGGCGCTATGCCTTCGCCCTGGTCGGGGTGATCGCCATCACCACCATCGCCATGGTGGCGATCTTCCTGCCAGCCGACCCGCACGAACAGCGCAGCAGCCCCGCTGGCGAGCTGCGTGCCTTCAACCGCGCGCCGATCTGGCTGGCCCTGGGCATTGGCTCGATCGGTTTCGCCGGGATGTTCTGCGTGTTCAGCTACATGGCGCCGACCCTGCTGCACGTCACCCAGGTCGGGCCAGGCTGGATTCCCCTGGCGATGGGCGTGTTCGGTGCCGGTTGCATCGTCGGCAACAGTGCCGGTGGTTGGCTGTTCGACCGCCTGCGCCTGCGCGCCGTGGCCTGGATCCTGGCCTGGAGCACCCTGGTACTGCTGATCTTCCCCTTCGCTGCGCACAGCCTGTGGACCATCCTGCCGGCGATCTTCGCTCTCGGCACCATGATCGCCCTCGGCCCGGCCCTGCAGACCCACCTGATGGACGTTGCCACGGGCGCGCAGACGTTGGCGGCCGCCTCCAACCACGCTGCCTTCAACGTCGCCAACGCCCTCGGCCCCTGGCTCGGCGGCCTGGCCATCAGCGCCGGCATGGGCTGGACGATCACCGGATATATCGGCGCGGCCACGGCCATCGGCGGCCTGGTGCTGTTCGCCTGGGCATGGCAGGTGCAAAACAAGAGCGCGCCAATCTGACAGATGCGAGATAGTGCGCCGGCAGGTATTGTCTGCCTCCCGAGCCACTGTCGCGTGCCCCGCCCGATGATTGCCCAGCGTTTACGACTCGCCCTGACCGGCACCGCCCTGTTCACCGCTCTGACCGCCCACGCCCACGCCCAAGTCGAAATCGAGGCCAATGCCGGCATGCTGGCGGCGAAGGTTTCGGCGGAGATCGTTCCCGGCGACTACGAGAAGCTGCTGCAGGGTTTGCGCACCAATCCAGGCAAGTACACGCGCAAGATCGTGCTGCTCGACAGCATCGGCGGCAGCGCCCCGGAGGCCATCCGCATGGGCCGCCTGCTGCGCGAAACCGGCTTCGAAGCACTGGTGCCGTCAGGCGGCATGTGCGAGGGCAGCTGCATCTACCTGCTGGCTGCCGGTAGCAAGCGCACGGTCAACGGCCATGTCGCCCTGCGCCGGCCGCCCTTCCCGGCTGGCGACTCGGCACTGGCGCAGTCCGTCCATGGCAGCCAGCCGTTCAGCCCGGCCAAGTACTTTCGCGACATGGGCGTCGATGCAAGCCTGGCCGAAGCGATCTATCAGGTCGCGCCAGGGCGCTTGCGTCTGCTGAGCAAGGATGACTTGCGACGCTATCGACTGAAATAGCGATACCCGCTGAAGTGAAGCAAGCCTCGGCATCACGCGATGCCGGGGCCTTTTTCAGGTTCTGAGCATTCTCGCGGGTGATACGCATGACACCGGGCTGGCAAATTTGTGTGCGTATCGCTCACGGGCTTAGCACTATCCGTTACCGCGTGCGCTGAGCGTTTGGGTTGCGCCCCTTACGGGCGCCACACCTTTCTTGCTTGCCCAAGAAAGGTGTGCCAAAGAAGGGCACCCCGACATCCGGGTTTCGCTACGCGAAACTTCCCTCGCTCCGGCGCTGCTCCGGGGGCCAGCTTAAAAGGGCCATCCCTGGCCCTTTAAGCCTTTCGCCGCATCCATGCGGCTCACTCCCCTACGCAACACCTCCACTCGGCCTCCTGACGGGACCTAGTCGCGAGCTTGCGACATGTCCGGAAGATCAAAGTCGGTAGCGTTTGGCTTTTGCTCTTGAAGCGCGATTTCACAGACGACGCCCAAGTCCCCTTCAGGAGGCCGAGTGGAATCGCCACGTAAGGGGTTGAGCGACATGGATGTCGCGAGAGCCACGATGGGCCAGGGATGGCCCTTCGTGGCGTACCCCTGGAGTGGTGATGGAGGGAGGGAACCCCGGCGCAGCCGGGGCCGGATGGCGGGGTGCCCTTCTCTTTGGTTACTTTCTCTTGGGCAAGCAAGAGAAAGTGACTCGCCCGTAAGGGGCGAAACCCATCAGATCAGACGATGCGCTAAGGGATAGTGCCAGCACCGGCAGCTAACACTTAATTGCCAGCCGGTATCAACTCACACTTTCCCCAAACGATGCGAAAAACCTTTATTCATCAGAACAGGAACGTCATCGCCAGGTTGAACAGCATCGCCGCGACGAAGCCGATGGGCGCGGCGCGCAGCAGCAGTTGCGAGAACAGGGTCGAGCGCACCTTCTCGTCGGTGCACGAACCCAGCAACAGACTGCCGCCGGAGGAGAACGGCGAGATCGAAGTGGCCTGTGCGCCCACCACGATGGCGATGAAGATGATCATCGGATCGATCGACATCGAAGCCGACAACGGCAGCACCATGGGGAACAGTGCCGGCGTCACCACGCCGAGCGTGCTGGCAAAGATCGACATCAGTGCAGCAACCACACCGAAGGCCACCGGAATCATCACTGGCGGGATGTTGCCACTGATCCAGGATGCCAGGGCATCGATGGTGCCGGCCTTGATCGCGACGGTGATCAGCATGCCGACACCGCAGATCATGATCAGCGTGGACCAGGGCACCGAGGCGATGGCCTTGCGCTCGTCACCGAGCTTGAGCAGCAGCGCGATCACCGAGAACACGCTGGCGATCAGGCCGATGTCCACCTTGCTGTTGATGAACTTGACCGTGGCATTGTCCGGGAAGGCCAGCAGGGCCAGCGGCGCAGCCAGAACCAGCACCATCATCAGCACGGTCAGCAGCAGGGTCAGTTTCTGCTCGCGGTTGAAGGCTTGCGGCAGGTCAGCGTTGATAACCGCGTTCTTCAGGTTGCGGCCATGGCCACCGAGGAAGACGAAGGCCGAAATCACCAGAACCGGGATCACTGCGGTGCTGGCGAAGATTGCCAGGGCATTCACGAACGCCTCGCTCTCGGGCATACCGGCGCTGGTCATCAGGCCACGGAAGATGATGCCGCTCTGACTGGAAACGAAGTTCGCTCCACCCAACGCGCCGTAGTTCACCGCCATGCCGCCCAGGATCAGGCTCATGCCGGTACGCTGGCACAGCAGCAGGGTCAGTGGCGCCATGAACGCCAGTACGGTGTAGTAACCCGCGCCCATGGCCGCGATCAGCCCCGAGGTCAGGAAGATCGCGTACGGCAGCAGGTGCGGCACGCCACGGCAGCGATACAGCAGATGCCCGGCGAGTTTTTCCAGGGTGCCGTTGACGGTGGCGAAGCTGTAGAACAGGCAGACCGAGAAGATCACGAAGAAGATCTTCAGCGGCCACATGTTGATGATTTCGCCCGGGCTCATGCCCATGCCGAAGCAGCCCAGCAGGTAGGCAAAGGCAATGGCGAACAGGCCGATATTGATCTTGGTGGTGTACCCCAGCGCGACGGCGAGGACGATCGCGGCGACGACGAGCAGGCTCATCATGGTTTGACTCCTTTTGTTGTTCTGATGTGAGCAGTGGTTACGCCGAGGCGAA
Source organism: Pseudomonas spartinae (assembly GCF_965197125.1). NCBI lineage: Bacteria > Pseudomonadati > Pseudomonadota > Gammaproteobacteria > Pseudomonadales > Pseudomonadaceae > Pseudomonas > Pseudomonas spartinae. The sequence continues at coordinate 279,927 of NZ_CBDAMB010000006.1, forward strand.
ACCGAACAGGGTTGCAGGGTTCTCCACCAGAACGCGACGGCGCTCCTCGGGGTTGGGCAGCAGGGCCTCGAGCAGCGCTAATTGCTGATCGTAGCGGGTCTGCGACTCGAACTGGGTGTTGGGCCAATCGCTGCCCCAGAGAAAGCGACCTACGCCACCACAGGCCTCGCGCAGGCGAGCTTCGATGGCCTGGGCGCGGGCCAGGTCGGACTGGCTGCGGTAAGCCGCTGAAAGCTTGATCCACACCGGCGCCTGGCCGAGCAGGTCGAAGAAGACGTCATGCTGAGTAGCGTCCAGTTGCACGCTCGCAGCCGGCAGGCCGAAGTGGTCGATCACCACGGTGACGCCGGACTCGAGGATCGCCGGCACGATCAGCGCCAGATCGTCGAAGCCACGCTGGATCTCCACCTGCCAACCGCGACGCGCCAGGCGCCGGAACAGGTCATTCCAGGCGCTGCCGGCGTAGTCTTCCAGCACCTTGCCGATCAGGTTCAGGCGTATCCCCACCACGCCAGCGGCGGCCAGTTCGTCCAGTTCGGCGTCGCTGACCTGCGCATCGACCACCGCGACGCCACGCAGGCGCTCGGGGAAACGGCGCAGCGCATCGACCATGTAGTGGTTGTCGGTGCCGAGAAAGCTGGGCTGGATCAGTACACCGTGGGACAGACCGCTCGCATCCAGGTGGCCCAGATACTGCTCCACGGTGGCGTCATAGCTGGGGCTGTAGCGGCGTCCGGGAACCATGGGCAGGTCCTGGCGAAAGATGTGCGCGTGAGTGTCGATGCCGGTGATTCCGGCATAAGGCATGGGCGTCACGAAGCGATACCTCTGTCGATTTTTGTACGAGCCGGCCAGTACGGCGGCTACTTCTTATAAAACATATATTCATATATATGATTGGATGACTGTATCTACAGAGATCGGATGCTGTCAATCTGCGAGCCAGTGGTAAAGTGACGGCCGGTCGACTTTTGGATTTGAGGTTTATGGGCACCACGGCTCTGGGACAGGACGAACGCCTGCCGCTGTATCAGCGGCTACGCGACGAAATGCTGGGGAAAATCGCCGCTGGCGAATGGCTGCCTGGCGAGGCCATCCCCACCGAAGCGGAACTGACCCGCCAGTACGGCGTGGCCGTGGGCACCGTGCGCAAGGCCGTGGAAACGCTGGTCGCGGAAGGCCTGCTGCTGCGCGCTCAGGGGCGTGGCACCTTCGTGCGCCGGCCGAACTTCGATGGCTCGCTGTTTCGCTTCTTCCGCCAGGTCAGCGCCAGCGGCCAGTCCCAGGTACCACAAAGCCGCATCCTCGAGTGCCGCCAGGTATCTGCCGATGCGGCCGTCAGCCAGGCTCTGAAGCTGGACGAAGGCGAACCCTGCATCTTCCTCCAGCGCCTGCGCCTGATCGACGGCCGCCCGCTGTTCCATGAGCGAATCTGGCTGCCAGCCGAGCGCTTCGGCGCCCTGCTGGAGATCGCCCCCGCCGACTTTCCGCCACTGCTCTACCCCTTCTACGAGCAGCACTGCGGCCAGCGCATCGCCTCGGCCCAGGAAACCCTCACCGTCTCCGCCATCGATGCCGAACTCGCGGCCCTTCTCGATGTAACCGAGGCCAGCCCGAGCGTGATCATCGAACGTACCGCATTGGGCTACGACCGCACGCCGCTGGAATATCGCCTGTCACGCGCCGCCGCGCAGAACTTCCGCTATCAGGTGGAAATCAGCTAAGCACGCCCCAGATGCGACACGCCCGGGCAAGCCCGGGCGTGAGATGCGGTGATGGCAGGGCTTGTCAGAACAAGCCCAGAGCCCAGGCCGCGCCGAACAGCACCAGCGAGAAGCCCCACATCCACCACAGCGAGTAGCGGATGTGCCGGCCCAGGTCCAGCCCGGCCAGGCCCAGCGCCAGCCACAGTGCCGGAGAGAACGGGCTGATGAAGGTACCGATGATGTTGCCGATGGTCAGTGCATAGACGACGCTGGCCGGCTCGACACCCTGGGCGCCGACCACTTCCAGCGTCACCGGCAGCAGGCCGAAGTAGTAGGCGTCAGTGCTCAGCATCAGCTCCATCGGCAGGCCGAACAGGCCGAGCACGATGTGCATCTGCCCGACCAGCGACGCCGGCAGCACGCCAGCCAGATCTTGCGCGATAGAGGTGAGCATACCGGTGCCGGTGAAGATACCGAGCATCGAACCAGCGGCCAGGATGATCATGCCCATGCTCAGCGCCGCCGGAGCGTGCGCCGAGATACGCTGCATCTGCGCCTTGCCGCCCGGATAGTTGATCAGCAGCGCCAGGCACAGGCCGATCATGAAGATGTAGCCCGCCGGCAGTACGCCGGAGAACAGCGACACCAGCACCCCCAGGAACAGCGCGGCGTTGGCCCAGAGCAGACGCGGGCGCTCCAGCGCGAGCTCCTCGTCGCTCGGCTCGTGCAGGTCGCTGCTGGTTTCCACCAACACGCCCTCGTCGTCAGCCTTGCCGGCAGCGATACGACGCTGCTCACGCCAGCCCAGCAGCGCCGCCAGCGCGACCAGCAGCACCACACCGATGCCCTGAATGGTGATCAACGGACGCCACAGCTCGGTGACCTCGATACCGGTCACCGCCGAGGCGCGGCCCAGCGGACCGGCCCAGGGCAGCATGTTGAAGATGCCGGCACCGAGCGCCAGTAAAAGCAGCATCAGATAAGGGCTCATGCGCAGTTGCTTGTACAGCGGCAGCAAGGCAGGAACGGTGAGCAGGAAGGTGGTGGCGCCGGCTCCGTCGAGATGCGCCAGCATGCCGATCACCGCCGTGGCCACGGTCACGGCAATCACGTTGCCGCGAGTCAGCCGCACCATGCCGCCGATCAGCGGGCGGAACAGCCCGGTGTCCTGCAGCACGCCAAAAAAGGTAATGGCAAAAACGAACATCGTGGCAATCGCCGTCACACGGCCGACGCCATCAGTGAAGAAACCGGAGATGGCCTCAGGCCCGAAGCCCGCAGCCAGAGCACCCAGCAGTGGCACCACGATCAACGGCAGAACAGGCGACATGCGCCCTATGAGTAGCAGCACAACCAGGCTGCAGATGGTCAACAGGCCAATCAGGGTCAACAAACCGCTTTCTCCTCTTTTTCTTGTAAAGCACGCGAAAGGCGCGTGCGGAGGCTAAGAGGCGAACCTTTCAAAAACCTTTAAGCGGCGAACACACTACCGGGCAAGTGTCAGTGCATATGTCACGAAACCGGGCAGCTGCGACGCTGCCCCGACCTTGCTCATTGCAGGGTATAGCCCTTGTCCACCACCCAATCCTGGCCAATGCGGTTATAGAGACCGCCGACAGGTCATTAAGACGTCCATCTCAAAATCGCCACTACCTCGCGAGTGCGAGCCACTTCGAGCCCTTGCGACGGCAATCCATGCTCTACTGGCGCCACTCACGGGACACCAGACGCCATGACAGACCTCGCTATCTGCGCCGCCCAGTACTGCTCCATCGCCGGAGACCTCGACGCCAACCTCGATCGCCACCTGCAGGTCATGCGGCTCGCTGCCGAGCAACGCATCGACTTTCTGCTGTTCCCCGAGCTGTCATTGACCGGCTACGAGCCTTCGCTGGCACAGGGACTGGCACAAACGGTGGATGCTGCAAGGCTGCAGCCGCTGCGCGAACTGGCCAGGCAATTGCGCATGACCACCCTGGTCGGGCTGCCGCTGCGGACGCAAGCCAGCGACGCGATCTTGATCGGCGCCCTGCTGTTCGGCGCCGATGGCGCACAAAGGGTCTACACCAAACAGCATCTGCATGCGGGTGAAGAACAGGTGTTCAGCCCTGGCACTGGCGGTGCACCACTGCATATCGGCAGCGAACGTATTGCACTGTCGATCTGCGCAGACTTCACTCACGCCAGCCATGCACGGGCCGCGGCTGAGGACGGCGCAGGGATCTACGCGACCAGCGTGCTGATCAGCGAAAACGGCTACCCGCACGACAGCGAACTACTCAAAGGCTATGCCAGCGAACTGGCCCTCGGGGTATTGATGGCCAACCACGGCGGCCCTTCCGGCGGTTGGGCCTGCGCAGGGCGCAGCGCGTTCTGGGCGCCCGGCGGACGACTGGTGGTCAGCGCGACCAGCACAGGCGACTGCCTGGTGATCGCGCGGCGCCGCCAGGGTATCTGGCAGGGTCAGACCGTGGCGCTGTCGCTGGGCGACTGATCAGGCCTCTTTGAACACCTTCACCCGCTCCAGCCAGGCCAGGTCGAGCCGCGTCTGCTCGACGTCCAGCCCCTGCTGCTCCATCGCCTCGCGATGGCTGTCGATCTCGCGCACCATCTGGCTCAGCTCGCTGGAGTTGCCATCGAGCTGATGCATCTGGGTCACCCCCAGGTGGTAGAAGCGCAGCAGCTTCATCGCGCTTTCGTCCCCCTGCGTTACGCCCGCCTTGACGTGATGCATGACATTGGTGACGCGCATCAGGCTGCGCTTGAGCCGCCAACCGTAAACCGCCGGCGCCATGAATGGCCGCGACCAGAGTTGCTGGCGCACCAGGGCGATGCTCAAGCCCAGCCCCGCCGCCACACCGAGCAGGTTCCACTTGAAGTTGTCGCCACCAGGCGTGCCGAACACCTGCGTGCTCAGCGTGGCGCAGAGCATGGCCAGTGCCACGAAGATAACCGCTATCAAGGCGGTGCTGCGGCGAGTCTGCTGACGGTAATGGACCGGGTCGATGGCTTGAATTTCGAACATGCGCGAAAGCTCGTAGCGGGGTCAGTGCGCGATGGTACGACAGCTCGCCCATGCGGCACGAATCCGTATCGCCTGTGCCCTAGGGACAAGCGCTGTCATAGCTCCCGCCAGGTGTCCAACCAGCGCCACGCGGCGCAACTGGAAGACGCGCTGAACAGAGTCAGGCAAGCCATCGCCCATTTCGCCTACTGAGCGACCTGGCGCAGCCACTCGCTGGGGCTCGCCCCCACCTTGCGGCGAAAGGCGCGCGCCAGGGCCGAGGGGCTTTCATAGCCCACCTCGTCAGCGATCAACGCCATGGGCCGGCCCTCGCGCAAACGCTTCTGCGCCAGGCTGACGCGCCAGCCCACCAGGTAATCGGCCGGAGTGGCACCGACCACCTGGTGAAAATGCGCAGCGAAACTGGCGCGCGACATACCGGCCAGCGCGGCCAGTTCGGCCACCGACCAGCCATGCTGCGGTTTCTCGTGCAGTTGATTGAGCGCACGTGCCAGACGGGGTTCGGCCAGGCCGGCAATCATCCCCGAGGCCAGCTCGCGACTGCTCATCAAATGCCGCAACAGCTGGATCACCATCAACTCGAACAGGCGGTTGAGTACCAGCTCGCGCCCGCAATCCTCCCCAGCCGCCTCGGCGAACAGCCAGTCCAGGCAGCCGCTCAGGCTCGGCAGCTCGCGCAAGGGTTTGACGATGGCGCCCGGCAGTGAGCGCGACAGCGGATTGTCGATACCGCCATCGAAGACCAGCGTGGCGCAGACCAACTCGGCGCCGTCGGCCTCGCTGGCGCTCATCTGGTGCAGGCGCGGCCTGGCCACCAGCATCAGGCTCGGCTCTTCCAGACGCCGCTCACGACCATCCCCTTCGCGAAAGCTCATGCGCCCGGCACGCAGCAGATGGATGTAGCCATGCGGCTCATGTTCGCCATGGCTGCTGGTGCCGCAGAATCCGCCCCGGTGAAAGGTGCTGGCGTGCAGGTTGAAGTGATGCAATAGGCTGGACAGGCGATCCATGGTCATCTGGCACTCTTGGACGATCTGTCGCATAACATCGACGATCTGAATCCGAAAAGCCAGTTCGTTTCCCTAGCATGGCTCCAGGCTTGAACGACAAGCCCCCACCCAAGACTGGAGAATCAACATGACTCGCATCACCGCACTGCCGTTCGAACAAACCGCTGCCAGCGCCCAGGCGCAACTGGAAGGCATCCGCAAGGGCCTCGGCTTCATTCCCAACACCTTCGCCACCCTGGCCCATGCCCCGGCCGCGCTGAGCGGCTACCTGGCGCTGTCCCAGGCCCTCGGCAAGGGCACGCTGAACGCCAAGGCGCGCGAAGTGGTGGCGCTGGCCAGCTCGCAGGTCAACGGCTGCGAATACTGCCTGGCCGCACACACCCTGTTCGCCGGCAAGGCTGGCCTGAGCGAAGCGGATATTCGCAGCGCCCGCGATGGCGAGTTGGATGCCGTGGCGCGTCTGAGCCGGCAGATCATCGACAGCCGCGGCCGCCTCAGCGATGCGCAGCTACAGGCCGCACGCGATGCCGGGCTGAGCGAGGCCGCGATCGTCGAAGTGGTGGCCAACGTCGCCCTGATGACGCTGACCAACTACCTCAACAACCTGGCCGAAACCGCTGTCGACTTTCCACCGGTAGCCGTCTGACGACGCAGGAGGTGCACCATGCAAGCCGTTACCCTCTATACCACCGGGCATTGCCCCTACTGCGTCAACGCCAAGAGCCTGCTGACACGCAAGGGCGTCGCGTTCGAGGAAGTCGACGTGGGCCATTCACCGCAGCGGCTGGCGGAAATGCTGCAGCGCAGCAAGCGCCGCAGCGTGCCGCAGATCTTCATTGGTCAACGCCACGTCGGTGGCTTCGATGACCTGGCGGCACTGGAACGTGGCGGTAAGTTGGATGCGCTGCTGCAAGCCTGAGACGGAATGCGCCGCAAGCCCCCGCTTGCGGCGCATGACGCTGCGGTAATCGCGCTATGCCACTGCCGCCTGAACGAGTGCTGAGTTCGACAAGCCCCGAGGCATACAGCGGATTTATGCGAGGTCACGCCTCATGCTCCGAGTGGGTGCTGCCGATATAGCAACGGTAACGCCGGCCAGGCATGCTGGCGCGCCGCATCTGTCCTCGAACCGGAGCCTGTCCATGCGTCTCGACGCCTTCTCCCTGAAAACCCGCCTGATCGTGGCGGTCGCCATCCCCTGCATCGCCCTGCTGCTGGTGGCACTTACCAGCCTGAGCAGCATGTCCAGCCTGCACCGGAATACGGAGGTGCTCTATCTGAATACCGCGGCACCGATGCGCGCCATGGCCGAGGTCGCCTCGCGCATTCCGCGCATGCGCGTGGGCATCGACATGATGCTGCTGCAGGAAACCCCGCTGCGTGACGAGCGTGGCGTGAAATCGCGCGTGCAGGACGCCCGCAACGAAGACATCCCCGGCATGCGCGAAGCGATGCGCCAGGCCGTGGCCGCCCAGGTCAACCCGGAACGCAAGGCCCAGGCGCAGAAACTGCTCGACCAGTTCGAAGCGATGGTCAGCAACGAACTGACCCCGATGCTCGCCGCCTTCGACGCCGGCGATATGGCCAAGGCCCAGCAGATCTATCGCGACCAGTACGCCAAGACCTACGGGGTGATGCGCCAGGGCGCCAATGACCTGCTCGACGTCCTGTTGCAACAGGCCGAGCAGCAGAACCTGCACAGTGCACAGAGCTACGAAGCGGGCCTGACCCGCCAGATCACCATCATCGCCACCGGCCTGCTGGTATCGATCTTCATTTCCTGGCTGATCGTCATCCAGCTGCGCCGCCGCGTTGCCGTGCTGCAGAACAGCCTGGGCCAGGCCGCCGACAACCTGGCGCTGGACACTCGCATCGATCTATCCGGCCAGGACGAGTTGAACGAAATCGCCCGCAGCTTCAACCAGTTCATCGACAAGGTGCACGGCGCCATGCGCCAGCTCGCCGACAACTCGCGCCAGCTCTCGGGCATGGCGCGCGAGGTGGCCGAACGCGCGCGTCTGACCCAGAGCAACTGCGCTGCGCAAAGCGACCGCACGGTACAGGTGGCCACCGCCATCAACGAGCTGGGTTCGACCGTCAACGAGATCGCCCGCAATGCCGAGAATGCCGCCGACGTGGCCCGCGAAGCGACCCAGCATGCCAAGGATGGCGGCACGGTAGTCGGGCAGGCACAGCAGCAGGTCGACGCCCTCAACGGCGAGCTGGAACAGGCCGCCAAAGTCATTGGCGCTCTGGCTGCTCAGACCGACGCCATCAGCACCACGCTCAACACCATCCGCAGCATCTCCGAGCAGACCAACCTGCTCGCGCTCAATGCCGCCATCGAAGCGGCGCGTGCCGGCGAACAGGGCCGTGGCTTCGCCGTGGTGGCTGACGAGGTGCGCACCCTGGCCAGCCGTTCCGGCGCCTCCACCGAGGAAATCCAGCAGGTCATCGACCGCCTGCAGAACGAATCACGCTCGGCTGTGGAGGCCATGGCCAAGGGCCAACGGCAGAGCGCACTGGTGGTGGAATACGCGAGCAAGGCTTCGGCGGCACTGGAGCAGATCAACGGCCATATCGGCCAGATCAGCGATCAGAACATCCAGGTCGCCACCGCCACCGAGGAGCAGTCCAGTGTGGTCGAAGACATCAACCGCAACATCGTCGACATCAACGAGCTGACCGTCGGCACCACCCATATCGCCGATCAGCTCAACCAGGCCAGCAGCGATCTGCAGGCGCTCTCGACCCAGCTGGACGGGCTGGTGAACCGCTTCCGCCTGTAGTCGGGGCGGACGCCACGAGGGCCGTCCACTGACTCAGCGCAGATCCGCGTCGATGCGCTGCAGCAGGTAGTCATAGAAGGGATTGGATGTCGCCCGTTGCAGGCTGTCCAACCCCACCACCAATACGCCGTGCTCGCCGCGCGGCGCCAGGGTGCCGAGCGCCACGCCGTAGTCTTCGCCCGCAGCCGGATCACTGCCATACAGCGGATCGCTGGGCGGGAATGGCAAGGCCACGTGCGACAGCGAAAACAGCTGCGCCGGATAGTCCACGCCCAGCGGCACGCGCTGCACCTGCTGGCCGCCAGGAGCGATGCGCCGGGCCTCGACCGCGCGGCCCTGCTCCGGCGCCACGCCGACCACGGTCAGGTCGTAGTCACGTGCGGCCGGTGGCAGCAACTGTTCCAGCAAACCGCTCATGTCGGTGCGCAGCAGGGAGCTGGCCGCCTGCGACCGGTTGATGTCGAACACCACCAGCTCGCTTCCGTTGGCCGGCAGGCGTGCGAACAACTGGCGCACCACCGCCGGCGTGCTCACGGTGCTGTCGGCCAGTGATTGCAGGGCCAGCACCGGGGGCAGTCGCGCCAGCCGGCCATCGGCCTCGGCAACATCGAAGGCGTTCTGCACCTCGCGGGTCAGCTCGTAGGTCTGCCGCGCCGCCTGCACCGGGAAGGAGTTGTACTTGAACGGATTGAACTCCGGCAGCACGTTCATCCAGGCCGACTTGGCGAAGGGCGGCAGCACCGCCGGCAAAGCCGCCAGCCCGGCATAGCGGGCGTAGCTGGTGACACCGATCATCGGCGAAATCAGTACCAGGCGTTGCGGCATGGCCAGCCGTTCGTCTTCCAGTGCTGCCAGGCTGTAGCGCAGCGCCAGCGCGCCGCCATTGGAGTAGCCGACCAGATACAAAGGCCCGTCCGGCACCTGGCGCCGCGCTTCACGCACGGCCAGCCGCGTGGTTGCCAGCCATTGCTCCCAATGCGCAGCAGTGAGCGCCGCCGGCACCGTGCCGTGGCCGGGCATACGCGGCACCACGGCAAGCAGGCCCTGCTCGCTCAGGTGCTGGGCGATATGGCGCAGGCTGTAGGGCGAGTCGGTCAGGCCATGCAGCAACACCACCACGCCGCGTGGCGGGCCTGATGGCTGCAGGATGAAGGAGCGGTTCCAGTCGCGCGCCAGGTTACCGGGGTACACCGGGCTGACGCTGGCGTAACGGCTGTATGGTGCCTTGCCGGAAGCCGTGACCGGCTCGATCAGCTCGCGCCGCAGGCGTTCGAACAAGGCAGCCTCGGCGGCCAGATAGGCCTGCCAGTCGCTCTCGTCCAGCTCGCTGACTTCCAGCTCCTGCGGCACCAGCCGGTGCCAGGGCTCCAGCTCGGGCAAGGATGCCAGCCCGGCGATACGAATGCCGAGCAAGGCCACCACGATCAACAAAACCACCACCAGCGTCCAGGCCATCACGTTGCGCATGCGCGGTAAACGCATCAAGCGCCTCCCTCGAAGTTATCTGCCCGGGAAAATCCGTCCCGGCAACCGGCATGGGGACTTTAGTGCAAAGCAGCCCTCAACCACCACCGGGTTGCCTTATACATATGGATATCCGTATATTCGCTAATCCGTATATATGGACTCACCCCATGTCCGACGCGTTGCCCCCACCCGAGCTGTTCAAATCCCTGGCCGACGAAACCCGCGCCCGCGCCGTGCTGCTGATTGCCGACCAGGGCGAGCTGTGCGTGTGCGAGCTGGTCTGCGCACTGGGCGACAGCCAGCCGAAGATCTCCCGCCACCTGGCGCAGCTGCGCACCAGCGGCCTGTTGCAGGACCGTCGTCAGGGCCAATGGGTCTACTACCGCCTGGCGCCGGACCTGCCGCAATGGGTGCGCGACGTACTGGCCGCCACCCTGGCCGCCAACCGCACCTGGCTGGAGCAGGACGCCAGCCGCCTCGCCAACATGGGCGAGCGCCCTGCCCGCCTCGCTACCTGCTGCTGAGAACACCGCATGCTGATCGCCGTCGCCATCTTTCTGTTCACCCTGATTCTGGTCATCTGGCAGCCGCGAGGCCTGGGCGTCGGCTGGAGCGCCTCGCTCGGCGCCGTGCTGGCCCTGGCTGCCGGTGTGGTCAGCTTCGCCGACATCCCCACCGTATGGGGCATCGTGTGGAACGCCACGGTGACCTTCATCGCTGTGATCATCATCAGCCTGCTGCTCGATGAAGCCGGCTTCTTCGAGTGGGCGGCGCTGCATGTAGCGCGCTGGGCAAACGGCAGCGGCACGCGCCTGTTCGCCTTCAGCATCCTGCTCGGCGCGGCGGTGTCGGCACTGTTCGCCAACGACGGCGCGGCGCTGATCCTCACCCCCATCGTCATTTCCATGCTGCTGGCGCTGCGCTTCTCGCCGGCCTCGACCCTGGCCTTCGTCATGGCCGCCGGCTTCATCGCTGATACCGCCAGCCTGCCGCTGGTGGTGTCGAACCTGGTCAACATCGTCTCGGCCGACTACTTCGGCATCGGCTTTGGCGCCTACGCCGCGGTGATGGTGCCGGTGAATATGGTCAGTGTCGCCGCCACCCTGCTGGTGCTGTGGCTGTTCTTCCGTCGCGACATTCCGGCGCGCTACGAGGTGGCGGCGCTGCAGGCGCCCAACCAGGCGATCCGCGACATCGCTACCTTCAAGGTCGGCTGGGCAGTGCTGCTAGCGCTGCTGGTCGGGCTGTTCGCCCTGGAGCCGCTGGGCATCCCCATCAGCGCCGTGGCCGCGGCCTGCGCCGCGTTGCTGTTCGCCGTCGCTGCACGGGGCAAACGCATCGCCACCGGCAAGGTGCTGCGCGAGGCGCCCTGGCAGGTGGTGATCTTCTCCCTCGGCATGTACCTGGTGGTCTACGGCCTCAGTAACGCCGGCCTGACCGCCGAGCTGACGCGCCTGCTCGACGCCTTCGCCGGCTATGGCATCTGGGGCGCGGCGCTGGGCACCGGCCTGCTCAGCGCGCTGCTGTCGTCCTTGATGAACAACATGCCCAGCGTGCTGATCGGGGCGCTGGCCATCGATGCCGGCCAGGCCAGCGGCGCGGTGCGTGAGGCGATGATCTACGCCAACGTGATCGGCTGCGACCTGGGGCCGAAGATCACCCCCATCGGCAGCCTGGCCACCCTGCTCTGGCTGCATGTACTGGCGCGCAAGGGCATCCGCGTGACCTGGGGTTACTACTTCAAGGTCGGCATCGTACTCACCCTGCCGGTGCTGCTGCTCACCCTTTCGGCCCTGGCCCTGCGCCTGAGCATCTAATCTGGAGCCTTCAAGATGAAAGTCCTGTTCATGTGCACGGCCAACAGTTGCCGCAGCATCCTCTCCGAAGCCCTGTTCAACCACCTGGCGCCGAGCGAGCACCAGGCGGTGAGCTCCGGCAGTTTTCCGCGCGGCGAGGTGCTGCCGCTTACCCTGGTCACCCTGCGTGAAGCCGGCATCGCCACCGAGGGCTTGAGCAGCAAGGGCAACGACGCCTTCGAAGGCTGCCCGCCGGATATCGTCATCACCGTCTGCGACAAGGCGGCCGGCGAGGCTTGCCCGGTGTACTTCGGCCCGGCGCTGAAAGCCCACTGGGGCCTGGAAGATCCGTCCCACGTGGAAGGCGACGAGGCCACCATCAACGCCGCCTTTCACGCCACCCTGGCGCATATCGAAGCACGCTGCCGCGCCTTCCTCGCCCTGCCCCTGGCGGACATGAGCCGCAACGAACTGCAGCAGGCGCTCAACCGTATCGGCCAAGAGTGAGGACGCACGCATGAATGAAGACCTGCCCAATCTCGACCTAGACCTGCTGCCGGCCCAACCTAACGACTCGGCCACGGCGCCGCGCATCCTGCTGCTGTACGGCTCCACCCGGCCGCGCTCATTCAGCCGCCTGCTGGTGCAGGAAGCAGCGCGCCTGCTGCAGCATCTGGGCTGCGAGACGCGCATCTTCGACCCGTCCGGCCTGCCGCTGCCGGACGACGCCCCCGTGGAGCACCCAAAAGTGCAGGAACTGCGCGATCTGATGCAGTGGTCCGAAGGCCAGGTGTGGTGTTCGCCGGAACGCCACGGCGCCATGTCGGCGGTGTTCAAGGCGCAGATCGACTGGGTGCCGCTGGCCATGGGCGCGGTACGTCCGACCCAGGGCAAGACTCTGGCGGTGATGCAGGTCTGCGGCGGCTCGCAGTCGTTCAACGTGGTCAATCAGCTGCGTGTGCTCGGCCGCTGGATGCGCATGCTCACCATCCCCAACCAGTCATCGGTGCCCAAGGCCTTTCTCGAATTCGGCGACGATGACCGCATGCAGCCCTCGCCCTACTACGACCGTCTGGTGGACGTGATGGAAGAACTGGTGCGCTTCACCTGGCTGCTACGCGACCACCCCGAGCTGGTGAATCGCTACTCCGAACGCAAGGAATCGGCCGAGGCGCTGTCGCAGCGGGTCAATCAACGCAGCATCTGAAAATAGTGAGAGGCGCTTGAGCGGTGACAATCGCGGCTCAAGCCGCTCCTACGCGGTGGAGCCGCCGCCTGATCAGGCGGCAGCCACGTAGAGCGGCGAGGCAGCCAGGTACAGCATGACCAGCAGCGCGCCCAGGATCAGCCCATTGAGTTGAATCCGCCGCACTTTGCCCAGGCCGGCAAACTCCTTGGCGACACTCGACACGAAGATGGCCCCTACCACCAACATGGCTGGCATGGAGACCAGCATGTCGGCAAGCCAGCTGTTCATCAGTCGCTCGCTGCCCGGGTAGAGCTCCTGGCTGATCGCCATATAGCTGGGCCTGGCGCCGACCATACCCCAGTATGCTGCCACGGTGATCAGTTGCAGCAGCAGCAATGCCAGGTTGCATAGCGTTTTCAGGCGCGGGAAACGACCGGGATCACGGTTAGCCACAGAGCAGGCTCCCATTCTGGGTTTGCCCCATCATGTCCTTGATCACACCGCGCACCTTGGTGTCGGCCAGCTGTCCACCACTCGACTCGACCTGCACGCGGCTCAGCGAAAAACTGGCTTCGTTGTTGGCGTCATAGATGGTGAACGCGACGTCCACGCTGCCACCGAACAGCAGCGTCCCTTTGAGCTCGATTTCCCCCAGCTTGCCGACCAGCGATGAACGACTGCACAACCAGGCATGCTTGCTCGCGTCGATATTCATCCAGGAGGTCTCGATATGACCGGCGATCAGCGTACCGCTGTTGCCACCGATCTCTGGCCCGGTGGCGATACCGAACACCTGAGGCTTCTCGCTACTTGAGCGCCGAATCTGTATGTAGACGCCACTGAATAGATTGAAGCCAATGCTGGTCTTGGGGATGGCCGCGCCGATGCCGCTGGCCAGTATTTTCATTTCCATTACATGTTCCCTATGTAGATTTGAATCAGCTGCGGAGCTTGGAACAATGCAGCCCGTTTTGCCATGAACGAGCACACAAACAGACGCCCCTCAGCCGCCAAGCGCTTGAGACCTTCCAAACCAGCATTGGTGCCGTGCGATCAACACCGGAAACAACGCTGATGCACCAGATCAACTGAGCAGGCAGCCGGCGGGTAGCACTGATAGGCTGCGCACATGAATCTCGCCGCTCGACTCCGGACCATCATCAACACCGACCCTAGGCGCCTGCGCATCCTGCAACAGGTGCGCGAACTGGACCTGCCCGATTGCTGGGTAGCCGCCGGCTTCGTGCGCAGTGCGGTCTGGGATCATCTGCACCAACGCTCAGGCTCGCCGCTGCCGACAGACATCGACGTGATCTGGTTCGACCGCAGCCAAACCTTCCCTGCTCGCGACGCGGAGCTGGAGGCGATGCTGCGCCACCGGGACGAGTCACTGCAGTGGTCGGTGAAGAACCAGGCACGCATGCATCTGCGCAACGGTGATGCGCCTTACGCCTCGGCGACCGAAGCGATGCGGCATTGGCCGGAGACTGCGACGGCGGTGGCCGTGCGGCTGGACCAGCAGGATGGGATACAGGTAGCCGCACCACTTGGCCTGGAGGATCTGTTCAACCTTATCGTGCGCCCGACCGGAAGGTTCAAGGACGAGAAAAAGCCGATCTACCAGGAACGCTTGCGCAGCAAGAACTGGCTGGCCACCTGGCCGAAATTGAAGGTGCTGCCGTAGGGTGGATGACGCTTCATCGATCCACCGGTTGGTGGATGAAAAAAGCATCATCCACCCGACGGTGCAAACACCGTGGGAGGCGCTTCAGCGGCAACAATCGCGGCTGCGACTGCATGGATGCAGGAGGTAGAGCGAAGCAGGATGCCAGAGCCGAAAGCCGCTCCTACAAAGCTGGCGTAGCCTGGGTAGAGCGCAGCGAAATCCGGGAGCGGATTACCCGGGTTTCGCAGTGCTCTAACCAGGCAGGCTAAATGTCCACATGTCCACCCGCTGGTGGATGTAAAGAGCGACATCCACCCTACGCCTCTCCCACAAAACCGGTCAGATACCGGCGACCACCGCGCAGATGCCCTGCGCGGAATCGGCGAACTGGCTGCACAGGTGATTGATGGAGGTCACCAATACCTGCTCGGGCGAGGAGATGAAATCCACCGACATCATCACGCTGAGCATGGTGATGGTGACGATGGAGAAGGTGAACAGCTTGCGCGCCCACACTCGGTCATCCACGGCCTTGTAGCCCGACACGCCCATCCACAACCAGTAGGCACCGCTCAGCGCGGCGACCACGAAGTAGCTGTAGCCGGCGTAACCGCTCAAGGTCAGCATCAGGGTCGCGACCACGAAGGCAGCGATGTACAGCACGATCTGCCGCTTGGCAGCCGAGATGCCCTTGATGACCGGCAACACCGGGATGTTCGCGGCCTGGTAGTCATTGAAACGGAAGATGGCGATGGCATAGGAATGCGGCATCTGCCACAGGCTGAATATCAACAACAGGATGGCGGCGCCGGCATCGAACTCGTTGCTCACCGCGCAGTAGCCGACCACGGGCGGAGCCGCCCCGGACAGACTGCCGACCAGGGTGCCGTACACCGAGCCACGCTTGAGCCACAGGCTGTAGAGGCCGACGTAGACCACGAAGCCCATCAGCACCAGCATCACCGCCAGGGGGTTGGTGGCGGCGTACAGCACGGCCACCCCCGCTACCCCGAGCACGCAGGCATAGACGATGGCGTGTGCAGGCGATACCAGCCCCTGCGCCAGGACCCGGTTACGGGTCCGCTCCATCTTCTGGTCGATGTCCCTGTCGATGTAGTTGTTGAACACGCAGCCTGAGGCGATCACCAGCGAAACGCCCAGCGCTGTCGCGAAAAACAGCGCCAGGTCGGCATCGCCGCGCGAAGCCAGGAAGAAACCGCCCGTGACGGAAATAAGATTCCCGAAGACGATGCCCGGCTTGGCGAGGTTGAGGTACTGCTTCAGGAGCGCCAGCATCAGTTGATCATCATGTGATAGTGCATGCTCCACATGATCCAGACCGACAGGCCGACCACGAACGCGATGACCAGCACGGTGAAAATCATCGAAATCACGTTCCAGCGGCCTTCTTCATCGGTCTTCATGTGCAGGAAGTACACGAGGTGGACGAGCACCTGCGCCAGGCCGAACAGCACCACGGTGATCAGGGTCGCGCCACGGCTCAGGCCCAGCACGTCAGGATGCATGACCAGCATGAAAGGGATCACGGTGAGGATCACCGACAGGATGAAACCGGTCAGGTAATCCTTGAAGCCCACGGCGTGGGCGGCGTGATTGTCTTGGTGAGCCATTTACAGCACCCCCATCAGGTAGACGACGGTAAACACGCAGATCCACACCACGTCGAGGAAGTGCCAGAACAGGCTGAGCAGCCCCACGCGCGTCTTGTTGGTGTCGGTCAGGCCGCGAGTACCGACCTGCAGCATCAGCACCAGCATCCACAGCAAGCCGGCACTGACGTGCAGGCCGTGGGTGCCGACCAGGGTGAAGAACGCCGACCAGTAGGCGCTGGTCTGCGGGCCTGCACCTTCATGGATCAGGTGACGGAACTCGTACAGCTCGATGCTGATGAAGCTCACCCCGAACAGGAAGGTGATGCCCAGCCAGCGCAGCACGGCGGCCTTGTCGCCGCGATAGGTAGCGAGCATGGCCATGCCGTAGGTGATGCTGGAGAACAGCAGGGCGAAGGTTTCCACCAGCACCAGATGCAGGCCGGGCCTGAGCATTTCCTTGGCGGTGGGGCCACCGGCGAAGGAATTGCTCAACACCGCGAAGGTGGCGAACACCGTGGCGAAGATCAGCAGGTCGGTCATCAGGTAAACCCAGAAGCCGAACAGCTTGATGCCACTGGTGTCGTGGTGGTGCTCATGGCCATCGTGGCCATGAGCGTCATGTGAATAGTGGGGTTCGTAAGCGGTCATGGTTAGGCCTGTACGACTGCGGTGGCTTTGGTTTGGTGATGCGCCTGCTCGATCCGCGCGATCTCTTCGGGCTGCACGTAGTAGTCGATGTCTTCGTCGTAGGAACGCACGATGAAGCTGACCACGGCGCCGACCAGGCCAACGATGGCGAGCCACCAGATGTGCCAGATCATGGCGAAACCGAACGCGATGATGAAACCTGCCACCACCACACCGTTACCGGTGTTCTTCGGCATGTGGATCGGCTCGTAGTGCTCAGGCACCGGCATCAGCTCGACCCCGTTCTTCTTCGCCTCGTAGAAGGCGTCGATCTTGTCCGCCGTCGGGATGACCGCGAAGTTGTAGAACGGAGGCGGCGAGGAAGTCGCCCATTCCAGGGTGCGGCCATCCCAGGGGTCGCCGCTCACATCGCGGTTTTCCTTGCGCTTGATGTAGCTGGTGACGAACTGCACCACGGTGAACACGATGCCGATACCGATCAGCACAGCGCCGACCACGGCCACCTGAATCCACGGTACCCAGGCCGGGTTGTCGAAGTGGTTCAGGCGACGGGTCATGCCCATGAAGCCCAGTACGTACAGCGGCATGAAGGCGAAGTAGAAGCCGAGCAACCAGCACCAGAAGGAGTAACGGCCGAAGCGGTCGATCAGCTTGTAACCGAAGGCTTTCGGGAACCAGTAGATGATGCCGGCCAGGTAGCCGAACACCGCACCACCGATGATCACGTTGTGGAAGTGGGCGATCAAAAACAGGCTGTTGTGCAGCACGAAGTCCGCCGCCGGTACCGCCATCAGCACACCGGTCATGCCGCCGATGGAGAAGGTCACCAGAAAGCCCAGGGTCATCCAGGTCATGGCGTTGAGTTGCAGCCGGCCACGGAAGATGGTGAACAGCCAGGTGAAGATCTTCACCCCGGTGGGGATGGCGATGATCGAGGTCATGATGCCGAAGAAGGCGTTGACGTTGGCCCCCGAGCCCATGGTGAAGAAGTGGTGCAGCCACACCACGAACGACAGGATACCGATGGCTGCGGTTGCCCAGACCATCGAGGCATAACCGAACAGGGTCTTGCGCGAGAAGGTCGCCACCACTTCGGAGAACACGCCGAACGCCGGCAGGATCAGGATGTACACCTCCGGGTGACCCCAGATCCAGAACAGGTTGGCGTACATCATCGGGTTGCCGCCCAGTTCATTGGTGAAGAAGTGGAAATCCAGGTAGCGGTCCAGCGACAGCATCGCCAGGGTCGCGGTCAGCGGAGGGAAGGCGCCGCAGATCAGCACGCAGGTCACCAGGATGGTCCAGGTGAAGATCGGCATCTTCATCAGGCTCATGCCCGGCGCACGCATCTTGAGGATGGTGGCGATGAAGTTGACCCCGGTCAGGGTCGTCCCCAAGCCTGATAGCTGCATGCTCCATATGTAGTAATCCATCCCCACGCCGGGACTGTACTGAATCCCTGATAACGGCGGATAAGCCACCCAGCCGGTCTTGGCGAACTCGCCCAGGCCCAGCGACAGGTTGATCAGCAGCGCGCCACCGACGAACAGCCAGAAGCTCAGCGAGTTCAGGTAGGGGAAGGCCACGTCACGCGCGCCGATCTGCAGCGGCACGACGATGTTCATCAGGCCGGTGACCAGTGGCATGGCCACGAAGATCAGCATGATGATGCCGTGCGCGGTGAAGATCTGGTCGTAGTGCTCGGGCGGCAGGTAGCCCTGCCCGTCACCATGGGCCATCGCCAGGTGGGTACGCATCATGATGGCGTCGGCGAAACCGCGCACCAGCATGACCAGACCGACGAGGATGTACATCACGCCGATTTTCTTGTGGTCCACCGAGGTGAGCCACTCGCGCCACAGGTAGCCCCACTTCTTGAAGTAGGTCACGCCCGCAAACACAGCCAGACCACCCAGCGCCACGATGGCCAGGGTGATCATGATGATTGGCTCGTGGTACGGAATCGCGTCCAGAGTCAGTTTTCCAAACATATTCACTCCTGCACCTCCGCTGCATCGCGCATGGCCGTGCTGTGGGAATCTTTCAGGGTCACGTACTGGCCGAGCACCTTGTTGAACAGGTTGGGTTCAACCTGACCGAAGTAACGAATCGGGTAGATCGGGTAGCGGTGGTTGACCATCTCGCCCGGCTCGCCCACCTGCTTGAAGGCGGCGAAGTCCATGACCTCGGGCGACTGCTTGACCTTGTCGACCCACTTGGCGAACGCGTCGTCGCTGACCGAGTGAGTGGTGAAGCGCATGGCCGAGAAGCCTGCACCGCTGAAGTTGCCGGACTGACCGAAGAACTCGCCCTGCTCGTTGGCGATCAGGTTGAGCTGGGTGCGCTGGCCGCCCATGGCGTAGATCATCCCGCCGAGCTGCGGAATCGACAGCGCATTCATCACCGTGTCGGAAGTGATGTGGAAGGTCACCGGGGTCTTCTCCGGAATCACCAGCTCATTGACCACGGCCACGCCTTGATCCGGGTAGATGAACAGCCATTTCCAGTCGAGCGAGACGACCTCGATATTCAGCGCCGGCTTGTCCGATTCGATCGGGCGATAGGGGTCGAGCGAATGCGAGGTTTTCCAGATGATCACCGCCAGAACCGCGACGATGATCAGGGGCACGCCCCAGACGACCAGTTCGACCTTGTGCGAGTGCGCCCAGTCGGGGATGTAGGTGGCCTTCTCGTTCGACTCGCGATAACGCCAGCCAAACCAGAACGTCATGATGATCACGGGGATCACCACGATCAGCATGAGGCCAATGGAGATCAGGATGAGATTGCCCTGCTCGACACCGATCTGCCCTTTCGAGTTGAACAGTGCCCAGTCACATCCACCGAGCGCTGAGCAGGCAATCGCCATCAGCAACCAGCGCACACCACGATGGTATTTCTCTTCTTTCATGTCACGACCTTCAACTGAGTGATGTCCCACATTCGGCTTCAGTTGCCGTGCGGCCCATCGAGTAAAAGGCCGGCAGCGGAAACTCAGAGCTTGAGCATCCATGCAAGCGAAGCGGTAAAACCGTGGGAATCGCCGATGTTGCCGGCTAGAAGAGCCTCATACAATTCATTAGCGGCCTACTTATGAGCGGACTTACAGCACCCTCGCGACATGTTTCGAAACATTTACGCAAAGATTTGAAACATTTTGCGGCAGAACCCTGCAAAGAATCGCAGGGGTGCGACAAAAGACCACAGCCCCGTTTTAGAGCTGTTTGTCAGCAAATTGACAGGAATCAATGCAAAGCGAATCGACAAAAGCGGGCAGCGGCATTCCGCTTGACATCGACCAAGCAAGCCGGATGCCTCTTCGGAATCAACTGATCGAAGTCATCGACACTGAATGAGCCCCTGCTTCGTAGCCCGGATGCAATCCGGGGCCATCGGAGGCTGCCCAAAAGTATCGCGGCTGAAGCCGCTCCTACGGGGCTGGTGAACCTCGGCAGAAGCGGCCGTGCGGCATTTCGCTTCAGCCGCGATAGCTCCACCTAAACGCATGCGATCCAGAGCGATTCGATGCCCGCCCCCGGATTTCATCCGGGCTACGCAAATACAGCCGGCAACGGCTTCTGTGGAAATGACTGCGGCGGCCCGGCAACCCTCCACCTACCTCGTAGGAGCGGCTTCAGCCGCGATCGCTTTGCCTTCGTAACCCACATGCAATGCGGCACGCCTCGATATGTGCCCCGGATTGCATCCGGGCTACGCAATTGCGGCTGGCAACGCCTTCTGGGGAAATGACTGCAGCGGCCCGGCAGCCCTCCACCTACCCCGTAGGAGCGGCTTCAGCCGCGATAGCTTTGCCTTAGTAGCCCACGTGCAATGCGGCACGCCTCGATATGTGCCCCGGATTTCATCCGGGCTACGCAAATACAGCCGGCAACGCCTTCTGTGGAAATGACTGCAGCGGCCCGGCAGCCCTCCACCCACCCCGTAGGAGCGGCTTCAGCCGCGATAGCTTTGCCTTCGTAGCCCACATGCAATGCGGCACGCCTCGATATGTGCCCCGGATTCCATCCGGGCTACACAATGGCGGCTGGCAACGCCTTCTGGGAAATGACTGCAGCGGCCCGGCAACCCTCCACCTACCCCGTAGGAGCGGCTTCAGCCGCGATCGCTTTGCCTTCGTAGCCCACATGCAATGCGGCACGCCTCGATATGTGTCCCGGATTCCATCCGGGCTACACAAATGCGGCCGGCGCGGCTTTTGTGGGAGGGGCTTTAGCCGCGACAAGCATCGCGGCTTTAGCCCCTCCCACAGGCACAGGCAACCCTGCCCTGCTCCCCCGTACCTGCCTGCACCACTACTTCCAGGCGCAGTAACAGCCCACTGCCAAACCACTGGCCAAGGAAACATGGCGCCCCTGGGTCAGCGCATCGAGCACCGGCTCGACGAAGCTGTTGCTGGAGTTACACACCAGCCCTTCGCTGTAAGGCCCGGCATAGGCCAGCTTGCCGTCACGATCCCAGATCGCCAGGGCCGGGCTGGCTGGCAACGACTCCATGCCCTCGATGCCGGGCAAGGGCTTCATCCGCCCCCGCAGGAAAGGGGCGAGTTCACCCTTGCTGCCCGGCTTCTGCACGCTGTAGAACTCGACATCGGCGTTGCGGTGCAGGCCGATCAGGTAACGCAGATGCGCGTCAGTTTCCGCGTTGCAGGGGCAGTCAGGGTCCCAGAAATGCACCACGCGAATAGGACCGGGGCCGGCCAGTTCAGGCGGCAGCTTCAACTCGCCCTGGCCGAAGATCACCGTCTGCTCGGCATAGGGCCGCAAATACGCCGCGCCGCTGAGCCACCAGATCAACACGATTGCCGCCAACACCACGACAAAGAAGCCCAGCACAAAGTGCTTGAGCGTCAGGCGGCTGAACACACTCATGGTTTTTCGCCGAACTTACGCAGGAACTGCTTTTCCATTTCCTGGCAACTTTCCACGGTGAAGGCACGCTCACTGTCTGCGCCCTTGGTGCGCTCCCAGCAGGCTGCGATGGCCGCGCGCTCACCCGCTTCAATCTCGCCACCCTGCGGGCGGGTGACGAAGTAGATAAAACCGGCAACCAGCGAAATTACAAACAGCAGCCCCAACACAAACAGCCCCAGGCAGCCACTGCGGCTCAGCCCAGCGTTTTCATCTTTTGCGCTCATGTCTCACTTCAACCTTCACAGTGGAACCCACTTCGAATCGGGCGCCAGGCGCCCTACCAGGCCATTGAAAAACGTAGGCGAGGCAGGCAAGACAAGGCAAAAACGACCGAAAAAGCGCAGTTTACGTGTTGTAAATGAGCATTTTGAGGGCGTTTTTAACGCAGTATTGCCAACGCAGGTAGTTTTTCAACAACCTGCTACCCTGCCGCGCCGGCCCGGGCAGTGCAGCCCAGGCCACGCCAATCACGCATCAACCAGCGTCCACTGCTTGCTCAGGCGCTTGTCCGAAACCGCCATCTTGGTGCCCAGTTGCTGGGCGAACAGCGACACCCGGTACTCCTCCAGCATCCAGCGATACAGGGTGAGCTGCGGGTCGCGCTTGCCTTCCTGGGCATGTTTGGCAGCACGCGCCTTGTACTGTTCCCAGTAGCCGGTCAGCTCGCCCGTCCACACACGATCACGCTGCACCTGCGCAGCGACCCTGTCCAGGCGCTGCTCGATGGCCTTGAGGTAACGCGGGATCTCCTTGAGCCATTCGCCCGGCGTCTCACGCACGAAGCCGGCATAGACCAGATTGGCCAATTGCTGCTTGATGTCGTTGAGCGCCATGGCCTGGGCCAGATCGATCTTGCCCTTGAAGCGTTTCTGCAGGCCATGGTTGAGCTTGAGAATCTCCAGCACCTGGCGCGCGATACGCTCGGCATGCGCCGTCCAGTCGCCGCGCTTGCGCTCGGCCAGTTGCGCCAGGGCCGCACCGTCGCGCGGCAGCGTCGCCTCACCTTCGAGGATGCAGGCATCCAGGCTGGCCAGCAGGATGTCCTCAACCAGCGCCTCGACGCGACCGATATCGCGATACAGCAGGCCCAGTTCGGTCAGCCCCGGCAGCTTGCCGCGCAGGAACTTGGCCTGCTCGGCCAGTTGCTGCAACAGCAGACGCTGCAACGCACGGCGATGCTGGAAGTCGGCCTCAGCCTGGGTCGGGAAGCGCCCTTCCTTGACCACTCCAGCCTCCTCCACCAACGCCGGATAAACCGTCATGGAAAGGCCGGCGATCTTCTGCTGGGCCTTCTCGGCCACCTCGGCGAAGGCCTTGGCCTCCACCGTTTTCGGTTTGTCGCTCTGCTGCGGGATGGCCAAGGCAGCCTGACTGGCTTCGGCGAAACGTGCAGTCAGCTCAGCCAGGTCGCGGCCTTCACCGAGAAACTTGCCGCGCGCATCGACCACCTCGATATTCATCTTCAGGTGGCTTTCGATGCTTTCAGCCGCTTCCGCCCAGGCCTCGTCGGACACCCGCGCCCCCGTCATGCGCAGCAGCTCATGGCCGAGGGCCTGTGGCAACGAACCCTGACCAAACACCAGCTTGTCCAGCGCGGCGCCGACGAAGTCCGGCACAGGCACGAAGTTCTTGCGCAGCGCCTTGGGCAGGCCGCGCACCAGGGCGATGCACTTGGCTTCCAGCAGGCCCGGCACCAGCCACTCCAGGCGCTCGGGTTGCAATTGCGGCAACAGCGGCGCCGGCACGCGCAGGGTCACGCCGTCACGCGGGTGATTGGGCTCGAAGTGATAGCTCAGCGGCAACTGCAGCTCGCCGATGCGCAAGCTGTCCGGGTACTGCGCGGCGGTGATCTCCTTGGCATCGCGGGCCAGGGCATCTTCCTCGCGCATGATCAGCAGTTGCGCGTCGGTAGCGCTGCCCTTCTTGTACCAACTCTCGAAACTGGCAGCCTGGTAGATGTCCTGCGGGATGCGCGCCTCGTAGTAGGCGAAAAGGGTTTCCTCGTCGGCGAGAATGTCGCGGCGGCGCGACTTGGCCTCCAGCTCGTCGAGGCGTTCGAGCAACTGGCGGTTGGCGGTCAGGCAGCGCACGCGGCTGTTGATCTCGCCGCGCACCAGGCCCTCGCGAATGAACATCTCGCGCGCCACAGGCGGGTCGATGGGGCCGTAATGCACCGGGCGGCGACCGACGATGATCATGCCGTACAGGGTCACCTGCTCGTACGCCACCACCTGGCCGCGCTTCTTCTCCCAGTGCGGTTCCAGATGGTTCTTCTTCACCAGATGCGCGGCCAGCGGTTCGATCCAGTCCGGCTCGATCTTGGCCACCATGCGGGCGAACAGCTTGGTGGTTTCCACCAGCTCGGCGGCCATGATCCAGTTGGGCTTCTTGCGCCCGATCACGCTCGACGGGTGAACCCAGAAGCGCCGCTGACGCGCGCCGAGGTAGTCGCCGTCCTCGGTCTTCTGGCCGATCTGGCTGAGCAGGCCGGCGAGAATCGCCTTGTGCACGGCGGCGTAGTTCTTCGCCCGCACCGCTGCCTCGCTGGCCTCGGCCTGCTGGCGGGCGATGGCGTTGACGCGGGTGTCCTTGGTCGGCTCTGGGGGCTGCTGCTTATCGTAGGGTGGATGGCCGGAGCCATCCACCTTGGTCGACGCGTTATCCGTCTTACCTGCGCCCTTGCCGCTCAACTGCAGGTCACGGGCGATCAGCACCAGTTGCCGGTGCGCATCGCGCCATTCGCGCAGGCGCATGTAGTTGAGGAAATTCTTCTTGCACCAAGTGCGCAGCGGGTTGCTGCCCAGCTCCTGGCGTTTTTCCTCGAAGCCGCGCCACAGGTTGATCAGCGCGGCAAAATCCGAATCCACATCCTTCCACTGCGCATGCGCCTGGTCGGCAGCCTGCTGGCGATCCATCGGACGCTCGCGCGGGTCCTGCACCGACAGCGCGGCGGCGACAATCAGGATTTCCTCCAGACTGCCCTGCTTGGCACCTTCCAGCACCATGCGCCCCAGGCGCGGGTCGATGGGCAGGCGCGCTAACTGGCGGCCAAGGGGCGTGAGCTGGCTTTCGCGGTTGACCGCCGACAGCTCCTGCAACAGGTTGAAGCCGTCGCTGATGGCCTTGCCATCTGGCGGCTCGATAAAGGGGAAGTCCTCGATGCTGCCCAGGCGCAGGTGCAGCATCTGCAGAATCACCGCCGCGAGGTTGGTACGCAGAATCTCCGGGTCGGTAAATTCCGGGCGCCCGAAAAAATCCTCCTCGCTGTACAGACGAATGCAGATACCCGGCTCGACCCGCCCACAGCGGCCCTTGCGCTGGTTGGCGCTGGCCTGCGACACCGCCTCGATAGGCAGGCGCTGCACCTTGGCGCGGTAGCTGTAGCGACTGATGCGTGCGGTGCCGCTGTCGATCACGTAGCGGATGCCCGGCACGGTCAGCGAGGTTTCCGCGACGTTGGTGGCCAGCACGATCTTGCGTCCTGGCATGGGCGCGAAAATCTTCTGCTGCTCAGCCGGGGTCAGCCGCGCATACAGCGGCAGCACCTCGGTAAAGCGCAGGTTGGCCTTGCGCAGCACCTCGGCCGCCTCGCGAATCTCGCGCTCGCCAGGCAGAAACACCAGCACGTCGCCGGGGCGCTGGCCGACGCTGCGCTCGTGCTCAGTGATCTCGTCCAGCGCGGCGAGAATGCCCTGATCGATGGACAGGTCATCGAGCAGACGCTCACCCTCCTCGTCCACCTCCGCCGCCAACGGGCGATACCAGGTTTCCACCGGGTAGGTACGCCCGGACACCTCGATGATCGGCGCATCGTTGAAATGCTTGGAAAAACGCTCCAGATCGATGGTCGCCGACGTGATGATCAGCTTCAGATCCGGGCGACGCGGCAGCAGGGTCTTCAGGTAGCCGAGCAGGAAGTCGATATTGAGGCTGCGTTCGTGCGCCTCGTCGACGATGATGGTGTCGTACTTTTCCAGAAAGCGGTCGTGCTGGGTTTCGGCGAGCAGGATGCCGTCGGTCATCAGCTTGATCAGCGTGCCGTCCTTGCTCTGATCCTCGAAACGCACCTGATAACCGACCAGCTCGCCCAGCGGCGTACCGATCTCTTCCGCCACGCGGGTCGCCACACTACGCGCCGCCAAGCGACGCGGCTGGGTGTGGCCAATCAGGCCATGCACGCCCCGGCCAATCTCCAGACAGATCTTCGGCAACTGCGTGGTCTTGCCCGAACCGGTCTCACCGGCAATCACCACCACCTGGCTCTTCTCCAGCGCGGCCTTGATCTCGTCGCGCTTGGCGGCAATCGGCAGCGCGTCGTCGTAGCGCATCGCCGGAATGCTGCCGCGCCGCGCCGCCACCTTGTCGCTAGACGCCTGAAACCGCTCCAGCCACTGCGCCAGCTTGGCCTCGTTGGGCTGCTTCTGCAGCTCATGCAACTGCCGGCGCAAACGATGGCGCTCGGCAATCATGACGTGGTCGAGGTTGTTCTGCAGCGTGGCGAGGTCAGTCATCTGGATCGGGCAATCAGGGCAAAGGCGGGATTGTCGCAGATTACGCCCTAAGGCGTGCAGACCAGGCATCGAAGGAAGATGCGCGAGTATGCGTAAGGGAGCGGCTGTTTTTGGCCGATAGCAGTAGTTCACGAGCGGCAGAGGTCGGCCAGATCCAGTGAGCTCAGCGGCAGTTTCAATGCGGCATACGCTGTTTGGCGTAGTAACAGTCATTTAGATCAATGGCTTTCTGGTAGGACTCGCGACGTTGCGCCCGGTTGCTGTTGCCTAGTAACAGAAGGAGTTCAGCCTGGAAATCGCGACTATTGCCCTTTGCCATGCTCTTGCCCTGCGGCGCTGGTTCGCGGCATTCGGATACCACTGCGGGCTATCCCTGGTGCGCGTTTTTTTAGAGCGTTTTGGGCTGGGAGCTGACCAAGAGTCCTTGATCAGTCCTTGGATTTAGCCAATAGTTGGTCAGGCGATCCGATCGCCAAGCCCAATACAGCGGACGTACAGCATCCTGGGCTCATCAGCTTGCGCGGGAAGTGCTACAAGCCACTTGCAAGCCATAGGTCAGCAGCGCTGCCCTGTCACGTTCTCTCCCGCATCCATAACGACGAACCCACGGCATCCCTGGCTTGCGCCAATGTGACAGGTAGCTTTCGTCATCTGTGAATTTGACTCTTGTCGCTATTCCAGTCGCTCTTAAGGGAGAATCAACGTAAGCGTCCGCCGAACTCACCTTGCGTGATTCAGGCAGGTACCCACTGATGCGGCAGTAGTTGGCCGATCTCACTCGCCCGCTGCGTCGGCAGTCGTGTCAGCACGTCCTTGAGATAGGCATACGG
>NZ_CBDAMB010000007.1:0-297057 GCF_965197125.1 Pseudomonas spartinae
TCGGGAAGCAGCGAGCTTTGGCCTCGATGCTCTCCCTGGATAAAACGCTTCATTGACGTCCCCCCGCTGATTTGAATCGATCAAATCACAGCAAGGTCGATGCCAACGTTTTTACACAGTCTGGGCCAAAAGCCGCCATCCGAAATCTACAAAAGTAGGGGCGATTCACTTTGCGAAATGTTTTCTACAACCTTTGACGCTTACGCTGCTGTTTCACCTTGTACATCTCGCGGTCTGCCAGCATGACGGCCTCGTCCGCAGTCATGCTGCCGGGCATCACCGCCACTACACCCACACTTGCTCCGGCATAGTCGATATCGCCAAGATCTTGCCCCAACCCATATCGTCCTATCGTCGCTTTAGTAAGGCGATCCTGCATTAGCTCGGCGGCATATTGCATATCGCTTGCCAGGTCCAGATGTTCGGATGGCGTGCTCACGGCGATTACGATGAACTCGTCACCACCAACACGCCCGACGGTATCGCTGGTTCTGAGGCCATGCTGCAGTTGGATGGCTACGCCACGTAGAAATTGGTCTCCTGCCTGATGGCCGTAGGTATCGTTGATGAGCTTGAAGCCATCCAGATCGACGACACCGACTAGCACGTACGTGTTCTCTCGCTGGGCCAGGGCGAACAAGCGAGCGACATCGTTGAGGATGGCGCGCCGGTTGGACAGACCGGTCAGGGGATCTGTCAGCGCCATTGTGGCCAACTCGGCGTTAGCGACCTGAAGCCGCTCAACCAGCAATTCACGTTCAAGGGAGTAGCTCAGCAACCCTGAGAGCAGCATCAGCAATGGCTCCACGTCAGGAGCGCGGGCCACCTGACCCGAGCTGGCGGCACAGACTGTACCCAGCACTCGGCCATCCAAGGATCTGATTGGCGCGCTTACATAGGTCCTGATGCCCAGAGCGGCTGCGGCCTCTGAATCACCCCAGCATTCGGTGACGTTGTCCGAGTACATGCGGTTCTCGTCCAGCGCCCGCTTGCACAGCGTATCTGCCCAGGGCACGACCAGCCCTTCAGGAATCACCATTTCACCGACGTTGCGGGCGAACTCGATACGCTGGACGCCTGCCTCGGTATCAATGGTTGTCAGGTAGGTCGATTCCATACCAGTAACCTTGCTGAGCAGAGTCAGCAAGGGCCGCGTGAGCTGCTCCAGAGTTCGGGCTTTGGGGATGGTTTCGGACAGAATAGAAAGTATTTGATCCATTTTGGCGCGCCGGCAGC
This sequence comes from Pseudomonas spartinae, assembly GCF_965197125.1. NCBI lineage: Bacteria > Pseudomonadati > Pseudomonadota > Gammaproteobacteria > Pseudomonadales > Pseudomonadaceae > Pseudomonas > Pseudomonas spartinae. The sequence continues at coordinate 1,237 of NZ_CBDAMB010000007.1, forward strand.
GAAGGGGCAGATCGATTGTCTACCAATCAGCAGGGTAGTAAACAGTACGGACTTTCACCAAGCGACACTGTCGGCCAAAAGCAGCCGCTCGGATATCTCTGCAAAAGCTGGGCTCTTCACTCGACGAAGAAATCGAGCCGTGTTGAGATCTGTGTCTATACTTTGACTGTTCAAAAATCTGGTTTAGCTCTTGGGTTATGGTGCATTTGTCATGCAGTTCTACTGAAGCTGGAGCATCGATTTTGCCTGGCTAGCATCACACAGAAACCATATTTCTAATGGGCAAACAGTCATTTTTTGGACCGCAGCGATATCGATGGATCTCATGAAAGCCAAAAATAAGGAATAGCTATATGTCTGGGACGTTTGAAATATACAACGACAAAGCGGGTGAATTTCGTTTTCGGCTCAAAGCCAACAATGGCCAAGCAATTCTGGCCAGCGAGGGCTACAAGGATAAGTCTGGATGTCTAAATGGAGTCGAGTCAGTCAAAAAAAATGCGCCTGATGATGCACGCTACGAGCGTAAGGCCAGCGGGGCTGACAAGTTTATGTTCAACCTTAAGGCGGGTAATCACCAAGTAGTCGGGACGAGCCAGTCATATGCCTCCGAAGCCTCACGCGACAAGGGTATCGAGTCGGTGAAAAACCACGCACCCGACGCTAAGGTTGTTGAGGTGGGCAATTAATCGCTTCAGTCTGTTCAAAATCACTTGGGCATTTCGTTGAGATGGGCGGCTGAGTATTCTTAATAGCCGCTTTTCCCTGCTCGGATGTGATCGACCGCTTCTGGCCGGTTTCTGCCTGTTGTTACCGGCTGCTTTGGGCTTGCTGTGGGTCACTTCTTGCTCGTGCAGAACTTGGCCCATTCCGCCATCAGTGCCCTGCGCTTCTCCAGAAGGTCGGAGCGCGAATAGGCCGCCTCGGTCTGGTCGCGTTCATCATGGGCAAGCGCAAGCTCGCATACCTCTCGCGGGTAGTTGGTGCATTCGTTTGCCCAGTCCCGGAAGGTCGATCGAAAGCCATGTCTCGTGATGTCTGCATACCCCAGCTTGTGCAGCAGGTTGCGTATGGCGTTGCCATGCATGACACCATTCTTCCCTTGCCCAGGGAAAAGATATATTGAATGAGTCGTATTCATGATATTCAGCATCTCGACTACCGGGGGCGATAGAGGAATGACGAAAGGTTTTCGCATCTTCATGCGCTCAGCCGGCAGTGCCCAAGTGCCAGTTTCGAGGTCAAACTCAGACCATTGAGCATGTTGGATCATGTGGTAACGAGCACCGGTCAGAATCAGTAATCTCGTTGCGATGGCGTCACGTGTATCGATGTTGGCCAGGGTGGATATCAGCTTCGGAGTGTCTTTCCACTGCAGTGCTGGGAAGTGCTGGCGCTGCCTGGCCTTCTTCTTCTCTGCCTTGCTCAGCAAGTTGTCCAAGTGCCCGCGCCAGCGGGCAGGATTGTCTCCCTCGCGTAAACGCCGAGTCTTGGCTGCATCCAGTATTTGCTCGATCTGGCCCCTGATTTCATCAGCAGTCCGTGTCTTGGTTACCCAGATGGGTTGCAATGCAGCAAGCACATGCTCGGTGCTGATGATGTCAGCCGACAACTTGCCCATGGTCGGGAAAGCGTAGAGCTCCAGTTTGCGCAGCCAGCCTTTCCGCCACTTCTCAGACCAGCTGCCGCCATGTGCCTGTTGGTATTCGCGAGCGAGATCCTCGAACGTCGTGCGACGTGCTGCAGCCTGGCGTTCGGCCTCGCGCTTGGCTTCCTTTGCCGCATCGCGGGTTGCCAGTGGGTCGCTTCCGGAAGCGAGGAGCTTGCGTTGATCAGCGGCCAGCTGCCGGGCTTGGCTGAGTGTGATGGCGGGGAAGGGGCCTAGCCCCATTTCGCGGCTGCGGCCATCCAGCTTGTAACGGAAGATCCAGCTGGTGCCGCCGCTCTTGGATACCTGGAAGTACAGGCCATCGCCATCATTGGTTTTTCCTGGCGTTGCAGCCTTGGCTATCGACTCCACGGTCTTGCTGGTCAGCTTGCCCATCACTCGCTCCTACTCCAACCCACACCCCTCAACCCACACTCTGACCCACACTTTGGTTGCGGATTTTATGGATGGCTACGGGATGTCTTGGGACGGATGCTAAGCTGTAAGGCGCGTATTTACTAGTGCTGTAGGATCTTGTCGGATTTCTTCGGGCAATAAAAAAGCCGGCTTGTGGCCGGCTTTTCGGAGGAGGTCAGGGCTTATTTTTGGTAAGCCGCGACTGCCTTGTTGATCAGGCTGCGGGCATCTTCAGCGCCGCCCCAGCCTTCTACCTTGACCCACTTGCCCTTCTCGAGATCCTTGTAGTTCTCGAAGAAGTGCTTGATCTGCTCGATCAGCAGCGCGGGCAGGTCGGTGTATTCCTGAACGTCTTTGTAGAGAACGGTCAGTTTGTCGTGCGGAACCGCGACCAGCTTGGCGTCGCCGCCAGCTTCGTCGCTCATGTGCAGTACGCCGACCGGACGCGCGCGGATCACCGAACCCGGAGCAACCGGGTAAGGGGTCACGACCAGCACGTCGAGGGGGTCGCCGTCGTCAGCCAGGGTGTGCGGGATAAAACCGTAGTTGGCCGGGTAGAACATCGGCGTGGCCATGAAACGATCGACCATCAGGCAATCGGTGTCGTGGTCGATTTCGTATTTGATCGGCGCGTGGTTGGCCGGGATTTCGATGGCAACGTAGATGTCGTTCGGCAGGTCTTTACCAGCCGGGATCTTGCTGTAGCTCATGGGGGAAACTCCCAGGGAGGGCCAAAAAAGTGGGGCGTATTATAGGCGTATTCGCATGGCGTTACTACGCCAGCCGACTCAGCCATTGGTCGCGTTTTCGACCGTCTGGTAGTCGGGGTGTTGTGCCTGCAGACGCTGCAGCCTGGCCAGGGTGTCCTGGCGATAGAACAGCGATAGCTGGCGGTAGACATCGGGAAAGGCGGCCACGAGCAGATCCGGTGCGGTGAAGAAGTATTCGCTGGTGACCGCGAAGAACTCCGCCGGGTCTTCGGCGGCGTACGGGTCGATGGCGGTTTCGGCATTCGGGTTGGCGTCCAGTTCGGCGTTCAGCGCGTCATAGGCGCTTTGCATGGCCGTTGCCCAGTCCTGCACGCGCATGTCGCGATGCAGCGGCGGTAGGCCATTGGCGCTGCCGTCGAGCATGTCCAGCTTGTGCGCCAGTTCGTGGATCACCAGGTTGTAACCCTCCCAGCCGCCGCTGGACTCGACACCTGGCCAGGCAAGGATCACCGGGCCATGCTGCCAGGCCTCGCCGCTGCGGGCGTCGTCCCATTCGTGTTCGATACCGCTGGCATCGCGGTGGCGTTGTGGGCTGAGGAAGTCATCAGGGTAGAGGATGATCTCGTGAAAGCCCTGATACCAGTCCAGCTCGCCCAGGTGCAGCAGGGGGAGTTGCGCCTGTACGGCCAGCAGCAGGCGTTGGACCGGGTCGAGTTGCAGGCCGGACAGCGCCGTCAGGTGCTTGTCATGCAGGAACAGCACGGCACGCTCGCGCAGTTTTTGCTCTTCATGCTCATCGAGGCCATCGAGAATCGGCAGGCGCCGACGTACTTCGCTCCATTCGGTGGGCGCGACAGGGTTGTGTTCGAGGGTGCGACGACGGCGCCAGGCCTTGACTGACCACATGCATGCGGGCTCGTTGAGAAGGTCTGGTAAACATAAGGGCGCCAGGCTCTCGCTACAAGTCGGCATAAAGGCTGCAACGTCCCATGCAGCTTCGCTGCAGCAGGAGGGCTGAGCATGGCGCTGCAATTGTTGGAACACCCCGGAATCGGTCTGGCTTGTGCTGCTGGCCTGGACTTGCCGTACCAGGCCGCGCGGGCTCGGGCGATGTGGCTGGCCGGTCGCCAGCAACGACCTCCGTTGCTGTTGGTCATGCTGCTATGGGCGCGGCATTGCCCTGATGTGGTGCAAGCTCTGGAACTGCAACTCGATGCCCTGTTCGCTGATTTTCGCTGTACGCCGCAGGGCTGGAGCGAAACCCAGGCGGCGAGGCAGGTGCTGGCGGCCCTGAATCTGCAACTGTTTCGACGACAGCAGGGCGGGCAGCAGATCGCTGAACTGCATGCGGGCGTGCTGCTGGTCCAGGGCGATGAACTGCAGTTTCTGCAGGCGGGCAGCGTTGGCCTGGCGCGTGGGCAGAATAAACAGCTGCATGTCCTCAGCGGGCGCGAGGGCCAGGCTCTGGGCACTCAGGCCGAACTGGCGCTGGTGCAGCACAGCCTGCTGCCGAGCCATGGCGAGCACCTGTTGCTGGCGCCACAACCTTTGCTCGATGTCAGCGAACTGCGCCCGCTGTGCAGCCAGGCGCAACCGCCACTGGAGGCGCTGGTGCAGCCGCTGTTGCAGGCGCCTGGGGCGGCGGTGCTGTTGCGCGTAGGCGAGCACCAGGGACATGCGCCTGCACTGCCCAGCCCGGTACGCCCGGCCCTGGTACAGGTCGCCAGTGGTCAGCAGCTCGACGGCTGGACGCTCATGCGCGAATGCCCTTATGGGCCGCCTGGACGGATGTTTGTCGGGCGTGATGAAGGCGGACGCGAGGCCGTGCTCTGGTTCGCCGAGGTGGATGCCGATGAGGCGTTCTGGCAGCGCGAGTGGGTCTTGCGCCGCAGTCCGCAGCAGGCGCTGCCTCAAGTGTTGTCGTCGCGGCAGGCGCGCAGTCATGCCTATCTGGTGCTGGGCAAACCTCCCCGTGACATGCGCAATCTGCTCGACTGGGTGGCCGCTCGCGGTGCGCCGGATGTGCCGATGCTGCTGGCCATATTGACGCAGCTGATCGCCGCCGTGCGCGCGTTGCAGCGTCGCGGTATGCAGGGGCTCTGGTTGAATCCCAGGCAGATTCTGCTCGGTGATGACGGCCGGGTGCTGTTGCTGCCGGGGGTGGCTGCCATCCTGCCTGGCGTTGGACGTCAACCGGTGCCCGAACAGGCGGTGCCACTGGCCCCGGAACTGCGCAGCGGTCGCGCGCTGGATGGTCGTGCCGACCAGTTCGCCCTGGCGGCTCTGGTCTACTGGCTGATGTCTGGGCAATGGCCGGAGGCCGCGCGCAGCGATGTCGGCCCTGGCCATTGCTACGTCCCGCTGGCGACCTTTGCCGGGCATGTGCCGCAAGGCTGGGATGGCGTGCTCGCCCGCGCACTGGCGCCGCAACCACAGGCGCGCTTCGAGGCACTGTCGGAGTTGCAACTGGCTTTGCAGCAGCCCTTGCAGGCGCGTCGCAGTCAGGCGCTGCAGCGCGCGCCCTTGCGGCAGTCGCGCCTGGCTGCGCTGGGGCTGGTCACGCTGCCGTTGCTGCTGGTCCTTCTGCTGAGTCTTGGCGGCTGACGGGCAGCCGCCGTATCGACGTCTCGCTCAATCGGAGTTGATGGGCAGCACGTAGTTCTTGAACTGCTCATCCTCGATGAAGCCGATGGACTCGTAGACCTTCTGCGCCACCTCGTTGTCGCGGCTGGTGGCAACGCGCATGCGCACGGCGCTGGTTTCCTTGGCCATCTGCTTGGCAGTGTGCAGCAGGCGGTCGGCGACCAGTTGCCGGCGTGCCTCCTCGGCCACATAGATGTCGTTGAGGATCCACACGCGTTTGAGCGACAGCGAAGAGTAGCTGGGGTACAGCTGGCAGAAGCCGAGCAGCTTGTCTTCGTCGTCGGCCAGCGCCAGGTAGATCACCGACTCCTTGCGGCGCAGGCGCTTCTCGAGAAACTTGCGCGACGACTCGGGGTAGGGCAGTTCGTTGTAGAACTCGCGGTATTTGACGAACAGCGGGGTCAACAGGTCCAGGTGCTCCAGGGTGGCTTGGACGATGCGCATGGTGGGCCTCGGCTTCTCTCTGTAATAGGGCAGGAGTGGCGATGCAGCTGTTGTGCCAGCGGTTCATCCGATGCTGCCTCAAAGCCAGTTGAAAGTGCAATCCAAGCAAGCGTTTGATTTGATCCTGGGTGGGCAACTTGGTATTCGTGCGTCTGTCTGAACAGGGGCAGCGGTCGCCTGGCGGGCGCTGTGCTAACCTGCCGCCATCGCTTCACGCCCCGTCGTTGGGCATGTTCAGAGGTCATTCATGCACATTCACATTCTCGGCATCTGCGGCACCTTCATGGGGTCGCTGGCCGTTCTGGCCAAGGAACTCGGCCACCGCGTCACCGGTTCCGATGCCAACGTCTACCCGCCCATGAGTACCCAGCTCGAAGCTCAGGGCATCGAGTTGATGCAGGGCTTTGACCCGGCGCATCTGCAGCCGGCGCCCGACCTGGTGGTGGTGGGTAATGCCATGAGCCGCGGCAACCCGGCGGTGGAGTATGTGCTGAACAAGGGCCTGCCTTATGTGTCCGGCCCGCAGTGGTTGGCCGATCATGTGCTGCAGGGGCGCTGGGTGATGGCAGTGGCCGGCACCCATGGCAAGACCAGCAGTTCCAGCATGCTGGCCTGGGTGTTGGAGCACGCCGGCATGGCGCCGGGCTTTCTGATCGGCGGCGTGCCGCAGAACTTCGGGATTTCCGCTCGTTTGGGTGACACGCCGTTCTTCGTGGTCGAGGCCGACGAGTACGACAGCGCCTTCTTCGACAAGCGCAGCAAGTTCGTTCACTACCGCCCGCGCACGGCGATCCTCAATAATCTGGAGTTCGATCACGCGGATATCTTCCCTGATCTGGCGGCCATCGAGCGGCAGTTCCACCATCTGGTGCGCATCATCCCGAGCGAGGGCCTGGTCATCCATCCGGCCAGCGAAACGGCGTTGGCGCGGGTGATCGAAATGGGTTGCTGGACGCCTGTGCAGACCACTGGCGAAGGCGGCCAATGGCAGGCGCGCCTGCTCAGCGCCGACGGTTCGCGCTTCGAGGTGAGTTTCGACGGCAAGGTCGAGGGCGTGGTGGACTGGCAACTGACCGGCCAGCACAACGTCGCCAACGCCCTGGCCGTGCTGGCGGCGGCGCGCCATGTCGGCGTGGTGCCGGCGCTGGGCATCGAGGCGCTGGGCCTGTTCGTCAACGCCAAGCGGCGCATGGAGAAGGTCGCCGAGGTGGCTGGTGTGACCGTCTTCGACGACTTCGCCCATCACCCGACTGCCATCGCCACGACACTCGATGGCCTGCGCAAGCGCGTCGGTGACGACACCCAGATGATCGCGGTGATCGAGCCGCGCTCCAATTCGATGAAGCTCGGCGCCCACCGCGACGGCCTGGCCGAGTCTGCCGAGCAGGCCGACGCGGTGTTCTGGTACGCGCCGGCCAATCTCGGCTGGGACCTGGCTGCCACCGTGGCACAGGCGCGCAACCCGACGCGGGTGTGCGATTCGCTGGAGTCGATCATCGACGGCGTGAAGGCGCTGGCGCGACCTGGTACCCAGGTGGTGATCATGAGCAACGGCGGCTTCGGCGGCCTGCATGGCAAGCTGGCAGCAGCTCTGGAGGGATGAATGTCCGGACCTGAGAGAGTCACCCTGGCCATGACCGGCGCCTCGGGCGCGCAATACGGCCTGCGCCTGCTCGATTGCCTGGTGCAGGAAGATCGCGAGGTGCACTTCCTGATCTCCAAGGCTGCGCAACTGGTGATGGCCACCGAGACCGACGTGGCCCTGCCGGCCAAGCCGCAGTCCATGGCGCAGTTCCTCACCGAGTACACCGGCGCGGCGCCCGGGCAGATTCGCGTCTACGGCAAGGAAGACTGGATGGCCCCGGCGGCTTCCGGCTCCGGGGCGCCCACTGCCATGGTGGTGGTGCCGTGCAGCACCGGCACTTTGTCGGCCATCGCCACCGGCGCCTGTAACAACCTGATCGAGCGCGCCGCCGACGTGGCGTTGAAGGAGCGCCGCCAGCTGATTCTGGTGCCGCGTGAGGCGCCTTACTCAAGCATCCATCTGGAGAACATGCTCAAGCTGTCCAACCTGGGCGTGACCATCCTGCCGGCCTCGCCGGGCTTCTATCACCAGCCGCAGACGCTGGATGACCTGGTGGATTTCGTCGTCGCGCGCATCCTCAATTGCCTGGGCATTCCCCAGGACATGCTGCCGCGCTGGGGCGAGCATCATCTGGTGTCGGATGAGTAAGGTGTCCATTACGAGTCGTTGTTTGCTGGCAAGCGCGCTCACCTTGGCGTTGCTGCCGGCGGCCGAGGCCTCGATGCGCTGTGGTACCTCGCTGGTTTACGAGGGTGAGCTGAGTGTCGACGTGTTGCGCAAATGTGGTGAGCCCGATCAGCGCGAGGTAACGCCCCCGAGCAGTCCGCAGGGCGGCGGGGTGACGGTGGAGCGTTGGGTGTACGGGCCTCGTAATGGCGTCTATCGCTACTTGCGCTTTCTCGATGGCAAGCTGGTGGAGATAAGGGTCGAACGCGGATGAAGCGGCCCTTGGCGCTCACCTTGCTGCTGGCGCTGAACCTGACCGGTTGTGCCACCGTGCGTACTCTGGATGCGGCAAAGCCCGACGCGCCGGTGGTTTACGCCGGCACGCGACTGGACTGGTATGCGCTCAATGGTGGCTGCTGCCCGATGGACCGTTTTGGTGCCGAGGCGCCGCGGTATGCGGGGCTGGATCTGCCTGCCAGTGCACTGCTCGATACCCTGCTGCTGCCCCTTTCCCTGGCCACCGCGTTGGGGCTGAGCCTGGGTGTCAGCGGCGGGCTGTAGGCCAACGAGATACGCCACACCCGGCCCCGGATTGCATCCGGGCTACACACCTTCCGACACCACAGTGTTCCTTGCGTCGAGCTGTTCAGCAGGCTTGCGTTTCCACTTCCTGACACACGTCGATCCACTCGGCATCGACCAGTTCGGCCATGCGCTGCGGGGTAATGCGCACGGCGCTGTGGGTGGCGCCGGCCGCTGGCAGCACCTCATCGAAGGCCAACAGCGAGCGGTCGCAGTAGACGCTGAGCGGCGTGGCCAGGCCAAACGGGCAGACGCCGCCCACTGGATGGCTGGTCAACTCGATCACCGTCTGCGCATCGAGCATGCGCGCCTTGGCGCTGAAGCATTCCTTCATCTTGCGGTTGTCGATGCGGGCGTCACCGCGGGCGACGATCAGCACGTCGCGTTCGGCGATGCGAAAGGCCAGGGTCTTGGCGATCTGGCCCGGCGAAACGCCATGTGCCTCGGCAGCCAGCGCTACGGTGGCGGTACTGGACTGCAGCTCGATGATCGAAATGTCGGGCGCCTTGGCGGCGAAGAAGGCGCGTACAGAGGCCAGGCTCATGAAGCGATTCCCCCAGGGCTGTCGAGGTGCACACGACGCGGTGGCCAGTCTGCTGCTGGCCAGCAGCAGCGCCTTGCTGGCGCCAGCGTGGTCGTGAACACGGCGAAAAAACAAGCGGCCATGCTCGCGCTGCATGGCCGGCACGTCAAGGCCTGATGCTGTCAGTTCGCTAGCAGATGTGTCGTTTTCGACGCCTCATCAAGCCCATAACGACCTTTTTCATCTCGCGTTACCCGCCCCATGGCCACCTCTGGATCATGGGTGAAGACCAGTCGCCCGCCGTGTGAAAACAGGTCCGCGAGCAGTGCTTCCTTCTCCTCGATCAGGCCTTCGGGGAAGCGGTCGTAACCCATGGTGATCGGTAGATGCACCCAGGGCGCGCCGGGAATCAGGTCACCGGGAAATACCACCGGTCCGCCCGGCATGGCCACTTCCGGGAGCAGTTGGCCGGGTGTGTGGCCGTCGCTCCAGTGCAGGCGCCAGTCGGGGCCGAGCAGCTCGCAGCTGTCGGTTTCATCGATCAGCAGCAGGCGGCCGCTGTGTTCCAGCAGATCGAGCAGTTCCGGGATGTAGGAGGCGCGGTCGCGGGCATGAGGGTGGCGTGCGCGCTGCCATTGACGACGACCCGTGATGAACCGGGCGTTGGGAAACAGCAGGCGAGCGGGCTGATCCGCCTGCCAGGCGGCGAGCAGGCCGCCGGCGTGGTCGAAGTGCAGGTGGGTGAGCACCACGATATCGATGTCGGCATCGCTCAGGCCAATGGCGGCGAGGCTGTCGAGCAGCACATGGCGATCTTCCTGTACGCCGAAACGCTGCTTCAGCTCGGGGCTGAAGAAGGCGCCGATGCCCGTCTCGATGAGGATGTTGCGCTCGTCCTCCTGCACCAGCAGGGCGCGGCAGCCGAGGTCGATGCGGTTCAGCTCGTCGGCTGGCATCCAGCGCTGCCAGAGGGCCTTGGGGGCATTGCCGAACATGGCGCCGCCATCGAGTTTCTGGCTGTTGCCGGTCAGTGTGGTCAGGGTTCGCATGGGGGTTCTCTTGTTCTTTTCTGGGCTTGCAGGGTGGATCGGTGAAGCGTAATCCAGCCTGCGGCTGATGCTGGCGTGGGCCGGCTGGCACTTTCTACAGCCAGCGGCTCGTTGGTTACAGGCTAGCGTTCGATGGCCAGGGCCACGCCCTGGCCGCCGCCGATGCACAGGGTGGCGAGGCCACGGCGGGCATCGCGGCGCTGCATTTCGTGGATCAGGCTGACCAGAATGCGGCAGCCGGACGCGCCGATGGGGTGGCCAAGGGCGATGGCGCCGCCATTGACGTTGACCTTGGCGCTGTCCCAATGCAGTTCGCGGCCGACGGCGATGGCCTGGGCGGCGAAGGCTTCGTTGGCCTCGATCAGGTCGAGCTGCTCCAGACTCCAGCCGGCACGCTCCAGCGCCTTGCAGCTGGCGAACACCGGGCCGATACCCATCACCGCCGGATCGACCCCGGCGCTGGCGTGGGCGGCAATGCGCGCCAGCACCGGCAGGTTCAACTCTGCGGCTTTCTCGGCACTCATCAGCAGCACTGCGGCGGCGCCGTCGTTGAGGGTCGAGGCGTTGCCGGCGGTCACCGTACCGTCGCTCTTGAATGCCGGGCGCAACTTGCCGAGGCTGTCCAGGCTGGCGTCGGCGCGCGGCTGTTCGTCACGTTCGACGATCACTGCTTCGGCGCCACGGCGGGGCACCGTGACCGGGACGATCTCATCGCTGAAGCGTCCGGCGAGAATGGCCGCCTGCGCGCGTTGCTGCGAGCGCAGGGCAAAGGCGTCCTGTTCGGCGCGGCTGATGCCGTATTGCTCGGCCAGGTTCTCGGCGGTGATGCCCATGTGGTAGTTGTTGAAGGCGTCCCACAGGCCGTCCTGGATCATGGTGTCGACCAGCTGTGTGTGGCCCATGCGCAGGCCAGTGCGGGCACCGGGCATGACGTAGGGCGCCAGGCTCATGTTTTCCTGGCCGCCGGCGATGATGATTTCGGCGTCGCCACCGCGAATGGCCTGGGCGCCGAGGATCACCGCCTTGAGGCCGGAGCCGCAGACCTTGTTCAGGGTCATGGCCGGCACCGTGTGCGGCAGGCTGGCGAGCAGGGCGCTCTGCCGCGCCGGGTTCTGTCCGCTGCCGGCGGTGAGCACCTGGCCGAGGATGACCTCGTCCACCTGGGCCTCGTCCACGCCGCTGCGAGCCAGCAGTTCGCGTATCACTAGCGCGCCCAGCTCCGGTGCCGGGATGCGGCTCAGTGATCCCTGGAAGCTGCCGATGGCGGTACGGCAGGCGGCGACTATCACGACTTCACGCATAACTAATCCTCGCCGCTATCCGGCGCAATCTGTGGGTGTGCAGGGCACGCCCAGGGGGAATAAAAAGGCGCGGCGCCGAAGCGGCCGCGCAACACGCTCAACTATTCAAAACTGTTCGGCGGCCAAGCCGTAAAGAGACTGGCTGCCGGCGCGAATGCTCGCTTCCAGGCTCAGGGTGCGCGGCAGCAGGCGGGCGAAGAAGAACTCGGCGGTGGCCAGCTTGGCGCTGTAGAAGGCTGCGTCTTCGCTCTGCTTGCGCTGCGCCACGGCGGCCATGCGCGCCCACATGTAGGCGTAGGCGACGTAGCCGAACAGGTGCAGGTACTCCACCGAGGCGGCGCCCACCGAGTTCGGGTCGGCCTTGGCCTGCTCCAGCAGCCAGCCGCTGACGGCCTCCAGGCGCTCCAGCGCTTCGACCAGACGCTCGCCAAAAGGCGACTCGTTGGCGTGGGCGAAATCGCGCACCTCACCGGCGAACAGGCACAGTGCGGCGCCGCCATTGGCCACCACCTTGCGCCCCAGCAGGTCGAGCGCCTGGATGCCGTTGGTGCCTTCGTAGATCTGCGCGATGCGCACGTCGCGTACCAGCTGTTCCTGGCCCCATTCGCGGATGTAACCGTGGCCACCGAATACCTGCTGGCCGTGCACGCAGCTTTCCAGCCCGGTGTCGGTGAAGAAGGCCTTGGCCACCGGGGTGAGCAGGGCGACCAGGGCTTCGGCGTTGTGCCGCTCATCCGCGTCCTCGGCGTACTTGGCCAGGTCGAGCTGCTGGCCGACGTAGCAGGCGAAGGCGCGTCCGCCCTCATTCAGCGCCTTCATGGTCAGCAGCATGCGGCGCACGTCGGCATGCACGATGATCGGATCGGCGACCTTGTCGGGGGTCACCGGGCCAGTAGCGGCGCGGCTCTGGATGCGCTCGCGGGCGTAGCCGACCGCCGACTGGTAGGATGCCTCGGCGCAGCCGATGCCCTGGATGCCAATGGACAGGCGCTCGTAATTCATCATGGTGAACATCGCCGCCAGGCCGCGATTCTGCTCACCGATCAGGTAGCCGGTGGCGCCGTCGAAGTTCATCACGCAGGTGGCCGAGGCCTTGATGCCCATCTTGTGCTCGATGGAGCCGCAGCTCACCGCGTTCCGCTCGCCCAGGCCGCCGTCGGCGTTCACCATGACCTTGGGCACCAGAAACAGCGAGATGCCTTTCGGCCCGGCTGGCGCATCCGGCAGCTTGGCCAGTACCAGGTGGATGATGTTCTCGGTCAGGTCCTGCTCGCCGCCGGTGATGAAGATCTTGCTGCCGGTGATGCGGTAGCTGCCATCGGCCTGCGGTTCGGCGCGGGTGCGGATAATGCCGAGGTCGGTACCGGCATGGGCCTCGGTCAGGCACATGGAGCCGGCCCAGCGACCCTCGTACATCGGTGGCAGATAGGTGGTTTTCAGTTCCTCGCTGGCGTGGGCGTCGATGGCCAGGCAGGCGCCGGAACTCAGCGCCGAGTACAGGGCGAAGCTGGAACCAGCGGCGTAGAGCATTTCCTCGAAGGCCACGGCGAGCATCTTGGGCATGCCCATGCCGCCGTACTCGGGGTTGCCGGACAGGCCGACCCAGCCGCCCTCGGTGTAGGTGGCATAGGCTTCGCGGAAACCGGCCGGGGTGCGCACCTCACCGCCGTCCCACTGCGCGCCTTCCTCGTCGCCGCTGCGGTTGAGCGGGGCGATCAGGCCGCCGGTGACCTTGGCCGCTTCTTCGAGGATGGCGTCTGCGGTGTCGGCATCGACGGTTTCCGCCAGGGCCGGCAGGCGCGCCCACAGGCTGGGCGCCTGGAACACGTCATGAAGGACGAAGCGCATGTCGCGCAACGGGGCGTTGAACTCGGGCATGGTGCAACCTCGACAGCAGGGGCGCCGCGACAAGCGCGGCGCGTGTGGAACGAAAAAAACGTCAGTCGGCTTGCGCCGGATTCTGCGGCTTATCTGTGACGCTGGTGAATTTAAGCAGATGGGTGCGTTCGACCAGAATGTACAGCGCCGCGCCTGCGGCCAGGCCCCAGCCTGCGCCGTAGACGGCGAGCACCACACCCATGGTGCCGGCGATGCCGCGTTCGGTGTTGTTGTTCAGTTGCTCGAAACCGACCATCAGGCAGATATAGCCGGTGAGGATCAGCGTCAGCGACAGGGCGATCGGCAGCACCGGCTGAAAGAAGCTGACCAGCGGCAGCATGAACAGCGCGGCGAAGCCGGTGATCCAGAAGGTGCCAGCACCGCTGTAGATCGAGTCCATCGCCTTGCGTCCGTACTTGTAGCGCTCGGCCATGGTCGCCGCCACGGCCGTCCACAGCGGGCCGGCCAGGCCCGGGTAGGGCGCGAAGAAGGCGTGCAGGGCGTTGCGGATGGCAGTCACCAGGTGGATGCGGTCGACGTTGTTTTCGATCACCTCGTCGGTACGCAGTTCATCGGCGCGTTGCATCAGTGACTGACCGACGATGATGTCGCCGAAGGCGATCACGTAGGCGATCACTGCGGTAGGCACCGCGAGCATGAACACGTCCAGGCCGGGGAAGCCGACATTGAATGGCAGGTAGTTCCACATCTCGCCGAAGGCCGGCGCAGTGATGTCCCATTTCACGTCCGGCATCTTGTATTCGCCCACGGCGATGCCGATGAAAATGGCGATCAGCATGCCCGGCACCATGCCGTAGTTGACGATCTTGCGCGCCAGCGGCACGCGTTCGGTCAGGCCCTTGAACGACACCGAGAACATCAGGTAGAGGCAGATCAGGCTGCCCAGCACCAGGGAGATCGGCGTGTTGGCCAGGCGGCCGCCGGCGCTGATCTCGCCCATCAGCGCAGCGATACCGGCACCGATGATGATGCCGCCCTTCATCGAGTTGGGGATCAGCCGCACCAGGGCGCTGCCCAAGCGGGTCACGCCGAGGAACAGGAAGATCACGAACACCAGGAACTGCAGGGCGAACAGCGCCTGGATCGCTTGCGGGCCGGGCTCGTAGTTGCCGAGAAACAGCAGCACCACGGGGATGCCGGGGGTGATCCAGCCGGGCACCAGTGGCACGCCGAGCAGCGCCGGCAACATGAAGCCGATGCCACATACCACCACGTAGGCCAGGGCCACGTCGTAGGGCAGGCCGAGGTACTTCTCCAGCAGCGGGATCATCGCCAGGCTGACCACGAACATGATCAGCGCCTGCAGCATCTCGGCGGTTTCCCAGCGGTAATGCACGAAGGGCAAGCGTAGCTTGAACGGGCCGAGAGGCCAGTGCGGTTGCTCATCGCCGTCACGGCGCTTGAAAATTTGCATGAGGGTTCTCCGTCGGCCGTCTTGGCCGGTTCTTGTTGTTGTGAAAACGGTGCGGTTGTGCCGTAGCCCGGATGCAATCCGGGGACAGCGATTCGGATTCCCCGGATTGCATCCGGGCTACGTGATCAAAGCGCCTTGGCCATGTCGCGCAGGACGAACTTCTGGATCTTGCCGGTGCTGGTCTTCGGCAGTTGGGTGAAGACCACGGTCTTGGGCACCTTGAAGCCAGCCAGGTGCTCGCGGCAGAAGGTCATGATGTCGCTGTCGTTGACCTGCTGGCCGGTCTTGAGGGTGATGAAGGCGCAGGGCGTCTCGCCCCATTTCTCGTCCGGTCGGGCGACCACGGCCGCCTCCAGTACGGCAGGGTGGCGATAGAGCACGCCCTCGACCTCGATGGTGGAGATGTTCTCGCCGCCGGAGATGATGATGTCCTTGAGGCGGTCGCGGATTTCCACGTAGCCGTCTGCGTGGCACACGCCCAGGTCGCCAGTGTGGAACCAGCCGCCCTCGAAGGCTTCGGCGGTGGCGCTGGGGTTCTTCAGGTAGCCCTTCATCACGGTGTTGCCGCGCATGAAGATCTCGCCGATGGTCTGGCCATCACGCGGCACCGGTTCCAGGGTTTTCGGGTCGGCCACCATCACCCCTTCCAGGGTCGGGTAGCGCACGCCCTGGCGCGCCTTGATGGTGGCGCGTTCTTCCAGCGGCAGCTCGTCCCACTCGGCGTGCCAGGCGCACAGGGTCACCGGCCCGTAGACCTCGGTGAGGCCGTAGACGTGGGTCACGGAAATGCCCATCTCTTCTACCGCACCGATCACCTTGGCCGGTGGCGCGGCGCCGGCGACCATGGCCTTGACTGGATGATCGATGGCCGCCTTGGCCTCGGCCGGCATGTTCACCAGCGCATTGAGCACGATGGGCGCGCCGCACAGGTGGCTGACCTGCTCGTCGCGGATCAGGGTGAGGATCTTCGCCGGGTCGACGCGGCGCAGGAATACGTGCACGCCGGCCAGGGCGGTGATGGTCCAGGGGTAGCACCAGCCATTGCAGTGGAACATCGGCAAGGTCCACAGGTAAACCGGGTGGTTGCCCATGTTCCAGGTCATCTGGTTACCCATGGCGTTGAGGAAGGCGCCGCGGTGGTGATAGACCACGCCCTTGGGGTTGCCGGTGGTGCCGGAGGTGTAGTTGAGGCTGATGGCCTGCCACTCGTCCGTCGGCCACTGCCAGGCGAACTCGGGGTCGCCCTCGGCGAGGAAGGCCTCGTAGTCCAGGTCGCTGACCGCCTGGCCTTCGCCGTACTCGGGGTCGTCGACATCGATCACCAGCGGCGGATGGTCGAGCATGCCGATGGCGGCGTGCACCACGTCGAAGAACTCGCGGTCGGCGATCACCACCTTGGCTTCACCATGCTGCAGCATGAAAGCGATGGCTTCGGCGTCCAGGCGCACATTGAGGGTGTTGAGCACGGCGCCGATCATCGGCACGCCGAAATGCGCTTCGAGCATCGCCGGAATGTTCGGCAGCATCACCGCCACCGTATCGCCCTGGCCAATGCCGCGCCCGGCCAGCGCCGAGGCCAGGCGCCGGCAGCGTGCGTAGGTTTCGGCCCAGTCGCGACGAATCGAGCCGTGTACCACCGCCGGGTAGTGCGGGTACACCGCCGCCGTGCGTTCGATGAAGCTCAGGGGGCTGAGGGCGACATGGTTGACGGCGGCGCGGCCGAGGCCCTGCTCGTAGATCGACATGGCGGATACACCTTTGGCTGATTGTTAGCTCTGGTTATTCCGGTAATGATGCAGGCATTACCGAAGCTTGCTGGCGGTGATTTATAGGTCATTTCTATTTTTTATGGAAGTTGTACCAAGGTTTTATAGAATAGTTACTATATGAATCTTTCGAGTGATCAGGCGGCGGTGCCGCTGCAGGCCTGGCTGCGCATCCAGCGCGAAGCGCCATCCCTCAACGAACGGGCGGCCGCTTTGCGTCGTGCCGTGCTGGGCTGCCCGCAGGTGCGCCAGGCTTGGTACCTGACCTGGCAGCCGGCCAGCCGCACCTACGCCCAGGACGACAACGGGCCACGGTTGCCGCCGGGCCAGGGGGATCCGCTGGCGGCCAGCGACCAGGCGCTGTTCGAGGCGCTGGCGACGCAACCTTGTCTGAGCCTGGAGACGCTGCGTCAGTTGCCCTGCTGGCTGGCCGGGCGACTGCGCCGCGCGGCGATTCACCACGGTCAGGCGCTGGCGCTGAGTCTGGAGCCGGGCGCGGCCGGCCTGCTGTTGCTTCAGGTCGACGAGAACGCCGGCCTGGAATGGCTACCCTGGCTACGCGAGCTGCTCGCGCAACTGGTCGCGCTGGCCGGTGGCATGGCTCGCAGCGCGCCGCTGCTGTCGGCCGACCCGCAGCCGGCGCTGCTGCTCGACGAACAGGCGCGGGCGCTGGAATTCAACCAGGCGTTGCAGGGGCTGCTCGGCGAGCGCACGTTGGCGCAGGTCGGCGCCTTACTGCCGGTCAACCATGTACCGCTGGTGCGCGCCTGCCTGGAGCAGGGCCGCGCCATCGAGGCGGTGGAGGCGCAGGACGGGGAACGCATCCTGATCTGGAGCTTCATCCCCGACCTGGCTGAGCGCCGCGTGCTGGCGCGCTGCCGTGAGGCGACCCAGGAAATTCGCGAGCAGCGCGAAGCGGCGCGGGCGCGCCGCCTGTATCGCCTGATTACCGAGAACACCACGGACCTGATTTCCCGCCACACGCCCAATGGCGTTTTCCTCGATGCCTCGCCGGCCAGCTGGACGCTGCTCGGCTACTGGCCGGAGGAGCTGCGCGGACGCAGCGTCGACAGCCTGTTGCACCCTCTGGATCAGACCCAGCAGGCGCAGCAGGCTCGCGAGGCACTGGAGCAGGACGGCTACCACACCATGACCTATCGCATTCGTCATCGCGACGGTCACTATCTCTGGTTCGAGACCGCCAGTCGCGCCATCCGCGAGACCTACACCGGTGCGGTGGTGGAGGTGGTCAGCGTGTCGCGCGACATCACCGCGCGCATCCATGCCGAGGAAAACAAGCGGCGCCTGGAGGACGAGCTGGCGCACACCACGCGCCTGATCACCCTGGGCGAACTGGCCTCCGGCATCGCCCATGAGATCAACCAGCCGCTGGCGGCGGTGGTCAACTACGCCAGCGCCAGCCAGCGTTACCTGCAGGGCGTCGGTGGCGACCCGGTAGGCGTCGGCAAGGTGGCCCAGGGGCTGGCGCGGATCACCGAGCATGCCAACCACGCTTCGGTGGTGATCAAGCGTCTGCGCGCCTTCCTGCGCAAGGGCCAACGGCGCATGCAGGCACTGGATCTGGCCGAGGTGGCGCGCGAAGCCGTGCGTCTGTGCAACTGGGAGGCGGGCGCGGCGCAGGTGGCGGTCAGCGACGCCTTGCCGGACAATCTGCCGCCGGTATTCGCCGACCGTGTGTTGCTCGAGCAGGTGTTGCTGAACCTGCTGCGCAATGCCATCGAGGCCAATCGCGATCGGCATCCGGGCTCTGCGTCGCAGATACGCCTGGAGGCCGGCGAGGGCAGCGGCAGCCTGGCGATCCGGGTGATCGACCAGGGGCCGGGTGTCAGCGACGAGCAGATGGGCAAGCTGTTCACCCCGTTCTACACCAGCAAGGCCGATGGCCTGGGGCTTGGCCTGTCCATGAGCCGCAGCATCATCGAAGGCTTTGGTGGGGCGCTGGAGGCGTTTCCTGCCGACGGTGGCGGGCTGTGCCTGGAGTGTCGCCTGCCATTGGGCAGGGACGACGAGTCGTTGTCGAACGGTCGCGGCTAAAGCCCCTCCCACGCAGCTTGCAAGCTGTGGGAGTGGTGTTCGCCGCGACCGATGAAACGCATAACAACAAGAGGAGCTGCACAGGGATGCAACAACTGGTTTATGTGGTCGATGACGACCAGGGCATGCTCGACTCGACCCTCTGGCTGCTGGAGTCGGTGGGCCTTACCGGCGTGCCGTTCACCAACGGTCGCGCCTTTCTCGACGCCTGCGATGCGGCGGCCAATGCCTGCGTACTGCTCGATGTGCGCATGCCGGGCATGGGCGGGCTCAATGTCCAAGAGGAGATGCGCGCGCGCGGCATCGACCTGCCGGTGATCTTCGTCAGTGGTCACGCCGATGTGCCTATCGTGGTGCGCGCATTCAAGGCCGGTGCGGTGGACTTCATCGAGAAACCCTACAACGAGCAACTGCTGCTCGACAGCGTGCAGCAGGCGCTGGCGCGCCGTGCTCCAGTGCCCAGGCAGGACCCACGCCTGGCCGAGGTTCAGGCTCGACTCGACCAGCTCACTCCGCGCGAGCGCGACGTGTTGCTGCCGCTGGTGCGCGGCTACACCAACCGTGAAGTCGCCGAGCAGCTCGATATCAGCGTGAAGACCATCGACCTGTATCGCTCGCGGGTGATGAAGCGCATGCAGGCCGAGAGCCTGCCAGAGCTGGTGGGGATGGCCATTGCCGCTGGTCTGGTGGATGGCCTGGCACTGCGTGCCTGAGTCTCAGGCCGCGCCCGGTGGCAGGTCGAGGGTGCTTTCGCCATAGACGCCGATGCGTTCGGGCACCTGCGGGACACCATACAGGTAGCCCTGGAAGTAACGGCAGCCCAGGCTTAGCAGGGCATCACGCTGCGCCTGGCTCTCTACACCTTCGGCGATGACCCGCAACTCCAGCGCCTGGCCCAGGGCGAGGATGGTGCGCACGATGGCGGTGTCGCTGGCATTGTCGAGCAGATCGCCGACGAAGCTGCGGTCGATCTTCAACTGGTCGAGTGGCAGGCGCTTCAGGTAACTGAGCGATGAGTAACCGGTGCCGAAATCATCCAGCGAGAAGCGCACACCATGGGCCTTGAGTTGCACCATCTTGTCGATCAGCGCTTCGATGTCCTGAACCAGCTGGCTCTCGGTCAGCTCCAGCTCGAGCCTGTGCGGGTCGGCTCCGGTTTCCTTGAGTGCAGCGAGCACGTCGGCGACGAAGTCAGGGTGATGGAACTGGCGGGCGCTGACGTTGATCGCCACGGTCAGCTCGGCGCGCTGCGCATCACTGGCCCATGATGCAAGTTGCTGACAGGCCGTGTGCAGGATCCAGCGCCCCATGGGCAGGATCAGCCCGGTGCTTTCAGCCAGCGCAATGAACTCGCCGGGCGGCACCAGACCACGCTGCGGATGTTGCCAGCGCACCAGGGCTTCGGCGCCAAGCAGCTCACCCTGTTCATTGACCTGAGGCTGGTAGTGCAGGAGCAACTGGCCCTCGCTCAAGGCGCGACGCAACTCATGTTCCAGGGTGGCGCGTGCCGCCAGTGCCTGCTGCATGCGCGGGTCGAAGAAGCACAGGGTGTTGCGCCCGGCAGCCTTGGCTTCATACATGGCCAGGTCGGCGTGCTTGAGCAGTTCCTCGGGCTTCTCGTGGGGTTGGGAGAACAGCGCTACGCCGATGCTGGCGCTGCCACTGTGGCTGTAGCCGGGCAGCTCGAACGGGGTGGCCAGGGCGCGCAGGAGCTTGTCGGCGACCTGCTCGATGGCGGCGATGGCCGCTTGTGGCTCGGGCTCGAGGTTTTCCAGAATCAAGACGAACTCGTCGCCGCCCAGGCGCGACAGGCTGTCCTCGAGGCGTATCTGGCTGAGCAGGCGCTCGCTGACCTGTTGCAGCAGCAGGTCGCCCATGTCGTGGCCGAGGGTGTCGTTGAGCAGCTTGAAGTTGTCCAGGTCGATGAACAGCAGAGCGCCTTCGCGCTGGTTGCGTTTGCGGCGGGCCAGGGCGAACTGCAGGTGCTCGAGCAACAGGCGGCGATTGGGCAGGCCGGTGAGGGCATCGTAGTAGGCGAGTTGATGGATCTGCTCGAGGTTCTTCTTGTGCTCGGTGATGTCGGTGGAAATACCGCACAGCGCGTAGATACTGCCGTCGGCTGCACGCAGCGGCAGCTTCACCGAGAAGTAGGTGCGCTCGTTGCGGCCCTGGCGGTCGCGGTTGGTTTCCTCGCTTTCGATGCGTTCGCCTGCCAGTACGCGCCGGTCGTTGATACCCAGCGCTTGCGCTGTATCGTCGTCGAAGAAGTCGGTATCGGTGTGGCCGATGACCTGCTCGGCGCTGCGCCTGAACAGTTCGCAGACCTTGCGATTGGCGTACTGGTAACGCAGTTGCGGGTCCTTGATGTAGATATGCGCTTCGACGCTGTCGAGGATGGTGTTCAGGCGCGCTTCGCTGGTCTTCAGGTGACGGGTCTTGTCGGCAACCTGGCGGCGCAATAGCAGGCTGCCGCCAATGGCCAGGCTCAGCAGTGCGACCAGCAGCGCCAGGCCCCACCAGAGTAGGACGGGAACGCTGTGGCTATGAGCTTCGCCACTCCAGCGGTGCAGCACCTGGAAGTAGATCGAGTTGGGCGATGACTGCCAGGACTTCAGGTGACGGTCGATGGCACTGAGCAGCTCGCCGTTGCTGCCCTTGCGCGTGGCGTAGAACAGCTGCGCGGGCTGGAACATGATCGGGGTCGCGTTCAGGTGGTAACGGGCCGCGTGGTAGTCACCAAACAGCTGGTTGGCCACCACCGCATCGGCTTTGCCGTCGAGGACCATGGTGAAGCCCTGGCCTAGGTCGTCGAGTGGAATCATCTGTGCCTGCAGGCCAAAGCCGTCGAGCAGGTCTTGCAGGTACTGGTACTGGATCGACCCCTGCAGGGCTGCGATACGCAGGCCGCGCAGGTCGAGCACGCTGCCCAGCTGGAGCGTCTCGTGGGCGAAAAGCTGCGACCAGCTGAACAGCGACGGAATCTGGTGAAAGTCCATCGTCTTCGCCCGCTCGTCACTGAAGGCCACATCCGGCAGCAGATCGATCTCGCCGCCCTGCACCATCTGCAGGCATTGCTGCCAAGTACAGGGCACTGCCTGCAGCTGCCACCCTTCCTCGTTGGCGATGGCCTGCAGCAGTTCGCCGAGAATGCCCGATGGTTGCCCGTTGCCATCGGCAAATATCTTCGGCTCGTTGGCGTACACGCCGACCCTTACGGTTCGCGCTTCAGCCGCGAGGCTGAAGGTGCAGCTGAGCAGACCAAGGCACAGCAACAGGGGCGCGAGGCGTGGCAGGGAGAGGGTGTACATACGCAAGTCGATTTCCATTCGCAGAATTCCAACAATCTGCTCTGCAGTATGGCTGTCTATACGGAGGATGCGAGTCGCGCGCTGCTAGTCGGCCCAGCCGCGAAAGACATGGGTCATGGGCCTTGGCCCCTTCAGGTAGCCGCTATCCAGCTGGCGGATGTGAAAGCCACCGGCGGCGATCAGCGCAGGTATGTCGCGGTCCAGATGGCAGCCGCCAGCCACAGGCTTCCACAGCGGGGTGAGCCGGCGTTGCCAGCGCACCACTGGCAGGTCGGGCGCCAGGCCATGTTCGCAGAACAGCAGGCGACCACCGGGTTTGAGCACGCGGCGCATTTCGCGCAGGGCGGCGACGGCATCGGGGATGGTGCAGAGGGTGAAGGTGCAGACGATGTCGTCGAAGCTGGCGTCCTCGGCCTGAATCTGGCCCAGCTCCAGGGCGATCATTTCCACCGGCACCTGGCAGCGTGCGGCGCGTTCGCGGGCCAGGCGCTGCATGGCGGCGGACGGGTCGACGCCAACGACCACCTCGACCCGCTGCGGATCGTAGAAACTCAGGTTGAGGCCGCTGCCGATGCCGATCTCCAGCACGCGGCCGTGCGCCAGCGGCACGATTTGCGAACGGGCCTTCATGACCGCTCCCATGCCGCAGGCGAAATCGATCAGATGCGGCAGGATATGGCGGTCATAAAGGCCCATGGCTCAGGCCTCGTCTTGCCCTTCGTCGTCCTCGTCGTTGTCGCCACGATAGGCGGCGAAACACTTGAGGGCGTGGCTGACCTCGTTGCTTTCGATCTGCCAGCTGTCGTCCGCTTCGCTGTAGCGTGCGGCCTGCACCGAAGCCAGGGAAAACTTCCACAGACGGCGCTCGCGGCCATCGATGCAGTGCACCTGCAGCAAGGGTTTGGCGGAGCTGTCGCTGCCAGCCGTGCCGGCGCTGATCTGCGCCAGCAATTCGGTGTCGAGGTCGAACTGCCAGGCATACAGGCCATCGATCTCCAGCATGTCGGCGTCTTGCAGGGCCTCGATCAGGCTTGTCGGTTTCATCGCATCATCCACGGCATCAGCGCCCCAGGCGGCGCAGGTCGGAAGACTCTATCACGCGCACACCGTCTTCCTCCTCCAGGGCCAGACGCCACAGGGCGCGGGCCAGGGCGCAGGCGTCGATGCCGCGGTACTTGCCTGGCAACCAGCGCAGCAGCGGCGCCGCCAGGCGCTCACCGAGACGGAACTCATGGCGCGTGCCGAGCAGCAGCGACGGGCGGGCGATGGTCAGCTGCGGCCAGTCCATGGCTTTCAGCGCTTCTTCGGTCTCGCCTTTGACGCGGTTGTAGAACACCGACGAATTGGCGTTGGCGCCCAGGGCGCTGATCACCACCAGATGCCGCGCGCCGAGCTCGCGAGCGCGGCGCGCGAAGGCCAGTACCAGATCGTGGTCGACGGCGCGGAAGGCCTCTTGCGAGCCGGCCTGCTTTATGGTGCTGCCCAGGCAGCAGAAAGCGGTGTCGACCTGGCCGGACAGTTGCGGCAGCAGAGTCAGCAGTTCACCCACCGGGTTTTCCAGGTGAGGGTGCGCGGCCAGGGGGCGGCGGGTCGGCGCCAGCACGCGGGCGACCGTCGGCTCGCTGAGCAGACGGTCGAGCAGGTGCTCGCCGGTGAGTCCGGTGGCGCCAGCGATAAGGATGTGCTGCGGGGTCAGGTACATGCAGTCGTCTCTTGTTCGTTACAGTTCAGCTTAACAGGCTGTTGAAAAACTACCTCGGCTTTGGCTTTCTGCATGCAGTCGTGCGTTGGCAATGCTGCGTCAAAAACCGTCTTGCCTGGCTCTCCTGTGTTTTTCAACGGCCTGTCAGTCCTTGGCCGGAGCGTTGGCCACGGCGCCGAGCGCACGTTCGGCCTGGCTCTGGCGCAGCTCACGCCAGTGCTGGAGGACGCCGCGTGGCGCCCAGATCTGCGGTTCGGACGGTTCGAAGCCGTCGCTCTGCTCACGCTCGGCGACCCGTTCCTTGGCCAGTTCGAAGGCCCGTTCGAGGTTGTCGGTTTCGCCGAGGGCTTCGGCGAACAGGGCGCGGCCGAAATAGGTGAAGTCGTTTTCCTCGCTGCAGCCGAAGGACACCCGGTCGGCGCGCGCGGCGGTCATCACCAGGGTCTTTTCATCTTTCAGCGGCGGGATGAAACCACCGGAATAGCAGGCGGAGATCACCACTACCTTGTCGCGCTGCTTGAGGGGGGCGAGCAGGGCGGCCAGTTCGCTGGCGGGCAGATCGGCCAGTTGCAGGCGCGGTTGGTCGAGGTTGAGTTCGTGGCGGCGCGAGCCGTGGCTGGTCAGATAGATGAAGATCAGGTCTTCCTCGCCGCTGCGCTCGGCCAGCGCCTGGACCGCGCGGGTGAGGTTCTCGCGGGTGGCCAGCGGGCGGTCTGCGAGATGGTCGCGGTGGTTGACCAGGGTGATGCCGCCATAGGCGCCGAAGCGCTCGCGCATCAGCCGGCTGACGTAGTCCGCCTCGCGCATGAACACACTTTGCTTGCCGTCGCCGGCCAGGGTCAGCGCATACAGTTCGCGTGCCGGCGTCGAGGCCGGGATGGCGGCAATGGCCTGGTCGAGCAGCTGTCCTTGCAGCAGCAGGCCCAGCTCGAGGCTGTCAGGCAGGACCTGCCCCTGCTCGTCGCGCACCAGACGGCCGCTTTGCCAGGTGCCGGACTGGCGGCTGCCATCGGCCAGGGTCAGCGTGCCTTTGCCGCTGTATTCGCCACCCGAGAAGCGACCTCGGTAAGCGCTGCCGTCGGGCAGGGTGAGCAGGCCTTCGCCTTCGTATTGCCAGTCGGCGAAGTCGCCGAGGTAGCGGGTGCCGGCGTCGTCGGTATATTCACCAGGGCCCTGTAGCACGCCCTCGACGAACTCGCCGGCCCAGAGTTCGCCGCTGGCGCTCTGGTAACGGCCCTTGCCGTGAAATTCGTCGTTGAGGAAACCGCCGCTGTAGTTGTCGCCATCGGCATTGCGGTAGCTGCCCTGGCCGCTGAGCAGGCCCTGGACGAATACGCCGCTGTACTGATTGCCATAGGCGTCGCTGCGCACGCCCTGGCCCTCCTGCTGGCCGTTGACGAATTGGCCCTGGAAACTGCTGCCATCGGTCATTTCCAGTTTGCCCAGGCCGTGGAAGCGGTCGTTGAGAAACTCCCCCTGGTAGCGTTGGCCGCCCTGTTCGAGCAGGCCTTCGCCGCTGAATCGGTTGCGTTCGAAGCCACCCTGGTAACGGCTGCCGTCGCTGTAGGTCAGGGTGCCCTGGCCATGGAACATGCCTTGGTGGAACTCGCCCAGGTAGTGTTCGCCGCCGGGGCCCTGCCACTCACCGCTGCCTTCGAGCATGCCGTCCTTGAACTGGCCGACGAACCAGCTGCCATTACGGTAGTCCAGGCGCCCTGGGCCCTGCAGCAGGCCGTCGACGATCTCGCCGCGATACTGGCCGCCATCCGGCAGGGTGGCATTGGCTGGCAGCAGCGGGCGTGCTTCGTCGCAACCGGCGATCAGCAGGGAGAGGCACAGCGGCAGCAAACGCAAGGCGAGAGGATTCATGACGGACGTCCAGGTCGGTGCTTTGGGCGGCAGTATGCCGCAAGCCTGGACGCTTGCGCTGCCGCATCGCACGCTTTGCCGATGCGAGACGGTTCCCGTTTCGACGGTTGAAGCCGGAAACGGGAACGCGCGGATGTCAGACGAAGCAGAGGGTCAGCGGTTCGGCGATGTAGGCCGGTTTCTCCTGACCTTCGATCTCCAGCACGGTCCGAGCCTTGAGCAGCCACTGACCGGGGTTCTTCTCAGTGGCTTCGATCAGCGTCACCACCAGACGCACCTTGGAGTCGACCTTGACCGGCTGGACGAAGCGCACGCTGTCGAGGCCGTAGTTCACCGCCATCTTCAGGCCCTGCGGCAGGATCATGATCTTTTCCATCAGCATCGGTATCAGCGACAGTGACAGGAAACCGTGGGCGATGGTGGTGCCAAAGGGGGTCAGCTTGGCCTTTTCCGGGTCGACGTGGATGAACTGGTGGTCGCCGGTGCACTCGGCGAACTGGTTGATGCGCTCCTGATCGATGCTCAGCCACTCGGACTTGCCGAGTTCCTTGCCTACATAGTCCTTGAGCTCTGCTACGGGTACTAACGGCATAGTTCCTCCTTGAGGACGCGGGTGTTTTTCTTGTGTGCGTGAAACCGTTGCGGCCTACATGATCATGGGGGCGGCAGCGGGTCAAGCTTGCCTAGGCGTGATGAATGACGAGGCATAGGCCTGCTCGACGAAGCAATACGGGGGCCAGTGAAGGGGGATCGGGCCTATAATGGCCGACATGCCCCAATAGATGCCCGGAATCCCCTCTAGTAGGCCGCTGGAAAGCCATGTGCATTTTTCAGCGGTTTGCTGGTAAGCAACGCTCGCGGTCATCGCTCGTCTTCTGGAGACCACAAACATGCTGCTTCGCGGCCTTTCCTGGCTGGTGCTGTGCCAGTTGCTGGGTACCGTCCTCAATGTGCTGCTGCTGCCGATGCTGCCAGGGCCAATTATCGGCATGCTGCTGTTGTTCGTTTTTCTCATGCTGCGTGGCGAGGTGGGCGAGTCGCTCAGTATCGCGTCCAGCAGCCTGCTCAAGTATCTGCCGCTGATCCTGGTGCCGCCTGCCGTGGGGGTGATGGTCTATGCCAGTGATATCGCCGCCGATTTCTGGGCCGTGGTCGGTGCCCTGGTACTGTCGCTGCTGCTGTCGCTGGCTTTCGCCGGCTGGCTGATGCAGAAACTGATCGAGCGCCAGCAGCGCGGGGAGGACGCATGAGTCCGGATTGGCTGGGCGCCTGGCAGGCGCTGACCCATCACCCGCTGTTCGGCATCGGTATTACCCTGGGCGCCTATCAGCTGGCCATGGCCGGCTACGAGCGCACCCGCTGGGTGTTCCTGCAGCCGGTGCTGGTCTCGATGCTCACGGTGATCGGCATTCTGCTGCTGTGTGGCCTGAGCTTCGCCGAGTACCGCAACAGCGTCGCGGCGATGACCCTGTTGCTCGGCCCGGCCACCGTGGCTCTGGCCGTACCGCTGTATCTCAATCTGCGGCGGATTCGCCAGCTGTTCTGGCCGATCATCCTGACCCTGCTGATCGCCGGCACCTTCGCCACCGTGCTCGGCGCAGGGCTGGCCTGGTTGTTCGGCGCCGAGAGACTGGTGCTGATGAGCATGGCACCGAAGTCGGTCACCTCGCCGATCGCTATGCTGGTGGCCGACCAGATCGGCGGTATCGCCGCGCTGGCGGCAGTGTTCGTGATGATCACCGGGGTCATCGGCGCCATCGTCGGGCCGACCATCCTGCGCCTGTGCCGGGTTCATCACCCCGCCGCGCAGGGCATGGCGCTGGGCCTGACCGCGCATGCCGTGGGTACGGCGCGAGCGCTGCAGGAGAGCGACGAGTGCGGTGCCTTCGCCGCCTTGGCGATGAGCCTGATGGGCGTGATCACGGCCGTGTTGTTGCCTCTGGCGATTGTCCTGTTCCTGTGAGAGCCTGCGCGGCAATCTCTGTTGCCCCGGCACCATTGCATTGATAGCAGGCCTTTAAACCATGAATCTGCCACTGTTTCCGCTCAACACCGTACTGTTTCCCGGCTGCGTGCTCGACCTGCAGATATTCGAGGCGCGCTACCTGGACATGATCAGCCGCTGCATGAAACAGGGCAGCGGTTTCGGCGTGGTGTGCATCGTCGAGGGCGAGGAAGTGGGGGAGGCCGCCAGTCGTTTCGCTGCCATCGGCTGCGAGGCGCTGGTGCGCGACTTCCAGCAGCGTCCCAACGGCCTGCTCGGGATTCGCGTGGAAGGCGGTCGTCGGTTCAAGGTGGGACGCGCCCAGGTGCTGCCGGACCAGCTGACCATCGCCGACGTGGAATGGCTCGAAGAGCATGAAGAGCTTCCGCTGCTCGGCGAACATGCTGACCTGGCGGCGCTGCTCTCGGCCCTGGCCCAGCACCCGCTGGTGGAAGGGCTGGGCATGGCCGGGTTGCCCAGTGGCCAGTTGCAGCTGGCCAATCAGCTCGCCTATCTGCTGCCGCTGGAACCCGGGCAGAAGCTGCAGTTGCTGCAACTGGACGACCCCGAGCTGCGCCTGAGCCAGCTGCAGGCCATGGTGGAGCAACTGCAGGGCGATGCCTGA
The DNA here is from genome assembly GCF_965197125.1 of Pseudomonas spartinae. Taxonomy (NCBI): domain Bacteria; kingdom Pseudomonadati; phylum Pseudomonadota; class Gammaproteobacteria; order Pseudomonadales; family Pseudomonadaceae; genus Pseudomonas; species Pseudomonas spartinae. Next base: position 29,427 of record NZ_CBDAMB010000007.1, read on the forward strand.
GGCGACAGGTCAGTAGGCATAACGCAGTAGCGCGTTGGACAGCTGCCAGGTCGCCATGCCGCCCAGTACCGCCAGGCAGGCCGGCAGGATGATCCACCACAGGCGGGCCGGCAGCGCCGGCAACGGCTCCTGGCGCTGGCACAGGGCCAGGCTGAGGCCGCAGACGGCGGAGGCCAGCAGGGATCCGGCAATGATATCGCTGGGCCAATGCACGCCCAGATAGACCCGCGACAAGGCAATCGCCGCGGCTGGCAGGCACGCCACTGTCAGCCAGGCCAGGCGCAGGCGTGCGGATTGACCACGCCCTGCCAGTACCCCGAGAACCAGAAAGAAGGCGAAGGCTGCCGAGCTATGGCCGCTGGGAAAGCTGAAGGTGCTCAGTGGCTCGCTCAGCACATCGGGCCGCGCCCGGGCGAATCCGTGCTTGAGTGTGGTGTTGCCGATAGCGGTGACCAGCAGGGTCGAACCGGCAAAAAGCAGGTGGCGCCAGCGGCGCGCCAGCAGCAGCAGGGTGCAAAGTACTGCCGCCGCCACCAGTTGGATATGAAAGTCCCCAAGTCGGGTCAGAGTGCCGATCCATTGATCCAGGTGCGCCTGGCGCTGTTCCTGCACCAGGGTCATCAACCCCTGATCCAGTGCATCGAGATGCGGCCAACCGATGACGATGGCTATCAGCAGCGCCAGGCTGAGGCCGCCGCCCAGCAGGCTGGCCCGTGGTTTTTCCGCCAGGCTGGCCTGAATGGTCAGCAGCAGGATCATGCCGATACCGGCCAGCAGCACCGCCGCTTCGGTCCAGAAACCTTCCGCCATCGGCAGGCGCAGCGCGGCGCCGGTTGCCCAGCCCGGCAACAGGTAGGCCACGGCCCAGCCGGCCGCCGCCACCAGGCTGACCAGAATGAAGCGCAGTAGCGGCATGTTCAGCATGCCGGCCACCAACGGCAGCATGGGGCGCAGCGGGCCGATGAAGCGACCGACCAGCAGGCTGGCCACGCCGTAGTGACGGAAATAGAGCTCGGCGCGCAGGATCCACTGCGGATGGCGACGCAGCACTGGCAGGCGGCCGATGTCGTGCTTGAAACGTCTGCCCAGCGAGTAGGAAATCAGGTCGCCACACAGCGCGCCGGCATAGGCCAGCAACAATGTTTGCGGCAACGTCAGTACACCACTGCCGGCGAGCAGCGCGACGCTGAACAGCAGCACCACGCCGGGCAGCACAATGCCTACCAGGGCCAGGCATTCGAGCAGGGCGATGAGAAAGATCGCCACACCCAGCCATTGCGGGTTGCCACTCAGCCAGGTGGTCAGGTTGTCCAGCCAGACGCTCATCGCTCTGCTCCAGAGAGGTTCAACAATCGATAGTCACGCCCTTCGACCTGTCCTCGGCGCAAAGGGTTGCGCGTGCAGTGACGGGCATACCGGGCGTCGACGAAACGGTACGGCAAGTGCTCGTCCCGCCCCTTGGGAATGCCCAGGCGCGCGCACTGGATGATCGCTTGCGGTCGTTCGCCGACATCCTCGACGAACAGCCGTTGCCGATCGAAGCGGCGTGCATCCCAGTCCGGCACTTTCAGGCCAAGCGCCTTGCACAGCAGGGTCTGCCCGGCACACAGGCGTTCCGGCGCGCGTGGCAGGCCCTGGCTGTCGGGGTTGTTGCGCTGCATCGCGGCCAGGGCATCGGCGCCGCTGACGGCATCGAGCCAGGGATGGGCGGATTTGATCAGCACCGAATTACCCGGCCCATGGGCGCTGAAGTTCAGCGAGTCACCGCCGCGTGCGTAGTACATGTAGATGTGCCCGCCGTCAGCGAAAAGCGCCTTGCGTTTTTCGGTGTAGCCGAGCGAGGCATGACTACCTTTGTCGACCAGATAGTAGGCCTCGGTCTCGATGATTCTTGCGCTCAGCCACAGTGCGCCGACGCGGTGGCGAATCACCTTGCCGAGCAGTTCGCGAGCGACCAGCTGCGCGTCGCGGTCGAAAAAGGCATCAGGCAACGGCCGGGCGCCGGGCCAGGGCAAACTAAGGGTGGGTTCGGCGGGCATGAACTGTCGTATTCACTCAAGCAGGCATAGTCTGGGCGCGCGAGCATAACAACAAGAGCCTTAAAAATGCCTGAACGCGCCCGAGCCAGCAGCGCCCATATCAGCCCGTCGGCGCATTACACCGGTTACGTCTGGTATCGCCACCGCCTCGCCGAGCCCGCCTTCGTCACCGCGTTCGGCAGCCTCGTGCACAAGTTGCTGTGGCCGCTGGCCTGGGGGGCCAGGGCTGGTTTCGGGCTGGATATCGAGGCATTGCTGCTGCAACGGCACCTGCAGATCGATGCGCAGCTCAGCGCCGCCATCGAGCGGCAAGGGGTGCGCCAGGTGGTGGAAATCGCCTGTGGCCTGTCGCCGCGTGGTCGCCGCTTTTGCTCGCGTTACCCTCAGTTGCAATACCTGGAGGCCGATCTGCCGGCCATGGCGGCGCGCAAGCGTCTGCTGCTGCATGGCGAAGGCTGGCTGGATGGTCGGCATCGGGTGTGTGCAGTGGACATTCTCGCCGAGCGTGGCAATCAGAAACTCAACACGCTGTTCGCGGATCTGGACCGCAGTCAGCCGGTGGTGGTGATCACCGAGGGGCTGGTCAACTACTTCCCGCTGGCGCTGATCGAGGGCTTCTGGAGCCGGCTTGCCAGCGAACTGAGTGATTTCCCCAGTGCGATCTATCTGACCGAGCTTTATCCGGATCTGCATGAACATCCGCGCTATCGCCAGCTGCGCTGGGGCGTCGAGCTGATCGGCAGGCTGACCCGCGGCAGCTATCCACTGCATTACCGCAGTCACGACGAGATCGTCGCGGGTTTCCAGCGCTGCGGCTTCGCTCAGGTTCAGGTGCTCGACCCCAGCGCCGATGCCTCCAGCCTGGGCCTCAAGCCGTCGCGTTTGCCCGGACTGGTGCGGGTGATTCAGGCGCAGGTTTAGCGCCTCGCGCGGCTCGATACGTGGCCCGAGTCAGGCGCACGCGGCCGTCGGCAGGGGCGCTGGATGGATACGCTCGGCCAGCGCCAGGCAGGCCTCTGCATCGGTATGCGGGAAGACGAAGGCCAGGCCCTGCTCGTCCTGGCGCAGTGGCAACAGCGGCTGGTGCGGCAGGCCGGCGTAGCTCAGTTGCCAGCCGCGCAGCGGCAGGTCACGAGGCAGGTCGCCTTGCAGCTGGCCGCCGAAGAAGCCCAGTTCGCTCAGCTCCACTACCCATTGCTGGCCCTCCGCATGCTGCAGCCGCGCCTGACGCTGGCGTGGCGCAAGGCGGGGTTCGCAACGTTTCTCCAACTGCAGTAGCTGCTCGCCCTGCAGGCGCGTGCTGCCCGGGCTGCGCAGGGGCAGAGCCCGCTCGCCAAGAAACGGACGGTACAGCGCGGCGCAGGCTTCGCGCTGTTCGAACTGGGCGAGGTGGTCGGCATGGTGGATCAGCACGCAGTCGGCACTGGCGCAGGCGGCGGCGAAGTGGGCGTGCTCCCAGGGCTGGGTGAAGTGGTCATGTTCGCCGGCCAGTACCAGGGTCGGGCATTGCGGGTGCTGGCTGAAGCCGCCGAATGCCAACAGACGCTGACTGTTCTGCCGATAACGCTCTACCTCGGTCGGTGACAGACGCTGAATCTGCCGTAGCAGCGCCTTGCGAAACACCGGCGAAATGCCGGTCGCCTGCAGTTGCAGCGGGTTGAGCAGGCCGCATACGGCGCCATGGGCGAACTCGCCACTACGGCCTTCCTCGAGCAGGGCCAGGCCTTCCTCCAGCATTCTCCGAGCGCCTGGACGGCCGAAGGCGGTGATGCCGGCCAGCAGCAGGCGCGCGCAACGCTGCGGATGGCGCGCTGCGAACAGCGCCGCCAGTGCCGAGCCATAGGACAGGCCGATGGGCATCAGTGGTGGCAAGCGCAGTTGCTCGGCGAAGGCGGCGATCAGGTCGGCCAGCTGTTCCAGGCCGAGCTCGGGGGCCAGCTGCAGATTGCCACCCTGGCTGGGCAGGTCGAGCAGGATCACGGGGTGCTCCACCAGCAGCTCGTCGACTTCCGCGGCAAAGGAACGAAAACTCTGGAACGCCCCGCCCAGCATCAGCACCGGTGCGCGAGCGTCGCGCTGGCGTTTGGAGTAGGCCTGGTAGTGGAGGCGCCAACCGGCGATCTCGATCACTTCAGGCGGGCTGGCGAGCAGGGCGGCGCTGTAGTCGGTGCGGTAACGCATGGGGTGCACTCCAGGGGCTTTTATCGTTGTTCTGGTGGGGCGGCACTCGGCGCCGTCTCGCCGGCTTCGGCAAAACCTCGATTGCAAGGTAAACATCAGGCGGCGATTTGTTTACCCAACCTTCGGGCGGCCTCTGTGCGTGGGTGTCACCGTTGCGCTACAAGCGCCTTTGCAGCGCGGCTGCCGGCGTTACCGCCGGGTTCTGGCGAACGTGCTGTCTACCGCTTGCCAGACGCCGCTGGGCGCGGACTTGCGAGCCCGCTATAATCAGCCCCTTTTTCCAACTGCCAGACCTCCGCCGCCATGACCGAGTCCGTGCACGCATACATGACCCGCCTGGGCCAGGCCGCCCGCCAGGCTTCGCGGGTGCTCGCCCGCGCCAGCACCGCGCAGAAGAATCGCGCGCTGCAGGCCGCCGCCAATGCCCTCGACGCCGCCCGCGCCGAGCTTGCCGCCGCCAATGAAATGGACCTGGCCGCCGCCCGCGCCAGTGGTCTGGAGCCGGCCATGGTCGATCGCCTGGCGCTGACGCCGAAGGTGATCGACAGCATGATCGAAGGGCTGCGCCAGGTGGCGACCCTGCCTGACCCGATCGGCGAGATTCAGGGCATGCGCTACCTGCCGTCCGGCATCCAGGTCGGCAAGATGCGCGTACCGCTGGGGGTGATCGGCATCATCTACGAGTCGCGTCCGAACGTGACCATCGATGCCGCCAGCCTGTGCCTGAAGTCGGGCAATGCCACCATTCTGCGTGGCGGCTCCGAGGCCATTCATTCCAACCAGGCGATTGCCCGCTGCATCCAGCAGGGCCTGGCCGAGGCCGATCTGCCGGCTGCCGCCGTGCAGGTGGTGGAAACCACCGACCGCGCCGCGGTCGGCGAGCTGATCACCATGCCCGAATACGTCGACGTGATCGTGCCGCGTGGCGGCAAGGGCCTGATCGAGCGCATCAGTCGCGACGCCAAGGTGCCGGTGATCAAGCACCTGGACGGCGTCTGCCACGTCTATGTCGATGTCGCGGCCGATCTCGACAAGGCCATTCGCGTCTGCGACAACGCCAAGACTCAGCGCTACTCGCCGTGCAACGCCATGGAAACCTTGCTGGTACACCAGGCCATCGCCGCACGCGTGTTGCCGCCGCTGGCCTCCATCTACCGCGACAAGGGCGTGGAGCTGCGTGGCGATGCCGCCACCTGCGAACTGCTCGGCAGCGACGTGCTGCAAGCGAGCGAGGACGACTGGTTCGCCGAGTACAACGCGCCGATCCTGGCGATTCGCATCGTCGACTCGCTGGATGCGGCCATCGAGCACATCAATCACTACGGCTCGCAGCACACCGATTCGATCATCACCGAGAACTTCAGCGATGCGCGGCGCTTCCTCACCGAAGTGGATTCCGCGTCGGTGATGGTCAACGCTTCGACCCGCTTCGCCGATGGTTTCGAATACGGCCTGGGCGCGGAAATCGGCATCTCCACCGACAAGCTGCACGCTCGTGGCCCGGTCGGGCTGGATGGGCTGACCAGTGAGAAGTACGTGGTCTTCGGCGACGGACACATTCGTACATAAATGAAAGGACTCGGCGCCCGACGCATCGGCCTGCTCGGCGGTACCTTCAACCCGGTGCATATCGGGCATCTGCGTGCTGCGCTGGAAGTGGCCGAATTCATGGCGCTGGACGAACTGCGGCTGATCCCCAGCGCCAGGCCGCCGCACCGCGATACGCCGCAGGCGACGGCGGAACAGCGTCTGGCCATGGTCGAGCTGGCGGTAGCTGGCGAGACGCGGTTGACGGTCGATGACCGCGAACTGCGCCGCGACAAGCCGTCGTACACCCTGGACACGCTGGAGTCGGTGCGTGCCGAGCTGGCAGACGACGATCAGCTGTTCCTGCTGCTTGGCTGGGATGCCTTCTGCGGCTTGCCGAGTTGGCATCGCTGGCAGGAGTTGCTCGAGCATTGCCATCTGTTGGTGCTGCAGCGGCCGGATGCCGACAGCGAGGCGCCGGAGGCCCTGCGCGATCTGCTGGCGGCGCGCAGTGTCAGCGACCCTCTGAGCCTGGAGGGTGCTGGCGGGCAAATCAGTTTCATCTGGCAGACTCCGTTGGCGATTTCCGCCACGCAGATTCGCCATCTACTGGCAACCGGCCGCTCGGCGCGTTATCTGCTGCCCGATGCGGTACTGGCCTATATCCAGGCGCACGATCTGTACCGTGCGTCCCATGCTTGAAACGCCGTGCATGTGCGCTGGCGTCCATTACACGAGGCAAATGAGTTTTTATGAGCAAGCAGAACATGCCCAGCGAAGAGCTGGTCAAGATCGCCGTGGCGGCGCTGGAAGAGATCAAGGCGACCGACATCACCGTGATCGACGTCAAGGACAAGACCAGCATCACCGATTTCATGGTGATCGCCAGCGGTAGCTCCAGCCGTCAGGTCAAGTCGCTGGTGGAAAACGTGCTGGAGAAGGTCAAGGAGCAGGGCGTGCGGCCGATCGGCAGCGAAGGTCTGGACAGCGGCGAATGGGCCCTGCTCGACCTGGGCGATATCGTCGTGCACGTGATGCTGCCGACCGCACGTCAGTTCTACGACCTCGAGCGCCTGTGGCAGGGCGCCGAGCAGAGCCGCGCCCAGCACAGCGCAGAGTAAGCGCAAGCCGTGCGGATCAAACTGATCGCCGTCGGCTCGCGCATGCCGCGCTGGGTCGAGGAGGGCTGGCAGGAGTACGTCAAGCGTCTGCCGGCCGAATTGCCGCTGGAGCTGGTGGAGATTCCGCTCAACACGCGCGGCAAGAACGCCGACGTTGCCCGCCTGATCCGTCAGGAAGGCGAGGCCATGCTGAGCAAGGTGCAGCCCGGCGAACGTATCGTCACGCTGGAGGTCCATGGCAAGCCATGGAGCACCGAGCAATTGGCGGCGGAGCTCGATCGCTGGCGCCTCGATGCGCGCAACGTCAACCTCATGGTCGGCGGCCCGGAAGGGCTGGCGCCGGAGGTCTGTGCGCGCAGCGAGCAACGCTGGTCGCTGTCGCCGCTGACCCTGCCTCATCCGCTGGTGCGTATCCTGCTTGGCGAGCAGATCTACCGGGCCTGGACCGTGCTGTCCGGCCATCCGTACCACAAGTGAGCCAGTAGTCCACGATGCCGCAGCCGATTCGCCTCAAGGATCACGAAAAGGACGCTCGCCTGGTCAAGCGCCGGGTGGTCGTCGGCGGCGTGGTGATCGTCCTGCTGACCTGTGTGCTGATCATGCGCATGTACTACCTGCAGGTGGTTCAGTACGAGCATCACAGCACCCTGGCGGAAAACAACCGTATCCATGTACAGCCCGTTCCGCCCACCCGGGGGCTGATCTATGACCGTAACGGCGTGATCATCGCCGACAACCGGCCCAGCTTCAGCCTGACCGTGACCCGCGAGCGTGCCGGCGACTGGCAGCAGGTGCTCGATACCGTGGTCGAGGTGCTCGACCTGACCGAGGAAGACCGTGCTCTGTTCGACCGTCGGGTGCGCCAGGGGCGGCGCCCGTTCGAGCCGGTGCCGATCCTGTTCGAGCTTTCCGAGGAGCAGATCGCCCGCATCGCGGTCAATCAGTTCCGTCTGCCGGGTGTCGAGGTGGCTGCGCAGTTGGTGCGTCATTACCCTTTGCAGGAGCACTTTGCCCACTCGGTGGGGTACGTCGGGCGGATCAACGAGCAGGAGCTCAAGCGCCTGGATCCGACCGAGTATGCGGGCACTCACCATATCGGCAAGACCGGTATCGAGCGCTTCTACGAGGATGAGCTGCACGGCGAAGTCGGCTATGAAGAGGTCGAAACCAACGCCCGTGGCCGCGTGCTGCGGGTGCTCAATCGTATCGATCCGAAGCCGGGCAAGGACATCGTCCTGAGTCTCGACTCGCGCCTGCAGGAAGCGGCCGAGAATGCCCTGGGCGGGCGGCGCGGGGCGGTGGTCGCGATCCAGCCGAAGACTGGCGAGGTACTGGCCATGGTCAGTCAGCCGAGCTTCGACCCCAACCCCTTCGTCACCGGGATCAGCTTCAAGGCCTACGGCGAGTTGCGCGACTCCATCGACCAGCCGCTGTACAACCGGGTGTTGCGTGGCCTCTATCCGCCGGGCTCGACCATCAAGCCGATGGTCGCCGTCTCGGGGCTGGATGCCGGGGTGATCACCCCGGCCACACGGGTATTCGACCCGGGCTTCTACCAGTTGCCCAACAACAGCCACAAGTACCGTAACTGGAACCGCAGCGGTGACGGCTGGATCGATCTCAACCTGGCCATCGCCCGTTCCAACGACACCTATTTCTACGAGCTGGCGCACAAGATGGGCATCGACCGTCTGCATGACTACATGAGCCGCTTCGGTCTCGGTCAGCGAGTGGCGCTGGACATGTTCGAGGAGACCTCGGGCCTGATGCCATCGCGCGACTGGAAGCGTGCGCGCTTCCGCCAGCCCTGGTATCCGGGCGAGACGCTGATTCTCGGCATCGGTCAGGGCTACATGCAGACCACGCCGCTGCAGCTGGCGCAGGCCACCACCTTGATGGCCACGCGTGGCAAGTGGATTCGTCCGCACCTGGCCAAGAGTGTCGGCGGTGTCCAGCCGGTGGACCCCAACCCGATTCCGGATATCGTCCTGCGTGATCCTAAGTTCTGGGAATACGGCATTCACGGCATGGAAGAAGTGCTGCACGGTGCTCGCGGCACGGCGCGCAAGGTGGGCGACAGCGCGGTCTATCGCATCGCTGGCAAGAGCGGGACGGCGCAGGTGGTCGCGATCAAGCAGGGTGAGAGGTACGACCGTAACAAGGTGCAGGAGCGCCACCGTGACCATGCGTTGTTCATCGGCTTTGCGCCGGCGGACAACCCGCAGATCGCCGTCGCGGTGATGGTGGAGAACGGTGAGTCCGGTTCCGGCGTCGCCGCGCCAGTGGTCAAGCAGGTAATGGATGCCTGGCTGCTGGATAAAAATACCGGTCAGCTCAAGGCCGAGTTCGCCTTGCCCACGCCTGCCGAGGTCAGTCAGCGATGATCAGCAATTTCGACCGTACCCTGTCCGACGAAGACGTCCTGCGCCGTCGCGCCAGCCTGTTGCAGCGCATGCATATCGATGGCTGGTTGCTGTTGCTGTTGCTGATTCTGGGGACCGGCAGCCTGTTCATTCTCTATTCGGCCAGTGGCAAGAACGTCGAGCTGCTGATCAAGCAGGCATCGTCCTTCGGCATCGGCATGGTTGCAGTGGTGGTCATCGCCCAGTTCGACCCGCGCTTCATGGCGCGCTGGGTGCCGCTGGCCTACGTGATCGGAGTCGCCCTGCTGACGGTGGTGGAGGTCATGGGGCACACCGCCATGGGCGCTACGCGCTGGATCAACATCCCCGGGGTGATTCGCTTCCAGCCCTCGGAGCTGATGAAGATCATCATGCCGATGACCATCGCCTGGTACCTGTCGCGGCATAACCTGCCGCCGCGCTTCAAGCATATCGTCGTCAGTCTGGCCATGATCATCGTGCCGGTGGTGCTGATCGCCAAGCAGCCGGATCTGGGCACCTCGCTGCTGATTCTCGCCTCGGGTGGCTTCGTCGTGTTCATGGCGGGGCTGCAGTGGCGCTGGATCCTGGGGGCGGCGGCAGCGGTGGTGCCGATTGCCGTGGGCATGTGGTTCTTCCTCATGCACGACTACCAGAAACGCCGCGTGTTGACCTTTCTCAACCCGGAGAGCGATCCGCTCGGCGCAGGCTGGAACATCATCCAGTCCAAGGCCGCCATCGGCTCCGGTGGCGTACTGGGCAAGGGCTGGTTGCTGGGCACCCAGTCGCACCTGGATTTTTTGCCGGAAAGCCATACGGACTTTATCATTGCCGTGCTCGCGGAGGAGTTCGGCCTGGTCGGTGTCTGTCTGCTGTTGCTGCTCTACATGCTGTTGCTGGCGCGCGGCCTGGTGATCACTGCCCAGGCGCAGACGCTGTTCGGCAAGCTGCTGGCCGGGGCGCTGACCATGACCTTCTTCGTCTACGTATTCGTCAACATCGGCATGGTCAGTGGTTTGCTGCCGGTGGTTGGGGTTCCGCTGCCCTTCATTAGTTATGGCGGAACCCATCTGGTCACGCTGTTGTCAGGCTTCGGGATATTGATGGCGATTCACACTCATAGAAAGTGGATCGCTCAGGTTTGATTTTGGGGGTTTTGAGTTAATGCATTCTCTGCGCAGTTGGGCAGCTCGTACGTTCATTGGCGTTGGCATCGCCGGCATGCTCGGCAACAGTGCCCAGGCGCTGGCGGCCGATTACCAGAACTCGCCGCAGGTGACCGAGTTCGTCGAGGAAATGACCCGTGACTACGGTTTTGCCAGCGAGCAGTTGTACGCGCTGTTCGCCGGTGTCGAGCGCAAGCAGGCCATTCTCGACGCCATCTCGCGTCCGGCCGAGAAGGTCAAACCCTGGAAGGAATACCGGCCGATCTTCATCACCGACAAGCGTATCGCCCAGGGTGTTGAGTTCTGGAGCAAGAACCAGGCGGCGCTGGAGAAGGCCGAGGCCGAGTACGGCGTGCCACCGCAGTTCATCGTTGCGATCATCGGTGTAGAGACCTTCTACGGCGGCAACACCGGCAGTTGGCGCGTGATGGACGCGTTGTCCACCCTGGCGTTCGATTATCCGCCGCGCTCGCCGTTCTTCCGCAAGGAGCTGCGTGAGTTTCTCATGCTGACCCGTGAAGAGCAGGTCGACCCGCTCTCGCTCAAAGGCTCCTACGCTGGGGCCATGGGCCTGCCGCAGTTCATGCCGAGCAGCTTCCGCGCCTACGCCGTGGATTTCGACGGCGACGGGCATATCAACATCTGGAGCAACCCGACCGATGCCATTGGCAGTGTCGCCAGCTATTTCAAACGTCACGGCTGGCAGGCCGGTGGCCAGGTCGCCAGTCGCGTTGAGGTCAGTGGTGCGCGTGTCGACGAAGGCCTGACCCAGGGCCTGGATCCGGTGAAGAACGTCGCCGAGCTGCGCGAGCTGGGCTGGAGCAGCCAGGACCAGCTGGCTGAAGACGTGCCGGTCACCGCGTTTCGTCTGGAAGGTGCCGAAGGCGACGAATACTGGTTCGGTTTGCCCAACTTCTACACCATCACCCGCTACAATCGCAGCGTGATGTATGCCATGGCAGTCAACCAACTGGCCGAGCTGCTGGTCGAAGCACGGGGTAATCGATGAGTGCATCAAAACTGCTGCCGCTGGCAGCCTGCGTAACGGCAGCGCTGTTGCTGGCGAGCTGCTCCTCCAATCGGGCGCCGCAGCCAGGCACCGCGCCCGGGCAGTCGGCCGGTATCTCCGGGCCGGACGATTTCAACCGCCCGCATCGTGATGGCGCGCCCTGGTGGGACGTCGACGTCTCCAAGATTCAGGATGCCATTCCCATGCCGCACTACGGGCCGGTCAAGGCCAGCCCCTATGTGGTGTTCGGCAAGCAGTACTACCCGATCCAGGACGCGCGCCGTTATCAGGCGGTCGGCCCGGCGTCCTGGTATGGCACCAAGTTCCACGGCCAGGCCACAGCCAACGGTGAGACCTACGACCTGTACGGCATGACCGCTGCGCACAAGACCCTGCCGCTGCCCAGTTACGTGCGCGTGACCAACCTGGAGAACGGCAAGGTCGTGATCCTGCGAGTCAACGACCGTGGGCCGTTCTATTCGGACCGCATCATCGACCTGTCTTTCGCGGCGGCGAAGAAGCTTGGCTATGCCGAGAAAGGCACGGCGCGGGTCAAGGTCGAAGGCATCGATCCGCATGAGTGGTGGGCGCAGCAGGGTCGTCCGGTGCCGCTGGTGCTGGCCAACAACCAGCCAGCCAAGGCAGCCGTCGCCCAGCCGGCGGCCCAGCCAGCAGCGCCTGCCGTCGAGAAGTACGCGCCGCCGCCTGCTCAGCACGCCGCTGCGGTGGTGCCGGTACAGATCGACGCAAAAAAAAACGATTCACTCGGAGCTTCTGGCCTGTATCTCCAGGTGGGAGCCTTCGCCAATCCGGACGCTGCGGAGCTGCTCAAGTCCAAGCTGAGCCAGACCAGCAGTGTGCCGGTGTTCATCAGCTCAGTGGTACGCGACCAGCAGATTCTGCATCGGGTCCGAATGGGGCCGATCAGCAACCAGGGCGAGGCTGAGCAGCTGCAGAGCAGCGTGCGGCTTGCCAACCTTGGTCAACCCACACTGGTACGTGCCGACTGATGGCACTTAACCGGCTTTTGCCGGACTAAATCCGAGGCTTGCCCGTTGGCGAGCCGCAAGATGGCCCTGCGGGGCCGTACAAACCCATGCAACGATTTTCGAGAGACGGATGAACATCACCAGCTTCGTGCAACGTGCTTCACTGGTACTGACCCTTCTGGCCGCGCCACTTGCCATGGCCAACCAGCAGGTGGTGCCTGCGGCGCCGCAACTGGCCGCCAAATCCTACGTGCTGATGGACGCCGCCAGCGGCAACGTCCTGGTCGAGAACAATGCTGACCAGCGCCTGCCGCCAGCCAGCCTGACCAAGCTGATGACCGCCTACATCGCCACCCTGGAAATCCGCAACGGCAAGATCGGCGAGAAGGATCTGGTCACCATCAGCGAGCACGCCTGGCGTACCGGTGGCGCCGCTTCCGGTGGTTCCACCATGTTCCTGCCACTGAACAGCCAGGCCACGGTCGACGACCTGCTGCACGGCATCATCATCCAGTCCGGTAACGACGCGAGCATCGCCATCGCCGAGTACATCGCCGGTAGCGAAGACGCCTTCGCCGACATGATGAACGCCACCGCCGAGCGTCTCGGCATGAAGAACAGCCACTTCATGAACGCCACTGGCCTGCCGCATCCGGATCACTACTCCAGTGCCCATGACATGGCGATCCTGGCTCGCGCGATCATCGACGAAGACGCGGAGCACTATGCGATCTACTCGCAGAAGGAGTTCCTCTGGAACAACATCAAGCAGCCCAACCGTAACCTGCTGCTGTGGCGTGACCGCACTGTCGACGGCCTGAAAACCGGCCACACCTCCGAGGCTGGCTACTGCCTGGTGGCGTCGGCCGTACGCGATGGTGCACGCATGATCACCTCGGTGTTCGGCACTGACAGCGAGCAGGCTCGCGCCGCGGAAACCCAGAAGCTGCTGACCTATGGCTTCCGTTTCTTCGAAAGCCGCACCTTCTACCAGAAGGGCGCCGAGCTGGCCCAGGCCACCGTGTGGAAAGGCGCGACGAGCCAGGTCAAGGCGGGGCTGGCGGAAAACCTGACCATGACCATGCCCAAGGGCCAGCTGGAAAAACTGCAGGCCAGCATGACGCTCAACCCGCAACTGATCGCACCGATCCAGCAGGGCGACGTGATCGGCAAGGTCGAAGTCAAACTGGGTGACGAGGTGGTGCGCAGCACCGATCTGGTGGCGCTGCAGTCGGTGGAAGAGGGCGGCCTGCTGCGTCGTCTGTGGGACAGCATTCGCCTGTTCTTCTTCGGCCTGTTCAACTGATCGGGCGCGCTGGAAGCGAGCCACGTTGTGCTCCAGCATTGAAAACGGCGGAGCAGCACCCACTTACGTCTTGTAAAGGGGGCTGCTCCGCCGTTTCATTCAGCCTGTCTTCCGGGCACTGCATCTTGTGCCGAGCGTCTCATGGACGCGCCCTGACTCAACCAGTCCGCTCCAGCCCGGGGCGGCCCTTTCTGGACGGGCCACAGGCCCGCTGACGACATGACCGATAATGACGTTCAACCACCCAAGATCGAATTTCCCTGCGAGCGTTACCCGATCAAGGTGATCGGCACTGCTGGCGAAGGATTTTCCGATCTGGTGATCGAAGTGATCCAGCGCCATGCGCCGGATCTGGATGCATCCACGCTGGTGATGCGCGACAGCCGCAATGGCAATTTCCTCTCCGTGCAGGTGCTCATCACCGCGACCAGCATCGAGCAGCTGCAGGCGATTCACGTCGATCTGCGTGCCACCGGCCGCGTGCACATGGTGCTGTGAAGCCGATGCCCGAACTCATCGTTCGCCACCTTGGTCTGGTCGATTACCAGCCTACGCTGGAGGCCATGCGTCGGCTCACCGTCGAGCGTGACGCACAAACGCCAGACGAGATCTGGTTGTTGCAGCATCCCAAGGTGTTCACCCAGGGTCAGGCTGGCAAGGCCGAGCATCTGCTGGCGCCAGGCGACATTCCGGTGGTGCAGGTCGAGCGTGGCGGCCAGGTGACCTATCACGGTCCTGGCCAGTTGGTGGCCTATCTGATGCTCGATCTGCGTCGTCTCGATCTTGGCGTGCGTGAGCTGGTCACCGCCATGGAGCAGAGTCTGGTCGACTTGCTGGCCAGTTACGGCATCGAGGCCGCGCCCAAGGCGGATGCGCCGGGTGTGTACGTGGCGGGCGACAAGATCGCGTCCCTGGGCCTGCGCGTCAGTCGTGGCTGCTCGTTCCATGGCCTGGCGCTGAATGTCGATATGGACATGTCGCCGTTCTTGCGCATCAATCCTTGCGGTTACGCCGGGTTGAAGATGGTCCAGGTGCGTGACCTGCTGCAAGCGCCGCCTGCGTTCGACGAGGTATCGCAGCGTCTGGAGAAGGCGCTGCGTGACAGGCTGGGCTATCAGTAAGCAGCGGCAAGCGTGCAGACACAAAAAGGGGCGCCATGGCGCCCCTTTCGTTTATCCAACGCTACCCGTCAGTTCAGGTTCAATGCCGGAATCAGGCTGGTATCGACTTCCTGGCCAGGCACCGGAACCGGTGCGGCAAGGCCCAGGTTGTTCTTCTCGAACACGCGGTCGGCGCGGTAGCTGGAGCGCACCAGCGGGCCAGCGGCGACTTCCATGAAGCCCTTCTCCAGGCCGATGTCACGGAAGCGATTGAACTCTTCCGGGCTGACCCAGCGCTGCACCTTGAGGTGATTGCGCGTGGGCTGCAGGTATTGACCGAGGGTGAGGATGTCGACGCCGATGGCGCGCAGATCATCCATGGTCTCGATGATTTCCTCGTCGGTTTCACCCAGGCCCAGCATCAGGCTGGTCTTGGTCAGCACGTCGGGGCGGTGCTTCTTGGCGTGCTCGAGGACCTTGAGGGTCTTCTCGTAGCCGGCGCGTGGGTCGCGCACCACATGGGTCAGGCGTTTGACCGTCTCGACGTTCTGCGCGAAGACTTCCAGGCCGGAATCGACCACGCGCTCGATGGCCTGGTGATCACCGTCGAAATCCGGCGTCAGGGCCTCTACTACCACTTGTGGGGTGTTTTCCTTGATTGCGCGCACGCAGGCCGCATAGTGCCCGGCGCCGCCGTCTTCCAGGTCGTCACGGTCTACCGAGGTCAGCACGATGTAACGCAGCGCCATCAGCTCTACCGACTTGGCGGTGTTCTGCGGTTCTTCCAGATCCAGCCAGCCGTTGGGATTGCCGGTGTCGACGGCGCAGAAGCGGCAGGCGCGGGTGCATACCGAACCCATCAGCATGATGGTGGCCGTGCCGTTGGACCAGCATTCGCCCATGTTCGGGCAATGCGACTCCTGGCAGACGGTGCTCAGGCGGTGCTCGCCGACGTTGCGCTTGACCGCTTCGAAGCGGCTGCCGCCAGGGGCCTTGACTCGCAACCACTTGGGTTTGGGCTCGAAGACCTGGGGTTCGGCCGAGGCGCGGCGCTTCTGACCATCCTTGATCGCGGTGATGCCTTGGGCGGTGCGGAATTTTTCGCCGCTGGCGACGGATTTGGGCGAGGAGGTGTCGGACATCGGAAATCAGGGCTCCGGTAGAGGCTCCGTGGGCAGGTGGCTTTTGGCCGCCGGCCAGTCTACCACAGAAGGTGTATGCAGACGCTGGGGCCGCCTGTCGACAAAATGCCGATGACGCGCCTGATCGGTCTGTTGCCTGCCATCGCTGGCAGGCAACAGGAACAGCGTTTGCTCGGCTTAGCGTGCGCGCAGCTGTTGCAGCAGCTCGGTATTGGGGTAGCCATCGGCTGGCCAGTTCAGTTGCAGCTGCAGGGCGCGGATGGCCTTGCGCGTATTGGCGCCGATGATACCGTCGGCCGGGCCGGGATCGAATCCGGCCTTGGTCAGCAACTCCTGCAGTTCGACGCGTTCGCTACGCCCCAACTGGCGTTCGCCGCGTGGCCACTGCCCTTTGACTTCGCTCGGGCGCAGCAGGTTGTCGGCCAGCAGGCCGATGGCCAGCGCGTAGGAGGTGGAGTTGTTGTACTTGAGGATGCTGCGGAAATTGTCCAGCAGCAGGAAGGCCGGGCCCTTGTGCCCGGCGGGCAACTGCAGGCTGGCGCGTGCGCTGGCGGCGGCGCCGGTCGGCGCCAGTGGACGTACGCCAAGCTCGGCCCATTCGGCCAGCGTGCGGCGCTGGTCCGGGTCGGCCAGGGCGTAGTCGAAGCCATCGGGCAGGTTCACCTCGAAGCCCCAGGGCTGGCCACGCTGCCAGCCAGATGCCTGCAGGTAGTGCGCCGCCGAAGCCAGGGCATCGGTCGAGGAGTTCCACAGGTCGCGCTTGCCGTCCCCGTCGAAGTCCACCGCATGCTGGTTGTAGGTCGTGGGCATGAACTGGGTCTGGCCCATGGCGCCGGCCCAGGAGCCAATCATGCGCTCGCTGGCCACGTCGCCGTTCTGCAGGATCTGCAGGGCGGCCAGCAACTGCACGCGCCAGAAACCCTGACGACGACCGTCATAGGCGAGGGTGGCGAGAGAGCGAATGACACTGTTGCTACCGATGTTGTTGCCGAAATTGCTTTCCAGGCCCCAGATGGCGACCAGAATCTGCGCTTCGACACCATATTGCTGTTCGATGCGTTGCAGTACGGCGTTGTGCTGCGCCAGCAATACTCGGCCACGGCCAATACGGCTGGAGGACACGGCGCCGTCGAGATACTCCCACACCGGGCGAGTGAACTCGGGCTGGCTGCTGTCAGCCCTGAGCACTGCAGGGTCGGGGCTGATGCCGGCGAATGCGTGGTCGAACAGGCTGGCGTCGATACCGGCGGCAATCGCTTCACTGCGCAAGGCTTGGCGCCAGTCGGCGAAACTGCTCAATGGCACTGCGATGGTGGGCTGGGGCATTGCCGGAGTCGTGGCGGTCGGCAGATTTTCCGCTGGGGCTTGGGCACAGGCGGCCAGTAGCAGGAGAGGAAGCAGAGCCAGGGCGCGACGAGGAAACTGGTGTGGCATGTCTATCTCAGGGCGTTTAAGCAGGCGGTTACCTTAGCATGCCCGACGGGGATTCTGGGCTATCAGCGAAACGAAGAGGCCCATAAAGCAAGAAGCCTCCCAATTGTGGGAGGCTTCGCGGCGGTAGCTGCCTTTGCCTTTCTGTGGTCGCTCCTGGCGGGAGCGAAACAGTGGCTGGGCGACGATGGATTTGGCCTTGTTCGGCCGTTTGCCGGTTTTCTTGCTCATGGCGTTTCCTCATGCAGACTGGTCTGCGCCAATGCAGACGGCGCGGACTATGCGCCGCTGTACAGAAAATGTCCAGCGTACCCAGGCTCAGTCGAGGCGTAGCCGTTGCCCGGACAGCTGCAGGGTCAGCATGGCCAGCTCGCTCCAGGGGTTACCAGGCGCCTGACCCTTGATCTGCGCGTCGATCAGCTGCGCCTGCTGCAGCAGCTGACCCCAGCGCTTGCTGCTGTGGCGTTGCAGCGCCTTGGAGACCAGCGGTCTGCGTTTGTCCCATACGGGCGGACGAGCGCTGGAGAAGGCCTTGTCCAGCGGGATGCCCTGGCTCTGCTGATGGGCGATGCCGGCCAGCAGGCGAATCTCGCGTGCCAGGGCCCAGAGAATCACCGGGGTTTCCACGCCTTCGCCGCGCAGCCCTTCGAGCATGCGCAGGGCGTGAGCGGCATCGCCGCCGAGCGCGCAGTCGATCAGGCCGAATACATCGAAGCGGGCGCTGTCGGCCACGGAAGCCTGGACGGTTTCAGCGTCGATCTGGTTGCCTGTGGCGAGCAGCTTGAGTTTTTCCACTTCCTGGGCGGCAGCCAGCAGGTTGCCTTCCACCCGTGCGGCGATCATGTCCACCGCGTCGGCGCTGGCGCTGAGGCCGGCCTGGGCCAGGCGCTGGCGAATCCACTGCGGTAACTGGTTGGCATCCACCGGCCAGATCTGGATGAACTGGCAGGCCTGGCCGTCGATCAGGGCCTTGGCCCATTTGGATTTCTGCGTGCTGCCGTCGAGCTTGGGCAGGCTCAGCAACAGGACGGTGTCCTCGGGCGGCCGGGCCAGGTATTCCAGCAAGGCTGCGGCGCCCTTGTCGCCAGGCTTGCCGGATGGCAGGCGCAGCTCCAGCAGACGCTTCTCGGCGAACAGCGACAGGCTGGCGCCCGCCTGCAGCAGATTGCCCCAGTCGAAGTTGGCTTCGGCATTGAACACCTGGCGTTCGCCGAAACCCTGCTGGCGGCAGGTATTGCGGATGGCGTCAGCGGTTTCCTGGCACAACAGCGGCTCGTCACCGCTGATCGCATAGACCGGTGCGAGAGAGCCTTGCAGGTGTTTGCCGAGCTGGGCGGGGGCGAGCTTCATCGAGGTGATGCCATCGAGGCGAGTGGATCAGGGCCGCCGCAGCGGCCCTGGTGCCGTTACTGGACCGGCAGTTCGATCGGCGACTGCTGCGGGGCGACCTGGCTTTCGCGAGCACGACGCGCTGCTTCCAGGGCTTCGGCTTCTGCCTTGGCGCGGGCTTCGGCGGTCTGCTGCAGTTGGTCCAGTTGCTCTGGCGTAACTTGCTGCAGGTTCTGCACGAGTTGCTGGATCATTTCACGGCGCAGCTCGCCGCGCAGTTGAGTCGCTTCCTGGTCGGAGCCGGCCAGGTTGTTATCGTCCTGCTGGTAGTAGTTCTGCACTTCCACCTTGTTACCGGTCAGCAGCAGGTTCTTCGCGCCGCGGATCTCGTAGTCCAGCTCCATGGTCAGTTCGTACTCGGCGGTACGTGCGCCGCTGCTGTAGCTGGCACTGCGACGATTCTCGGTTTCGCGGGTGATCACCAGCTTGTAGGGCGCACCGGCGTAAACGCGAACATCGTTGTTTTCCAGAACGTCACGCACTTGCTGCACGGTGTTGCCATAGGCGTCGCGCGCACTGACATCGAGTTCCTTCAGGGCGAACTGCACATCGCCGGTGCCGCGCAGCTGAAAACCGCACGCGCTGAGCAGGCCAGCCAGGCCGATGACCAGCAGATTCCGTTTCATCATTCTCATATCCCCTTGGCGGATCACGACGCCACACATGTGTGGCGCCGAGCTTAATCAGTTGGCGACTATGTTGACCAGCTTGCCTGGCACCACGATGACCTTGCGAATGCTCAGGCCTTCGGTGAAGCGCAGCACGTTCTCGTTGGCACGGGCGGCGGCTTCGACCTCTTCGCGGGAAGCGGATGCCGGAACCTCGATCTGCCCGCGCAGCTTGCCGTTGACCTGTACCACCAGGGTCAGGCTGTCCTGCACCAGGGCGGACTCGTCGACCTGCGGCCATTGCGCATCGATCACCGCATCGGCGTGACCGAGGCGTTGCCACAGTTCGTGGCTGATGTGCGGGGTGATCGGCGCCAGCAGCAGGGTAACGACTTGCAGGCCTTCGTGCACCAGTGCGCGATCCTGTTCGGTCGCGGTGGCAGCCTTTTCCAGCACGTTCATCAGCGTCATCACCTGGGCGACGGCGGTGTTGAACTTGTGGTGCTGGCCGATATCGTTGCTGGCCTGCTTGATCGCCAGGTGAATGGCGCGGCGCACGGCTTTCTGCTCGTCGGACAGCGCGGTGGCATCCAGCTGGCCCGGCAGGCCGGCGGCGACATGGCTGTGGGCCAGACGCCAGACGCGGCGCAGGAAGCGGTTGGCGCCTTCGACGCCGGCATCCGACCATTCGCAGCTCTGATCGGGCGGCGAGGCGAACATCATGAACAGGCGGCAGGTGTCGGCGCCGTAGGCATCGATCATGTCCTGCGGGTCGACGCCGTTGTTCTTCGACTTGGACATCTTCTCGGTGCCGCCGATTTCCACGGCCAAGCCGTCGCTCTTGAGCTTGGCGCCGATGACCTTGGCCTTGGCATCACGTTCGACTTCGACGTCGGCCGGGTTGAACCAGTCCTTGCCGCCGTTTTCCAGGGTGCGGTAGTAGGTCTCGGCGACCACCATGCCCTGGGTCAGCAGGTTCTTGAACGGCTCGTTGGAGGACACCAGGCCCTCGTCGCGCATCAGCTTGTGGAAGAAGCGCGCGTACAGCAGGTGCAGGATGGCGTGCTCGATGCCGCCGATGTACTGATCGACTGGCAGCCAGTGGTTGGCCGCAGCCGGGTCGACCATGCCCTTGTCGTAGTTCGGGCTGGCATAGCGGGCGAAATACCAGGACGACTCGACGAAGGTGTCCATGGTGTCGGTTTCGCGCTTGGCCGGGGCGCCGCATTTCGGGCAGCTGCATTCGTAGAATTCGGGCATCTTGGCCAGCGGCGAGCCGGCGCCGTCCGGCACCACGTCTTCGGGCAGTACCACCGGCAGTTGGTCTTCCGGCACCGGCACGTCGCCGCAGCTATCGCAGTGGATGATCGGGATCGGGCAGCCCCAGTAGCGCTGGCGGCTGATGCCCCAGTCGCGCAGGCGGAACTGGGTCTTGCGGGTGCCGTGCGCGCTGGCTTCCAGGTCGCCGACGATGGCGTCGAAAGCGGTGCTGAAGTCCAGACCGTCGTACTTGCCGGAATTGATGGTGGTCAGGCCGGCCTTGTCGCCGTACCAGTCCTGCCAGGTGCTGGCGTCGTAGTCCTTGCCTTCGCCGGTGTAGACCTGCTTGATCGGCAGGTCGTACTTGCCCGCGAATTCGAAGTCGCGCTCGTCATGCGCCGGTACGGCCATCACCGCGCCTTCGCCGTAGCCCCACAGCACGTAGTTGGCGACGAATACCGGCAGCTTGTCGCCGGTCAGCGGATGAGTGACGAACTGGCCGGTGGCCAGGCCTTTCTTCTCCATGGTGGCCATGTCGGCCTCGGCCACGGAGCCGGCCTTGCACTCGGCGATGAAGGCGGCGATGGCCGGGTTGCCCTCGGCAGCGCGCTGGGCCAGCGGGTGCTCGGCGGCCACGGCGACGTAGGTGGCACCCATCAAGGTGTCAGGGCGGGTCGAGTAAACCTTCAGTTGGCCGTCGATGCCGATGCTGGCGACGTCGTAGTCGAAGACGATGTCGGCACCGAAACTCTTGCCGATCCAGTTGCGCTGCATGGTCTTGACCTGCTCGGGCCAGCCATCGAGCTCATCCAGGCTGCTCAGCAGCTCTTCGGCGTAAGCGGTGATCTTGAAGTAGTACATCGGGATTTCACGCTTCTCGATCAGCGCGCCCGAACGCCAGCCACGGCCGTCGATGACCTGCTCGTTGGCCAGTACGGTCTGGTCCACCGGGTCCCAGTTGACGGTGCCGTTCTTGCGGTAGATCACGCCCTTCTCGAACAGGCGGGTGAACAGCCACTGTTCCCAGCGGTAGTAATCCGGCTTGCAGGTGGTGACTTCACGCGTCCAGTCGATGGCCAGGCCCAGCGATTTGAGCTGGGACTTCATGTAGGCGATGTTCTCGTAGGTCCACTTGGCCGGCGCCACCTGGTTCTTCATCGCGGCGTTTTCCGCCGGCATGCCGAAGGCGTCCCAGCCCATCGGCTGCAGCACGTTTTTGCCCTGCATGCGCTGGTAGCGCGCGATCACGTCACCGATGGTGTAGTTGCGCACATGCCCCATGTGTAGCTTGCCGCTGGGGTAGGGGAACATCGACAGGCAGTAGAAGGTGTCCTTGCCGGGCTGTTCGCTGACGACGAAGGATTTTTGCGCGTCCCAGTGGGACTGCGCGGCGGCTTCTATTTCACGGGGCGAGTACTGTTCGTGCATGGCTCTGGCGCTGAAGGAATGGGGCTTGCGGAAAACGTCGTAGCATACATGAGCGCCGTCTGCCGAGGGAAACCCGATTGTGCTGTCCCCGCCGTTTGTCGCGGCGCCAGGCTGCCGGCAGGGCCTTCGCTAAGCTTTATTCAAGGCCCGCAGTCGTCGGGGCTCGCGAGGTGTTAGATGGTCGATGCTCGGCAGGCGGAACGGGGTGGTGGTCTTTACGAACGACTGCTGCAAAGGCTTGCCTTGGCGCTGGAGGAAGCCGACACCGCCAACCGCCTGCATGCCGAGCCGCTGCGCGAGCTGGAGCTCGATGGATTGAGCCCGGCGGAACTGGAGCTGATCCGCGCCTATCTCAATCGCGACCTGCACTGGCTGCGCGGTTGGCACTCAGCGGCCGAGGAGTTGGCGTTGATCCAGCGCCAGCCACTGCGTAGCGCCAAGGCCGTCGGCGGCAAATCGATGGCCAGGGTCAAGCCGTTGATGAAGCGCCGTCAGGCGCTTTGTTGTGCGCTTTGTGGCACCGCAGTGAACTGGCATCGCGGGCAGGATGCACAGGCCTGTCAGGCCTGTGGTTCGAAGTTGTTTCGTAGCGGTAAACCTCGTTAGGCTTGGGCGCCCCGGAGGTGCCTGATGCCGATTCGCTACATCCTCAAACAATTGCTGATGCCGCCAGGCGTTCTGCTCCTGCTGATTTTGCTGGGTTGGTGGCTGCGCCGCCGCTTTCCGCGAGTGGCGGTTACGTGCTTTGCCGTCGGTTTCGCTGGGCTGTGGCTGATGAGCCTGCCGGCGGTGATGCAATGGAGCGCCGCCTGGCTCGAGCGTGAGCCGGTACTGGAGCAGACGCAGTGGCCGACGCTGGCGCAGCGTGCCGATGCCATCGTGATTCTCGGCGCCGGGCGCGAGCAGAACGATCCGGGTTGGGGTGGAACCGATCAGCCGGGGCTGATGGCCTTGGAGCGGCTGCGCTACGCCGCTCGTCTGGCGCGTGCGTCTGGCCTGCCCCTGGCAGCCACTGGTGGCCTGCATTACGGCCAGCCGCCCAGCGAAGCTGCACTGATGGCCGATGCCATGCAGCGCGACTATGGCTTGGATATTCGCTGGCTGGAGGAGGAAAGCCGCACCACCTGGGAGAACGCCGTGCTCAGTGCGCGGTTGTTGCAGCCGCAGGGCGTGCGGCGCGTGGTGCTGGTCACCCAGGCCTGGCATATGCCGCGGGCGCGCTGGTGTTTCGAGCAGGCCGGTTTCGAGGTGATCAGCGCGCCGATGGGCTATCTCAGTGCCGGCTACAGCCGGCCCCTGGGCGGTTGGCTGCCCGAGTCACGGGTGATCTGGCAGAGCAGTCAGTTGCTCAATGAGGTCATTGGCCTGCTGAGCTATCCGCTGATATATGGCGGTGATCGAGGCTGAACCTTCGCGTAGGAGCGGAGTGCCGCCCAGCCGCTCCTGCGATGCTGTGGCTTGGCGGCTCGATCGCGCCTCAAGGCCTGTTCGGTGTCTTGCTCCGCTGCTCCTATACCGTCTTGGCCATGCGGCTGGCCAGCAGCGCCCAGCCCAGCAGTAGGGCGCAGAGTATCGCCAGCGGCCAGATGCGCCACTGCAGATAGGGCGTCAGCCCCTGCATGGGCAGGACCTCACCGTACAGCACGCCGCGTTCGAACTGTGGCAGGCTGAACTGGATGCGCCCCTGTGGGTCGATCACCACGGTCATGCCGTTGTTGGTGGCGCGGATCATCCAGCGCCCTGCTTCCAGTGCACGCATCTGCGCCATCTGCAGGTGCTGCAGCGGGCCGATGGAGGTGCCGAACCAGGCGTCGTTGCTCACGGTCAGGAGGATATCGCTATCCGCCGCCAGCGCTGCCGCGAACTCCGGATAGACCACTTCGTAGCAGATGAACGGCGCGATGCGATGTCCCTTGGCCAGTAGCGGCTGTTGGTCGGCCGGGCCGCGGGCGAAGTCGGACATGGGCAGGTCGAAGAAGGCGATCAAGCCGCGCAGCAGGTCCTGCAGGGGCACGTACTCGCCGAATGGCACCAGCTTCTGCTTGAGGTAGGTGCCCTGGCCCTCGCCGAAGCTGGTGATGGCGTTGTAGTAACGAATTTCCCCGTGCTCGTTGGACTGGCGCACGGGCACGCCTGTGATCAGCGCGCTGTTGCGGTCACGGGCGAAGCGGTCCATCACGCCGATATAGCCCTGGGCCATGTCCTTGAGCACCGGGATCGCCGTTTCCGGCCAGACCAGAATGTCGACCGGCTTGGCGCTGAAGCTGAGATCGCGATAAAGCGCGAGCTGCGCGTTGAGCTGGGCCGGATCCCATTTCATGCTCTGCTCGACGTTGCCCTGCACGGCGGCGACGCTGAGGCTGTTGCCCGATGGTCGCGTCCAGTTGTGATCCTTCAGGGCCAGGCCAGCGAGCCAGGGGCTCAGCAGCAGGAGCAGGGCGCAGACGTAACGCGGCTTTTGCGGGCGCAGGCGCTCCAGATTGACGATCAGCGCTGCCGACAGGGCAATGACGAAGGACGCCAGCCAGACCCCGCCAACCGGCACCAGACCGCTCAGCGGGCCGTCGAGCTGGCTGTAGCCGGCATACAGCCAGGGGAAGCCGGTGAGGAACCAGCCGCGAAACACTTCCTGAGCGACCCACAGCGCGGCGAACGCCAGGGCATCGGCCAGCGGCGCTTCGCTGCGACGTAGCCAGCGTGCCCAGAGGGCGGCGGTCAGGGCGAAGAGCAGGCCCAGGCCTGCGACGAAGCCCAGGGTGAGAGCACCCGCCAATGCGGGGGAGGCGGCGCCGTAGTCGTGGATGCTGACATACACCCAGCTGGTGCCAGAGGCGAACAGGCCGAAGCCATAGCTCCAGCCGCGTAGCGCTGCCTGGCCGGGGCGCAGATGGCGCAGGCCGAAATAGAACAGGGCAATGGACAGCACGGCCAATGGCCAGAGATCGAACGGGGCGAGCGCCAGGGTGGTCAGTGCGCCTGCGCCGCAGGCGAGCAGGTGGCCGGGCCAGCCCGGACGAGTGATCCATTGCAGCATGGGTTGATCCTTGGAATCAGGGTGGCGCAAGGGTAGGGGCAGGCAGTGGCAGGCGGCAAGTCGTAGCCGGATGCAAGCCGGGGAGGCGCGCTCGCCATCCCCGGATACCAGCCGTCAGCGGCTGACCGGGGTCAGGCGCAGCAGGTGGATGCGGCGGCTGTCGGCATTGAGCACGCGGAAGCGGAACTCGCCGATCTCGGTGACTTCGTTGCGCTTGGGCAGGTGGCCGAAGGCGTTCATCACCAGACCGCCGACGGTGTCGTACTCGTCGTCGGAGAACTCGCTGTCGAAGGTCTCGTTGAAGCTGTCGATGGGCGTCAGCGCCTTGATCAGGTAGTCGCCGGAGGGCAGCGGCTTGATGTAGCCGTCCTCCTCGACATCGTGCTCGTCCTCGATGTCGCCGACGATCTGTTCGAGCACGTCTTCGATGGTCACCAGGCCGGCAACGCCGCCGTATTCGTCGATGACCACGGCCATGTGGTTGTGGTTGGCGCGAAACTCGCGCAGCAGCACGTTGAGGCGCTTGGATTCGGGCACGAAAGTGGCCGGGCGCAGCAGATCCTTGATGTTGAAGTTGGGCTGTTCGCCCTGCAGGATCAGCGGCAGCAGATCCTTGGCCAGGAGAATGCCGATGACGTCGTCGAGGCTCTCGCCGACCACCGGGTAACGCGAGTGCGCAGCGTCGATGATGGCGGGCAGGAATTCGCGGGGCGTCTGGGTGGCCTTGATGCTGATCATCTGCGAGCGCGGGACCATGATGTCGCGAACCTGCAGGTCGGCGACCTGAATGGCGCCTTCGACAATGGCCAGCGCTTCGCTGTCGAGCAGTTTGTTCTGGTGGGCTTCGCGCAGGACTTCCAGCAGTTCCTGGCGGTTCCTTGGTTCATGAGCAAAAGCCTGGGTCAGCTTGTTGAACCAGGACTTCTGCTCGTTGCTCGATCGGTCTTCGCTCATGGCGTTTTACTCGGGGTCCTTATCAATAGGAGATTCGTCGTCCGCATAAGGGTCGGGGTGACCCAGTTCGGCGAGCAATTGTCGTTCCAGTTCTTCCATCTCGAGGGCTTCGTCTTCCTCGATATGGTCATAACCCAGCAGGTGCAGGCAGCCGTGGATCACCAGGTGGGCCCAGTGCGCGTGCAGGGCCTTGCCTTGCTCGGCCGCCTCGCGCTCGACCACCGGCACGCAGATCACCAGATCGCCTAGCAGCGGGATGTCGAGAATTCCATCGGGAATCTCGGCGGGGAAGGACAGGACGTTGGTGGCGTAGTCCTTGTGCCGCCAGGTGTGGTTCAGCTCGCGGCCTTCGGCCTCGTCGACCAGGCGAATGGTCAGCTCCGAATCGGCGGTGCGCTGGCGCAGGGCCAGTTCGCACCAGCGGCGCAGTTGCGCCTCGTCCGGGTGCTGGCCGTCGCTGGCCAGTTGCAGATCCAGTTCAAGCATCGTGGCTGTCGCCCTTGCCGTTCAGGCGTGCGTCGTGGCGCTCGTAGGCTTCGACGATGCGCTGCACCAATGGGTGGCGCACCACGTCCTTGGGCTTGAAGTGGGTGAAGCTGATGCCAGGCACGTCACGCAGTACCTCGATGACGTGGGCCAGGCCGCTCTTGGTGCCGCGCGGCAGGTCGACCTGGGTGATGTCGCCGGTGATCACGGCGGTGGAGCCGAAACCGATACGGGTGAGGAACATCTTCATCTGCTCGACGGTGGTGTTCTGACTCTCGTCGAGAATGATGAAGCTGTTGTTAAGCGTGCGCCCGCGCATGTAGGCCAGCGGCGCAATCTCGATGACTTGCTTCTCGATCAGCTTGGCCACGTACTCGAAGCCAAGCATCTCGTACAGCGCGTCGTACAGCGGGCGCAGGTAGGGGTCGATCTTCTGTGCCAGGTCGCCGGGCAGGAAACCGAGCTTCTCGCCGGCCTCCACCGCCGGGCGCACCAGCAGGATGCGGCGCACCTGCTCGCGCTCCAGCGCGTCCACCGCGCAGGCCACGGCCAGGTAGGTCTTGCCGGTACCGGCCGGGCCGATGCCGAAGTTGATGTCATTGTCGAGGATCGCCTTGACATAGCGCTGCTGGTTGGCGCCGCGAGGCTTGATCACGCCCTTCTTGGTGCGCAGGGTCACCTGAGGCAGGTTGCTCGGGTTGACCAGCTCTTCGACACCGGACTCCTGCAGATACAGGTGCACCAGATCGGGCGACAGCTCGGTGGCTTTGGTTTCGCGGTACAGCTTGCGCAGCAGGGTTTCGGCGGCCTGGGTCTTGTCGGCGCCGCCAAGCAGCTCGAACTGGTTGCCACGGTTGCGGATTTCCAGGCCGAGGCGCTCTTCGATCAGGCGCAGATGCTCGTCGAACTGGCCGCAGAGGTTGGCGAAACGGCGGGCCTCGAAAGGTTCGAGGGTGAAGCGATGAGGTTCTAGAGAGGCGTTCAAGGTGATGGTGTGATCGTCACTTGTCTGGGGGTTGAAAGGCAGCATAACGCCGGGCGCCCACAACGCAAGTGGGGGCGCCCGCTACATTAGTGGAGGGTGCCGATATCCAGCAGAGTGCCGCGCAGCGAATGCGGCAGGGCATCGTCGATGTGCACGTCGACGAACTGGCCGATCAGGCGCGGGTTGTCGCAACGGAAGTTGACGATGCGGTTCTGCTCGGTACGGCCCTGGAGCATGCCCGGGTCCTTCTTCGAATAGTCGCTGACCAGGATGCGCTGAACCGTGCCGACCATGCGTCGGCTGTTCTCGAAGCCGTTCTGGCTGATGCGGTGCTGCAGCATGGCCAGGCGCTGCTTCTTCACTTCGTCCGGGGTGTCGTCGACCAGGTCGGCAGCCGGCGTGCCCGGGCGCGAGCTGTAGATGAAGGAGAAGGAAAAGTCGAAACCGACGTCCTCGATCAGCTTCATGGTCTGCTCGAAGTCCTTCTCGGTCTCGCCAGGGAAGCCGACGATGAAGTCCGAGCTGATCAGGATGTCCGGCACCGCCGCGCGCAGCTTGCGGATGCGCGACTTGTACTCCAGCGCGGTGTGGTTGCGCTTCATCGCCGCAAGGATGCGATCCGAGCCGGATTGCACCGGCAGGTGCAGGTATTTCACCAGCTGCGGAATCTCGGCATGGGCCGCGATGATCGCGTCGGAGAACTCCAGCGGGTGGCTGGTGGTGTAGCGGATACGCTCCACACCATCGAGGGCTGCCACGGCATGCAGCAGCTCGGCGAAGTCGGCGATATGGCCGTCCGGCGCTTCGCCACGGTAGCCGTTGACGTTCTGCCCGAGCAGGGTGATTTCCTTCACGCCCTTCTCGGTCAGGGAGGTGATTTCCATCAGCACGTCGATCAGCGGGCGGCTGACTTCCTCGCCTCGGGTGTAGGGCACCACGCAGAAGGTGCAGTACTTGCTGCAGCCTTCCATAACCGAGACGAAGGCGCTGGGGCCGTCGACGCGCGGCTCGGGCAGGCGGTCGAACTTCTCGATCTCGGGGAAGCTGATGTCCACCTGGGCGGTCTTGGTGGTGCGCGCCGCGTCGATCATTTCCGGCAGGCGGTGCAGGGTCTGCGGGCCGAACACCACGTCGACGTAGGGTGCGCGGTCGCGAATCGCCGCGCCTTCCTGGCTGGCCACGCAGCCGCCGACGCCGATCACCAGATCCGGGTTGGCCTGCTTCAGCTCGCGCCAGCGGCCGAGCTGGGAGAACACCTTGTCCTGCGCCTTCTCGCGGATCGAGCAGGTATTGAGCAGGATCACGTCTGCTTCTTCGGGTTTTTCCGTGACCTCCAGGGCCTGATGCTCGCCCAGCAGGTCGACCATGCGCGAGCTGTCGTACTCGTTCATCTGGCAACCGTGGGTTTCGATATAGAGCTTCTTGGTCATGGCACTGTCTGAGGTGGTTAAAAAATGACCGCGCATTATAGGCGTGTGCCAAGGGCGATGCCACCGCTCAGCGCGTGCGCGAAAAATCTCGTTCGGGTATCAGTTCGTTGTCCTGCAACAGATAGAGAGTGTCGATCAGGTCGTAGGCGCTGCCGCCATAGCAGTCGCGCCCTTCACCGGCCAGGCGCAGGCGGTATTGACCGTCATTCTCTGCCACGCGCAATTCCTTGATACTGCAGCAGCGCGACGTATCGACGAGCGGGCTATCGATATCGGTCTTTACGGAGCGAATCTGGCGGATAGGTTTTCCCTGTTGCCATTGCTCAAGCCGAGGGCAGTTTGCCGCTTCTGCGCCAGGAATGAGCGCCAGGCAACCGCCTGCAGCGGTGGCAACGCTGGCCAGTGCGCCGCTTACGGGGTATGGGCAAGGCGTTGATGCATAAGCGCCAAGCCGTGCCTCATGAGCCGCGGTGCATAACCGCTGGTTGGTTTCCAGAGCGTGCTGCAGTCGGCCCGCGTCCTCCAGATTCTGCTGGATGATGTTCTGGGAACTGGCCGGGTTGTCGATCAGTGGTGCGAGCAGGGCGAGGCAGTCCTGTTCGCGGCCGGCCTTGAGGTAGGTGAAAGACAGATCGCTGCGCAGCCAATACCAATTGGCATCCAGGGTCTCGGGATTGCAGGAATCCTGACGCTGTTTGACCTGCTCCAGGCGATCAATCGCACTCTCGTAATCGCCCCTGGATACCAGGGCGTCGACCAGTGGGCGGCGCAGCGCCTCTGTCGAACAATCCTTTTCTGTGGCGTACGCGGGCAGTGCCAGGGCGACGCTGAGCAGCAAGGCGTATGAAATACGATGGTGTGGCATGGGGCTCATCCTTGATCGTCGTTGCATGTTATTCCAGTTGCGGGTGCGCGGTGTCGTTCGGCTGTGCTGTGCTATCCTGCGCGCCCCGTTTTTCCTGACTTCGAGTCTTCATGAGCAAGCGCGATCCCATCTACAAGGTGATTTTCCTCAACCAGGGCCAGGTGTACGAGATGTATGCCAAACAGATCTATCAGAGCGATCTGTGGGGCTTTCTGGAGGTGGAGGAATTCGTCTTCGGCGAGCGCAGCCAGCTGGTGGTCGACCCCAGCGAGGAGAAGCTCAAGGCGCAGTTCGAAGGTGTGGTGCGCAGCTTCGTGCCGATGCACGCGATCATCCGTATCGACGAGGTGGAGCGTTTGGGCACGGCGAAGATCAGCGAAGCCAAGGGCGGCGGCAACGTGATGCCGTTCCCCATGCCGATGCCGGACAAGTAAGCCCGGAGCCCTAGGGTGCGCCGCGCGCGCCCGCGTTTTTAGGGCAGCGGCGAGAAGGGGGAGCGGCCTTCGGCGGTCTGTAGTTCCAGCAGGTAGCTGCGGAAGATCTGTCCCAGCACCTGGCTGGCGATTTCCAGTTCGTCGCGACGCATCTGTGCCGATACCAGGTCGGCACTGTCCATGGCTTCGTCCGAGCCATTGACCGACGCCATCTTCAGCACGATGTAAGCCTGCACATTGTTGGCCGGTACGCCTTCGCCCCGGAAGAACATGGTGCCCAGGCGCAGTTGCGCTTCGGCGTGCCCTTGCAGCGAGGCGCGTTCGAACCAGGTCAGGGCCTGCTTGAGGTCGCGCGGGGTACGCTTGCCGTCGTAGTAGTACTCACCCAGCTCATAGGCCGCCTGCATGCTGCCGGCGCGCGCCATTTCCTGGCAACTGGCCAGGGCGTCGGGCATCTCTTCGGGGGAGGCGTTCAGGGCACAGCTGCCGCTGGCCGGGATCAGCAGGGAGTTGCCGCCTGCGAACGCAAACAGCGGGAGGAAAAGCAACAGGCAGCCCAGGGACAGGGTGCGGCCGGTGCGGTTCATCTGGATAACGGGACCTCGGCAGTTCAGGGCGGGTGACGTGCCCGGCCGGCGCAAGGTGTGCCGGCCGTCGCATTATGGAATAAACCGGGGGCTTGTTACAAAGGCTTTACCGGGCTGTTTTTTGGCTTCCTGCTTCGCTCTGCCGCCTGCATCCATGCAGTCGTCGCCGACGTTTTTCAGCGGTCTGTTAACCGGGCTGTCGCTTTGCGCTTGCCGGCAGGCTCAGCAGCAGCCAGGCCAGCAGCGGGTAGGCCGGTGCCAGCAGCAGATGGAACAGGTCGACGCGGCGCAGCGGCCCGATCATGCCCTCGCTGCCAACTGCCAGGCCAGCCAGCAGAAACAGGCCCGCCGCCACGGCAGCGATGATCGCAGGTGCACGGCGTGGCCATTGCACGGCGCCGGCATAGAGGATCAGTACCAGCGTGGCCAGGTTCAGCGCCAGGCGGTAGTCCTCCAGATAACCCAGTTGACGGAACAGCTCGAAGAACGCGCACAGTCCGAGCAGGATGCGCCCCCAGTTCGGTCGGCTCCAGGCCCAGCCGCGGCCCAGCGCCAGGGCGGCGGCGCCGAGCAGGGGCAGGCCGAGAAAACTGCTGGCTTGCGTGAGCCACAGATGTGCGGGCTGCCAGCTTGGGTCGAAACCGTAGCGAATCACGCCGACGCTAGCGGCCGCTGCTGGCAGCAGAAAACCGAGCAGGGCGCAGAACAGTGCTGGCTGATCGCCCTCGCCGTAGCGCCCGCGTGCCCGGCCGATCAGCCAGGCGCAGGCGGCGCACGCCAGTGCCAGCAAGGCATCGGTGAAGGCGGTGCTGTATTGCATCAGGCTTTTTTCAGCTCGGCGAAAGCGCGCTCGGCAGCGGCGAAGGTGATTTCCAGCTCCTTGTCGCCGTGGGCGATGGAGGTGAAACCGGCCTCGAAGGCGCTCGGCGCCAGGTACACGCCGCCATTGAGCATCAGGTGGAAGAAGCGGTTGAAGCGCGCGCTGTCGCTGGCCATCACATCGGCGAAGGTGACGATGTCGTCGGCACCGCTGAAGTACAGGCCGAACATGGCCCCGGCTTGCGTGGTGACGAAGGGAACGCCGGCCGCATCGGCACGCTCCTGCAGGCCCGCGAGCATGCGCGAGGTGTAGTCGCTGAGCTCGGTGTGGAAGCCCGGGCGGCTGATCAGCTTGAGGGTGGTCAGGCCGGCGGCCATGGCCAGCGGGTTACCTGACAGGGTGCCGGCCTGGTAGACCGGGCCGAGCGGGGCGATGCATTCCATGATCGCGCGCTTGCCGCCGAAGCAGCCCACCGGCATGCCGCCGCCGATGATCTTGCCGAAGGTGGTCAGGTCCGGAGTGACGCCGTAGTGCGCCTGGGCGCCACCGAGGGCGACGCGGAAACCGGTCATCACTTCGTCGAAGATCAGCACCACGCCATGCTTGTCGCACTGCTCGCGCAGGCCTTCGAGGAAGCCCGGCGCTGGCGGTACGCAGTTCATGTTGCCGGCCACTGGCTCGACGATGATGCAGGCGACTTCCTGGCCGACCTGGGCCAGGCACTCGGCCACGGCGGCGATGTCGTTGAACGGCAGGGTCAGGGTGTGCTTGGCGAAGGCCGCCGGCACGCCCGCGGAGTTCGGCACGCCCTGGGTCAGCAGACCGGAGCCGGCCTTGACCAGCAGGCTGTCGGAGTGACCGTGGTAGCAGCCTTCGAACTTGATGATGCTGTCGCGGCCGGTATAGCCACGGGCCAGGCGGATGGCGCTCATGGTCGCCTCGGTGCCGGAGCTGACCATGCGCACCATTTCCATCGACGGCACCAGGCCGCAGACCAGCTCGGCCATTTCGGTTTCCAGAGCGGTCGGCGCGCCGTAGGACAGGCCGTGTTCCAGCTGGCGGCGCACCGAATCGAGTACGTCCGGGTGGCTGTGGCCGAGGATCATCGGGCCCCAGGAGCCGACGTAGTCGACGTAACGCTTGTCGTCTTCGTCGACGACATAGGCGCCAGCGGCGTGCTTGAAGAACAGCGGGGTGCCGCCGACGCTGCGGAAGGCGCGCACCGGCGAGTTGACGCCGCCGGGGATGTGTTTCTGGGCGTTGGCGAAGAGGATCTCGGAGCGGGACATGACGGGTTCTCTCTGCAAAAGGGTCAATCGAACAGCGCGGCGAAGGCGCGGGCGCGGTCTTCTACCTCGAGGGCGGAGTCCGCAGCGAACAGGGCGTGGATCACGGCGACCATGCTGGCGCCGCGGGCGATGAGGCCTGGCGCGGTGCCTAAGGTCACACCGCCGATGGCGACGATGGGCTGGGCAAAACGCGCGCGCGCTTCATCCAGCAGCTCCACGGTGGCAGCCGGGGCGCCAGGTTTGGTGTTGGAGTTGAAGAAGCGGCCGAAGGCGATATAGCTGGCGCCTTCGGCGACTGCACGTTCGGCCAGCTCCAGCTGGGCATGGCAGGTGCCGCCGATCACCGTATCGGCACCGAGGCGGGCACGGGCGGCGGCTAGCGAGCCGTCGCTTTGCCCCAGGTGCAGGCCAACGCCCAGGCGTGCGGCCAGCTCCAGGTCGTCGTTGATGATCAGCGTGGCGCCGTGGCGTTGGCACAGCTCGGCCAGGGCCTGGGCTTCATCGAAGCGGCGTGCGGCGTCGGTGGATTTGTCGCGGTATTGCAACAGGCGCGCGCCACCGCTCAGCGCCGCTTCGGCGTAGGGCAGCAGCTTGCCGCCGGCCAGCAGCGGGGTGTCGGTGATGGCGTAGAGGCCGCGCAGGCTCATTGGCCGTAATCCAACGGCAGGCGGCGCGGCACGTACTGGCCGTGGCCGGGTTGCTCGGCGTCACGCAAGGTGCACCAGGTGTAATCGAGGGCGCTCTTCACTGCACTGACCAGTTCCTGTCCGAGGGCCAGGCGACCGGCCAGAGTGCTGGCCAGGGTGCAACCGGAGCCATGGTAGCTACCGGGCAGGCGCGCGCAGGTGAAGGTGTGACGGCTGCCGTCGCGGCAGTACAGGCGGTTGTGCACTTCGGCTTCGTCACCGTGGCCGCCAGTGATCAGCAGGTGCTCGATAAACGGCAGCAGCTTGTCGGCGCATTCGTCGGCGCTGCCTTGCGGCAACTCGGCGAGGATACGTGCTTCCGGCAGGTTCGGTGTGGCGATGGTGGATGCGGCGAACAGGCGCTCGCGCATGGCATAGCCGACGTCTTCCTTGCCCAGCGAGCCGCCGCCGCCAGCGCGCAGCACCGGGTCGCAGACCAGTGGGACGCCGGGTAGCTGGCTCATCACCTCAAGCACGGTGTCGACCATCTCCACCGAGCCAAGCATGCCCAGCTTGACGGCTGCGACGGGCATATCGGCGATCACGGCGCGGGCCTGGGCCAGTACCCAGTCACGGTCGAGTACGCGGAAATCGCTGACGTTGACGGTATCCTGCACGGTCAGGGCGGTCACCGTCGGGGCGGCGTGGCAGCCTTGGGCCAGCAGGGCTTCGATGTCGGCCTGCAAACCGGCACCACCGCTCGGGTCGTGGCCGGACATGCAGAGCACTACGGGGCGGAAGTTTGGCGTTTTCATGGTGCGCGAGCTTATCACTAACCGCCTGTCGGTCGCTGCATGCCATGGCGCTGGGCAGCCGTTGTGATTGTCGCAGGCATCGAAGCTGGCCAGTCTGGGAATGGCATCATTCCGGGCCACCACCTCGGGTTGCATCGAACGAGCGCTGTGCTCCATGCCGGAGCGCGCGCCTCGGTGCCTTCGAGCTGAAGCCGTGGCGGGGTGTCTGCCTGGCCGTACCTGGCTGCGACTATGGTCTACACACTGCTGAAACTGCCGCCTGAATCTGGAAAAGCGTCCCAACAGTCCCTAGAGTAGAGCGATTCGAATATAAGTCTGCCGTGCGTGACGGCGCCATCCGATGGGCTAATGGGGGCCTGGGCGTCGTTCGACAGGGTTTTGGAGTCGTATGTACCGGCTGCTCCTGCTCATCCTGAGCCTCGTTCTTCCCTCGCTTGTGGGCGCCGTTACCTTCGACGAACAGACGCGTGCGCTGCCGCTGGGACAGAGCATGTACGTGTTCGAGGACGTGCGTGGCGACGCCAGCATCGACGATATCGCCTCGCCGGCCGTGCAAGGCAGCTTCCGTCTGCATGACAAGCCGGTGCTCAATGCCGGCTATTCGCGCTCGGTATTCTGGCTGCGCCTGGACCTGCATTACCTGCCTCACAAGGCGCGGGGCGCGCGCAACTGGTTGCTGGAACTGGCCTATCCGCCGCTCGATCACCTGGAACTGTATCTGCCGGATGAGACGGGCGGCTTCGCCCTGGCTCAACGCACTGGCGATGCGTTGCCGTTCGACAGCCGGCAGATCCGCCAGAACAACTACCTCTTCGAGTTGAGCCTCGAGCCTAACCAGGAAAAACGCATCTACCTGCGCCTGGAGAGCCAGGGCTCGATCCAGGCGCCGCTGACCCTCTGGGCACCCAATGCCTTTCTGGAAGAGCAGCCGGGGCGCATCTACGTGCTCGGTATCATCTACGGCGTGTTGCTGGTGATGCTGTTCTATAACCTGTTCATCTTTCTCAGCGTCCGCGACACCAGTTACCTCTATTACATTCTCTATATCGCCTCGTTCGGCCTCTATCAGATCTCGGTCAACGGTGCCGGCATCGAGTATTTCTGGCCCGACAACCCCTGGTGGGCCAACGCCGCGACTCCTTTCCTGATCGGTTCGGCGGCGCTGTTCGGCTGTCAGTTCGCGCGCAGCTTCCTGCACACCTCGGAGCACAGTCCCTGGGTCGACCGCCTGTTGCTGCTGCTGATGGCTTGTGGCGCCGGGGTCATGATCCTGGCGCTGTGCCTCAGTTACGCGACGGCGCTGCGCCTGGCGACCTACCTGGCCCTGCTGTTCACCGTGGTGATCTTCGCCGCCGGCATCCTCGCCTGGCTGCGCGGCATGCGTGTGGCGCGCTACTTCATCTTCGCCTGGAGCGCCTTTCTCATCGGTGGCATCGTCAACACCCTGATGGTGCTGGGCTATCTGCCCAACGTCTTTTTCACCATGTATGCCAGCCAGATCGGTTCGGCGCTGGAAGTGGGCCTGCTGTCGCTGGCACTGGCCGATCGCATCAACGCAATGAAGGAAGAGCGCACGCGCATCCTGCAGGAAGCCGGCCGCAAGCTCGAAGCGTTGAACCAGGAACTGGCCGACAGCAACCGGTTCAAGGACGAGTTCCTCGCCACCGTCACCCACGAGTTGCGCACGCCGATGAATGGCGTGATCGGCTCGCTGGAGCTGATGCAGACGGTGAAGATGGACATCGAGCTGGAGCAGTACCAGAAGACCGCGGCGGCGTCCGCACGCGACATGATGCGCATGGTCAACGACATCCTCGCCCTGACCGAACTGCAGGCCGGCAAGCTCTACCCGCGGCGTGAGGCGTTCAGCCTGCGCGGGTTGTTCGACGGCCTGCGCGCCCAGTACGCGCCGCGTGCGGAAGAGAAGGGGCTGACCTTCACCCTGGAACTGGATGACCACCTGCCCGATACCCTGGAGGGCGACGCGGCCAAACTGGCTCAGGCCCTGGGTTACTTGCTGGACAACGCCATCAAGTTCACCAGCGACGGTGGCGTGGTTCTGCAGGTCGGCCGTGCCGGCAGCGTGGGCAGCAGTCTGCCGCTGAGCGTGGTGGTCAGCGACAGCGGGATCGGTTTCACCCATGAGGGCGACCTGTATCAGCGTTTCCATCAGCTCGACGGCTCCATGACCCGCAAGTACGGCGGCCTCGGCATCGGCCTGGCGATTTGTCGACAGCTGGTCGACCTGCTCGGCGGCAGCCTCAGTCACGAGTCACAGCCTGGCGTCGGTAGCCGCTTTCGCCTCAACGTGCCGCTGACCCTGCCGGAGCAGCAGGCGGCGCCGGCTGCGCGTCCGCCGCGCGCACCGACTGGCACGGTGCAGCGCCAGGCGCAGCAGTGCACGGTGCTGATCGTCGAGGACAACGCGATCAACCAGCTGGTGACCCGTGGCATGTTGCTCAAGCTCGGCTACCGGGTGCGCACCGCCGACAACGGTGCCGAGGCGCTGGAGCTGCTGCGCGGCGAAACCGTCGACGCCGTGCTGCTGGACTGCCAGATGCCGGTGATGGACGGCTTCGCCACCTGCCGGGCGATCCGTGCGCTGCCTGGTTGCGTCGAGTTACCGGTGCTGGCGATCACGGCGCATAGCCACAGCGGCGACCGTGAGCGCTGCCTGGCCGCAGGCATGAGCGATTACCTGGCCAAACCGGTGAAGTTCGAGGAGCTGCGCATCCTCCTGCATGAATGGGTGCTGTGCCATGCCGCTACGGTTTCCGGCGGTTCCGCGCCGGCCTGAGCGGCGGCCTGCTCCAGCTCGTCTGCTTCCCGATTCAGCGGCAGGTTTGGCCGGATAGCCTCTTTAGCCATGGTCTGAATCCTGATTCACTGCATACATGTGAATCAGGATTCAGACCATGGCTTATCGCATCACTGAAGCTCGACTCGACCGCGATCATGCGCAGCGCCAGCGCATCCTCGATTGTGCCTTGCTGCGGGTGGCCGCGGGTGGTTTCGCCGCCCTGACCATGCAGGCACTGGCCGATGATGTCGGTATCGCCACCGGCAGTCTGTACCGGCACTTTCGCAGCAAGGGCGAACTGGCCGCCGAAGTCTTCGCCGCTGCCAGCCAGCGAGAGGTCAACGCCCTGGCTGCCGCCTTTCGTGGTCCGGGGCGTGCCAGCGAGCGCCTGCGCATCGGTCTGGAACAGTTCGCCGCCCGCGCCTGGCACAGCCGCCGCCTGGCCTTCGCGCTGATCGCCGAGCCGGTCGATCCGGAGGTCGACGAGCAGCGCCTGCTCTATCGCGAAGCCTACGCCGAGCTGTTCATCGATTTGCTGGAGGAGGGCGCCGCTGCCGGCGAGTTTCGCCTCGAGCAGATCGGTCTTACGGCGGCCTGCCTGGTCGGTGCGATTGCCGAGGCGCT
This sequence comes from Pseudomonas spartinae, assembly GCF_965197125.1. Lineage (NCBI taxonomy): Bacteria > Pseudomonadati > Pseudomonadota > Gammaproteobacteria > Pseudomonadales > Pseudomonadaceae > Pseudomonas > Pseudomonas spartinae. The sequence goes on from NZ_CBDAMB010000007.1 coordinate 67,253, forward strand.
GGTCGGCCCCCTGTCGCCACCTGCCCGCGCCGCTCGCGAAGCGGGTAGGCCCACCCTGGAGCTGGCGCAGGTCAGCGCCAGCCTTGCCACCTTCTGCCTGCGCGCCGTCGGCGCCGAGGAGCTCACGCGATGAACCACAGCCTGAATGCCGAAACCCACGAGGTGTTCAACCAGGTGCCGAGCCTGGACGGTGCCAACCTGTATCGCCTCGACCTGCCCTTGCAGGAGTGGACTCGTCGTTACGACGGCGGCTGGGCCTACGAGCGCCTGAGCGCCTATGGCGCGCTGACCGGCGGCGCCCTGATGCAGGCCGGCTTTCTCGCCAACGAGAACAAGCCGGTGTTCAAGAGCCATGATCGTTACGGCAATCGCATTGACCTGGTGGAGTTTCACCCGGCCTATCACGAGCTGATGCGCACGGCGGTCGAGCATGGCTTGCCGTCGCTGCCCTGGACCGATCCGCGCGCCGGTGCGCATGTCGCCCGCGCCGGCCTGACCTACCTGCACAGCCAGGCCGAGGCGGCCAGCGGCTGCCCGCTGACCATGACCTTCGCTGCGGTGCCAGCCATTCGCTTGCAGCCCAACGTGGCCGAGCAATGGCTGCCGAAGATCCTCTCCACCGAGTACGACCCGCGCAACCTGCCGATGGAGCAGAAGGCCGGCGTCACCATCGGCATGGCCATGACCGAGAAGCAGGGCGGCACCGACGTGCGCGCCAACACCACCCGCGCCTATCCCATCGGCTTGGGCGGGCCGGGGCAGGGCTACGAACTGGTCGGCCACAAGTGGTTCTGCTCGGCGCCGATGTGCGACGCCTTCCTCACCCTGGCCCACACCGACAGGGGCCTGTCGTGCTTCCTGTTGCCGCGTCACCGCCCGGACGGCACGCGCAACCAGTTCTACATCCAGCGTCTGAAGAACAAACTGGGCAACTGGGCCAATGCCTCCAGCGAGGTGGAATACCGTGGCGCCTTCGCCTGGATGCTCGGCGAGGAAGGGCGTGGCGTGCCGACCATCATCGAGATGGTGGCCATGACCCGCTTCGACTGCATGGTCGGCTCCAGCAGCCTGATGCGCCAGGCACTGACCCAGGCCGCGCACCACTGCGCGCATCGCCTGGTGGGCGGCAAGCTGCTCGCCGACCAGCCGCTGATGCAGAACGTGCTGGCCGACCTGGCGCTGGAGAGCGAGGCCGCGCTGGCGCTGTGCATGCGCATGGGCCGTGCGCTCGACCACGCGCATGACGCGCAGGAAGACAAGTTCGCTCGCCTGGTCACCGCCGTGGGCAAGTACTGGATCTGCAAGCGCGCCCCGGAAATGATCTATGAGGCCAGCGAGTGCATGGGCGGCGCCGGTTACGTCGAAGAAACCATCCTGCCGCGTCTGTATCGCGAAGCGCCGGTCAACTCGATCTGGGAAGGTTCGGGCAACGTGCAGTGTCTGGACGTGCTGCGCGCGCTGTCCAAGGAGCCGGGCGTGCTCGACGCGCTGTTCGCCGAACTGGGTGATGGCCACGGCGATGCTCGCCTGAAGGCGCATATCCAGCGCTTGCAGGCCGATTTTGCCGACACCGCCGACATCCAGTACCGCGCTCGCCAACTCACCGAAGACATGGCCGTGGCGCTGCAGGCCAAGCTGCTGCTGGAGGCGGGCAACAGCGTGGTGAGCGATGCCTTTATCGCCAGCCGCCTGGAAGGGCGTGGCCGGGTCTACGGCACCTTGCCGCGTGGTGTCGACGTCGAGGCGCTGTTGGCGCGCAGTGCGCCCCACCTGGCCTGAGCGAGTGCCGAGGGCGGATTGCCTGGCGCGCTGTTTTTTAGCCGGGCAGGCGAGTAATCTTGCGGCCGATGGTTCTGCGTGCACGCCTGTGACGCGGATGAAAAGGGAACAGGGTGCGGCGAATCTCGCCAATGCCCTGGCTGCCCCCGCAACTGTAAGCGGCGAACGATGCCCTCATGCCACTGACTTCGGTCGGGAAGGCGGGCGAAGTGCCAAGCCGTGAGCCAGGAGACCTGCCATCGACAACGGGCGTTTTGCCTACCCTTCATCCGAATCGTCGCGCGGTGGGCGCGGCAAAGGAACTCGCATGCATATCGAACCGGGCGTCGTCGAAGGCGCCAAGATCCTGCTCAGCTACGCAACGGCCGTCACCGCTTTCGGCCTGACCGCCAAACTCGCCCTGGACAGCGTCCGCAACAATGGCGGCGTCGCCGCCCTGGCGCTGCGCAGTCTGCTGACCACCGCTCTGGTGTTCTGCTTCTTCGAGGTGTTTCCGCATCATGCGGTGGGCGTTTCCGAGGTACACCTGATCCTCGGCTCCACGCTGCTGCTGCTGTTCGGCGCCGGTGCCACGGCCATCGGCCTGGCCGCGGGGCTGTTGCTGCAGGGCTTGCTGTTCGCCCAGTTCGACCTGCCGCAGTACGGCATGAACGTCACCACGCTGTTGATCCCGCTGTGGGGCATCAGCCTGCTGGCCAAACGCATCGTCGCGCCGGGCACCGCCTACGTCGATCTTTCCTACAAGCAGGCGCTGGCGCTGTCGACTGCCTATCAGGGCGGCATCGTTGCCTGGGTCGCGTTCTGGGCCTTCTACGGTCACGGTTTCTCCAGCGAGAACCTGGCGGCAGTGGGCAGCTTTGGTCTGGCCTACATGAGCGTGATCCTGATCGAGCCACTGGTCGACCTGGGCGTGCTGGCCGCTGCCAAGGCCATGTCGCGTTTCAGCCAGGGGCCGCTGTTCAACGTGCGCCTGCACCAGGCGGCCTGACCCCGCCGCTCAGCGGCGGCGCTGCCAGATCATCTTGCCGGTATTGCTCTCGGTGACCAGGTACTGGTCACTGAAGCGGTAGTAGGCGGCGGGTTGATAGTCGGCGGCGCCTGCCAGGCGCACCATCAGCATGCCGTCCTGGCTGCGCCAGTGGCCGCTGTACTGCACTTCGCCCGGGCTGTCGTAGCTCCAGTCGCTGCCGCCGCCAGCAGAGCGGCTCCACTGGGTGACGCTGCCGTCGGCGTTCAGCTGCAGGGTCATCAGGGTGTTGAACGAGGCAAAGTTGGCACCGCCGCTGTTGATGATCTTCTCGTGCACCCAGGTGCCGACCAGCGCCGGGTCCTGCGCGCCGGCAGCGGACGGCGTCGCCGCCGTTGCTGCGGCTTCGCGTTTGAACAGCGCCTGGCGTTCCAGCACCTCGCCGTTGCGAGGGTTGCGTGCGGCAATACTGGTATTGAGCATGGCATTGGCGTAGGTGGCGTTCATGTTGGCCAGCAGCAGGCCGGACTGGGGATCGCTGATCTCGGCACGCAACACCTGGCCGTCGTAACGCCCCCTGAGGTTCAGGCGCAGGGTGCGATTCTCCACGTACTGCCCTTCGACCTGTTCGCCCTGCTGGCGCAGGATCAGCTCGGTAGGCTGGCCATCGAGGGTGGCCCGGTAATGCCCATCGAGGTCTCCGGACCAGGCGCTGACGCATGAGGCGCTGGCCAACAGCAGAACGATTGCACGACGCATGAAGATGACCTCTGACAGTTTGATCCAAGACTAGTCGCTGCTAGTGAGGGGCGAGGGTTGTCGCGCTATGTTTTCCTCTCCGTATGCAGGCAAGATAGGCGCGTACGTTCAGTCAGGAATATGCACAGTGAAAGCCTGCTCAGATGATTTCATCATTGCCCACACCCCCGAAGAGGCAGTCGACCGCCTTGCCGCCCTGCACCAGGAAGCCACCGGTGCGTTGAGCCAGGCGCTCAAGCGTTACCTCAAGGAGCGTATCCGCCCGGATGCCAGCGAGCATTGCCTGTTCCGTTATCCCGAACTGCGCCTGACCTACCTGTGCCAGGGCGAGGTGCCGACCACCGTGCGCGCCTACGCCAAGGTGCAGATTCCGGGTACCTACGCGATCACCGTGACCCAGCCGGCAGCGTTTCGCAAATACCTGCTCGAGCAACTGCGCCCGCTGATGAGTGACTTCACCCTGCGTGTCGAGGTCGGTCGCAGCCAGCAGAACATTCCCTATCCCTACGTGGTCGAGGGCGGCGATGAACTGGCCGGCAGTGGCGTAACCGCCGCCGAACTGGCGCGGGTATTCCCCAGCACCGACCTGTCCGCCGCCACCGACGGTACCGCTGACGGCCTTTACGACTGGGAGAACATCGACCCGCTGCCGCTGGCGCTGTTCGACGCCGCGCGCACCGATTTTTCCCTCAAGCGCATCCAGCACTACACCGGCAGCGACTGGCATCACGTGCAGCCGTGGATCCTGCTGACCAACTACCACCGCTACGTTGACCAGTTCATTCGTCATGGTCTGGACATGCTGGTGGGCAACTCGCGCTTCACCCGCATGGTGCTGCCGGGCAACGTGGTGGTCGAGCGGGGCATGGCCGAAGGCGAGATGCAGGCCATCATCGAGAACGTGGTCTGGCACCGTTACCAGATGCCGGCCTACCACCTGCAGGCCGAGGACGGTCACGGCATCACCCTGGTCAATATCGGCGTCGGTCCGTCCAACGCCAAGAACATCACCGACCACCTGGCCGTGCTGCGTCCGCACTGCTGGCTGATGATCGGCCACTGCGGCGGCCTGCGTCAGTCGCAGACCATCGGCGACTACGTGCTGGCCCACGCCTACATGCGCCGTGACGGCATCCTTGACCGCGTGCTGCCACCGAACATTCCATTACCGGCGCTGGCCGAAGTGCAGCAAGCGCTGCAGGAGGCCGCCAAGCTGGTCACCGGCGAGCAGGGCGACGAGCTGAAGAAGCGCCTGCGCACCGGCACCGTGCTGACCTACGACGACCGCAACTGGGAGCTGCGCTGGGCCCAGGAGCGACCGCTGATCAACCTGTCGCGTGCGGTGGCGGTGGACATGGAGAGCGGCACCATCGCCGCCCAGGGCTATCGTCTGCGGGTGCCCTACGGCACGCTGCTGTGCGTGTCGGACAAGCCCCTGCACAGCGAGATCAAGCTGCCGGGCGCGGCCGGCGCCTTCTACGAGCGCGCTGTGACCCAGCACCTGCACATCGGCATCGCGGCGCTGGAGCTGATGCGCAGCCAGCTGAATTCGTTGCATTCGCGCAAGTTGCGCAGCTTCGACGAGCCGCCGTTTCGCTAGGGGGATGATCTGACGGCGTGGCCTGGCGCACAGTCCGGCCACGTCTGTGCGGCGTTCGTTCACGCTCGGGTTTAAACTCGCGCCGTCATGGACGAACGAGGCGATACGCATGGAACAGGCACGCTTGCTGCTCACGGCGTTGTGGGAACCCTTCAGCTTTTTCAGTCTTTTCCTCTACACCGGCCTGGCCCTCACGCTGGGTGCTGCGCTCGGCCTGCTGCTGGCCTTCAAGCTGCAGCGCCTGGGCTGTCTGGCGCGTAACAAGCGCTGGCACCACTGGCTGCTCAAACTCTACTTTCTGCTGCTGCCCCTGGCCGGAGGTTTTCTCGGTTTTCAGGGTGGGCTGCTGTACGGCAGCCAGCAGCAGATCAATCGCCATCTCGACAGCTATGCACCGGTGGTGCAGGAACTGGCCGATGGCATCTGGAGCGACTTCCAGGCTTACGTCGAGGCGCAGGGCCAGCAGGGCGCCCTGGCGGTGCGCGATGCCAGCGTGCAGGAGGTGCTCAACCAGCTGGCGCTGGACTACCTGCGCAGCGAGCGGCTAATGGAGGCCGAGGCGCGTGCCGAGGCCTCTACCGCCGAGCGCATTGCCTTCGACCTGTTCGACCGACTGCGCGCCAGCCTGCTGGGCAAGGCGCTGGGTGAGATGGCGGTGGAGAAAACCGCGCGCTACAGCGGGCTCAACGAGAAGGTGCTGACGCAGGTGCTGGATGCGCGTATCGAACAGCTCTTCCACGCCGAGTTCCTCTTGGGTCTGCTCAAGCGGCAGATCGGCCATGTATTCAAACCCTTCTATATCGCGCTGCTGATCCAGCTCGGCCTGCTGCTGAGCGTGATCGCGGCAGAGTGGGGCCTGTCGCGCTGGTTGCGGCAGATGCCCGCTCGCCTGCCTGCCGAGCCCCTTGCCATGGCCTGAGTTCAGGCGGCCGCCGGTGCCGCGTCGCTCAGCAGTTCGGCCAGCGCTGCGCGGTCGATATTGGCGCCGCTGAGCACCACGGCCACGCGCTGGCCGGCGTTGAGCTCGCGCTCCTGCAGCAGGGCGGCCAGCGCCGCTGCACCGGCGCCCTCGGCAAGATTGTGGCTGTCCTCGTGATAGCTGCGAATGGCGGCGCGGATCTCCTCGTCATCGACGCGCACGATGCGCGCGGCGCCAGCGCGGATCACGTCCAGCGCCAGTTGCTGCGGCTGGCGGCAGGCCATGCCGTCGGCCAGGGTGATGGCGCGTTCGGTTTCGATCAGGCGGCCCTGCTCGAAACTCTGTGCGTAGGCATCGGCACCGCTGGCGACCACGCCGACGATCTCGGTATCGAGGCCAAGCAGGTCACGGGTGCGGATCATCCCGCAGATGCCTGAGCCGAGGCCGATGGGCACGTACACCCGGTGCAGATTCGGCACCGCCTCCAGCAGTTCCAGGGCATAGGTGGCGACGCCGCGCACCAGATCTTCATGCAGGGATGGCACCCAGTGCAGGCCGTCACGGTCGGCCAGGCGCGCGGCCTCGGTGCGGGCTTCGTCGAAATCGCGACCATGTTCGATCACCTCGGCGCCGAGGGCGCGCATCGCCGCGTTCTTCTCGCGGGCGTTGCCATGTGGCACCAGAATACGGATCGCCAGCCCAGCCTGGCGCGCAGCCAGCGCCAGGCTCTGGCCGTGGTTGCCACGGGTGGCGGTGACCAGGCCGCGCACCTGTGGCTCGCGGCGTAGCAGGGCGTCGATATAGACCAGCCCGCCACGCACCTTGAAGGCGGCGGTGGGCGCGTGGTTCTCGTGCTTGACCCACAGCTCGCACCCCGTGCGCTCACTCAGCAGCGGCCAGTTCAGCTGCGGCGTGGGTGCCATATGGCGGTGAACCAGTTGTGCGCTCTGGCGCAGTTGGGCGAGGTCGAACATGACGGATGCTCCGGGTGGCGTTGACCCCGATGCTAGTGCGGCGCATTGTATGGGTAAATATTTATATTGCATGGCAAACAATGTGGCTTCCTGATCTGCAAGACAGTTCCCTGCCCACTTACCTGGCACTGGTCGAGGCGATTGCTGCGGCTATCGGCCGTGGCGAGCTCAAGCCAGGTGAGCGCCTGCCGCCGCAGCGCCGCCTGGCCTGGACGCTGGGTATCAATCCGAGCACGGTGATGCTCGCCTACCGCGAGGCGGCGCGCCGGCATCTGGTGTCCGGTGAGGTCGGGCGTGGCACCTACGTGCTCGCTGGCAGCCGCGAGGCGAGCCTGTTCCGTCTCAAACAGCCGGCCACGCAGGGCGCGCTGATCGACCTGTCGACCAACGTGCCGGTGCATGACCCGGACAACCACGATCTTTCCGCCAGCCTCGCTGCGCTGGCAGCACGCGGCGAGCTGGATGCGCTGCAGGCCTACCCCTCGGCGGCGCTGGTCGAACGCGCGCACCTGGCCGGCGCCACCTGGCTGCGCCGCCGTGGCCTGCTGCTGGCGCCGGGTGGCCTGCTGCTTTGTGCCGGTGCCCAGCAGGGCGTCTCCGCTGCTTTGCTGGCGCTGTGCGAGGCGGGCGAACCGATCCTGGTGGAGCGCTACACCGCGCCGGGGATCAAGGCCGCCGCGCGCCAGTTGCGTCTGCCGCTGCACGGCGTGGCGATGGACGCGCACGGCATTCTGCCCGATGACTTCGACCGCCTGGCGCGTGCCACCGGTGCGCGTGTGGCGGTGCTCACGCCCTGTCTGCAGAACCCCACTGGCGCCAGCCTGAATGCCGAGCGCCGCGCGGCGATTGCCGAGGTGGCCAGGCAGCGTGGGCTGTGGCTCGTCGAGGATGATGTCTACGGCGTGCTCGGCAGTGAGGCGCCGCTGGCAGTGCAGGCGCCCGAGCGCTGTCTGCTGATCAGCAGCCTGTCCAAGAGTGTCGCGCCAGGCTTGCGCCTGGGCTTTATCGCGGGCGCGCCGGAGCTGCTCGAACGCATCGACCCCGAGGCCCAGGCCACGCGCTGGGCGGTGACGCCGCTGAGTCTGGCGCTGGCCTGCGAGTGGATCGAAAGCGGGATTGCCGATCAGCGCCTGGCCTGGCAGCTCGACGAGCTACAGCAACGCTGGCGCCTGGCCGCGCGCGTGCTCGGGCCGCGCATGCCGCAGGGTCGGGCGGTGGCGCCGCATTTGTGGCTGGACGTTGCGGCGCCGGTCGGTCTGGCCGAGGCCTGTCGGCAAAATGGTGTGGAGGTGGTGCCGGCCGAGGTGTTCGCGGTGGAGGCCAATCCGGGCTGCGCCGTGCGCATCAGCCTTGCGGCGGCAGCCAGCCGGGTGCAGCTCAAGCAGGCGCTGGAAGGGATCGTGGCCGCTTGGCCTATGGGCTGAGCGTCATATGCAGGATGGGGAAGGGCCGCCCGCCACCATCCAGGCGCGAGCGCTCGGTGACCACGAAGCCCAGATGCTGGTAGAAGCCCACGGCCTGCGGGTTCTGCTCGTTGACGTCGACGCGGGTGGCGCCCAGCTCGTCGATGGCATGGCGCATCAGCCGCTTGCCTACGCCCTGGCCATGGCAGGCCGGGTCGACGAAGAGCATTTCCACCATGCCCTCTGCGCAACCGAGAAAACCCAGTATCCGTCCCGCTTCGTCTCGCGCGCAAGTCAGTTGCACGGCCGGGAAATACTGCTCGCGCAATAACGGCTTGATCACCTGCAGGTCGCTTTCCGGCAGGAAGTGGTGGGTGGCGCGCACGGCGGCCTCCCAGATTTCCACCAGGGTGGGCAGGTCGGCTGCAGTGGGGGTATCGAGCATCATTGGCATGCTGGCAGGTATCAAGGGAGAGCAGGGCGCAGAGCATGCCAGCTCTGCGCCCGTGCTGTCATTTGCTGGCGTCGAGCACCACGCGGTAGCGCGCCTTGCCGCTGCGCAGGTGATCGATGGCTGCGTTCACCTGGCTCATGGGAAATTGCTCGACCTGCGGCAGGATCTGGTGGCGGGCGCAGAACTCGAGCATGGTCGCCATGGTTTTTGGCGAGCCCACTGGCGAGCCGGACAGGCTCTTCTGCTGCGGGATCAGGTTGAACACATGCACCGGGATGGCACTGGGCACGATACCGACGAAGTGCAGGCGACCCTTGCCGCCCAGGGTGCCGATCAGTGCCGCCCAGTCGAGGTCGGCACTGGCGGTGACCAGAAGGAAATCCAGGCTGCCGGCAATCGCCTTCATCGCCGCGCTGTCGGTGGAGGCCACCACCTTGTGCGCGCCCAGGCGCTTGGCTTCGTCCTGCTTGTTCAGCGATGAGGTGAAGGCGGTGACCTCGCAGCCCCAGGCGTTGAGAAATCGCAGCGCCAGATGACCGAGGCCACCGATGCCGACCACGCCGACGCGGTCGGTGGGCTTGATGTCGAACTCCAGCAGTGGGCTGAACACCGTGGAGCCGGCGCAGAACAGCGGGCCGACCAGGGCCGGGTCGAGCCCTTCGGGCAGCGGCACGGCCCAGGCCCAGTGCGAGCGCAGGCGATCGGCGAAGCCGCCGTGGCTGCCGACGATGGTCGGTTTCACCGAGCGGCACAGGTTGTGCGAGCCTTCCATGCACGAGCCGCAGTGCATGCAGCTGCCCTTGTACCAGCCGATGCCGACACGTTGCCCCAGCTTGAGACCGCGCGCCTGATCGCCCAAGCGGACGATGGTGCCGACCACTTCATGGCCGGGGATGAAGGGGTAGCGGGCATTGCCCCATTCGTTGTCGATCATCGACTGGTCGGAGTGGCAGATGCCGCAGTACTCCACCGCCACCTCCACCTCTTCGGCGCCGAGCGGGCCGGGATCGTAGCTCAGGCGTTCCAATGGCGCCTTGGGCGTGGTGGCGGCCCAGCCGGTGAAGGTGGCGAGTTCGGCGTTGTTGCTCATCGGTGGCTCCTGATCGCAGGGTAGAACCAGCAGCTTAGTCGCTCTGGCTGGACGTGGAAGCACCATCAGCGGCGCTTATCGTGGGTTACACTGCGCGGCCCGGTTCCAGCGAAGCCCGTTGCATGTCACGCCCTCGTTCCCCTGCCAATCGCCGTCCAGCCGCTCCCCGTCGCGTGGCCAAGGCGCCGCCTGCACAGCCCCGCCTGCTGCTGCTGAACAAACCGTTCGACGTGCTCACGCAGTTCAACGACGATCAGGGCCGCGCGACGCTCAAGGACTTCGTCGAGGTGCCTGGTGTTTATCCGGCCGGGCGCCTGGATCGTGACAGTGAGGGCCTGCTCCTGCTGACCAACGATGGCCGTCTGCAGGCGCGTATCGCCGACCCCAAACACAAGTTGCCGAAGACTTACTGGGTGCAGGTGGAGGGCGAGCCGAGCGAGGCGCAGCTGCGGCAGTTGCGCGAGGGCGTGACGCTCAATGACGGTCCGACCCTGCCGGCCGAGGCGCGGCGTCTGGACGAACTTGAACTGTGGGAACGCAACCCGCCGGTACGCTTTCGCAAGAACGTGCCGACCGCCTGGTTGGAGCTGGTGATTCGCGAGGGACGCAACCGTCAGGTGCGGCGCATGACGGCCGCAGTCGGTTTGCCCACGCTACGCCTGGTGCGCGTGGCCATCGGCCCCTGGCGTCTGGATGGGCTGCAGCCCGGCCAATGGCGCGAGGAGCCGGCCAGGCTGGATTGAACTCAGGCGTTTTGTCGCAGGGGCGGCCCTGGCGAACATGACCTGAGTCAATAACCGGCCTTGATCACGGCGATACCTTTGTTCAGCACTTCACGCCAGGCCTGACGCACATCGGCGTCGCATTCCTTGTCGTGTTCGCTGACGGTCAGCAGCAGCGCGTCGAGCCACAGGTCGTAGAGTTCCGGGCGGATGTCCAGATGCTGGCGCGAGTGGGATTCGCCGAGGGCACGCAGCTTGGTGTCGGACATGCCGCGGGCGTGCATCACCAGATTCATGATGCCCTGGCGCAGCAACTGCTTCTGCGCGGTCATGTCGGTGTCGACGAATTTCTCGCGGATCAGCGGCGAGCTGGCGAGGAAGTGGCGGTAGAAACTGTCGAAGAAATCCGGGCTGGCGCAGCAGCGTCCATAGCTTTGCATCACCAGATTGGCGGCGCTCATGTGTAGCTCCTTGAGTGGACTGCAGGCCGCATCTGGGCGACCTGGCATCGAACGGATATGTCGCGTTGGCCGGGCAGTCAGCCGTGAATGCCGCGCGCGGTCTCGATGATATAGGTGATGATCGGCTTGGCAAGGAAGGCGAACAAGCACAGGCCCAAGCCAAGGAACAGGATGGCGGTGCCGAGGCGGCCTGCCTTGGACTTCTTCGCGAGGTCCCAGATGATGAAGAACATGAACAGCATCAGGCCGCCCACCAGGACGTACATCATCAGGGCTTCAAATTGTTCGGTTTCCATGGTGCCTCGTAGTTCGTACGGCAAGCGCAGGGCGGAAATTATACGCGCCCTGACCTGGTGCGCGGCATGATCCGCCTCAACCTGCGACTTTCAGTCGCGCAGGTGCTGCAATGGCAACTGCGTACTGGACAGAATCTGCTGCAGCACGAAGCTCGAACGCACGCTGGAGACACCGTCGATACGGGTCAGGGTGCCCAGTAGCAGTTTCTGGTAGTGGTCCATGTCCGGTACCACCACCTTGAGCTGATAGTCTGCGTCCATCCCGGTCACCAGGCAGCACTCCAGTACTTCCGGGCATTTGCGGATTTCATCCTGAAAGTGCTCGAAGCGCTCCGGGGTGTGCCGGTCCATGCCGATCAGCACGTAGGCGGTCAGGCTCAGGCCGAGCTTCTTGCGGTCGAGCAGAGCCACCTGGCCAGTAATGTAGCCGTCGTCTTCCAGCTGTTTGACCCGACGTGAGCAGGGCGAGGGGGACAGACCGATGCGTTCGGCCAGCTCCTGGTTGGACAGGGCAGCATTGCGCTGCAATTCGGCGAGAATATTCAGGTCGTAGCGGTCGAGTTTGTCCATTTTCTGGTTGGCTCATTATTTGATTGCGCTAGATAGTGCTCCTTTAGCTTTAAATTGCGCAATTGGTAAATTTGTAAGCAATATTAGCAATCTTATTTCGGTGCGGCGGGCGTAAGCTTTCTCTCAGTTTCACGGCCCGGACGACAAGTCCTACCGGCCTCGCCCAACCAGGTGAGCCGGCGCCGACGGTCCTACCGGATCGCACCGGCACCCGGGTCCGCACTGCCCAACCAGGCGGGCGACGAAAGCGGCGACAACATCGCCAGTACCGGACAGATTCCCCAAGGGGGCCGCAAGGCCCCTTTTTTATTGCCTGGAGTTTCTGTGGCGCGAGGATCGGAAGGCGGGGAAGGGCGTTGCGCTCAGTGCTGGACGACTTCCTGCGGGTCGGCGTGCACCAGCACTTCGGCGCGCGGGTAGTGCTCATGGATCGACTTTTCCACCGCCTCGCAGTGTGCATGCGCGTCGGACAGGCTCATCTCGCCTGGCAGTTCCAGGTGCAACTGGACGAACCAGCGTGTACCGGAAATGCGGGTGCGCAGGTCATGGGAGCCGAGTACCCCAGGTACGGCATTGGCCAGTGCGTACATGTGCTGCGTGGTTTCACTGGGCAGCTCCTCGTCCATCAGCACGGCCACCGCGCCACGCACGATGCTGATGGCACTCCAGAAGATGTAGAAGGCGATACCGATGGCGAAGATCGCATCCATCTGCAGCCAGCCGAATTGGGTCAGCAGCAATGCAAGGAGGATGCTGCTATTGAGCAGGATGTCGGAGCGGTAGTGCAGCGAGTCGGCGTGAATCGCGGTGGAGCCGGTCTCGCGCACCACCTTGCGCTGGAACACCAGCAGGGCGCCGGTCAGTGCCAGCGACAGCAGCATGACGGCGATGCCGACACCTTCGCCTTCCAGCGGCTGTGGCGACTGCAGGCGCTCGATGCCCTGCAGACCAATGAGCACGGCGCTGACGCCGATGAACAACGCCTGGCCCAGCCCTGCCAGGGCTTCGGCCTTGCCGTGGCCGTAGCGGTGATCCTCGTCGGCCGGACGTAGCGCGAAGTGCACGGCGATCAGGTTGATCAGCGAGGCGGCGCTGTCGAGCAGCGAATCGGTGAGGCCGGCCAGCAGGCTGACCGAACCACTGAGCCACCAGGCAATCGCCTTGGCCAGCACCAGTGTCAGCGCCACGCCCAGCGCGGCGCGGGTGGCCAGGCGCATCAGCCTGGCATGCTGCGGGTTGTGCATCGACTCAGGCCGCCGGACGCAGGCCGTACGCGGCCAGTTGCTCGCTGCTGCCGCTGTGCTGGATCAGGCGCGGATCGTCGAGTGGCAGCTGGTGGCCGGTGCTGGTTTCGATCAGGGTTTTCAGCGCGTACTGGTCGACTTTGCCGTCTGCGTCGATCAGTTGCTTGAGCTGTTGCGGGTCGACCTGGGCGCTCTGGCCTTCGGGCAGGTAGATGGCACCGGTGGCGAAGTCCACGGCGAAGGCGATCAGCCCCGGAATCACGTAGAACAGGATGCCGATGGCGTTGGCCCCGGCGATCACCGGGTCGATCCTGCCTTCGATCTGACCCCGACGATCCGGATAGAAGATCGAGCCGCAGGCGGTCAGTTGAGCGAGCAGGGTGGCGGCGACAACGCCGGCGATGACGCGGGATTTCGTGCGCATGGGCACCTCCATAAATAAAGTGGCGCAACTATAGCAAGGCGATGATTGCAAAACTGCTGCCCGCTGTTTCAGACCGGCAAGTCGGCTGGCGGTTCGCCGCTATAATCGGCGGCCTGTTGTGGAGAAATGATGAACAGCCTGCCAATCGACATCCTGTTACCTGCCTTGCGCGACGCCCTGGCCGAGCGTCACGAAGTTGTACTGGAGGCGCCGCCCGGCGCCGGCAAGACCACCCGTGTGCCCCTGGCGCTGCTCGATGCGCCCTGGCTGGCCGGGCAAACCATCCTCATGCTCGAACCGCGTCGCCTGGCTGCGCGCGCTGCGGCCGAGCGCCTGGCCAGCGAGCTGGGCGAACGGGTCGGTGAGACGGTCGGCTACCGCATTCGTCTGGACAGCAAGGTGGGGCCGAACACGCGCATCGAGGTGGTCACCGAGGGCATCCTCGCCCGCCGCCTGCAGGATGACCCGGCGCTGGATGGCGTCGGCCTGGTGATTTTCGACGAATTCCATGAGCGCAGTCTCGATGCCGACCTGGCCCTGGCGCTGACGCTCAACGGCCGCGCCATGTTCCGTGCGGCCGACAGCGGTGAGGCGCCGCTCAAGGTGCTGCTGATGTCGGCCACGCTGGAGGGCGAGCGCCTGGCCGCGCTGCTCGGCGAGGCGCCGGTGCTGCGCAGCGAAGGGCGCATGTTCCCGGTGGATATCCGCTGGGGCGCGCCGTTCCAGCCAGGGGAATGGATCGAGCCGCGCGTGCTGCAGACGGTGCAGCAGGCGCTGGCCGACGAGCCTGGCAGCCTGCTGGTGTTCCTGCCGGGCCAGGCCGAGATTCGCCGCGTGGCCGAGCAACTGGGCGAGCTCCTGGCGGGGCGCGATGACATCCTGCTCTGCCCGCTGCATGGCGAACTGGAGCTGACTGCCCAGCGCGCGGCCATCGAGCCGGCTCCGGCCGGCAAGCGCAAGGTGGTGTTGGCTACCAATATCGCCGAGACCAGCCTGACCATCGACGGCGTGCGCGTGGTGATCGATGCCGGCCTGGCACGGGTGCCGCGTTTCGATCCGGCCAGCGGCATGACCCGTCTCGACACCCAGCGCATCTCCCGCGCCTCCGCCACTCAACGCGCTGGCCGAGCCGGCCGTCTTGAGCCCGGCGCCTGCTATCGGCTGTGGTCGCAAGCGCAACATGAACAGCTCAGCGCCTATTCCGGCGCGGAAATCCTCGCGGCCGATCTGGCCGGGCTGGCCCTGCAACTGCTGCGCTGGGGCGTGACGCCGCAGGAGCTGTGCTGGCTCGACGTGCCACCGCCTGCGGCATACGCCCAGGCCGTCGACCTGCTGGCCCGTCTCGGTGCGCTGGACGAGCGTGGCGCGCTCAACGTCCATGGCCAGGCCATGGCCGAGCTGCCCAGCCATCCGCGTATCGCCCATCTGCTGCTACGCGGCCAGGCGCTGGGCCTTGGTGCGTTGGCCAGCGACCTGGCGGCGTTGCTCTCGGAGCGCGACATTCTGCGCGGCGGTGGCGCCGATCTGCACAGCCGCCTGGCCCTGCTCAGTGGCGAAAGCCGCGCCGGGCGCAATGCCCAAGGTGGCGTGCAGCGCGCGCGGCAGTTGGCCCGGCAATTTGGGGGGCTGCTGAGAGGCCGGCCGATCGGTCAGGCGGTAAGCGAGCCCGAGCATCCGCGCTGGCTCGGCTGCCTGCTGGCCTTTGCTTATCCGGATCGCATCGCCCAGCAGCGCCGCGCCGGTGGCGCTGACTATCGCCTGGCCAATGGTCGCGCGGCGCAGTTCGGCGAAGCCGACGCATTGATGAAGCATGAATGGCTGGTGGTGGCCGATCTGGGCAGCCGCCAGGGCCAACGCGAAGAACGCATCTACCTGGCCGTCGATCTCGACCCGGCGCTGTTCGCGGGTGAGCTGGCCGAGCAGGTCGAGGTACTGGAGGTGCTCGACTGGGACGAACGCGAAGGCGTGCTGCGCGCCGAGCGTCAGCGCAAGGTCGGCGAACTGGTACTCGAGCGCCAGGCGCTGGCCGCGCTGGACGAAGAAGCGCGGGGTCGCGCCCTGGTCGGCCTGGTACGACGCAAGGGCCTGGAACTGCTGCCGTGGACGCCCGAGCTGCGTCAGTGGCAGGCGCGGGTGGCGCTGCTGCGTGAGCTGGACATCGAGCAGCAGGGGCAGAGCGAATGGCCGGATTTGTCCGATGCCGCGCTGCTGGCCAGCCTGGAACAGTGGCTGACGCCGTTTCTGGGCAAGGTCAATCGCCTCAGCCACTTCGCCAACCTCGACCTGCCTTCGATCCTGCAGACGCTGTTGCCCTGGCCGCTGCCGCAACGCCTCGACGAGCTGGCGCCGCGTGCGCTGGGTGTGCCGTCCGGCTCGCGCATCACCATCGACTACACGGAACACCCGCCGGTACTCGCCGTGCGCCTGCAAGAGCTGTTCGGCCTAGCCGCCACACCACGCATCGCTGGTGGGCGTCTTGGCCTCAAGCTGCACCTGCTGTCACCGGCGCGCCGGCCGGTACAGGTGACCCAGGATCTGGCCAGTTTCTGGGCCAACACTTACATCGATGTGAAAAAGGATTTGAAAGGTCGGTATCCGAAGCACTACTGGCCAGACGATCCCTTGATTGCCGAACCCACTGCGCGGGCCAAGCCGCGCAAGTGAGGGCTCAGGGTGTTTCGCGGCGTAGCGCTGCGCCCAGTTGCACTTCCAGGCCATCGCCATGGGCGATGAACTGCAGGGTGCAGCCGCAACGTTCGGCGATGGCCTTGACGATGGAAAGGCCGAGGCCGCTGCCATCGCTGTCGGCGCTGCGCCAGAAGCGTTCGGTGAAGCGCTGCAGGCGTTCAGGGGTAATGCCCGGTCCCTGGTCGCGTACCTTGAACAGCACGCCATGCGGGCCATCAAGGGCTATGTGCAGAGACACCGAGGTTCCTGCTTTGGTATGGCGGCGGGCGTTTTCCAGCAGATTGCGCAATGCCGCGATGGCCAGGGCCGGTGGCATCGCCAGGCAGCGTTCGGGCAGATCGTCGGCGCAGCTCAGCTCGATGGCCGCACCGGTTTTCTGCGTGGCATCGGCGATAGCCTGACGAGCGATCTGCAACGGTCGGCAGGGCAGGCCTTCATCGAACGGCAGGTTGCCCTCGACCCGTGCCAGCATCAGCAACTGCTCGAGGATGCGTTGCAGGCGGTCGGCGCCCTGTTCGGCCATGGCGATGGCCGTGCGTGCGTTGTCGCCCTCGGTCATCGCCGCCACTTGCAGGTGGGTTTTCACTGCCGTCAGCGGGCTGCGCAGTTCGTGTGCGGCGTCGTCGGTCAGCCTGCGCTCGCGCTCCAGGGTGTCGCCGATGCGTTGGAACAGTTGGTTCTGCGCCTCGACCAGGGGCGCCAGTTCTTCCGATAGACCGGTCAAGGGCAGCGGCTCGCTGGTATTGGCGCTGCGCCCGGCGAGTGCGGCGCGGATTCGTTCCAGTGGCGCCAGGCCGCGACCGAGCCCGATCCACAGCAAGGCCAGGCTACCGAGCAGGGCGACCACGACGGGCAGCGCCGCAGCCAGTAGAATCGAGCGTTTCAGCGTGGCACGCTCATCCAGGCGATCGGCCGTGGTGATGCGCAGATCACCTTGGATCAGGGTGAAGCTGCGCCAGGGGCGGTCACCGATGATCTGGTCGCGAAAACCTTTCTGACCCGCGTCAAGCAGGTCGTCCGGTGTCGAATGGCTGCGCGCCAGTACCTCGCCGCGCAGCGAGCTGATCTGGCAGGCCAGGCCGTTGGGAATACCCAACTGCTCTGCGCTCAGATGTGGCACGCCATCATTGGCCGTGCGTGCCTGCGGTAGTTGCACCAGCAAACCCGCAACCATGCGCGCGGAGGCGGCCAGGCGTTCGTCGAGTGACTGCATTAGCTGGTTGCGCAAGTCATAAAGCATCCAGGTCGCGGCCAGCGACCAGAGCAGGACGAAGGCGGCGCCAAGGCCGAGGGTCAGGCGCAGGCGCAAGGTCATGGCTGCTGCTCCTCATGTCCGGCAGGGCCGAGGCGATAGCCCAGGCCGCGCACCGTTTCGACGATGCCGTTGCCGAGTTTTCGCCGCAGGTGATGGATATGCACGTTGAGGGCGTTGCTCTCGACCTCGTCATCGAGGCCGTAGACCGAGTCCTTGAGGTGTTCGCTGCTGAGGATGCGCCCCGGATTCTGCAGCAACGCCTGCAACAGCGCCTGTTCGCGGCGCGAAAGATCGATGGGCTGGCCGCAAAGACTCACCGCACAGGTGGTCGGGTCGTACTGCAATGGCCCGTGATCGATCAGGTGCGTGGTCCGGCCTGCGGCGCGACGCAGCAGGGCGTGCAGGCGGGCAGCCAGCTCGCGAAGATCGAAGGGTTTGGTCAGGTAGTCGTCGGCGCCGGCCTGCAGACCAGCAACCCGCTCGGCGATGGCGTCGCGTGCGGTCAGGACCAGGACCGGCAGCACCATGCCGTCGCGGCGCAGACGTTGCAGCAAGGCCAGGCCGTCTTCGTCGGGCAGGCCGAGGTCGAGAATCAGCAGGTCGAAATGGCTGTGCTGCAACAGGCTTTGCGCCGCCGCCGCACTGGCAGCATGGGCGACGGTGAACCCCTGGGCTTGCAGGCCGGCGATCACGCCGCTGGCGATCAGCGAGTTGTCTTCGGTAAGCAGAACATGCATGGGCGGTAGTGGCGGCAGAGGGCGAGTCGACAGTATCGCTCATCGCGATTAAGGCAGGATTATTGGCGCTGATTGGCGGGCTGTTAATCGGCTGTTAATTGCACTTTGGCATCCTCGACATCTCCTCAGTTGTGCGGTGCCGTCATGCGTTCGCTCGTTGTTCTCCTTAGTCTGTTCTGTAGCGCTGCGTTTGCCTCGCTGCCCATCGACGGCCTGCGCTCGGGCGATAATTTTCTCGCTGCCGAGCAGGCATTCGTGCTCGACGTGCAGCAGCAAAGCGAAGGTGAAACGACGCTGAGCTGGGACATAGCACCGGGTTACTACCTGTATCAGCAACGGCTCAAGTTCACTGGCCTGAGCGATGAACAGGCGCCAGAGCTACCGCCAGGCCTGGCTCATGAGGACGAGTATTTCGGCGCCTCGCAGATCTATCGCGAGCGCCTGCAACTGACCCTGCCAGCCGAGGCGCGCGGGCGTATCGAGGTGCAATGGCAGGGCTGTGCCGATGCTGGCCTGTGTTACCCACCGCAAACCCGGATGCTCGATCTTGGTGGTGCTGGCACCGACGAAGCCGGTCGGGCCGATGACCTGGCTTTGCTCGATGGTCTGCAGCAGCAGGCGCTGTGGCTGAGCATGGCAGTGTTCTTCGGCCTGGGCCTGCTGCTGGCATTCACCCCTTGTTCACTGCCGATGCTGCCGATACTCGCGGGTATCGTGGTGGGTAGCCGCGCTTCGCCATCACGTGGCTTTGCCCTGGCGGGTACTTATGCGCTGAGCATGGCGCTGGTCTATGCGCTGCTCGGCGTACTGGCGGCAGCGCTCGGCGCCAATCTGCAGAGTCTGTTGCAGCAACCCTGGTTGATTGGCTCGTTCGCGACGCTGTTCGTGCTGTTGGCGCTGCCGATGTTCGGTTTCTTCGAGTTGCAATTGCCGGCTGCGTTGCGCGATCGCCTGGAGCGGGTCGGACGCGGGCAGCAGGGCGGTAGCCTGGTGGGGGCCGGTTTGCTCGGCGTGCTTTCTGGTCTGCTGGTCGGCCCCTGCATGACCGCACCGCTGGCGGCTGCCTTGCTGTTCATCGGGCAGAGTGGCGACCTGTTGCAGGGCGGCCTGGTGCTGTTCGCGCTGGGGCTGGGCATCGGTACGCCACTGGTGCTGCTGGTAACGCTGGGCAATCGCCTGCTGCCCAAGCCGGGGCTGTGGATGGAGCGGGTCAAGGCGGTGTTCGGTTTTCTCTTCCTGGCCACGGCGCTGTACCTGCTGCGGCCACTGCTGGCCGAGTCGATCTGGCTGGCGCTGAGTGGTGCCTGGTTGATCCTGGCGGCCAGCAGCCTCGTGCACCTGGCCGCTCAGCTACAGGCGCAGCGTGCGCTGGCCCATGCCGGCGCGGCGTTACTCGGATTGTGGGGCGTGGCGATGCTGCTGGGCGCGGCGGCTGGCGGCAGCGATCCGCTACGTCCGCTGGGGGTGTTCACTGCTGTCGCTGCGCCCCAAGCCGAGGTACGCACGGCCAGCTTCGTCGACGTGCGCGAGAGCGAACACCTGCAGCGCGAACTGGATGCAGCCAAAGCGCAGGGACAATGGGTACTGGTGGACTACTACGCGGACTGGTGCGTGTCGTGCAAGGTCATGGAGCGCGAGGTATTCGGCAACACCGAGGTGCAGGCGCGCCTGGCCGATGCGCGCAAGCTGCGTCTGGACGTCACCGCGCCGGGGGCGGCAAGCCGTGAACTGCTCAGCCGTTATCAGGTACTGGGGCCGCCGACCCTGCTGCTGATCGGCCCGGACGGCGAGGAGCGACGCCAGCAACGCATCACCGGCGAGGCGGATGCACAGCAGTTTTTGCGGGTCTGGGATAGCACGATGGAGCGTGGCTGATGTTGACGATAGGTGTAGGTCCGCTGGCGCTGGGCGTCGGCCATGTATTGCTGTTGCTGAGCCTGCTGCTGGCGACCCTGGTCGGCTGGTGGCTGGGGCGCAAGCGCCAGGTCAATCCGGAAAAACTGATCTTTCGCCTGTTGCTGGCCGCCTTGCTGGGCGCGCGCCTGGCTTTCGTCGCGCTGTATTACGAGCACTATCAGGAGACGCCCTGGCGCGTGATCGACATCCGCGATGGCGGCTTCATCGCCTGGGGCGGTGTGCTGGCGGCAGGGCTGCTGGGCGCCTGGTATCTGTGGCGTCACGCGCAGTTGCGTGTGGCACTGGGCGGTGGCATGGCCACGGGGCTACTGATCTGGGGCATGGGCAGCCTGGTGCTGCACACGCTGGAGCAGGGCACGCGGCTGCCGGAACTGGCCCTGCGCGATGTCCAGGGGCAGTCGGTGGTGCTGCGCGAACAGCTTGGCCAACCCATGGTGATCAATCTCTGGGCGACCTGGTGCCCGCCTTGCCGGCGGGAGATGCCGGTACTGGCCGAGGCGCAGCGTGAGCATCCGGGTGTGACCTTCGTCTTCGCCAACCAGGGCGAGGGTGCTGGAGAGGTCAGTGCCTTTCTCACTAGCCAGGCGCTGCAACTGGACAACGTGCTGCTCGACAGTGGCGGCCGCCTCGGGCAACTGGTCGGCTCACGGGCGCTGCCCACCACCTTGTTCTACGACGCCGAGGGTCGCCAGGTTGGCAGCCACCTCGGTGAACTGTCCCGCGCCAGCCTGGCCCGGGCCCTGGAAACCCTGAAGACGGACCAATGATCATGAACTCAATCAAGTCTCTAGCCTTGCTCGGCTTGTTGCTGACGCCACTGGCCCAGGCCGCTGAGCTGCCTGCGGCGATCAAGGCTGTCGAAGGCCGTGGGGCCAAGGTAGTGGGTAGCTTCGACGCGCCTGGTGGACTCAAGGGCTATGCTGCGCGCTACAACGGCCAGGGGCTGGCGCTGTACCTGACGGGCGATGGTGAGCATGTGCTGATCGGTACCTTGCTCGATGCCAAGGGTGAGGACCTGACCAAGGCGCCGCTGGAGCGCCTGGTCTATCAGCCGCTGGGTCAGGAGATGTGGCAGCAGTTGCAAGGCAGCACCTGGATCGCTGACGGCGACGACAAGGCGCCACGCGTCGTTTACATGTTCTCCGACCCCAACTGCCCTTACTGCAACATGTTCTGGCGTCAGGCGCGGCCTTGGGTCGAGGCCGGGCGTGTGCAGGTACGCCACGTCATGGTCGGCATGCTGCGCCCGGACAGCCCTGGCAAGGCGGCGGCGCTGCTCGCTGCCAGCGATCAGCGCAAGGCGCTCGGCGAGCATGAATCGGCCGGGCGCGAAAGCACGCTCAAACCACTGGGCAAGATCCCCGAAAAGATCACGGAGCAACTGAGCGCCAACATGGAGCTGATGGGCGAAATGGGCGCCTCCGCGACGCCGGCCATCTACTACCTCGATGATGCGGGCCGTCTGCAGCAGCAGAACGGTGCGCCGCGTCCGGACATGCTGGAAACCATCATGGGCTCTGCCAAGCCCTGAGTGACGGTGCACAGCCTTGGCTGTGCATCTGGAAAGCCTGATAACAACTATTGAAGAGGATGCCAATGAGAGCCTCTCGTTTATCTCTGCTAGGGCTGTGTGTGGTGTTGACGTCCAGCGTGTTCGCTTTCGAGCCGCTGCCGCTTGCGCAGCAAGGCGGCGTCAGCCAGGTGATGCTGACTTGCACGGCGTGTCACGGCGATGCCCTGATGGGCGTGGCGGCTGCTGGTTTTCCACGCCTGGCTGGGCAATCTGCCGACTACCTGGCCAAGCAGCTTTATGACTTCAAGGCTGGCAAGCGCTCCAATCCCTTCATGCAGCAATTCGCGGCCGGGCTGAGTGATCAGGACATCCAGTCCGTGACGCGGTTCTTCGCTGCGTTACCAGCGGCTCAGTACGCAAGACCCAACCGTGCCGCAGCGGCAGGCGACCTCGGTGCGCGCCTGGCTTTGCGTGGCGCCTGGGAGCGCAATATTCCCGAGTGCGTGTCCTGTCATGGACCGGGAGGTGTCGGCGTTGGCAAGACCTTTCCACCCCTGGCCGGGCAGCCTGCTGCGTACCTGGCCAATCAGTTGCACGACTGGCAGAAGGGCGTGCGCCGCAATGATCCAAGCGACCTGATGGGGCATATCGCCAAGGTCCTGAACGAAGAAGAAATCCAAGCCGTGTCCGACTACTTTGCCGGCCTGCCTGCCGGAGGTGCCCGATGAAACACCTGATCCCGTTCGCGTTTGGCCTGGCCAGCGCTGCCACCGCTCATGCAGCGAGCATCGCCATGGAAGACCAGAGTCAGCTACCCGCAGCGCCGGTCAAGGCCGAACACAGCGAGTGGTTTCAGCCTCCGCATGAGCAAGACCTGCCCAACGATGGATTCGGCCAGCTGGTACGTGAGGGGCGAGCGATCTTCGTCGATACCCGCAACCAGGCCGGTGAGTATGTCGGCAATGGCATGAACTGCACCAACTGCCACCTGGATCAGGGGCGCAAGGCAAACTCGGCGCCGTTGTGGGGTGCCTACACCATGTATCCGGCTTATCGAAAGAAGAACGACAAGGTCAACAGCTTCGCCGAACGCATCCAGGGCTGCTTCCAGTTCAGCATGAACGGCACCGCGCCAGCGGTGGACAGCCACATCATCAACGCCATCACGGCCTATTCGTACTGGCTGGCGACCGGTGCACCGGTGGGCAAGGCGCTACCGGGGCGGCTGTATCCAGTGGTGCAGGAACCGGCGGGGGGCTATGACCTGGCCCGTGGCGAGCAGGTCTATCAGCAGCAATGCGCGGTTTGCCATGGTGATAACGGTGAGGGGCAGAAAGTCGGCAAGGACTATGTCCTGCCGCCGCTATGGGGCAAGGACTCCTACAACTGGGGGGCGGGCATGCATCGTATCAACACCGCTGCCGGCTTTATCCGCCACAACATGCCGCTGGGCAAGGGCGGTACGCTCAGCGATGCCGATGCCTGGCATGTGGCGGCCTACATGAACAGCCACGAGCGCCCGCAGGACCCTCGGTTGATCGACGGCTCGATCGAGAAAACCCGCGACAAGTACCACGCCGATGATGGTGTGAACCTGTACGGCAAGGTCGTCAACGGCGTGATGCTCGGGCAAGGGGTGGACTGAACCCGTGCCCTGGAGAGCTGCCGATATCTCGGATCAGTACAGCCACAGATCCTCGCCGGCATCCTTCAGCCTTTGATAAACACGGTCGAGGTCGTCACGCAGATGCTCGGCTCCAGGCGCGTGGCGGGAGTAGATCAGCCGCAGCGACAAGCGCTGCAACTCGACGAAGGGCAGTTCACCCATGTCGAGTGTGCGCTTGGCCTGGTCGATGGGGGCCTGGTAGTCCAGCAGGTAGTCGCCGCGGCGGCGCTGGAGCATTTCCAGGGCCGAGGCGTGGTTGGAGGTGCGGTGAAGGGTGATGTTGCGCGCCGGGTCCCGCAGCCACTGGTTGACGCCCTGCCAATAGCTGTAGCCATTGATCAGGATCACCCCGCGATCCTGCAGGTCTTGTGGAATGCGCGGTGTGGGCGTGTCGGGGCGAAAGTACAGGTTGAGGCTGATATCGCCCAGCAGGTGCTTGCTTTCGAGGGTGTGTTCGGCCAGCTCCGGTTTGCCTGAGGCGCCGAGCCAGAGCGCGATGCTGCCATCGAGCAGCCCGCTGTACAGGCGCGCGCCGGGGTAGGAGCGAAAATCCGCCTGGTATCCCGCCTCCTCGAGCAGGCGCGTGGCCAGCTCCAGGCCCGAGCCGCTGGGCAGGCCTTGCTCGTCGGTGTAGGAGTAGGGCGGAAACTCGTAGTAACCCACGTGAACGCGGCGCTCGGCCTCGGCGGCATGGGCGGCGTGCAGCCATAGCAGGGCGATGAACATCAGGCAGCAGCGTGTTGGCATCCGTGTACCGCGGCTCTTCGCCGTCTTGTCGTTGTTATCGAGTGGTGCTCGGGGAGCATGGGCAAGCCCCGGCGGACTTGTCCAGTCCTGCGCGCTTCATTCCTGGTTCGGCAGGAAGAAGCGACCGATCACCGGCAAATGATCGGAAATGCTCAGGGTGTCGCGCTGACGAACCAGGCTGGTGAGCGGCGTCAGGCGTGGGCTGTATAGCAGGTAGTCGAGGGTACGATCCGGGCCACTGGCCGCCGGGTCGTTGGGGTAATGGGTATACCAGCTGGCCTGGTCCTCACCGCTGGCCTGTTGCAGGCTGGGGATCATCGGATAGCGGCGGGCCAAGGCCTGCAGCTCACTGTCAGGTGCGTACCAGCTGCGCTGGGCCTCTGGCAGACGCTGGAACTGGCCGGGCGGCAGCAGGTTGAGATCGCCGCCCAGCACCCAAGTCTTGTCGTCGTTCTGCAGTTGCTGGAGCAGAGCGTCGGTCATTTCCACCTGGCGCTGCATGGTATCCGTGCCTTGGGCGAAGGCATCGAAGTGGGTGTTGATGGCCACCAGTTCGTCACCGCCGCGAATCGGCAGGTAACTGACCAGCAACGCGCGCTTGAGCTGGAACTGGCGGCGCAGCAGGTCGCTTTCCGGCATGGGCAGTTGCAGGCGTTCGGCGCGGGCGATCTGGAAGCGGCTGAGGGTGCCGAGTTTCATGCCGACGCTGCCAAGGATGCGCGGATGCGGAACGAAGCCGGCCTTCCAGTAGAACGCCTGGGTGCTGCAAGGGTAGAGGTCGCCCAGGCGCGCCTGCAACAGGCCCAGCTGGTCCTGATAGTCACTGGCCTTGGCGTTGTCATGCAGCTCCTGCAGCAGCACAACGTCCGGTTGTTCGTCACGCAGCACACGCACCACTTCATCCAGCGTCAGGGCCAGGTCCTCGCTGCTCGGGCGTTCGTCCGGGCCATCGCCGCCGGGCAGGTCGTACCAGAACACATGACGTTTGCCAGCCAGGTACTGCACGTTCCAGGTCATCACCTTGAGTGCCTGGCCGGGTTGCAGCGGTGCGACCTGGCCGTTGCATGACACGGCCGCCTCTTCCCGGGGTGGCGGACGCCAGGTCAGGGCATAGGTCAACGCCAGCAGCATGGCGAGCGTAAGCAGCGCAATGAGCAGGAGCAGGCGAAGAGGGCGAGGCAGAGACATGGCGAAACGGACGACTATGCTGGAAGGAGGCCGAGAATACCCGAGTGCGCCGGATCGGCCCAGGCATGTGCGCGGCATTGTCGCCGCACTCGTTTCGCCGCACCGTTCGCCAGCAAGGACAGCGGCAAGGGGCTGCAGTACCATGCCGAAAGGTTCGACAAGCCGCGCCGTCGGTCGCTATGGCAGATCAAGGCTGACGGTACTTCCAACACTTGGCTTCCGGGAGCCGTGCATGTATCGCAAGGTATTTGCCAACAAGGTATTCGACCGCAAGGTGGTGCTGATCACCGGCGGCTGTGCCGGCATTGGTCGGGCGCTGGCCATGCGCATGGCGCAGGCGGGTGCGCGGCTGGTGATCCTCGACCTCAATCAGGCCGCGCTGGACAGTCTGGTGCAGCATCTGGCCGATCATCACAACGCCGAGTCGCTCGGCCTGCTCTGTGACGTCGCCGACGCCGAGGCGGTGCAGCGCGCCGTGGCGCTGGCGGTCGAACGATTCGGTGGCATCGACGTGTTGGTCAACAATGCCGGCATCACCCACCGCAGCACCTTCGCCGAGACCAGCCTGGAGGTCTTCCAGCGGGTCATGGCGGTCAACTATTTCGGCGCCCTGCATTGCACTCAGGCAGCCTTGCCCAGCCTGATCGCCCGGCGTGGCCAGATCATCGTGCTCAGCTCGCTGTCGGGTATCGCGCCCTTGCTCTATCGCAGTGCCTACAACGCCAGCAAGCACGCGCTGCATGGGCTGTTCGAGACCCTGCGTTACGAGCTCAAGGGTTCGGGGGTGAACGTGATGCTGGTGTGCCCCGGCTTTACTGCCACCGATCTGCGTAAGAACGCCCTGGTCGGCGACGGTTCGGTGGCGGCGCAGCCGCCGCTGGCGATGGGCAAGGTGGCCTCGCCACAGGACGTAGCGGACGCCATCTACCAGGGCGCGCTCAAGCGTCGCCGACTGCTGGTGCTGTCGAATGTCGACTGGCGAGCGCGGGTGCTGGCGCGTTTCTTCCCCAGGCTGTTCGAACGTGTGCTGCTGCCACGGCTGTCCGGCCTGAGGCCGCGAAACCAGGGTCGCATCTGATGCGTGCCTGGCTGTTCATCCTGCTGGTGCTGGCGCCTCTGTGCCGGGCCGATGAGGTGCAGCCGCTGCGAGTGATGACCGACCTCTGGCCACCGTTTCGCATGCTCAAGGAAGATGGCCATCTGCAGGGGTTGGACATCGATCTGCTCAACGAGCTGTCACGCCGCACCGGTATGCGTTTCGAGGTAAGGCGGGCGCCGTGGGCACGGGGCCTGGCTGCGTTGGAGCAAGGCTCCGCGGACATGATGACCGGCCTGGCCAAGACCGCCGAACGTGAGCGCTATATCCGCTACCTGGATGCGCCGTACTACGCCTGCGCGCCGCGTTTCTACGCCAGCCCGGCGCTGGCCACGCTCTTGAACGACTATGCGTCGCTGCGCGGGCTGCGTATCGGCTATGTGCTGGAGTCGGTGTATTTCCAGCCGTTCGACAGCGACAAGGCGCTGGACAAGGTCGGTGTCAGCAACGAGCAGCAACTGCTGGAAATGCTCGCGCTTGGCCGCATCGATGCTCTGGTCGGCACCGACTGCCAGGTTGACTATTCCCTGCTCGACCCCAAGCTGGCCGGGCGTATCGTCAAGGCCGCCTACCAACCCCAGGCGCGTACCGAACTCTATATCGGCTTCTCACGCAAGCGCCTGGAGCGCATGCCGGAGTTGGCCGCTGCGCTCGATACCTTGCTGCGTGAGGGCTGGATCGCCAACGCCGCGTTGCGCTATCAGCCGGTGGTGGCGCACCAGTAGGCGCACCGCGTCTCAGCCGTGGTTGTGCTGCGCTGCACCGGCCAGCATCAGCTCCATGTCCCAGAAGGCCGCCTCGATCTTGTGGCCGTCGAGGTCCCTGACGAAGCAGCCATAGTAGGGCTCGCCATAGTCCGGGCGCGGCCCTGGCTGGCCTTCATCCTGGCCCCCGGCGGCCAGCGCCGCTTCGTGAAAGGCATGCACCGAAGCCTTGTCCGCGGCGACGAAGCCGAAATGACAGCCGTTGCCGAGTGTCGCCGGCTGGCCGTTTATCGGCGTCTGCACCCAGAACTCCGGGTATTCGCGGCCGAACGCCACGGCACCGGGGTGACGCATGATCTCTCGGCAACCCAGAGTGGCCAGCACCTTGGCGTAGAAAGCGCTGGCGGCGTCGAAGTCGTTGCTGCCGATGGATACGTGGGACAGGATGCTGGGGTTGGTGTCGCTCATGACGCTCTCCGTGCTCTGGCCAAAGCTGCAAGCCTAGTCGCTGTTTTCGCTATTCGCCGTTTGCTGCGGTTCGAGCAGCATGTACAGGCGAAACAGCACCACGATGGCGAACAGTTGCAGGAAGCCGTTGCCGGTCTGATGCAGCACCCACAGCAGGGTGTCGCTCTGGCTCGGCAGCGTCCACCAGTCGAGCAGCCACAGCGGCACCAGCACGTTGACCAGGCAGGCGAACACCGGCCAGAAACGTCCTTCGGTCATGGTGAAACTGGCCTGCAGTGCGCGCAGCGGTGGCTCCTGGCGCAGCACCAGGATCAGTTCGGAGAACGCCAGGCGCATCATGATCCAGATGCCCGGCACGATGAACAGCGACAGGCCGAGCATGATCGCCAGAGTGCTCAGCCCGGTCATCAGAGCGAAGCTCGGCCACAACTGCAGGCCTGCCGCGAACAGCTGCGCGCTGCCCGGCGTCTGGCCGTTGCTGCGCGCATGCAGGAAGAGAATCAACGGCGCGGCATACAGCGGGTAGAAGAGGATGCCGAGCAGGACCCCGTAGGCCGGGTTGGCGTCTTCGCCGAGCTGGGCAGCGAGTATCGCCTGGGCGACGGCCTCGATGAGTAGCAGCGGCAGGGTCAGGCGGGCAATCGCCGCCAGGTTGTGGCTGGAGAAAAACCAGGCATCACGGATGATGGAAAGTGGGTTCATCGGCAGGTTACCAAGTATCGGGGCGTGGCCGCTGAGGCCGTGCGCCAGGGCAGTCGAATGGGCTCAAGGGTACTCCAGCTGGCTGTTGGGCAGGGCGCCGAGCAAACGTGGCAGTTCGCCGCCGGGCACTTCCAGGGTCAGCTCGGGTGGGCCGGGTGAACACAGCAGAAAGTCGCAGGCCAGCACCGCGCGGTCGATCAGCAGGGTGATGCTGGCGTCATGGCCGAACGGGCAGGCGCACATCGGGACGCACCCGGTGTGCTCGCTCAGCTCCTCGTCGCTGGCAATGCGCGGGCGACTGCCGAGCAGCGCCTTGAGCCGCGACCAGTCGGCGCGAGCGCCTTCGAGGGTGACCAGCATGGCGTAGCGCTGCGCCCCCGTGCGCAGGAACAGGCTCTTGCTCTCCACGCCGCGCAGGCCGAAGCGCTGGCGCACGGCGTGGGCGGTGGGATAGTCCAGTACCGGCTCATGCTCGACCAGACGATGGGCGATATCCAGGCGCTGGAGCAGGTCGAGATTGCGCTGGCACAGCTGTTGTAGAGGCGTCATGGCGGCAAGGATAGGGGCTGCGCTGCGCTCGGGCTAGCCCCGGGCGCGCCTGCCGCCCAGCTCTGGCATACTGGCGCCTTCGTTGCTCCCCGAGGACTCCCGGTGAAGAAGATCGCCGTATTCGCCGATGTGCAGAACCTCTACTACACGGTGCGCCAGGTCTACGGCTGCCACTTCGACTACAGCGTGCTCTGGGCCGAGGTCAGCCGCCGTGGCGTGATCGTCGAGGCCTACGCCTATGCCATCGACCGTGGCGATGCCAAGCAGCAGCAGTTCCAGCAGATCCTGCGCAAGCTCGGCTTCACCGTGAAGCTCAAGCCCTACATCCAGCGCAGCGACGGTTCGGCCAAGGGCGACTGGGATGTCGGTATCACCATCGATGTGCTCGACGCCATCGGCCGGGTCGATGAGATCGTCCTGGCTTCCGGCGACGGTGACTTCGACCTGCTGCTCGAGCGCGTGCGCAGCCAGGGTGTGGAAGCTATCGCCTTCGGCGCGCCTGGGCTGACGGCGCAGTCGCTGATCCGCGCGGCCAGTCTGTACGTGCCCATCGAGGGCGATCTGTTGTTGCGCAATGACTGAGCCCTTGTAAGCGCTGCGCCTGGAATCTCGCACGTTGGCGGTGCTCGCAAGGCTCATGGTTTTCAATACACTGCGCTTGCTGTGCGCAGGCCCGGCACGACCTGCCTGCGCTCGCGACGACTTTTTCAAAAGTTCTGAGGTTTTACGTGGAATCCATCGCCGTCATCGACTTCGAAACCACCGGCGTCTCGCCAACCCAGGCGCGCGCCACCGAAATCGGTGTGGCCATCATCGAAGACGGGCGTATCGTCGATCGCTATCAGAGCCTGATGAACAGCGGTGCCTGGGTACCGCCGTTCATCGAGCAGCTCACCGGCATCAGCAATGCCATGCTGCGCAAGGCGCCGCCGTCGGATCAGGTGATGCACGAGGTGGCCGACTTCATCGGTGAGCGGCCACTGCTGGCGCATAACGCTTCCTTCGACCAGAAGTTCTGGGACGCTGAGCTGGCGCGTGTGCGCCGTCGTCGTGCGCAGCCCTTCGCCTGCTCGCTGCTGCTGTCGCGGCGGCTGCTGCCAGAGGCGCCGAGCCACAAACTGGGCAACCTCAACACCTGGGCCGGTCTGCCGGACACCGGCCGCGCCCACCGCGCCCTGGCCGATGCCGAGATGGCGGCGAACCTGACCTTGCATCTGTTCGGTTTGTTACGCGAGCGCCATGGCCGGCACCAGGCCGATCATGCCTTTCTCTGCCAGCTGCAGAGCCTTTCGGCGGCCAAGGTGCGGGCGCTGCTGGCCACTGCCAGCTGAGTTTGCCTCGAACCTGTTGTCGCGGCTAAAGCCCCTCCTACGGGTTGGTAGCCCGGATGCAATCCGGGGAGGCGGTGGCAATGGCCCCGGATTTCATCCGGGCTACCTGAGGTTACCGCTGTACCTTCTGCATTTATGCAGTCGTAGCGGCGAGCCATTATCGCGGCTAAAGCCCCACCCACTGTTTTGTCCTGGCACAGACCTCGGGAATTTCGCGGCTGAAGCCGCTCCTACGGCGAGTGTGAACGGGTAAACTGCGCGACTGTTTCCATTGCCATTCTGGTTGCCCCATGACCTTCGCCTCCCTCGGTTTGATCGAGCCGCTGCTGCGTACCCTCGCCGATCTCGACTACCAGACCCCGACGCCGGTACAGAGCCAGGCCATTCCCGCCGTGCTCAAGGGCCGCGACCTGATGGCGGCGGCGCAGACCGGCACCGGCAAGACCGCCGGTTTCGCCCTGCCGCTGCTGCAGCGCCTGACCCTGGAAGGCCCGCAGGTCGCCGGCAACAGCGTGCGTGCGCTGGTGCTGACGCCGACCCGCGAACTGGCCGAGCAGGTGCTGCAGAGCTTTCTGAGCTACGGCCAGCATCTGCCGCTGACCAGCTACGCGGTGTACGGCGGGGTCAGCATCAACCCGCAGATGATGAAGCTGCGCAAGGGCGTCGACGTGCTGGTGGCCACGCCGGGCCGTCTGCTCGACCTGTATCGGCAGAACGCCGTGAAGTTCTCCCAGCTGCAGACCCTGGTGCTCGATGAAGCCGACCGCATGCTCGACCTGGGCTTCGCCCGTGAGCTGGACGAGCTGTTCAGCGCGCTGCCGAAAAAACGCCAGACCCTGCTGTTCTCCGCCACCTTCTCCGATGCCATCCGGCAGATGGCCGGCGAGCTGCTGCGCGACCCGCTGTCGGTGGAAGTCAGCCCGCGCAATGCTGCCGCCAAGACCGTCAGACAATGGCTGATTCCGGTGGACAAGAAGCGCAAGAGCGAGCTGTTTCTGCACCTGCTGCGGGAAAAGCGCTGGAGCCAGGTGCTGGTGTTCGCCAAGACGCGCAAGGGGGTCGATCAACTCGAACAGGAGCTGCTGGCCATGGGCGTGGCGGCTGATTCGATTCACGGCGACAAGCCGCAGCCGAGCCGTCTGCGCGCGTTGGAGCGGTTCAAGGCCGGCGAGGTGCAGATTCTGGTGGCCACCGACGTGGCTGCGCGTGGCCTGGATATCGATGACCTGCCGCTGGTGGTCAACCTCGACCTGCCGATCAACGCCGAGGACTACGTGCACCGCATCGGCCGTACCGGTCGCGCCGGCAGCACGGGGGAGGCGATCTCCCTGGTCTGCGCCGACGAGGTGGATCAGCTGGCAGCCATCGAGAACCTGACCCAGCAGTTGATCAAACGTGTCGATGAGCCGGACTTCATCCCCGATCACCGCGTGCCGCTGACTGCGGTGGGTGGCCAGGTGCTGAAAAAACCGAAGAAGCCCAAGCAGAAGCTGATCCCGGGCGCGGCCAAGCCGGCCGGCAAGGGCAATATTCACCTCGGCCGCTGGTTCGAGGACGACGACGCCAAGCCCAAGGCGAAGGCGGTGCGCAAGGTACCGAGCTTCGGCAGCAAGCCCAAGGGCGGCAAGAAGTAGTTGTCGGAAAAGCGCGCGGCTAGAGCGGGCGCTCCCACATCACAGACGCTCTACCTGTGGGAGGGGCTTTAGCCGCGACAGGGCATAGGGCGGACAACGCCAAGCTGGTCCGCCAATGATGCTCAGATGTTCTGCGCTATGCGCCAGAGCACGCCGCTGGGGTCGAACACCATGAACTCGCGCATGCCCCAGGGTTGCTCCTGTGGCGGTATCAGGCGCGTACCGAAACGCTCGTCAAGGCGCGCTGACTGAATCTGCTCCCACCAGGCATCGACTTCTTCCACCAACAGGTGCATGACGAAGTTCTCCGCCTGTTCTTTCACGTAGAAGTTCTGCAGCAGGAAGGCGCAGTGCTCGCCATGGCTGAAGTAGGCCATCTGTTCGTCCGACCAGCCTGGTCGAAAACCCATCGCCTGGTAGAAGTCCTTGCTCAGGGCGAAGTCCCGTGCCGGGACGAAGGTTTTCAGTTCGATGCTGCGCAGCATGTAAATCCCTTTCCTTGGCGCCGTAGCCTGGATGCAATGGGGGAGCATTGTATTCAGCCTGACCCGGATTGCATCCGGGCTACGACAGTCTCAACTCGTAGATTGCATCTGCGCCGCCACGGCCGCTGCGGTCATGTCATAGATCACCAGGCACACGTGTTCCACTGGCTGGCCGGCCAGCGGCAGCAGGGTCACGTTCTGGTACATGAAGTCAGCCTGGCCGGTGATCGGCTGGTAGCTCTTGAAGCGCATCAGGTAGGGGCGCTGTTGCCACAGGCTGAAGGCGCGGGTGCCCAGTTGCACCACGCTTTCCACCTTGCGCTCCAGCCAGGGACGATCAATGTCGGGGAACAGCTCGAACAGCGAGCGTCCCTGCACCTGGTCCGGGCCGAGCCCGGAGTGGTTTTCCATGAAGGCGTTCCACACTTCGACGTGGTACTGGCGGTCGAGCACCACCACGCCAACGTCGATGCACTGCACGATGTCGAGCAGCCAATGGACTTCCTTGATATCGATCTGCGCGGGCATCGCCTTACTCCATCAGGTAGCCGATCTTGCCGGTCAGGCGTTTGATCGAATCTTCGGTGAACAACAGCAGCAGATCGAAATGGATGGCGTGGCCCTCCAGGCTGTAGCTGATTTCCACGGCCAGGGTCTTGCGCCAGCGCTGGCGGTTGACCTGGATGATCTGGTCGAGGCTGGCGTGCTGGCCGAGCAGTTGCGGGTGGCCCTGGGAGAAACGCAGGTCGAGCTGTTCGGCGATACCGGCCAGGCAGGCGCCGATGAGGATGCTGGCCAGGTCCAGCAACATCTCCGAGGTCTCTGCTTCGTTCTTCGGTTGCCAGCCGAGCAGGCGGGCCATGTCGTTCACTTCCGAATCATGGAACAGCAGCAGGGCTTCACCGGCGATGGCTTCGCCGATGAAACCCTGGCAGATGGCACTGAAGCGCTCACCGCGTTGGGCGTCGAGCAGGGTCATGTGCAGTTCGCTGACTTCGAAAATGTTCACCTGCGGCACCGGCAGCTGCACGAAAACGCCCAGCACCTTGGCCAGCAGCGCGGCGGCGCGCCCCATGGCGACGTTGCTGACTTCGCGCAGGGCGTCGCGGAAGCTGATTTTCAGGTCCGACAATGCCGCTGCCTGAGCCTGCGCCACGGCTGTGCCCTGCGGATTGAACAGGCCCAGCTCGATCAGCGTCTGGCGCAGGATCTCGGGGTCGGCAGGTTTCTTGATGAAGGCCAGGGCACCCAGCTCGCGCACCCGGCGCACGGCTTCTTCCTGCACGTCGCCGGAGACCACGATGACCTGGCTGTTGAGTCCTTCGGCACGCAAGGCGGCCAGGGTCTGGTAGCCGTCGAGCACCGGCATGGTCAGGTCGAGCAGCATGACCTGGCCCAGGCCCTGACGGATTGCCGCCAGCGCTTCTTCGCCATTGCTGGCTTGGCTGAGGGATACCGGCCATTCAGCCGGCAGGGCGCGGATCAATTGCTTGCGCGCCATGTTGGAGTCATCGCAGACCAGCAGAGGAATCACGGCACAAGGTTACCTGTGTGGGGAGCGCTGGGGTTGAGCATAGTCGCAGCCTGCGCGGCATCACAGGGTTTTTCAGCGCTTTTTCACGCTGCCCTGGAGCCAGTCCAGCATACCCTGCGCCGCAACCCGGCCACTGGCGAAGCAGGCGGTGAGCAGGTAACCGCCGGTCGGCGCCTCCCAGTCGAGCATCTCGCCTGCGCAGAACACGCCCGGTAGCGCCTTGAGCATCAGACCGTCATCCAGGGCCGCGAAGGGCACGCCGCCGGCACTGCTGATCGCCTCGTCCAGCGGACGGGTGCGCAGCAGGGTAATCGGCAGCGCCTTGATCCAGGGCGCCAGCGCGGCCGGATCGGCGAAGGCTCCGGCGGGCGCCAGCTCGCGCAGCAGCGCGGCCTTCACCCCGTCGAGTCCGGCCTGACGGTGCAGGTGCTTGGCCATCGAGTGCTTGCCGCGCGGCTTGCCTAGCGCCTGTTGCAGCTTGGCCAGTGGCATCTGTGGCAGCAGGTCGAGGTGGATCACGGCCTGGCCATCGGTTTCGATGGCGCAGCGGATCTCGGCGGAAAAGGCGTACACCAAGCTGCCTTCGATGCCGCCTGCGGTCAGCACGAATTCGCCGACGCGAGCGGGCTGGTCGGGCAGGGCCAGGGCGACGTTCTTCAGCGGCGCACCGGCGAATTTCTCGCGCAGGTATTGGCTCCAGCCGGCCACCTCGAAACCGCAGTTGCTCGGCTTCAGCGCCGCTACCTCGATGCCCTTGGCTTGCAGTAGTGGCACCCAGGCGCCGTCGGAGCCCAGCCGCGCCCAACTGCCGCCGCCCAGGGCCAGCAGGCAGGCATCGGTGGCCAGGGCGCGCTCGCCGTCCACGCTGGTGATACGCAGGCTGCCGTCGGCGTTCCAGCCCATCCAGCGGCTGCGCGTATGGAGGGTCACACCCAGTTCGCGCAGGCGGCGCAGCCAGGCACGCAGCAGCGGCGCGGCCTTCATGTCGCTGGGGAACACGCGGCCGGAGGTGCCGACGAAGGTGTCGATGCCCAGGCCATGGATCCAGGCGCGCAGGGCGTCGGCGTCGAAGTCCTGCAGCAGCTTCGCGACTTCTGCCTGGCGTTCGCCGTAGCGAGCGATGAAGGCGGCCTTGGCTTCGGAGTGGGTGATGTTCATGCCGCCGACGCCGGCCAGCAGGAACTTGCGCCCCACCGAGGGCATGGCGTCGAACAGCTCGACGCGTACGCCGCCTTGCGCCAGTACTTCGGCGGCCATCAGGCCGGCAGGACCACCGCCGATGATGGCGACGTGAGGAGCGTTGGTCGGACTGGCTGTGGTCATGGCGGCAGGACGGTCAGGAAACGGCTGGGCATTCTACCCGACCGTGCCCTGGCCTTGTCATTTGCCCGGGGTTAGGGCAGGTTCTGGAGCTATCTTCCTGCCTGGAGTCCGTTATGTCCCAGATCTGCCCCGACATCGATCCCGATGGCCTGATCGAATATTCGGTGGTCTACACCGACCGCTCGCTGAACCATATGTCGCAGTCCTTCCAGGGGGTGATGCGCGACATCTCTGCCACCCTGAAGCAGGTCTACAACGCCCATGCCGTGGCGGTGGTGCCGGGCAGCGGCACCTATGGCATGGAGGCGGTGGCGCGGCAGTTGGCGACCGATCAGAAGTGCCTGGTGATCCGCAACGGCTGGTTCAGCTACCGCTGGACGCAGATCTTCGACATGGGCCGGATTCCCGCCGAGTCCCTCGTGCTCAAGGCGCGCCCGGTGGCCGAAGGCCCGCAGGCTGCCTTCGCCCCGGCGCCGCTGGACGAAGTGCTGGCGACCATCGCCGCGGAGAAACCACAGGTGGTGTTCGCCCCGCACGTGGAAACCTCCTCGGGAATGATCCTGCCGGACGACTACCTGCGCGCGGTGAGCGACGCGGTGCACGCGGTCGGTGGCCTGTTCGTGCTCGACTGCATCGCCTCCGGCACCCTCTGGGTGGACATGCAGGCCTGTGGCATCGACGTGCTGATCAGCGCCCCGCAGAAGGGCTGGAGCGCCTCGCCGTGCTGTGCCCTGGTGATGCTGAGCGAGGCGGCGCAGGCGCGCGTCGAGGCGACCCAGAGCAGCAGCTTCGCCTGTGACCTGAAAAAATGGCTGCAGATCATGCAGGCCTACGAACAGGGCGGCCACGCCTACCACGCCACCATGCCCAGCGACGCTCTGGCGCGCTTCCGCGATGCCATGCTGGAGGCCAAGGCGCTTGGTTTCGCCAAGGTGCGTGAGCAGCAGCAGGCGCTCGGTGATCGGGTGCGCGCACTGCTGGCCGCGCGTGGCTTCAAGAGTGTCGCGGCCAAGGGCTTCGAGGCCCCCGGCGTGGTGGTCTGCTACACCGACGATGCGCAGATCAAGAGCGGCGCCAAGTTCGCCGCCATCGGCCTGCAGATCGCCGCCGGCGTGCCGCTGCAATGCGACGAACCGGCGGACTTCCAGACCTTCCGCCTGGGCCTGTTCGGGCTGGACAAGCTGGGCCATATCGAGCGCAGCGTGGCGACGCTGGAGCAGGCCCTGGACAAGGTGCTGGCTGGCTGAGCAGCGCGCGCCGTCAGCGGCTCTTCACCGCCTGCAGCGTGTAGCTCAGCGGCAGGCGCTCGGGCCGTGAGCGCAGGCGCCATTCGCCGTCTGCG
Source organism: Pseudomonas spartinae (assembly GCF_965197125.1). Lineage (NCBI taxonomy): Bacteria > Pseudomonadati > Pseudomonadota > Gammaproteobacteria > Pseudomonadales > Pseudomonadaceae > Pseudomonas > Pseudomonas spartinae. Next base: position 103,794 of record NZ_CBDAMB010000007.1, read on the forward strand.
CCCAGCTTCATCTGTCCGGGCAGGGCTTCCCAGGGCACGCTGTCGTGCTCTTCCAGCGCGGTAAGCGTCAGGCCATGGCGCAGCAGGGCCGAGATGATTTCCCCCAGGCCGTGATTCCATTCGTGGGTCAGGGTGGCGGTCAGCTTCGCGTCGGTTTGCACGTAAGTCTGCTCGTCGTCCCAGACCTGGGGCTCGCGGTGTTCGAAGTACGGATGGGCAATGCGCAGTTCATCCTCGCAGCTCTCATCCAGGCTCAGCAGAATGGGATGCGCTTCGCGCAGAAACAGCCGCCCACCGGGCTTGAGCAGGGTTGCGACGTTCTGCGCCCAATCATCGATGCGGGGTAGCCAGTTGAGGGCGCCTATGCTCGTGTAGAGCAGCTCGTAGCGCTGCTCACCGAGCTTTTGTGCTGCCTCGTAGACCGAGGCTTCGACGAACTGGATGCCCTGCTGGCAGGCCTCAGCCAGGCGGCGTGCCTGCTCCAGCGAGGCGCAGGAAAAATCCAGGCCGGTGAGGCGCGCGCCCAGGCGAGCCAGCGACAGGGTGTCGGTGCCGATATGGCATTGCAGATGGAGCGCTTCCAGCCCGCGGATGTCGCCAAGGCGAGGCAGGTCGAAGCGCACGACATCGGACAGGTGTTCGGCCGAGTCGATGAATTTCTGCACCTGATAGTCGGGTGAGGCGGCGTGCAGAGCCGCGCGTTCGTTCCAGTTGGCCTTGTTCAGCTCGAATGAATCGTCCATGAGGCTATTTCCATGCAGTGACAAAACCCGATTATGCCGAGGTGTCGTCAGGCGTGCTCGTCAACTCAAGCCGCGCGCGGCCCAGACCTTCGCTGCGCTGTGATGGAGGATGCCGTGGCGGCGGGCGAGGGCGGCGTGATCCTTGGAGTAGCCGCCGCCGATCACCCCCAGCACTGGAATGTCGCGGCCCAGGCAGTGCTGCAGTACGGCTTCGTCGCGTGCGGCCAGGCCGGCGTCGGTCAGTTGCAGGTAGCCCAGAGCGTCATCCTTGTGCACGTCGACGCCGGCGTCGTAGAGCACCAGATCCGGCTGGTAGATTGGCAGCAGGTAGTTCAGCGTGTCGTCCACCACTTTCAGGTAGTCGGCGTCGCCCATGCCGCGAGGCAGGGGGATGTCCCAGTCGCTCTGCGCCTTGCGCGCCGGGAAATTCTGTTCGCAGTGCAGTGACACAGTGATCGCATCCGGCTCGTTTTCCAGCAGCCGTGCGGTACCGTCGCCCTGGTGCACGTCGCAATCGAAGATCAGCACGCGCTGCACGCGGCCGGCTTCGAGCAGGTAGCGGGCGATCACCGCCAGGTCGTTGAAGATGCAGAAACCCGAGGGGAAGTCGTAGTGCGCATGGTGCGTGCCGCCGGCCAGGTGGCAGGCCAGGCCGTAACGCAGCGCCAGTTCGGCGGTCAGCAGCGAGCCGCCCACGGCGCGCACGGTGCGCTGTGCTAGCGCATCGCTCCAGGGCAGACCGAGGCGGCGCTGATCGTCGTAGGAGAGTTCGCCAGCCATGTAGCGGGCGATGTAGTCCGGGCAGTGAACCAGGGCGAGAATCTCTGCCGGACACAGTTCGGGGCGTTGCAACTGGGCATCGCTGGTCAGGCCGCTGTCCACCAGGTGATCGCGCAGCAGGCGGAATTTTTCCATGGGGAAACGATGCCCGGTGGGAAAGGGCGGGCTGTAATCCTCGTGGTAGACCAGCGGTAGCGGCATACAATGGGTGCTCATCGAATCGAATCACTATGGTCGCAGCCCGTCGAGACAATCGCCATGCCCCTGATCGAAACCTCCACTCAGCGCCTGTTGCTGCGCGCCTGGCGCGACAGTGACCTGCCGGCGCTGGCCGCGCTCAATGCCGACACCGAGGTGATGCGGCATTTCCCGGCGCCACTGGATGCCGAGCAGAGCGCGCAGTTGCTGGCGCGCATAACAGCGCATTTCGCTGAGCACGGGTTTGGCTTCTGGGCGCTGGAGCGGCGTGATACTGGCGAACTGATCGGTGTCACCGGTCTGGCGCAGGTCAGCTTCGATGCGCCGTTCGTGCCTGCGGTGGAAATCGGCTGGCGCCTAGCGCGTGCCCACTGGCGTCAGGGTTACGCCAGCGAGGCCGCGCGCGCCGCACTGGCCGTGGCGTTCGAACGGCTTGGGCTGGATGAGGTGTTGAGTTTCACCGTGCCGGCCAATCTGCCGTCGCAGGCGGTGATGCGCAGCATCGGTATGCAGCGCGACGAGCGTGGTGATTTTCTCCATCCACGGGTGCCGGCCGGTCATCCCCTGCAGCCGCACGTGCTCTACCGCATCCGCCGCGAGCAATGGGAAGCGCAGCCATGACGGACGTGCTCACCTATCACCAGCTCAGCAAACACGCGCCCGAGCGCTTCGCACCCGGGCCGGGGCAGCTGGACTGGGCGACCCAGCCAGCGCCATTTCGCCGCTACCAGGGCGCGCGACTGATCGAGCTGTACCACCGTCCGCTGGAGGAGGGGCCCGCCTACGACAGGGTATTCGCCGGGCCGCAGACGGCGCCCGCAGCCCTGGATCGCGTCAGCGTCTCGCAGCTGCTGTACGACAGCCTGGCCATTTCCGCCTGGAAGGAGGCCGGGGGCAATCGTTGGGCGCTGCGGGTCAACCCGTCATCGGGCAACCTGCACCCTACCGAGGCTTATCTGCTATTGGCGCCGGGCGTGGTCGGCGACGATGGCGTGCTGGCCCACTACGCGCCGGATATCCATGCCCTGGAGGTGCGCTGCGAGCTGCCGGCGGCGCTGGGCCAGACGCTGGCGAATAGCCTGCCGCCGGGTGGTTTTCTCCTCGGCCTGAGCAGCATCGCCTGGCGCGAGGCCTGGAAGTACGGCGAGCGCGCTTACCGTTATTGCCAGCACGATCTCGGTCATGCCGTGGCGGCGCTGGCCATCGCCGCCAGTGTTCAGGGTTGGCAAGTACGGATGCTGCATGGCGTGGCCGAAGCACGCCTGGATGGCCTGCTGGGGCTCGATGGTGAAGGGTTCCACGAAGCCGAACACGGCGACTGCCTGCTGTGGATCGGCCCGGCGCAGGCGATGGAGTTCGCGCTGCCCGAGACGCTGCTGACGGGGTTGGTGCAGCTGCAGCGCATCGGCACGCCGAATCGTCTGTCGCGCGACTATCGGCAGTGGCCGGAACTGCAGCGCGTGCATGACCTGTGCCGCGCGCCAGCCCGCCCGCGTGCGCTCTGGAGTGTGGAGACGGCCGGTGTTCACGCCGACAACCCCGGCCTGCCGCTGCGGCCCATCCTGCATCGCCGGCGCAGCGCGCAGGCCATGGACGGGCGCAGCGGCATCCAGGCCGACCTGCTGCTGGCCTGGTTGCGCCGCCTGATGCCGGCGCAATCGCCGGTGCCGTTCGCCGTGAGCGGCGACCCGAGCGAGGTCGACCTGCTGCTGTTCGTCCACCGTGTGCAGGGCCTGGCGCCCGGCCTTTACTGGCTGGATCGCACGGGCAGCGGCGTGCAGCCACTGCGCGAGGATTACCTGTGGCAGCGGGTCGACGACGAGCTGCCGCTGTATCGCTTGCTCGAAGGTGATGCCCGGGGGCTGGCGGGCTTTCTCAGCTGCGGCCAGGACATCGCCGCCGACGGCTGCGTCGCCTTGGCCATGCTGGCGCGGCTGGAGCGCGCCGTTGCCAATGGCAACTGGCGTTATCCCAGGCTCTACTGGGAATGTGGCCAGATTGGCCAGTTACTCTATCTGGAGGCCGAGGCAGCGGGGCTTTCCGGGACGGGGATTGGCTGCTATTTCGACGACGCTCTGCGCGAATTGCTCGGAGATGCCGACAATGGCTGGCAAAGCCTTTACCATTTCACCCTTGGCCGCGCCGTGTGGGATGAACGCCTGACGTCGCTACCGGCCTACCCGCAATTGCGTATACCCCCGTGCAAGGAGACCACACCCCATGACTCAGGTGCTCGATGATCTGGTAGCGCTGCTCAGCCTGGAGCAGATCGAGGAAAACCTGTTCCGTGGCCGTAGCCAGGATCTCGGTTTTCGCCAGCTGTTTGGCGGTCAGGTGCTCGGCCAGTGCGTTTCCGCGGCTAGCCAGACGGTCGAAGAGGCGCGCCATGTGCACTCCATGCACGGCTACTTCCTGCGCCCGGGCGATGCCAGCCTGCCGGTGGTCTATCAGGTCGAGCGCACCCGCGATGGTGGCAGCTTCAGCACCCGTCGCGTGGTGGCTGTGCAGAAGGGCAAGCCGATCTTCTTCTGCAGCGCGTCGTTCCAATACGACGAGGAAGGTTTTCACCACCAGAGCCAGATGCCGGACGTGCCAGGCCCCGAGGGCCTGAAGTCGGAGACCGAGTTGGCGCGCATGGTGGCGTCGATGATTCCCGAGCGCATGCGTGAGCGCGCGGTCAGCGACAAGCCCATCGAAATTCGTCCGGTCACCCTGATCAATCCCTTCGCCCCGCAGCCTTGCGAGCCGGTGAAGTACGTGTGGTTCCGTGCGGCGGGCGAACTGGCGGACGACCCACAACTGCACAAGTACCTGCTGGCCTACGCCAGCGACTTCAACCTGCTCACCACGTCGATGCAGCCGCATGGCGTGTCGGTGTTCCAGAAGTTCATGCAGGTGGCCAGCCTCGACCATTCGCTGTGGTTCCACCGGGATCTGCGCATGGACGACTGGCTGCTGTACGCCATGGACAGCCCCTGGGCCGGCAACGCCCGTGGCTTTTCTCGCGCCAGCATCTACAACCGTCAGGGCGAGCTGGTGGCTTCGACCGCCCAGGAAGGTCTGACGCGTGTGCGCGAGGACTGGAAATGAAGGCGTTGCGCGAAGCGCGCCACTGGGTGTTCGACATGGACGGCACCCTGACCCTGGCGGTGCACGACTTCCCGGCCATCAAACGGGCGCTGGGCATCCCGCAGGAGGACGACATCCTCCATCACCTGGCGGCACTGCCGGCAGACGAGGCGGCGGCCAAGCATGCCTGGTTGCTCGAGCATGAACGCGAGCTGGCGGTGGCTTCGCGCCCGGCGCCCGGTGCGGTCGAACTGGTGCGCGCGCTGAGCGAGCGTGGCTGCCAGCTCGGTATCCTCACGCGCAACGCGCATGAGCTGGCCTTGCTGACGCTGCAGGCCATCGGCCTGGATGACTGCTTCGCCAAGGCGGATGTCCTCGGCCGTGACGAGGCGCCGCCCAAACCGCATCCGGGCGGCCTGCTGCATCTGGCCGAGCGCTGGAGCGTGGCGCCGCGCGAACTGGTGATGGTCGGCGACTATCGCTTCGATCTGGAATGCGCCCAGGCTGCAGGCGCGCGTGGCGTGCTGGTCAACCTGCCGGACAATCCCTGGCCGGAGCTGACCGAGCTGCATGCACAGGATTGCACTGAACTGTTGAGGCGACTGGGCTGAAGCGACCCTGGCCGGGAACCTGGTCCGAAGTGCATTTTGGTCAGTTTATGGATCCAAATATGCCTGGTTTGACTCTGTAAAGTTCCGGTGTTCGATCATCGAACACAATATTGCCTTCCATTGTTTAGGTCAAAAGCCGCTATCCATAAGGCTTTGGTGCGTTTTTAGGCGGTTCGATCTGTCGCTGCCAAGGTGCTGGTGAATTGTTCTTTGGATCCATCTCTGCGAGCTTCGCATCAGTGGTTTCCCGATAAGAACAATCAAGGGTTTGCGCTGATGACTCATGCCTTCTTCCTTACGGCAGGCGGTGCCTGGCTGTCTTCCTCATTCTGCTCCCTGGGCGCACGACTGCCGGTATCCGGCTGGGCTGGTGCGCGATGAGCGATCTGCGTCAGATCGTCGATCATGGCCCGATGCGTGGTTTTCAGTGGCTGGCCATCGCCGTGTGCGTGGTGCTCAACATGATCGATGGCTTCGATGTGCTGGTCATGGCCTTCACCGCCTCGTCCGTGACGGCGCAATGGTCGCTGAGCGGTGCCGAGCTGGGCATGTTGCTCAGCGCCGGTTTGCTCGGCATGGCGTTGGGCTCGCTGTTGCTCGCGCCCTGGGCCGATCGCGTTGGTCGGCGTGCGCTGATTCTGCTGTGCCTGATGCTGTCCGGTACCGGCATGGTGCTGTCTTCGCTGAGTCAATCGCCTATGCAATTGGCGCTGCTGCGCGGCCTCACCGGCCTGGGCATCGGCGGCATCCTGGCCTGCAGCAATGTCATCGCCAGTGAATATGCCTGCGCGCGCTGGCGCGGTCTGGCGGTCAGCCTGCAATCAACCGGCTATGCCCTGGGGGCGACGCTCGGTGGTCTATTGGCTGTCTGGTTGCTGTCGCACTGGGGCTGGCGCTCGGTGTTCCTGGCCGGCGGGCTGATCACCTTCGCGGCTATCCCGCTGGTGCTGCTGTGGCTACCGGAGTCGCTGGACTTTCTCCTGAGCAAGCAACCACGTAACGCCTTGCAACGCGTCAATGCTCTGGCTGCGCGCCTGCACCAGCCGAGCCTGAGTGCCTTGCCAACTCGTCCCGTTCAGGTGGCTGGGAGCAGTGGCAATCCGGTACTGCGACTGCTCGAGCCGGGCATGCTGCGCAGTACCTTGCTGATCTGGCTGCTGTTCTTCCTGGTGATGTTCGGCTTCTACTTCATCATGAGCTGGACGCCCAAGCTGCTCACTTCGTCCGGGTTATCGGTGCAACAGGGGGTTACCGGCGGGGTTTTGCTGAGCATCGGCGGCATCTTCGGCGCCACGCTGCTGGGCTTGCTCTCGGCGCGTTTCCCTCTGTCGCGGGTGCTGGCTGCTTTCATGCTGATCACGGCCGTGATGCTGCTGCTGTTCACGGGGATCGGTTCGTCTTACCTGGCGGCGCTGGGCATGGGGCTGTTGATCGGGCTGTTCTCCAATGGCTGTGTCGCGGGCCTGTATGCATTGTCGCCATTGCTCTATGGCGCATCGATTCGCGCGACCGGCGTGGGCTGGGCCATCGGCATAGGTCGTGGTGGTGCGATTCTTTCGCCGACCGTGGCCGGGTTGATGCTCGATGGTGGCTGGCAGCCGCTTGAACTGTACGGCTGGTTCGCCCTGGTGTTCGTTGCGGCGGCGCTGCTCCTGCTGGTGCTGTTGCCGGCAAGGCAGGCGGCGGGCTTGAGATCGTCGCAGGCCTGACCACTCTTGCCTGGGCAACCGTTCAGCACGACCTTCTGCCGCTCGCGAGGGCGGCGTCGGCGCGGCCTGAGCCCCCAGGCAGCTTGCCGCGTTGCGCTGACCGCTATTGCATAGGCATAAAAAAACGCCCCCGCAAAGACTGCGGGGGCGGCGCGTTGTAGAAGGTCGTCCTTGAAGCGGGTTACGCGCAATCAACCTTGTGGGGCATTGCTCCCAGCATTGCTCCAGCCGCCACCCAGGGCCTTGTACAGCTCCACTTCGCTGCTGAGCTGGGCCAGGCGGTCGGTGATCAGCTGCTGGCGCACGCTGAACAGCTGACGCTGGGCGTCGAGCAGGGTCAGGTAGCTGTCCACGCCGGTGCGATAGCGGCGTTCGGCCAGGTCGTAATAGGTCTCGGTGGTTGCCAGCAGGGCACGCTGGGCGTCCAGTTGCTGGCGGTAGGTGGTGCGCGCGGCGAGGCGGTCGGCAACTTCCTGGAACGCCACCTGGATGGCTTTCTCGTATTGCGCGACCTGGATATCGCTCTGCAGCTCGGCGTAGTCGAGGTTGGCGCGCAGACGACCGGCGTTGAAGATCGGCAGGCTGATCTGCGGCTGGAACAGCCAGGTGCCCGAGCCACTGTCGAACAGACCGGACAGCTGGCTGCTGGCGGTGCCGGCGTTGGCGGTCAGGCTGATGCTGGGGAAGAACGCCGCGCGTGCCGCGCCGATATTGGCATTGGCCGCCTTGAGCTGGTACTCGGCCTGCAGCAGGTCGGGGCGACGCTGCAGCAGGTCGGCGGGCAAACCGGCAGGCACCTGCTCGAGCAGTTCGGCGCTCAGCGCCAGACCCCGTGGCAGGTCGGCGGGTAGGCCGGTGCCGAGCAGCTGGGTCAGCGCGTTGCGATCCTGGGCGACCAGGCGCTGGTACTGCGCCAGGCTCACCCGTGCGCTGTCCACTGCGCTGCGTGCCTGGCTCAGGGCCAGGGCATCGGCCACGCCGACATCGAAGCTGCGTTGGGTCAGCTGGTAGCTTTCCTCGAAGGTCTTCAGGGTGTCCTGGGTCAGCTGCAGCAGCGCCTGATCGGCCTGCCACTGCAGGTAGGCGTTGGCGACGCTGGCCACCAGGCTGATCTGCGTGCTGCGCTGGGCCTGTTCGGTAGCCAGGTATTGTTGCAGGGCCTGCTCGCTGAGGCTGCGGATACGGCCGAAGAAGTCCAGCTCCCAGGCGTTGACGCCCAAGGTGGCGCTGTACTGGCCGCTGGTGCGTGCTTCGCCGGTCTGGGTCAGGTCGCCCGGCAGGCGCTGACGGGTACCGGCGCCATCGGCGGAAACCGAGGGCAGCAGGTCGGCGCGCTGAATGCGGTACAGCGCGCGATAGGCTTCGACGTTCAGCGCGGCGACACGCAGGTCACGGTTGTTCTCCAACGCCAGCTGCACCAGTTGCTGCAGAGCCGGATCGCGGAAGAACTCGCGCCATTGCAGGTCGGCAGCGGCGCGGCTGCCTTCACTGGCAGCGCTGCCGTAGGCTTCGCCCTGCGGCCAGTCGGCCGCCACTGGAGCGTCAGGGCGTTCATAGTCGGGAATCAGGCTGCAGCCGCTGAGCACAGCGGCGGCCACGGCCAGGGACAACAGGGACTGCCTCATTGCAGTACCTCCTTCTCTTTTTCACTGGCCTGCTCGGGGCGTTTTTTCTCGAACAGCGAGCAGACCACCACGTAGAACAACGGAATCCAGAAGATCGCCAGCACCATGGCGCTGAGCATGCCGCCGATCACCCCGGTACCGATGGCGTGCTTGCTGCCCGCGCCGGCGCCACTGGCGATGGCCAGCGGCAGACAGCCGAGGATGAACGCCAGCGAGGTCATGATGATCGGGCGCAAACGCATGCGGCAGGCTTCGATGGCCGCTTCGGCGAGGGTCATGCCCTGTTCGTACTGTGCCTTGGCGAACTCGACGATAAGGATCGCGTTACGCGCCGACAGGCCGATGGTGGTGAGCAGGCCGACCTGGAAGAACACGTCGTTGGACAGCCCGCGCAGCTCGGTGAACAGCAGGGCGCCGATGATCCCCAGCGGCACGGTGAAGATGACCGCGAACGGAATCGACCAGCTTTCATACAGCGCCGCCAGGCAGAGGAACACCACCAGGATGGAGATGGCAAACAGGGCCTGCTTCTGCGAACCAGCCAGACGCTCCTCGTAAGACAGCCCCGTCCAGGCATAACCGACACCTTCCGGCAGCTGCTTGGCGATTTCCTCCACCGCAGCCATGGCATCGCCGGTGCTGTAGCCCGGTGCCGCAGCGCCGAGAATCTCCACCGCCGACACGCCGTTGTAGCGCGCCAGCTTGGGTGGGCCGTAGACCCACTCGCCACTGGCGAAGGCACTGAACGGCACCATGCGTCCCTGATCGTTGCGCACGTACCACTTCTTCAGGTCTTCCGGGCTCATGCGCGCTTCGGACACGCCTTGCAGGTAGACCTTCTTCACCCGACCGCGGTCGATGAAATCGTTGACGTAGCTGGCGCCCCAGCCGATCGACAGGGTGCTGTTGATGTCCGACAGCGACAGGCCGAGGGCGCGGGCGCGTTCGTCATCGATCAGCAACTGGTACTGAGGCTCGTCACGCAGGCCGTTGGCGCGTACCGAGTTGAGCACCGGGTGCTGGTTGGCCAGCTTGAGGAACTTGTCGCGTGCCTCGTTCATCACCTCGTGACCGACGCCGGCCTGATCCTGCAGGAAGAAATTGAAGCCGGTGGCGTTGCCAAGCTCCATCACCGCTGGCGGGGCGAAGGCGAAGACCATGGCGTCACGGAAGCTGAAGAAGTGCATCTGCGCACGCTGCGCCAGCGCGGCTACGCCATTCTCCTCACCCGGACGTTCACCCCAGGGCTTGAGCATGATGAAGGCCATACCGGAGCTCTGACCACGGCCGGCGAAGTTGAAGCCGGTGACGGTGAACACCGATTTGACCGTGCTCGCTTCGTCTTTCAGCAGGTACTCACGCATTTCATCGACCACCACCTGGGTGCGCTCGGCACTGGAGCCAGTCGGCGTCTGCACCTGGGCAAAGAGTACGCCCTGGTCTTCCTCGGGCAGGAAGGAGGTGGGGATGCGGGTAAACATCCAAATCATGATGCCGACCACCACCAGGTACAGCAGCAGGTACGGCGCCTTGCGTTTGAGCATGCCGCTGACGCCACGCTGATAAGCGTTGCTGGTGCGGTCGAAGTTGCGGTTGAACCAGCCGAAGAAGCCGCCTTTGGCATCGTGGTGATCGCCATCGATAGGCTTGAGCAGGGTGGCGCACAGTGCCGGGGTGAAGATCAGTGCCACCAGCACCGACAAGGCCATGGCCGAGACGATGGTGATGGAGAACTGGCGGTAGATCACCCCGGTGGAGCCGCCGAAGAAGGCCATCGGCAAGAACACCGCGGACAGCACCAGGGCGATACCGATGAGCGCGCCCTGAATCTGACCCATGGACTTGCGCGTCGCCTCCTTGGGCGAAAGACCATCTTCGCGCATCACCCGCTCGACGTTCTCCACCACCACGATGGCGTCGTCCACCAGCAGGCCGATGGCCAGCACCATGGCGAACATGGTCAGGGTGTTGATCGAGAAGCCGAACGCTGCCAGCACACCGAAGGTGCCCAGCAGCACCACCGGCACTGCCAGGGTGGGAATGATGGTCGCCCGCAGGTTCTGCAGGAACAGGAACATCACCAAAAACACCAGCACGATGGCTTCGAACAGGGTGTGGACCACCCCTTCGATGGAGGCCGAGATCACGGGTGTGGTGTCGTAGGGGAAGACCACTTCCATGCCGGCCGGGAAGAACGGCTTGAGGTCGTCGATGGTTGCCCGCACGGCCTTGGCGGTATCCAGCGCGTTGGCGCCGGTGGCCAGCTTGATCGCCAGGCCGGAAGCAGGCATGCCATTGAACTGGGCGTTGATCGAGTAGTTCTCGCCGCCCAGCTCGACCTTGGCCACGTCACCCAGGCGCACCTGCGAGCCATCGGCCTGAACCTTGAGCAGGATCTTGCGGAATTCTTCCGGGGTCTGCAGGCGCGTCTTGCCGATGATGGTGGCGTTGAGCTGGTTACCCGGTACGGCGGGTAGGCCGCCGAACTGGCCGGAGGATATCTGCACGTTCTGCGCCTGGATGGCGCTCTTCACGTCTACCGGCGTGAGCTGGAAGCTGTTGAGCTTGGCCGGGTCGAGCCAGATACGCATGGCGTACTGCGCGCCGAACACCTGGAAGTCGCCGACCCCCTTGGCACGTGAGATCGGATCCTGCAGGTTGGAGACGATATAGTCCGACAGATCCTCGCGGGTCATGCTGCCGTCGGTGGAAACCACCCCGATCACCATCAGGAAGTTCTTCACCGCCTTGGTCACGCGGATACCCTGTTGCTGGACTTCCTGCGGTAGCAGCGGGGTTGCCAGTTGCAGCTTGTTCTGCACCTGAACCTGAGCGATATCCGGGTTAACCCCCTGCTCGAAGGTCACGATGATTTCCATGCTGCCGTCGGAGTTGCTCGACGAGCTGACGTAACGCAGGCCGTCGATACCGTTGAGCTGCTGTTCGATCACCTGCACCACAGTGTCCTGCACCGTCTGCGCCGAGGCACCCGGGTAGCTGACCTGGATGGAAACGGCAGGCGGGGCGATGCTCGGGTACTGGTTGATCGGCAGCTTGAGGACGGACAGGCCGCCGGCCAGCATGATCACCAGGGCGATTACCCAGGCAAAGATCGGCCGGTCGATAAAGAATCTGGACATTCAGTACTTCTCCGTTAGTCCTGGCCGTTGGCTGGTTCGGCGTCTTGGGCAGGCTGCTCGGTCTTGATGTTGCTGGCCGGCACGGCTTTGACCTCGGCGCCGGGCTGCACGAACTGCAGGCCTTCGGTGATCAGGCGATCGCCTTCCTTGAGGCCATCCTCTACCAGCCAGGCGTTGCCGGCGGTGCGGTCGGCCTTGAGCACGCGCTGCTCCACCTTGTTCTCGGCATTGACCACCAGCGCAACGGGTTCACCGCGTTGGTTGCGGGTCACGCCCTGCTGCGGGGCAAGGATGGCGTTCTGCTTGACCCCGGAGAGCAGCTCGGCATGCACGAACATGCCTGGCAGCAACAGGTGATCGGGGTTGGGGAACACGGCGCGCAGGGTGACCGAACCGGTGCTTTCGTCCACGGCCACCTCGGAGAACTCCAGGGTGCCTTCGTGTGCGTAGCGGCTGCCGTCTTCCAGTTTCAGCGCGACCTTGGCAGCACTTTCACTGACCTTCTGCAGGCGGCCGTCGGCCAGATCGCGGCGCAGACGCAGCAATTCCGTGCTCGATTGGGTGACATCGACGTAGATCGGATCGAGTTGCTGGATGGTGGCCATGGCGTTGGCTTGGCCGTTGCTGACCAGCGCACCCTCGGTCACGGCGGAGCGGCCGATGCGACCGCTGATCGGGGCCAGCACCTTGGTGTAGCGCAGGTTGATGCGTGCCTGATCCAGGGCGGCGTCCGCCTGCAGGCCGGCGGCCCGGGCTTCGTCGTAGGCCTGCTGGCTGACGGCCTTGTCGGCGACCAGCAGCTTATAGCGATCAGCCAGGGACTTGGCGGAGACCTGAGTCGCCTGGGCGCTCTTGAGCGCGGCTTCGTAGGTGGCAGCGTCGATCTGATACAGCTGCTGCCCCGCCTTGACCTCGCTGCCCTCGGTGAACAGGCGCTTCTGGATGATGCCGTTGACCTGCGGGCGGACTTCGGCGATGCGGTAGGCGCTGGTACGCCCCGGCACTTCACTGGTCAGCGTGAAGGGTTTGGCCTCGAGCGTGATCACTCCGACCTGTGGCGTTTGCTGGGTCTGTGGTGCGCTGGATTCCTGGCAGCCGGTGAGACTGAGCGTTGCCACGGCGATGGCGGAAACCAAGACAGCGAAGGCTGGCTTCGAGTGCATCTGAGAACCTCGTTTTAATCGAATCATGGCCCCAAGGGGCGAAGGGGACGAAGGCAGGGAAAAATCGATGGAGGAATATACTTACGTACGTGAATGTTTGTAAATGCCTAAAGCCGCCTGCATACTCTCGCCCGTCCTTCTTTACCGAAGGGTTACGGCAATGCAAATGCAGGTGACATATGGCCAGAAGAACCAAAGAGGAAGCGCAGGCGACGCGGGTGCACATACTCGACGCTGCCGAGCGGGTGTTCCATGCCCAGGGCGTTTCCAGGGCGTCTCTGGCTGAGGTGGCGAAAGAGGCCGGCGTCAGTCGTGGCGCTATTTATTGGCACTTCGAGAACAAGATAGACCTGTTTCAGGCCATGCTCGAACGTCTGCGCCTGCCGCTCGAGGAACTGGCGCGTGCCAGCGAGAGCGAAGACGAGCCAGACCCGCTGGGCTGCATGCGTGAATTGCTGATCAAGGCGCTGACGCAGCTGGCCAGTGATGCGCAAACCCACCGCGCCCACGACATCCTGCGTTACAAATGCGAGTACACCGGTGAGCTAATTGGTCTGCGCGAGCGCCTGCAGGCATTGAGCCTGGAATGCGATCAACGGATCGCCAAGGCATTGAGCAACGCCGTCAACAAGGGGCAATTGCCAGGTGATCTGGATTGCTCGCGGGCTGCGGTTTGCCTGCATGCCTATATGGAGGGCATCGAGGCCAACTGGCTGCTGGTGCCCAACTTCGACCTGGCGCAGCAGGCGCCGGCGCTGGTCGATACCGTGCTGGATATGCTGCGCAGCCCGGCGTTACGCATGAAGCCAGTCGAGCCAGTGGCAAGCCAGGCGTAGGGGCGCACAGCGAACCCTACGCCATGGCTGCTTCTCAGCTCGCCATGCGTTGCGCGGGCCAGTCGGGCAGGCTGTGTGGCTCGCGCAGTCGCGCTTCCAGCCTGGCTACGAACTGGCGCGCCTCTTCTTCGCTGCGAAAGCTCACGCAATGCTGATCCAGGCGAACCTGCCAGAGGCGTTCGTCACCCTGTTTCTGCGGTTGGACGACAATCTTCATACGGACTACCTCCTTGAGCTGCGACGAATCGTCGGCGCTTGTGGGGAGGCTCAGCATAGTCCGCCTGCATGACCTTTTTCTGACGAGGATCAATCCGGCGACCGGCATCAGGGCTGTTTTGCGATGGACGGTGCCGCGAGCAGGGGGCCAGTCGAACGCGTCGCCTGCCCTGCGCTGTCGTCATCAGGGCGGGGCGGCATTCGCCGCAACCCGCCATCGCGCCTCAGAATCCCTCGAGTACGATCTTGCCTTTGGCCTTGCCACTTTCCAGCAAGGCATGGGCGCGGCGCAGGTTGGCAGCATCGATGGTGCCGAAATGCTCACCGAGCGTGGTCTTGATCACGCCGCTGTCGACCAGCGCGGACACCCGCTCGAGCAAGCGATGCTGCTCGATCATGTCCTCGGTCTGGTACAGCGAACGGGTGAACATCAGCTCCCAGTGCAGCGACAGGCTCTTGCGCTTGAGTTGCATGACATCCAGCGGTTGCTGCGGGTCATCGATCAGCGCCAGGCGCCCCTGGGGTTGCAGGCACTCGATCAGTTGCGCGTAGTGCTGGTCGGTCTGCGTCAGGCTGGCGACGTGAGTCACCTGGCCGACGCCGATACGCGCCAGCTCCTCGCTCAGGGGCTTGCGGTGATCGATCACGTGATGCGCGCCGAGCTCCCGCACCCAGGCCTGGGTTTCCGGGCGCGACGCGGTGCCGATCACGGTCAGGCCGGTCAGGCGGCGGGCCAACTGGGTGAGGATCGAACCGACACCGCCGGCGGCGCCGACGATCAGCAGGCTCTGGCCCAGGTCGCTGGAGCCTTCGGCGACCTGCAGGCGTTCTAACAGCAGTTCCCAGGCGGTGATGGCGGTCAGGGGCAGGGCGGCGGCCTCGGCGAACGACAGGCTGTTCGGCATATGGCCAACGATGCGTTCATCGACCAGATGCAGCTCGCTGTTGGCACCGGCGCGGTCGATGGCGCCGGCATAGAACACCCGGTCGCCAGGCTGGAACAGGCTGACCTCGCTGCCCACGGCCTGGACGACGCCGGTGGCATCCCAGCCGAGCACCTTGGCGCTGCCGTTCGGCGGGGTAACGCCGAGGCGGATCTTGGTATCGACCGGGTTGACCGAGATGGCGCGAACCTCGACCAGCAGATCGCGTGAACCCGGAGTCGGATCGGCCAGCTGCACGTCCTGCAGGGCTTCAGGATGGTCGGCGGGCAGGGATTGGTAGTAGGCGACGGCTTTCATGGGAAATGGTCCTCTGTGAGAAATCAGGCGAGGCGTTGCAGCGGGAGCAGATCGATGCCCGCCAGCCGCTCGCCGAAGTCGTGGGTGAACAACAGGAAGTGCGGTGTTGCGCGATGCAGCTCCAGCGCGTCGGCATCGCGCCATCGCTCGATCATCACGAACTGATTCGTATCGACCTCGCTGCGGTGCAGTGCGTACTGCAGGCAGCCTGGCTCTGCTCGGCTGGCAATCACCAGCTGTCGCAGGCCAGCGGCCACTGCCTCGGCATGTCCTGGCAGCACTTTGATGGTGGCGATCAGCGTTAGCTCGGTGGTCATGGCGGGCTCCGGAAGTGAAACTGCAGCCATGCTCGTTTATTTGTGTGGCGAGAAAAAGTGGCTGGTAATAGAGTCTCTTTCATTATTATTTTGAAAGTGAGCGACCATGCTGCGCTTCGACGATCTGCAACTGTTCGTGCGCACGGCCGAGACCGGAAGCCTTTCGGCAGCTGCCCGGCTGCTGGATGTCTCGCCCGCCGTGGCCAGCGCTGCACTCAAGCGTCTGGAGCAGCAACTGCAGGTGCGTTTGCTGGTGCGCTCGACGCGTAGCCTGCGTCTGACGCCCGAGGGCGAGTTGTATCTGGTGCACGCCAGGCTGGCGTTGCAGAGCCTGGAGGAGGGGCGCCAGCAACTGCTCGGCAGTCAGCAGGGCATTCACGGCGTGCTGCAGTTGTCGGCACCGTCGGATCTGGGACGCAACACGCTGCTGCCCTGGCTCGACGCGTTTCAGGGTGAGCATCCGCAACTGCAGCTGCGCCTGTTGCTGGCCGACCGGGTGACCGATCTGTTTCGCGAGCCGGTGGATATCGCCCTGCGCTATGGCGCGCCGGAAGATTCCAGCCTGGTGGCGCTGCCGGTGGCGCCGGACAATCGCCGGGTGCTCTGCGCGGCACCGGGCTACCTGGCCCGACACGGCTCGCCCCAGAGCCTGGACGATCTGCATCGGCACAATTGCCTGCTGTATATGCTGCATGGTCGCGTGCATGACCGCTGGCGCTTTCAGGATGGCAAGCGCGAAGCGGTGATGAACGTTGCCGGCGACCGGGTTTGCGACGATGCCGACGTCACCCGGCGCTGGGCCGTGGCCGGGCGGGGCGTGGTGTACAAGTCCTGGCTGGATGTGGCCGAAGACGTACGTGAGGGGCGCCTGCAGGTGCTGCTGCCGAATTGGCTGGGCGAGCCGACGCCGCTGTACCTGGTCTGCGCGCACCGCGCCCAGCTGAGCAAGGCGGTGCACCTGCTGCGCGAATTCGTGCAGCTGCGTTGTGAGACCCTGCTGGCTACGGCGCCCTGGCGCGGCTGAGTGCCGCAGTAACGATGAGCGCGCGGCTCTGCTAGACTCCTGCCGCAAATGCCTGCGGCAACGCACCGCAGTGTCGTGCTGCCATCCTCTGTTTAGAGTCGCGCCCCATGAAACTGGCTCGCAAAGACCGCTCACTGACCGCCTGGGTGCTGTACTTCAGCGTCCTGTTCAGTGCGTTCGTCTGCGCGATCAGCCATGGTCAGATGGCCGGCATGCAGCTCAGTGGCCTGGACGGCCAGTACTGCTCGTTCGATGGCAACTTCGGCGCAGGCGCCGACCTCGACGGCTCCGGTATCGTCGCGCCGAATCCGGCTACCGGCACTGGCTGCGTCCTTGGCAGCCTGTTCAGCGCGATCATTCTCGCCGCCTTCTTCGGCCTGTTGGGCCTGCTCGCCAGTGACAGCGTACGGCCCTTGCCGACGCTGCACATTCCCCGTCTTACCCGCTATCGCTGGCCACCGGCCAATCCTCGCGCCTCTCCGCTGACTGCCTGATCCGTCCGCCCTGAACCGGGCGTTTCCATCATGCGCAGTCGTCGTCTGCTCGCTCGCAGCCGACTTGGGAGAGGCTTCATGTCGTCGCGTTTCGACACCCCTGCAGGTGCAGCCATGCGCCCGCAACCTTCGTTCTACAACCTGGCCTGGCGCTGGCATTTCTATGCCGGGCTGTTCGTCATTCCGTTCTTCATCCTGCTGTCACTCACCGGCTTGATCTACCTGTTCAAGCCGCAGCTCGATGACCTGATGTACGCCGACCTGTTGCAGGTGCCGGTGGCCGGGCAGCGCCTGGCGGCTGACCAGCAACTGGCGCGGGTACGCGAGGCCTACCCGCAGGCCGTGATCAAGCAATACCTGCCGCCGACTGCGGCGGACCGCAGCGCCCAGTTCGTCATCACCGAGCAGGGGCACGACCTCAATCTGTTTCTCGATCCCTATCGCGGTGCGGTGCTCGGCACCCAGGACGCGCTGTGGAACCTGCAGGCCGTGGCGCGCAAGCTGCACGGCGACTTGCTGATCGGCACCGCGGGTGACCGCCTGATCGAGTTGGCCGCCGGCTGGGGCATCGTGCTGGTCGTCTCGGGGCTGTATCTGTGGTGGCCGCGTGGTCGTAGTGGCGCCGGCATCCTCTGGCCGCGCCTGAGTGCTCGTGGGCGCCTGTGGTGGCGAGATATGCACGCCGTCACCGGCTTCTGGGGCAGCGTCATCCTGCTGCTGATGCTGCTCACCGGCATGACCTGGACCGGCTTCTGGGGCGCGCAGTTCGCGGCGGTGTGGAACCGGTTTCCCGATGCGATGTGGAACGACGTGCCCAAGTCCGGGCAATTGACCGGCAGCCTCAACAACAGTGCCCGGCAGACCGTGGCCTGGGCGGTGGAAACGGCGCCGCTGCCGGCTTCCGACGCGCATGCAGCGCATCAGCGCCATGGCGACCATCAGGGCCATGGCGCTCATTCGCAACCTGCCGCTACCGGCAGTGCTGCTGCGCTGCTGCAGCATGTGGTCGATACCGCCGAGGCGCGTGGCGTGCAGCCCGGTTACAGCATCACCCTGCCCAAGGGCGAGCAGGGCGTGTACACCGTCGCGCTGTTCGCCAGCGACCCACGCAACGACGCCACCCTGCATGTCGACCAGTACAGCGGCGAGGTGCTAGCCGATGTGCGCTGGGATGACTACGGCCCGGTCGCCAAGGCCGTGGAAAGCGGCGTGATGATCCATGAGGGGCGCATGTTCGGCTTGCCCAACCAGTTGCTGATGGCCGCGATCTGCCTGCTGATCCTGTTCAGCTCGATCAGTGGCCTGGTGCTGTGGTGGAAACGCCGCCCGGCTGGGCAGCTGGGGGTGCCGCCGCTGCGTCACGACCTGCCACGCTGGAAGACGGCCATCGGCGTGATGCTGGCGCTCGGTGTGGTCTTCCCGCTGGTCGGCGCCTCGTTGCTGCTGGTGTGGGGCCTGGACTGGCTGCTTGGCCTGTGGCGTCGCCAGTCGGTACCCAGTGCGCCTGTGGCCTGACCTCCTGAAGTTGGCCGGGCGCCATGCAGGCGTCCGGCCGCGACCGATCATTGCGGTGCCTGCCGAGGTGGGCTGCCGCGACTGGAATTGAATACATGCAAGCAATACTCAAACGCTCGATTCACCTGGCCGCTCTGGCCCTTGGTCTGCAGGCCCTGCCGGCCTCGGCCGACAGCACCTTGGCACTGGGCACCGTTACCGTAACCGGTGAGGAAAAAGGGCCGCTGTCGAGCCACAACATCCTCAGCTCGGTGGACTACGTCGGCAGCGACGTGCTGGAAAAACAACCCGTGCAATACAGCTGGGAGCTGTTCAACCGTGTGCCGGGGGTGATGCTGACCCAGTTCAACCAGGGCACCACCTCCGGCAAGCTGTCGTTTCGCGGCTTCAACGGCGAGGGCGAGGTCAATGCGGTGAAGCTGTTGATCGATGGCATCCCGAGCAACACCAACGACGGCAACATGCCGTTCATCGACATGGTGTTCCCGCTGGATATCGAGGACATCGAAGTGGTGCGTGGCACCAACGATCCGCGCTACGGCCTGCACAACATCGCCGGCAACGCCAGCATCAACACACGCCTCGGCGGTAACGACGGCAAGCTGCGCCTGCGCAGCGGCAGCTTCGATACCCAGGAGCTGCAGGCGATCAAGGGCATCGAGACCGGCAACTGGTCGCAGAACTACTTCGTCGCCTACCAGAAGAGCGGTGGCTATCGCGATCACGCCGATGCCGAGCGTCAAAGCTTCGCTGGCAAATGGTTCTACACCGCCGATGCCGGCTGGCGCGCCGGGCTGATCGCTCGGCACTACGAGGGCGAGGCGCTGGAGGCTGGCTACCTGAGTCACGCCGACGCCCACGATGATCCCCGTCAGTCCTATGCCAACAACGCCACCGACAAGGGCGAGCGCAGCATGGATCAGCTCAGTCTGCATCTGGACACGGATGTCGCCGAGGATCTGGCCTGGTCGAGCAAGGCTTACTACAACCGCTTCAAGGATCGTCGTTGGGTGCGTTACTGGCGTACTGTCAGTCAGCAGGAGCGCTTCAACGACGAGGATCAGTACGGCGCCATCAGCAGCCTGACCTGGCGACCCGAGGTGCAGGGCCTGTATGACTTCGCCCTGGAGGGAGGGGCGGATATCCAGCGTCAGGAGGTGGTCAGCGAGCGTTATCGCACCGTCAATCGCGTGCGTGCCGGGCAGACCCGTGATCAGGTGTTCGATCTGACCACCACGGGTGTATATGTGCAGACCGTGATTCAGCCCTGGGAAAGCCTCAAGCTGATCCCGGCCTATCGCGTCGACCGTATCGAGGGCGACTACCGCAATGAGCTGAGCGGCGAACGGGCCAGCGCCAACGACTACGGCAGCATCCGCCAGCCCAAGTTCAGCCTGGTCTACTCACCGTGGAAGGAAGCCAGCTTCTACGCCAACTGGGGGCGTACCTTCCAGGTCGGTGTCGGCTCCGGCGCCTACAAGCTGGCGGGCCAGGCCGATGACCTGAAACCCTCGATCAACGAAGGCTGGGAAACCGGCATCAAGTTCAGCCCGCTGGCCTGGCTCGACGGCCGCGTGGCCTACTGGGAGCAGCACGCCACCGACGAGGTGCAGCGCAAGCTCAACGACGCCGTCGGCGACTCGGAGAACGTCGGCGAGACCCTGCGCCGTGGCTACGACCTGCAGCTCAATCTGTACCCGAACGATCTGGCGCGTGTCTGGCTGTCCTACTCGCGGCAGTTCTCCGAGATCCTCGAACCGAGCCCCAACCTGCCAGCCAGCAAGGGCAAGGAAATCGACCACATGCCCCATCATCTCTATGCCCTGGGCGCCGATTACCAGGCCAGCGACAAGCTCAAGCTGAGCGCCTGGGTCAACGGCCAGAGCGACTACTATCTGGAGCGCACCAATGCCACCGGCCAGTACGGCGGCTATACGCTGCTCAACCTCGGCGCCGAGTACCGTGTCAGCGAGTCGGTGAGCGTCGACGTGCAGATGAAGAACGTCACCAACCGTTACTACGAATACGTGTGGTACGACAGCACCGCGAGCGTCGCCCAGTCCCTGCATGCACCGGGCGACGGCCGTGCGCTATATGCCGGTTTGACCCTGGATTTCTGATGTTTTCGTTTTCCCCCAAGGAGGCAACACCCATGACCCTGAAGAAAACCCTGCTCGGCCTGACCCTGCTGCTGCCGGCGCTGTTGGCCCAGGCGCATGAATACGAAGTCGGCCCACTGCATATCGACCATCCCTGGTCGCGCGAGATGCCGCCGGTGGCGCCGACTGCCGCCGCCTACTTCGTGGTGCACAACAAGGGCAGCGAGGCTGATCGCCTGCTCGGCGTCAGCACCCCGGTGGCGGGCAAGGCCGAGTTGCACGAGCATCTGCATGCCGATGGCGTGATGAAGATGCAGCAGGTGCAGGACGTGGTGATCCCCGCCGGCGGCGAAGTGAAGTTCGAGCCCATGGGCTATCACGTCATGCTGTTCGACCTGAAGCAGCAGGCCAAGGACGGTGAACGTTTCCCGCTGACCCTCGACTTCGAGAAGGCTGGCAAGGTCGACGTCGAAGTGGCAGTGCAGAAAGAGGCGCCGGCTGACCATGACCACGCTGCGGGTCACGGTGAAGGCGAACACTCGCACTGATGCTGTTCACGGCACGCAGACGAACCCTTGCGGCCCGGCTTGGGCTGCTGGCGTTCGTCCTGATCGTTCTGGCACCACTGGCGTCGCAGCTGCGTGCCGAGCCGGCTGACTGGAGCTGGCTGAGCGAGCTCAGCTGTCATGACGGGGCTGGCCGCGCGCCGGCCCCCGGTGGCAGCCCCGAGCCTGTGTTGCAGGTGGACGCGTGCGGCTACTGTTCGCTGCTCTCGCATTGTCCCGTGCTGGCCGACGTCGGTTCGATCGGCGCGAGCCGGCTGCAGCCGTCCCACTGCGTCGCCCAGGCGTGGCCCGAACAACCGCTGCCGGGCGCTCACTTTCCTCATGCGCTATCACGCGCACCGCCCATGCTTGCCTGAAATCACTGGTTTCTCTTCATCAATCGACTTTTCAGGTATTCGCATGTCCGTTTCCTTCGTTGCGGGCGCCGCTTTCGTGCGCCCTCGTTTTCCCCTGTCCGCGCTGGCCATCGCCTGCGGTCTGTGTTCCATCGGTACTGTGCAGGCCGAAGAGCATGTGCACGAACTGCCGCCCAGCGTGATCACGGCGATTCAGCAAAGCTCACCGCTGACCGTGGTGGCCGATCCCAAGGATCCGCGCCAGCCGGTGCCGGCCAGCGATGCCGCCGACTACCTCAAGACCATTCCCGGTTTCTCGGCGATTCGCAGCGGCGGTAGCAACAGCGACCCGGTGCTGCGCGGCTTGTTTGGCTCGCGCCTGCTGCTGCTCACCGATGGCGGACAGATGATCGGCGCCTGCCCCGGTCGGATGGACGCACCCAGTTCCTACATCTCGCCGGAAACCTTCGATCTGCTGACCGTCACCAAGGGCCCACAAACCGTGATCTGGGGGCCGGGTGCTTCAGCCGGCGTGGTGCGTTTCGAGCGTGAGCCGGAGCGTTTCGGCGAACTGGGCGCGCGCCTGCATGCCAGCGTGCTGGCCGGTTCCAACGGCCGCTTCGACCGCCTGATCGATGGCGCCGTAGGTGGCGAGCAGGGCTATCTGCGGGTGATGGGCAATCGCTCGCAGTCGGACGATTACGACAACGGTGATGGCGACACCATCGCCTCGCGCTGGAACAAGTGGAACGCTGACGTGGCCCTGGGCTGGACGCCGGATGCCGATACCCTGGTCGAACTCAGCGCCGGCCGTGGCGATGGCGAGGCGCGCTACGCTGGGCGTGGCATGGACGGCACCCAGTTCAAGCGCGAAAGCCTCGGCCTGCGCATCGAACGCAGCAACCTGGGCGGCGTGCTGGATAAGCTCGAGGCCAAGGTCTACTACAACTACGCCGACCACATCATGGACAACTTCCGCCTGCGCGTGCCGGACCCGAGCAGCATGATGGCCGGGCCGATGGCGGCACAGGTCGACCGCCGCACCCTCGGCGCACGCCTGGCCGCGACCTGGAAGTGGGACGACGTCGAGCTGATCACTGGCGTCGATGCGCAGCGCAGCGAACACCGCGAGCGCAGCTCCAGCGGCGGCATGATGGGCATGCCCTATGTCGACGCCAACCGCTTTCCCTGGGACAAGGACGCGCTGATGCACAACTACGGCGTATTCGCCGAAGCCACCTGGAGCCTGGCCGAGCGTGATCGGCTGATCTCCGGCGCGCGCCTGGATCGCTCCTCGGCCAAGGATTACCGGCAGAACTTTCGCAGCATGATGGGCATGACCCGGCCCAACCCGACTGCGGGTGAGACCCGCGCCGATACCCTGCCCAGCGGTTTCGTGCGCTACGAACACGACCTGTCCGGCTCGCCGACCACCGTCTATGCCGGTATCGGCCATGTGCAGCGCTTCCCCGATTACTGGGAGCTGTTCTCCGCCGGCCTCAATGGCCCGGCTGGCGCGGACAACGCCTTCGCTGGCATCGAGCCGGAGAAGACCACCCAGCTCGATATCGGCATCCAGTATCAGGACGACAAGCTGCAGGCCTGGGCTTCGGCCTATGCCGGGCAGATCCGCGATTACATCCTGTTCGACTACCGGGGCATGAACACCCAGGCCGACAACGTCGACGCGCGCATCATGGGCGGCGAGCTGGGCGTGGCTTACGCCTTCGATTCCAACTGGAAGGCCGACGCCACACTGGCTTACGCCTGGGGCAAGAACAGCTCGGATGGCGAGGCGCTGCCGCAGATGCCGCCGCTGGAAGCGCGCCTGGGCCTGACCTACCAGCGTGACGACTGGAGCGTCGGTGCGCTGTGGCGTGTGGTCGATGGTCAGGGCCGCATCGCCGAAGGGCGTGGCAACGTGGTCGGGCAGGACTTCGCTGACAGCGCCGGCTTCGGCGTGCTCTCGCTCAACGGCGCCTACCGCGTCAGCCAGCAGGTCAAGCTCAGCGCCGGTGTGGATAACCTGCTCGACAAGAACTACGCCGAGCACCTCAACCTGGCCGGCGACGCCGGTTTCGGCTTCCCGGCCGAAAGCCGTATCGATGAACCTGGCCGCACCCTGTGGGCCAAGGTCGATTTCGACTTCTAGTACTTCAGGGCTGTTGCTCCCCTCTCCCATTCATGGGAGAGGGGCCGGGGGAGAGGGGGCACGCCGCAAACCTGGCAGTGACCCCCAGCGGCGTTTCCCTGCCGACTGCCCCGGATTGCACCGGGCTACATATTCGTACGCGCTAATACGGCCTTAAGGTTGCGGCGCGAAAGTAGCCCCCGCAGACACCCTTACCCCTGCACCGAAGAGGACTTCATCATGCGCAAACTGCTTCTGCTGTCTCTGGTTCTGGCCAGCCCGCTGACCTTCGCCGCTACCGAATGCACCACCGTCGACAAGGCCCAGTGGCAGGATCAGGACAAGTTCCAGGCCGACCTCAAGGCCCAGGGCTACGAGATCAAGAAGTTCAAGGTCACCGGTGGCAACTGCTACGAAATCTACGGCCACGACAAGGACGGCAAGAAGGTCGAGATCTACTTCGATCCGGTCAGTGGCAAGCCGGTCAAGAGCAACGTGGAAGGCTGATGAGCACCGCGACCGTGCGCTTGTGGGATCCAGTGGTGCGCCTGTTCCACTGGTCCCTGGCCGGCGCTTTCCTGGCCAACTACTTCTTCACCGAAGAAGGCGAGGACTGGCATCGCTGGCTCGGTTACTACGCCGTGGCCTGGCTGGCGGTCCGTCTGGTGTGGGGTTTCGTCGGCACGCCGGCGGCGCGCTGGGCGGATTTCTGGCCGAGCCGTGCGCGTTTGCGCGAGCACCTGCATGCGCTGATTTCCGGGCAGCCGTATCACCGCCTGGGCCATTCGCCGCTGGGCGCGCTGGTGATGATCCTGATGATGGCGCTGATGCTCGGCCTGGGCGTGACCGGCTTCCTGATGGAGGAGGTCGACTATTTCTGGGGCGCCGATCTGCCGCTGGAAATCCATGAATTCTGTGCCAACGGCCTGATGGCACTGGTCGGCCTGCATATCGGCGCGGCCTTGTTCGAGAGCTATCGGCTGCGCGAGAACCTGCCGCTGTCGATGGTGACCGGCAAGCGGCGCAAGCTTTCGGAACACTGAACCTGCCGTCGCGGCTGAAGCCCCTCCCACACTTTACCCACTCAGTGGGAGGGGCTTTAGCCGCGACGCTCTGGCTCAGGCCAGGCGCGCGTCCAGGCTGTTCTGCGCCAGGCGCTTGGCCTGTGCTTCGGTCATGCCCAGGTGCTCGTGCAGAGCAGCGAAGTTCTCGCCGACGTAGCCACCGAAGTAGGCCGGGTCGTCCGAGTTCACCGTCACCTTCACGCCGCGCTCGAGCATCTCGAGGATGTTGTGCTGGCCCATGTGCTCGAACACGCAGAGCTTGATGTTCGACAGCGGGCAGACGGTCAACGGAATCTGCTCGTCGATAATGCGCT
The DNA here is from genome assembly GCF_965197125.1 of Pseudomonas spartinae. Lineage (NCBI taxonomy): Bacteria > Pseudomonadati > Pseudomonadota > Gammaproteobacteria > Pseudomonadales > Pseudomonadaceae > Pseudomonas > Pseudomonas spartinae. Next base: position 128,984 of record NZ_CBDAMB010000007.1, read on the forward strand.
GCATCAGGCGCTCATCCTCGATGGCGCGCACACCGTGGTCGATGCGCTTGATCTTGAGCAGATCCAGCGCTTCCCAGATGTACTCGGGCGGGCCTTCCTCGCCGGCATGCGCCACCGCGTGCAGGCCTTCGCTGCGTGCCTTGGCGAATACCCGCTCGAACAGCCGTGGCGGGAAGCCCTTCTCCGAACTGTCGAGGCCGACGCCGATGAAGGCATCGCGGAACGGCATGGCCTGTTCCAGGGTCTTGAATGCCTCCTCTTCGGGCAGGTGACGCAGGAAACTGAGAATCAGGCCGTGGCTGATGCCCAGTTGCTGTTCGCCGTCGCGCAGCGCCTGCTGGATGCCGTGCAGCACCACCTCGAAGGGAATGCCGCGGTCGGTGTGGGTCTGCGGATCGAAGAAGGGTTCGACGTGGATGACGTTCTGCGCCTTGCAGCGTTGCAGGTAGGCCCAGGTCAGGTCGTAGAAATCCTGCTCGGTGCGCAGCACGTTGGCGCCGGCGTAATACAGGTCGAGAAATTCCTGCAGGTTGTTGAAGGCGTAGGCCGCGCGCAGGGTCTCGACATCGGCCCAAGGCAGGGCGATCTGGTTGCGTTCGGCCAGGGCGAACAGCAGTTCAGGCTCCAGCGAGCCCTCCAGGTGCAGGTGCAGTTCGGCCTTGGGCAGGGCGTTGAGCCATTCGGGCATGGTCGGTTCTCGTTGTCAGGCTTCGGTAGCGGCAAAGTTTAACCGCTGAGACAGGATTGTGCTGCGCCGGTGGGCGTACCTGGTCTGTGTATGAGGGGCTTTAGCCGCGACAGATCGGCCATTTCGGCTGTCGCGGCTAAAGCCCCTCCCACTTTTTCATGGATTCCCCTGGCGGATTTCGCTAGCTACAAGAGCGGCGATTCGTTCGCGAGGCTGGCGTAGGGTGGACATTGCTTTTCGTGTCCACCAAAGCGTTGATTCCGGCTGCGTGAACGGTGGATGAAAAGAGCGTCATCCACCCTACGACGCTGTACGTTCTGTAGGAGCGGATTAATCCGCGAATTTCGCGACTGAAGTCGCTCCTACAGTTGGAGGCATTCAGCCCTACGCCTCCTCCCGCCGATAGGCATAGGTATCGGCGAAGCGCGACAGCAGGTAGGCGGCGCTGGTCACGGGCGTGTACTTGACCGGGTTGTCCGCACTGGAGCAGTTCGGCAGGCAGTCGATCAAGGTGTCGGGATGCGGCTCGGCGAAGAACGGCATGGAGTAGCGATCCACCCCCAGCGGGCTGATCACCCGATGCGGTGTGGAGGTGTATCGATCATTGCTCCAGCGCGCCATCATATCGCCGATATTGACCACGAAGCTGCCGGCAATCGGCGGCGCGTCGATCCACTCGCCACTGCGCGCGCGCACCTGCAGGCCGCCAGCGTCGTCCTGATAGAGCAGGGTGATGCAGCCGTAGTCGGTGTGCGCGCCGGCGCCCTGTTGCTCGGCGCTGCTGGCGGTGTGGCGCGGCGGGTAGTGGATCATGCGCAGCACGCTGATCGGCTCATGAAAGCGCGCGTCGAAGAAGTCATGCGCGATGTCCAGCGCCATGGCCATGGCGCGCAGCAGGGTCTTGGCCAGCGCCTGCATGTCAGCGTAGTGGCTTTCCATCAGCGCTTCCCAGCCGGGCATGTGCGGATGGCGATTGGGTCCGCGCAGCGGTTTGCCGGCCAGCACTTCGGGGTGATCGGCGGGCATGTGGAAACCCATGTCGAAGGTTTCCTTGAGGTCGCTCGGCTTGCTCGGGTCGAGCTGCTCGGTGGCGATGGCGCCATAGCCACGGTGGTGCGTGGTCTGGGTGATGTCGATCCTGAGTTTTTCCTCGTCGGGCAGGGCGAAGAAGCGCTTCGCCGCACCGAGCAGGGCGTCGATACGCTCACTGCCGATGGGGTGCCCAACGATGTAGAAGAAACCCCAGTCGCGGCAGGCTCGGTCGATGGCTTCGGCCACGGCAGGCCAGGCCGAAGTGTCGGCGGCGTAGAGAGGGGCGATGTCGATGATCGGTAGGCTGTTCATAAAAGCTCCGGGGTGTTGCTGCGAGTCTTCTCGTACCCAGGGCAGCGATGCGTGGCACCAAAGGCCGGCGCCACGGTGATGCGGTTCTGCTGAGATAAGCAGGGACGGCATCGGTGATTTCTAGATCATCGCGGCTGAAGCGCAATGCCGCCCAGCCGCTCCTACAGGAGTGGGAGTAGGAGCGGCTTCAGCCGCGATAGCCTGTGGCCTCCGCCACAGGCTGCGCCATTGCGCTTACTTCGGCATTTCGGCCTTCACGTTTTCCACGTAGTAGTTCATCGAGGCCAGTTCGGCGTTGCTCGCGCTTACGCCGTCGGCGATGCGCACGGCGCCGCTCTGATCCTTGATCGGGCCGGTGAAGGGGTGGAACTTGCCGCTGCGAATGTCGGCGATGATCTGCTCGGCCTCGCTCTTCACGTCAGCCGGTACCAGGTCGCTGATCGGCAGTGAGAGGGTGTCTTCGGCCAGGCCGCCCCAGAAGTCCTGTGGCTGCCAGGTACCGTCGATCACCGCCTGGGTGGATTTGATGTAGTGCGGGCCCCAGTCGTTGACGATGGAGGTGAGCACGGCCTTGGGCCCGAAGTGGGCCATGTCCGAGGCGTAGCCGACGGAGTAGATGCCACGACGCTCGGCGGTCTGGATCGGCGCCGGGCTATCGGTGTGCTGGAACATCACGTCCACGCCCTGATCGATCAGCGCGTTGGCGGCGTCGGATTCCTTGCCCGGATCGAACCAGGTGTTGACCCACACCACCTTGATCTCGGTACCCGGGTTGTACTTGTCCAGCGCCAGCTGGATGGCGTTGATGTCGCGGATCACTTCGGGGATCGGGAAGGAGGCGATATAGCCGACCTTCTTGGTCTTGGTCATCTTCGCCGCGAGGAAGCCGCCGACGTAACGCCCTTCATACGAGCGCGACAGGTAGGTGCCGACGTTCTTGGCCTGCTTGTAGCCGGTGGCGTGCTCGAAGGTGACCTTGGGGAATTGCTTGGCCACCTTGATCGTCGGGTTCATGTAGCCGAAGGAGGTGGTGAAGATCAGGTCGAAACCACCCTTGGCCATGTTGCGAATCACTCGCTCGGCGTCGGCGCCTTCCGGCACGTTTTCGACGAAGCTGGTGGTGACCTTGTCGCCCATTTCCTTGATCAGCATCTGCCGGCCCTGCTCGTGCTGGTAGGTCCAGCCGTGGTCGCCGATGGGGCCGATGTAGACGAAGCCGACCTTCAGCGGATCGGCGGCAGAGGCGCTGAGCATGGCGCCAAAGCCCAGGGCGGCGACGAGGGTGCGCAGCAGCGGTTTCTTGCTCTTCTCGAACATGGTGGGTGGAGCTCCAGTCTTGGTATTGGGATGGCCTTTGCTTGGCTGCTGCCATGACTGCAAAAAGCTGACCAACAAGACAGATAGGCGGGGCGGCGGCGCTCTGTCTGTGTACCTGCTCAGGAGTGGGAGCGGTATTGGTGCGCGGCAGACTGGTATGACGTGTTGTGGTGCGTCGCTCCTAGCCTTGCACGGAGGAAACGACGGTCGCGGCTGAAGCCCCTCCCACAGGTTGGCGCTGTTCTTGTGGGCGTGGCTTTTGTAGGAGGGGCTTTAGCCGCGACTCAGGCGGTAGCCTGGGTTTCACTGCACTCGCCCCAGCCTACGCAACCGATGTCAGCCCGCGATCAGCTCACGCGCCGCCTGGCGGTGATCGGCGATCAGTTGCGCTACATCCAGCCCCTCGATCTGCCCGTCGATGACGCGCCAGGTACCGCCGATCATCATCCGGTCGGCGCGGTCGGCACCGCACAGCAGCAGGGCGGAGAGCGGGTCATGGCTGCCAGAGAAGCGCAGCTCATCGAGCTTGAACAGCGCCAGGTCGGCCTGCTTGCCCACTGCCAGTTCGCCGATGTCGCTGCGGCCCAGCAGTTTCGCCGAGCCCTTGCTGGCCCAGCCCAGCACGCGCTGCGGGGTGATCTGCTCGGCGCCGTAGCGCAAACGCTGGATGTACAGGGCCTGGCGCGCTTCGAGAATCATGTTCGAGGCATCGTTGGAGGCCGAGCCGTCGACGCCCAGGCCCAGCGGCGCACCGGAGGCCTCCAGTTCGACGCTGGGGCAGATGCCCGAGGCCAGGCGCATGTTGGAGCTGGGGCAATGGCAGATACCGGTGCCGGCTGCGCCGAGGCGGGCGATCTCGTCCGGGTTGAAGTGGATACCGTGGGCCAGCCAGGTGCGTGGGCCGAGCCAGCCGACGCTGTCCAGGTAATCCACCGTGCGCAGGCCGAAGCGCTGCAGGCAGAAGTCTTCCTCGTCTAGGGTTTCGGCCAGGTGGGTGTGCAGGCGCACGTCCAGCTCATCGGCCAGCTGGGCGCTCTGGCGCATGATGTCCTGGGTTACCGAGAAGGGCGAGCAGGGCGCCAGGGCGATCTGGATCTGCGCGCCGTCGCCGCGCTGGTGGTACTGGCCGATCAGGCGCTGGCTGTCGGCCAGGATCACCTCGCCCTGCTGCACCGTCTGCTGCGGCGGCAGGCCACCGTCGGCTTCGCCCAGGCTCATCGAACCACGGGTGAGCATGGCGCGCATGCCCAGCTCGCGCACCGCCTCGACCTGTACGTCGATGGCATTTTCCAGACCGCCGGGGAACAGGTAATGGTGATCGGCCGCGGTGCTGCAGCCGGACAGCAGCAGCTCGGCCAGCGCCACCTTGCTGGCCAGGGCCAGTTTCTCCGGGGTGAGGCGTGCCCAGACCGGGTAGAGCGTCTTCAGCCAGGGGAACAGCGGCTGATTGACCACCGGCGCCCAGGCGCGAGTAAGGGTCTGGTAGAAGTGATGGTGGGTGTTGATCAGGCCCGGTAGCACCACGTGCTCGCGGGCATCGAACACTTGCGCGCAGGGTGTCGAAGGCTGCTGGCCTTTGCCGAGCACTTCGGTGATACGGCCATTCTCGATCACCAGGCCGCCGCAAGCGTCCAGGTCGTTGGCGGTGAAGATGGCGAGGGGGTTCTTGATCCAGATGCGGGTAGCTGCCATGAGCAGGCTCCTCTGAGGTTGATGTCAGGTAAGCCAGCTCAGTGTTGACCCTGTCTGCTGATCCAGGTGCGTCGGCATCGCGACGTGGGCGCAAGATAGCTGACTTTCAGGTCAGCATGCAATCCGCGTCAGGCGCGTAGCGGGCAAGTGGTCGCCAGGCGTTGCAGCAGCTCGCTGCGCAACTGCTGCAGTTCGTCGATGCGGTGCTCAATCAGCGACAGCTTGTCCTGCAGTAGCTGGCTCACGGCCAGATCCGGGGCGCTGGTCTGCCACAGGCCACCGACATGCTGGCCGATCTCGCCGAGGCTGAAACCCAGGCGCTGCGCGGTCTTGATGTAGGTGACCAGTTGCACCATCTCGGCGGGGTAGTCTCGGTAGCCGTTGGCAGTGCGCCGTGCGGCGATCAGCCCACGTTGCTCGTAGAAACGCAGGGTGTCGCGGCTCACGTCGCAGGCCTCGGCCAGTTCTCCGATTCGCATTTTTTCACTCGGTGGGGTGTTGACCTTGGAGCATACTCCAGGCCTTAGCCTGGGTGCTCCTTCAATGATTGGAGCAGCATCCATGTGGACCCCCGAACGCTATCGCCGCCTAGTACGCGCAAGTGGTTGGTACGACCTGCTGGTGACCGCCGCCTTCGTCACGCCCTGGAGTTTCATGGCGTTGCATGGCCTGCTGCAGAGCCTGCACCACTGCTTAGGCCTGCCCGGTACACTGCCGCCGTTCGAGCCGATGCACATGCTGCTGGCCAACCTGATGGGCTCGATCGTCTGCGTCTGGTCGGTGCTGCGTATCCGCGACCCGCAAGTGGTGTTCGGTCGCTATGACGCGGCCGGTCGCCTGCTGTTCTCCACCTGGCAGATCTACGCCCTGATGCTCGGCGCAACGCCGCTGATCGTGATCTTCTTGGTCTTCGAACTGGCCTGGGGCGTGGCGCAGTTGTGGCCTGTTAGATCGCCGCAACAGGCTTTTCGCGGCTGAAGCCGCTCCCACAGGTTGGCGCTGTTCTTGTGGGAGGGGCTTCAGCCGCGACTACCAAGGTCAGAGCCACACCGAATCCCACAGCGGGTAATCGCCCACCCGGCTGACCAAGCCCGCTCTTAGACGATTGGCGACGATATAGCGTGCTGCCGGCAGAATATCTTCCTCCCGGCGCAGTGCCCGATCATGAAAGCCATCCTGCCAGAGCTTTCCCTGGCGATCTGCCAATGCGTTGATTCGCTTGGCGCTGCGCCCCTTGATACGGCGCATCAGTTCGCTGAGTGAGCCTTTGTGCAGGGCGACCAGCAAGTGAAGGTGGTCGGGCATAAGAACCCAGGCCAGTGATTCGGCCAGGCCATCTTGCTGGGCGGCTTGTAGTTCTGCGACGACGAGTCGACCAAGCGTGAAGTCCGAAAACAGCGTTTCGCGGTTTTCGGTTGTGGTAGTGAGGAGATAGATGCGCTGTGTTTCCGAGAAACGGCCGGCGCGCAAGCTGGATGAGTGGGGCATTCCTTTGCCTACCGATCAGGGTGTGACAAAGGTATAGCCGAAAAAGGCTTGTCGCGGCTAAAGCCCCTCCCACGGGGCCATATGACACCCGTGGGCAGGCTTCTGTGGGAGGGGCTTCAGCCGCGACTAGTAGCGGTTAAGCCTCAATGCCCCGGCTGCCAAGGCTGGCCCAGCGATACCGGCGCGTACAGCCGGGTTTTGATCGCATCACGCGAGAGCAGGACCAGCACGACGATGGTGGCGACGTAGGGCAGCATGGCCAGCAGGTTCGACGGAATCGACAGGCCGATGCCCTGCGCCACCAGATGGAGGATGCTGGCCAGGCCGAACAGGTAGGCGCCGAGCAGCACGCGCAGTACCCGCCAGCTGGCGAACACCACCAGCGCCAGGGCGATCCAGCCGCGCCCGGCGGTCATGTTCTCCGCCCACATCGGCGTGTAGGCCAGCGACAGGTAGCCGCCCGCCAAACCGGCCATGGCGCCGCCGAACAGCACCGCCAGGGTGCGCACGCGCAGCACCGGCAGGCCCATGGCGCTAGCGGCGTCGGGGTTCTCGCCGACGGCCTGGATGATCAGGCCGATACGGCTTTTCAGCAGCACCCAGGCCACCAGCGCGAACAGGGCGAAGGACAGGTAGACCAGCATGTCCTGGGCGAACAGCATGCGCCCGATCAGCGGGATGTCGGACAGCAGCGGGATGAGGATGGGCTCGAAGCCGGTCAGCGGCTTGCCGACCCAGGCGGCGCCGACGAAGGTGGACAGGCCGACGCCGAAGATGGTCAGGGCCAGCCCGGTGGCCACCTGGTTGGCGTTGAAGCCCAGTGCCACGGCGGCGAACAGCAGCGACAGCAGCATGCCGGCAGCAATCGCCAGCAGCACGCCCAGCCACAGGCTGCCGGTGCTGAAGGCGACGATAAAACCGATCACCGCGCCGAACAGCATTATGCCTTCCTGGCCGAGGTTGAGCACACCGCTCTTCTCGCACACCAGCTCGCCCAGGGCCACCAGCAACAGCGGGGTGCCGGTGCGGGCCATGGCGTAGAAGATATTGGTCAACAGGTCGAGATCCATGGGGATTCCTTTGCATTCATGCTCTTGGTGGGAGGCGCTTCAGCGGCGAGCTTTTGTCGCGGCTACAGCCCCTCCCACAAAAAATCAGGTGGTCGCTTCTGCGAGGCGCTCGCGCTTGGCCCATTTCCACTTCAACCGCGGCCGATAGAGGATCAGCACGTCACAGGCCAGCAGGTAGAACAGCATCATCCCCTGGAACAGCTGGGTGATTGCCTGCGGCAGGTTGAGGTTCATCTGCGCGTTCTCGCCGCCCAGGTAGAGCAGTGCCATCAGCAGGCTGGCAGCGACGATACCGAGCGGGTTGAGACGGCCGAGGAAGGCCACGGTGATCGCCGCATAGCCGTAGCCGGGCGATACCTGCGGCACCAGTTGGCCAATCGGCCCGGCCACTTCGCCGACCCCGGCCATGCCGGCCAGCGCGCCGCTGACCAGCAGGGCGAACCACACTAAGCGCTTCTCGCGAAAGCCGACGAAACCAGCAGCGCGCTTGTCCAGGCCCAGCACCTTGATCTGGAAGCCGAGAAAGCTCCTGTGCAGCAGCACCCACACCGCCACCAGGGCCAGCAGCGCCAGGTACAGACCGCCGTGCAGGCGCCCGTCCTCGCTGACCAGCGGCAGACGGCTGGCATCGCCGAACATGGCCGACTCGGGGAAGTTGAAACCAGCGGGGTCTTTCAGCGGGCCATGCACGAAGAACAGCAGCAGGTTCAGCGCGATGTAGTTGAGCATGATGCTGGTGAGAATTTCGTTGGCGTTGAACTGCGTGCGCAGCCAGGCGGTCAGCCCGGCCCAGGCCGCACCCGCGCAGGTGCCGGCCAGCACGACCCAGGCCAGCGCCCAGCGGCTTTCCCAATCGATCAGTTGCAGGGCCATGGCGCTGCCGGCCAGAGCGCCGAGTAGCAGCTGGCCTTCGGCGCCGATGTTCCAGATGCGCGCCTGGTAGGCCACTGCCAGGCCCAGTGCGCAGAGCAGGATCGGCAGCGCCTTGACCAGCAATTCGGACACGCCGTACCAGTCGCTGACCGGGGCGATCAGTAGGGTGTGCAGGGTCTGCAGCGGGTCATGGCCGAGCAGGGCGAACAGCAGCATGCCGCTCACCAGTGTCAGCACGGCGGCCAGCAGCGGCGACAGCCAGAGCATGGGGCGCGACGCCTGGCCGCGCGGTTCCAGGGATAACAGCATGACGGGCTCCGTCAGCAGGCCGCAGCAGCGGCGGGTTGATCGAATTCACCGGCCATCCAGCGGCCGACTTCCACGGGGCAGACCTGCGCCGTCTCGGCCAGCGGCGACAGGCGCCCGCTGCACAGCGCGCCGATGCGGTCGCTGATCTGGAACAACTCGTCGAGGTCTTCGGAGATCACCAGGATCGCCGCGCCGGCATCGCGCAGGGCGATCAGCGCGCGGTGGATGGCGGCAGCGGCGCCGACGTCCACGCCCCAGGTCGGGTGCGCGGCCACCAGCAGTTTCGGGTTTTGCAGAATCTCGCGGCCGAGGATGAATTTCTGCAGATTGCCGCCGGACAGGCTGCGCGCGGCGCTGTCGGCATTCGGCGTCTTCACCGCGAAGCGCTGGATGATCTGCTCGGCCAGCGTGCGTACCTTGCCGCGCTGCACCAGGCCGCCCTTGACCAGGCCCTGGCCGAAGGCGGTGAGCAGGGCGTTGTCCACCAGGCTCATCTCCGGCACCGCACCATGGCCGAGGCGTTCGGCAGGGACGAAAGCCAAGCCCAGCCCACGGCGCGCGTCCGGGTGCAGATTGGCCACGGGCGCGGTATCCAGGCTGATCCGCTCACGTTCGCTGCGTGATAGGCGCGTTTCACCGCTGAGCAGGGCGAGCAATTCGTCCTGGCCATTACCGGCCACGCCAGCGATGCCGACGATCTCGCCGCTGCGCACGTCCAGGCGAATGCGTTCGAGCGAGCAGCCGAACGGGTCGGGGTTGTGCCAGCTCAGATCATCCACACGCAGGCGCGCTGGGCCGCCGCTGACTTTCGGGTATGTGCTTTCCAGCCCTTCGGCATCGCCAACCATCAACCGCGCCAGCTCCAGATCCGAGCACTCGGCTGGCACGCAATGGCCGGATACCCGCCCGCCACGTAGCACCGTGGCGCTCTGGCACAGTGCGCGCACCTCGCCGAGCTTGTGGCTGATGAAGAGGATGCTGCAGCCTTCGGCGGCCAGGCGGCGCAGGGTGACGAACAGCTCGTCGGCCTCCTGCGGGGTCAGCACCGAAGTGGGTTCGTCGAGGATCAAGAGCTTGATGTCCTGCATCAGGCAACGGACGATCTCCACCCGCTGGCGTTCGCCGATGGACAGGCTGTGCACCAGCCGGGTCGGCTCCAGGGCCATGCCGTAGCGCTGCGACACCTCGCGAATCTTCGCCTCCAGCTGTTTCGGCGTACCGGCCTGCGCACCCATGGCCAGGGCGATGTTCTCGGCCACGCTCAGGGTCTCGAACAGCGAGAAATGCTGGAACACCATGCCGATGCCCAGACGGCGCGCCATGGCCGGGTCGCGCATGCTCAGCCGCTCACCCTGCCAGCGAATCTCGCCGCTGCTGGGCTGGGTGACGCCGTAGATAATCTTCATCAGCGTGCTCTTGCCGGCACCGTTCTCACCCAGCAGGGCGCGGATTTCGCCTGGGGCGATGGTCAGGTCGATACGGTCGTTGGCCAGGCAGCCAGGGTACTGCTTGCTGATGGCGGTCAGCTGCAGACGTGGGGAAGCAGGTGGGGCGGACATGGGAAACGCTCATGGAGAGAACTGAGCGGGGCTAAAGCAAAAACCTGGCCAGTGAGTCAGAAAACCGTTTTCTGCGCGCTCGTCCATAGCCGAGCGCACGGTCGTGCCTGTCATTGGTGCGCGTCTCTCCGTGCGCGGCGCTCAATGCACCGTATTCGCCCGTTCGCGGCTAAAGCCCCTCCCGCAAAAGCAGCACCCGCCTGAGGGGGCAGCCAGTAGCCTGGGTAGAGCGCAGCGAAACCCCGGGGCCATCGATGGGGTTCGTGCGCTCAACCGGTCGATGGCACTGACCAATATCGGTTCGCAGCAAGGCTTACCAGGGCAGCGCAGTGCCTTCGAAGTCCTGATAGCGCAGGCCGGGGTGGCCGACGGCGGCGCTGACCTGTTGGACCATGCCCTTGCAACTGCTGTCGATGTCCAGCGGGGCGTCGGCGCCGCCCATGTCGGTGCGCACCCAGCCCGGGTGCATCAGCAGTACGCCGAGGCGCGGATTGTCCTGGCCACGCACGAAGCACTGCACCAGGTGGTTGAGCGCGGCCTTGCTGGCGCCGTACAGCGGCATGCCCAGGCCGGCGCCGGCCTCGATGCTGCCGAGGATCGAACTCATGAACACGATCAGGCCATGCTCGGCCGACAGCTGCGGCAGCAGGCGCTCGGCTACCCGCAGCGGGGCGACGGCGTTGGTCAGGAACAACTGGCCCATTTCCTCGGCATTGGCCTGTGCGGTGCTGTGGTGTGCGGGGCCGGCAACCCCGGCGTTGACGAAGATGACGTCGAACTGCTGACCGCTCAAGCGCCCGGCCAACTGCTCGAGGCTGCCCGGATCGGTCATCTCCAGCTGCTCCACGCGAACACCGGGCAATGCCTGTAGCGGCGCATGTTGCGCGGCGCTGCGCACGGTCGCGGTAACGGCCCAGCCCTGGGCGGCGAATTCACTGGCCAGACCAAGGCCGAGGCCGCGTGAGGCACCGATGATCAGAATGGATCGAGGCGCAGGCATATTCAGGCTCCATGACGGATGAGTGAGGCGCGTCAGCATAGCGCACTTGCTCTGTCAGCCAGGCGCCCTGGCTGCGGCCGCAAGCGGTTTGCCGGTCTTGCGCTTCAGGGCGCTTTCAGGCTCTCGCGGCCACGGCTGATATCGCCCAGCAGCCGCTCCAGCGTGGCGCGCTCAGCCGGTGCCACGGCCAGCTGCAGGCGCGCGCCGGTGGCGTCGTAGGCCTCGCTTTCGATCAGGCTGTCGAAGTCGTTCAGGCGCGCCTTGAATACTGGCAATTCGGCGAACTGCAGGTGACAGGTAAAGGTCTGGCGCACGACCAGTTCGCGGCGTTCGCCAGCCTGCAGGCACTTGGCTGCGCTGCCGCCATAGGCGCGGGCCAGGCCGCCGGTGCCGAGCTGAATGCCGCCGTACCAGCGAATCACCAGCACCACCACCTGGTCGCAGTCCTGCCCTTCGATGGCCGCCAGTATCGGTCTGCCAGCGGTGCCACCGGGCTCGCCGTCGTCGTTGAAGCGGTACTGGTTACCGACCTTCCACGCCCAGCAGTTGTGCGAGGCGGCCGGTTCGCTGTGGTGGTCGATGAAGGCTTGCGCTTCGGTCGCGCTGGCAATCGGCGCGGCGAGGGCGATGAAGCGGCTCTTGCGAATCTCCTCGCGGTATTCGCAAGGGCCGAGCAGGGTGAACGCCATCAGGCTTTGGCGGCAGGCGTCAGGCCGCAGCCCTTGAGGATGATCTGCACCAGCTGGTCGGAGGCTTCCTCGAAGTCCTGCTTGGTCAGCCGCGAGCACTGCTTCACGCGGCAGATCTGCGAGGCGAAGTCAGCGTAGTGCTGAGTGCTGCTCCACAACAGGAAGATCAGATGAATCGGGTCGACCGGGTCCATCTTGCCGGCGGCGATCCAGCCTTCGAACACGGCGGCGCGGCCGCGAAACCAGTCCAGGTAGTTCTGGTTGAAATACTGCGACAGACACTCGCCACCGCTGATCACTTCCATGGCGAAGATGCGCGAGGCTTTCGGCTGACGCCGGGAAAACTCCATCTTGGCGCGAATGTAGCGCTCCAGCGCCTCGGCCGGGTCGTCCTCGACGCTGAGGTTGTTGAAGGTGCTGTCCCAGAGTTCGAGGATGTTGCTCAGGACCGCCAGATACAGACCCAGCTTGTTGCTGAAGTAATAGTGCAGGTTGGCCTTGGGCAGACCGACGTTCTGCGCGATGGTGTTCATGCTGGTGCCCTTGAAGCCATGCCGGGCGAATTCTTCCTCGGCAGCCTTGATGATGGCTTCTTCGTTCTTCTGGCGGATGCGCCCGGCGGGCTTGCCGCTGGCGCTGTGGGCGGGGACTTCGAAGGTCATGAGCGATTCCGGACTGATCTGGGAGCGGAGCGATTGCACAGATACCCCAGCCTTGGCCGGGTGACAAGCATCTGGGCGTGAAAAAGCCCGTTTAAGTCGGCCACGTCACGCTGCCCGGTCGGCCGTGGGCAGTAGCTGCCCACGGTTGCGTCGGTCACACCTTGAAGTTGGCGATCAGGCCGTGCAGGTTGCGTGTCATGCCGGTCATCTCGTCGCTGACGTTCACAGTGCTCTGCGCTTCGTGGGCGTTGCTCTCGCTCAGGCTCTTGATCTCCAGTGTGTTCTGTTCCACGCCTTGCACCACTGCCGCCTGTTGCTCGGCCGCCGAGGCGATCTGGATGTTGTGGTCGATGATCTGATCCATGCTGCCGGTGATCTGCTCGAAGATGCTTGCCGTCAGGGTGATCTGCTCGACGCTTTGCGCCGCGCTCTGGTGGCTGCCTCGAATGGTCTTCACCGCGCTGCCGACCTGCTGGCGCAGACGGGCAATGGTCTGGTCGATCTCGCCGGTCAGCTCGTGAGAGCGGATCGCCAGGCTGCGTACCTCGTCGGCCACCACGGCGAAACCGCGGCCCTGCTCGCCGGCCCGCGCCGCCTCGATGGCGGCGTTGAGTGCGAGCAGGTTGGTCTGTTCGGCGACGCTCTTGATCAGGTCGACGGCCTTGGCGATCTCTTCGCTTTCCTTCTCCACCGAGGTGATGGCGCCGATGGAGTTGTCCATCTCGCTGAACAGCTGGTTGATGCGTGAGACCGCATGGTCGACCTGCACCCGACCTTCGCGGCATTTCTCACCCGCCGTGTTGGCCTTGTCGGCGGTGACGTGAGAGTTCTGGCTGACCTCCTGGACGTTGCTGACCAGCTCGCTCATCGAGGTGGCGATCAGTTCCAGTTCGCTGGCCTGGCGCTCGACGCTGCGCTGACTGGTCGAAGCGCTGTCGCTGACGCTCTGCGCCTTGTCCAGGGTGGTTTCGGAGAAATGTGCGACCTGGGCGATCAGCTCGCTCATGCGCGCCTGCATCTCGTTGAAGTCCTGGGCCAGGTCGCCCAGCTCGTCGCGTGCTGCAGTTTCCACCCGTTGGCGCAGGTCGCCTTCGGCCATGCGCCGCGTGGCGCTGGTCAGGTCGCGAATGGCGCCACGGACCGACAGGTAGAAACCGATGAACAGGTACACCAGCACGCTTACCACCAGCAGCAGGGAGGCGGCCCACAGGCCCAGCTCGCGCTGGTTGGCGTCGGCGCGTCTTTGCAGCAGTGCGGCGGTTTCCTCCAGCAGCAGATTGCTGGCCTTGTCCAGCTCGGCAGCCTGCGGTGCGTAGGACTGGTAACGTTGCAGCCACTGCTCCACCCCCTTCTGGTCGAAGTAGCCGCTCTGCGTGTAAGTGTCGATGATCTCGCGCTTGTACTGTTCGGCACCGCTGCGTGCCGCGTCGCGCATCAGCTGCTGCGCCTCGGCATTGCCTTTGGCCTCGGCGCCTTCGGCATAGCGTTGCAGGGTATTGAGCTGGTTGACGATGGCCGGGCGTGACGAGGATTCGAGGAAGCCGTAGGCAGTCATGTAGCTGGCGTAGGCGCGGGTCTGGTTGAGCGCCTCGTACAGCGGCAGCATCTGGTTGAGCAGCAGATCCACGTTGCGATAGATGCGCGGGTTGCTGTCCTGGCTCAGCTTGGAGGCGGCCGCGATCTCGCGCATGTTGGCGCTCAGGCCTTGCACGGCGGCCATATGTTCGATCATCTGCGAACTCAGCCCCTGTACCGACAGTTTCTTGTCCAGGGCTTTGCCAGGGTCGGCTTCGGCCAGTTTCATGTCGGCGAACTGGCTGCCATCGAGCCAGGCATTGAGGGCGCCGATATTGTTCACCAGCGACTCGCTGCGCCGCTCGATTTCCTGTTTGGCGTCATCCTTGTTACGGGCATAGCCGATCACATGCATGCCCGCCTGCTCCAGTGCCTGGCGATACACCGGCAGGTACTGCTCGATGGTCTGCAGGCCATGCAATTCATGATGCGACTGTTGCAGTGCATCGTTGACATCGGCCAGTTTGCTGATCGACAGCCAGCAGTAGGGCAGCATGAATACGGTGAAGATCAGCAGGAACTTGTGGGCATAGCGCGCGCGGTTCATCAACGTCAGAACCGGTTTGAAGAAAAACATCTCAAGCCTCGAAAACCAGGAGTCACGACAGCCAAGCGTACGGCCAAGGCGTTTGGGGGGCGGAGGTACAAGCCTCTCTGGCGATTTGCCAGCAAGAAACCTGCCGTCATTTATATGACGACGAGAAGCTGGCATCAATGGCTGCGCTTTGCCCGACTCGAAAGCCTGTTGCGGCGCAGCGCATGAACCTCGAATTGGGCGCGGGCGCTGAGTGTCTTGCTCTGGTTTGGTGCGCGGTGCGCCGGGCTGGTGCGTGAATCAGGCCTCGGCCAAGGCTTCGAGAAAACTCTCCAGCACCAGGTGTGCGCGTCGCCCCTTGCGGGTCACAGCTGCCAGGTTGATGTCGTAGTAGCGGCTGCTCGCTTTGAGTGCGCGCAGGCGTCCTTGTTGTACCCAGGCCTGGGCATAGTGATCCGGAAGGTAACCAATGTAACGCCCGGTGAGGATCAGAAAGGCCATGCCTTCACGGTCCGAGGCGCTGGCCGTGCAGTTCAGTGCCTGATAGTGGCTTTGCACTTCAGGGGGCACGCGAAAGGTCGGGGCGATGGCCTCCTGGGCGTTGAGCCGCTGGTCTTCGAGCTGCTGGTCATCGACGTAGAACAACGGGTGGCCGACGGCGCAGTAGAGTAGCGAGCGCTCGTCGTACAGCGCCTGGTATTCGAGGCCGGAGAGGGCGCCGACCTGCGGCACCACGCCGATGTGCAGGCGGCCGTCGAGCACGCCCTGTTCCACTTCCGAAGGCGGCGTCATGCGGATATGGATGCGCACGTCCGGCCCCTGCACCTTGAGCCGCGCCAGGGCATTGGTGATGCGCATGTGCGGGATGGTCACCAGGTTGTCGGTCAGGCCGATGTTCAGCTCGCCACGCAGGTGCTGGTGCAGGCCGTTGACCTCGGTGCGAAAGCTCTCCAGCGCAGCCAGCAGTTGCAGGGTGCTCTGGTACACCTCGCGGCCTTCCTCGGTCAGGGCGAAACCGGCGCGGCCGCGCTGGCACAGGCGCAGGCCGAGGCGCTGTTCCAGGTCGCTCATCTGCTGGCTGATGGCCGAGCGGCCGATGCCCAGTGCGCTTTCCGCAGCGGAAAAACCGCCACATTCCACCACGCTGCGAAACAGCTTGAGCAGGCGGATTTCAAAGTCGCTGACCTGGGCCAGCGGATCGGGACGACGGCTGCTCATTTGTTTAGTGGACCTTGAACTGAAGATAAGAAGAGTATTGTTTTACTGACTCTATGCCCGTGGCACCTTTGCTGGCAACTGATGCCCTTACTTGTAGGAGCGGCTTCAGCCGCGATGGCTGTCGACAGTCGCGGCTAAAGCCCCTCCCACCAAGCCCCCGATCACGCCGCCACTGCCGAGGCCACCCAGATGAACATGCCGCAGACCGCAACCCCGTCCCTGGCCAGCCAGCTCAAGCTGGATGCGCACTGGATGCCGTTCTCCGCTAACCGCAACTTCCAGCGCGACCCGCGTCTGATTGTCGCCGCCGAAGGCAGCTGGCTGACCGACGACCAGGGCCGCAAGGTCTACGACAGCCTGTCGGGCCTGTGGACCTGCGGCGCCGGTCACTCGCGCAAGGAAATTCAGGAAGCCGTGGCCAAGCAGCTCGGCACCCTCGACTATTCGCCGGGCTTCCAGTACGGCCACCCGCTGTCGTTCAAGCTGGCCGAGCAGGTCGCCGACCTGATGCCGGGCGAGCTCAATCACGTGTTCTTCACCGGCTCCGGCTCCGAGTGCGCCGACACGGCGGTGAAGATGGCCAAGGCCTACTGGCGTCTGAAAGGTCAGGCCTCCAAGACCCGCTTCATCGGCCGTGCCCGTGGCTACCACGGGGTCAACATCGCCGGCACCGCCCTCGGTGGCATTGGCGGCAACCGCAAGATGTACGGCCAACTGATGGACGCCGACCACCTGCCGCACACCCTGCAGCCGGGCGTGGCCTTCACCAGGGGCATGGCCGAAACCGGTGGCGTGGAGCTGGCCAACGAACTGCTCAAGCTGATCGAGCTGCATGACGCCTCGAACATCGCGGCGGTGATCGTCGAGCCGATGTCCGGCTCCGCTGGCGCCATCGTGCCGCCGGTGGGCTACCTGCAACGCCTGCGCGAAATCTGCACGCAGCACAACATCCTGCTGATCTTCGACGAAGTGATCACCGGCTTCGGGCGCATGGGCAAGTGGAGCGGCGCGGAATTCTTTGGCGTCACCCCAGACCTGATGAACGTCGCCAAGCAGATCACCAACGGCGCCATCCCGCTGGGTGCGGTGATCGCCAGCAGCGAGATCTACAACACCTTCATGCAGCAGCCGTCGCCGGAGCACATGATCGAGTTCACCCATGGCTACACTTACTCGGCGCACCCGGTGGCCTGCGCCGCCGGCCTTGCTACGCTGGAACTGCTCAAGCGCGAGAACCTGATCCAGCAGTCCGCCGAGCTGGCACCGAAGTTCGAGGCCGCCCTGCATGGCCTCAAGGGTGCCAAGCACATCGTCGACATCCGCAACTGCGGCCTGGCTGGCGCTCTGCAGATCGCGCCGCGTGACGGCGACGCGGTGATCCGTCCCTTCGAGGCCGGCATGGCCCTGTGGAAGGCGGGGTTCTATGTGCGCTTCGGTGGCGACACCCTGCAGTTCGGGCCGACCTTCAACGCCAAGATGGAAGACCTCGACCGCGTCTTCAACGCCGTCGGCGACGTGCTGAACAAGCTGGACTGATTCCTGTGGCAGGGGTTTGAGCCGCGACATTCATACGGTCACGGCGAAAGCCCCTCCCACCCACCTGACTTTGGAGATTCCCATGAGCCATATCCCTCACCTGATCAACGGCGAACGCGTTGCCGGCAACGATCGCAGCGCTCCGGTATACAACCCCTCCACCGGCGACTCCACCAGCGCCGTGGGTCTGGCCGACCGCGCCACCATGCAACTGGCCATCGACGCCGCCAAGGCGGCTTTCCCGGCCTGGCGCAACACGCCGCCGGCCAAGCGCGCGCAGATCATGTTCCGCTTCAAGCAACTACTGGAGCAGAACGAAAACGAGATCGCCGCACTGATCAGCGCCGAGCATGGCAAGACCCTCGAAGACGCCGTCGGTGAGCTCAAGCGTGGTATCGAGAACGTCGAGTTCGCCTGCGCTGCCCCGGAAATCCTCAAGGGCGAATACAGCCGCAACGTCGGCCCGAACATCAACGCCTGGACCGATCTGCAGCCCATCGGCGTGGTCGCCGGGATCACCCCGTTCAACTTCCCGGCCATGGTGCCGCTGTGGATGTACCCACTGGCCATCGTCTGCGGCAACTGCTTCATCCTCAAACCGTCCGAGCGTGACCCCAGCTCCACCCTGCTGATTGCCGAGCTGCTGCTGCAGGCCGGTCTGCCCAAGGGCGTGCTCAACGTGGTCAATGGCGACAAGGAAGCGGTCGACGCGCTGATCGAGGCGCCCGAGGTCAAGGCCCTGAGCTTCGTTGGTTCGACGCCGATCGCCGAGTACATCTACAGCGAAGGCACCAAGCGCGGCAAGCGTGTGCAGGCCCTCGGCGGCGCCAAGAACCACGCCGTGCTGATGCCCGACGCCGACCTGGACAACGCTGTCAGCGCGCTGATGGGCGCGGCCTACGGCTCCTGCGGCGAGCGCTGCATGGCCATCTCGGTGGCCGTGTGCGTGGGCGACCAGATCGCTGACGCGCTGGTCAGTAAGATCGTGCCGCAGATCCAGGCGCTGAAAATCGGTGCCGGTACTCAGTGCGGCCTGGACATGGGGCCGCTGGTCACTGCTGCTGCACGTGACAAGGTGGTGGGCTACATCCATGACGGTGTTGCCGCGGGTGCCAATCTGGTGGTCGATGGCCGTGGTTACAGCGTGGCCGGTCACGAGAATGGCTACTTCGTCGGCGGCACCCTGTTCGACCGGGTCAAGCCGGACATGCGCATCTACAAGGAAGAGATCTTCGGCCCGGTGCTGTGCATCGTCCGCGTCGGCAGCCTGGAAGAAGCCATGCAGCTGATCAACGATCACGAGTACGGCAACGGCACCTGCATCTTCACTCGCGATGGTGAAGCCGCAAATCTGTTCTGCGACGAAATCGAAGTGGGCATGGTTGGCGTCAACGTGCCGCTGCCGGTGCCGGTGAGCTACCACAGCTTTGGCGGTTGGAAGCGCTCGCTGTTCGGCGACCTGCATGCCTACGGCCCGGACGGCGTGCGCTTCTACACCCGCAAGAAGGCCATCACCCAACGCTGGCCGGCACGCAAGAGCCACGAAGCAGCGCAGTTCGCCTTCCCCAGCAATGGCTGAATGAGCTGCAGCACTGAAGCAAAAGGCCGGTCGCGAGATCGGCCTTTTTCTTGGTCGCAGTGTCGCGGTGCTTGGGCTTCTCGTAGGAGCGGCTTCAGCCGCGAATGAACGTGCAAGCACCGGCGATGCAATACCTGACCAACCCTACGGCGCTGGTAGCAATGGTTGATTCGAACGGGCAGAAAAAAGGGGAGCCATTGGCTCCCCGTTTTCGTCAGCGGGAAAGGCGGTGGTTTTTCCGCAGGTCGACCAGATCCTGATAGGTGCAGGTTTGTGGCGTCGGGCCAGTCAGGTCGTAGCAGCGCTGGCCGAAGCCCATCGGCCAGTAGGCGATGCCCACCGGCGGCCAGAAGATCGAGGCAACGCGAAAGCGTGTCTTCAGGCGGCCGCTCTGGATGACATGCGACTGTTTGTCTTCCAGGCGATAAGGCACGCCGCCTGCTGCGCCCCAGGAGAACGGACGCGTCTTGACCAGGCCTTGGTTGTGCTGCGCCGGGCGTTCATTGACGATGAGGGCGCTATCGTCGGGGAGTTTGACCCAGGTGGCAGTGGAACAACCGCTGACGATGATGGCGGCTGCCAGCATGGCGGCAGACTTGAGCGAAGACATCCGGAATACATCCTTGTCGTAGTGCTGATAGGGGCGCGTACTATAAAGGCTTATGGCTATCAGGAAAGTGCCGAATGTCCGTTACCAGTGGATAGCGGCAAGACATTGAAGAAAAAGCCCGGCTCTGGCCGTAATGCTGTTCACTTGAGGTTGCACGCGTTTGGCTCGCCTCTCCCATTTATGGGCGAGGGGCTGGGGGAGAGGGCTGAAATACCGCAAACCTGCCAGTTTTCCCCTCTCCGAACGCGGCCCGCCCTAACCCTCTCCCCAAAGGGGCGAGGGGACTCATCGCGTCCGACCATTTCTTATGTGAACAGCATTACGGTCATGCGAGCGGCCTTCCTGGTATCAGGCGGCGCATTGTTCCCAGCCACGGGCTGCCGCTCACTGCGCCTGATCGATGGCCTGTTGCAGTCGCTGGGTGCTCGCCGCATTGGCCTGGTCGATCTGCTGTTTGAGTTGCTCCATCTGCTGCTGCGCCTGTTTGGCCTGCTCCGCCTGGAGCGAGGCCGTGGCGGCCGTCTCCCCGGCGCCGCAGCCGCTCAGGGCGAACAACAGGGCAAAGGTGCAGAAGCGGTGCAGGCGCATCATGGAGTCCTCGAACGAGCGTGTGTGCTGGAAGACAGATTGGCGCATTTTTGCCGGTTTGTATGTGCCGGTTGCCGCAAACCGAAGGCGCTGATTCGATTACGGCAGGTGGCTTGTGGCATGTCGTCTATCCATGTCCTCTGGTAAAACGGTCGCCAGGTAGAAAAGGGAGATGCACGATGACAGCGCCATTGTTGCTGGATCTACACACCTATCTCGGGCGTCTGGGCTATTGCTCGGCGCCCCCGGCGACCCTCGACACTCTGCGCGAACTGCAGGCGCGGCACACCGCCGAGTTTCCCTTCGAAACCCTGGCGAGCATGCTGCGGGTACCGGTGGAGGTCGAGCCAGCGGCGATCCAGGACAAGCTCCTGCGCCAGGGCCGTGGCGGTTACTGCTTCGAGCTCAACCGCCTGTACCTGCTGCTGTTGCAGGCCTTGGGCTTCGACGCGCGCGGTTTGACCGGCCGCGTGGTGATGGGCGGCCCGGAAGATGCTCTGCCGGCTCGCACCCATATGCTGGTGCTGGTAACCATCGATGGTGTGCGCTACATCACCGATGTCGGCTTCGGCGGCATGGTGCCGACCGGGCCCTTGCTGCTCGACAGCGAGGCGCAGCAGTTCACGCCGCATGAGCCCTATCGCCTGACACTGGTGGACGGCACCTACACCCTGCGTGCATTGGTGGCCGGCAGCTGGCGGGCGATGTATCTGTTCGATCTGCAGAAGGTGGCGGATATCGATTACGTGGTGGGTAACTGGTACGTGTGCACCCACCCAGATTCGCCCTTTCTTGGCCAGATGATCGCTGCGCGCACTGGACCAGGCCTGCGCAAGACGCTGAACAATGGCAGCTTCGCCATCCATCGCCTGGGACAGGCCAGTGAACGGGTGCAGTTGCAGGGTGTCGACGAGGTCCTGAAGGTGTTGCGCGAGGAGTTCGGCATTCGGGTGCCGGAGCATCCCCAGCTTCGAGAGATCATCGCGCGTTTGATCGCCGGAGCGTGAAAGCGGAGGCTGGCCGGTATCGTCGAGCTTTTGTAGGAGGGGCTTCAGCCGCGACCCAAAGCCCCCAATCTGTAGGAGCGGCTTCAGCCGCGAAAATCTCTCAGCCAATCAAGATCGCTGAAAGAACGCGATCAGTCCCCCTTTTCCATACACGAGAGAGGCTTTGCGCCCGGTGTGCGTTCAGGCCTCGCGAAGGGGGAGTGGTGAGTTCCTATCATTTGCTCGGTTTTCGATTTCGCACGGCGAGAGCCTGACCACCGGTCGTGGTCGCCCCCAGAACTTGCAGCTCAAAGCGGTCATTTTGCGCCTTGATCAGGTCGCTCAGCTTCTTGAAACCGTACATCCGCGCGTCAAAGTCCGAGCGTATCTTGCTGATGTTCGAGCCCAGCAGGCCCAGGTGGCACCAACCGTCCTCATCGGAGTTGTCGTCGATCACTTTGGCGATGAAGTCCACCGGCACTTTCAGTGGTTTGACCTTGCTCGGTGTTGGTTGCGCGGCGGGTTTGCTTTCCGCCGAGGCGGCAGGTGTCGGTGCTGCGGCAGATGCGTCGCTGATGGCGCTTTCAGGCTCCGCAGCCGGTGCGTCGTTGCGCAGCAGCTCGGTATAGATGAATTTGTCGCAGGCCGAAACGAACGGTTTGGGTGTTTTCTGTTCACCGAAACCGATGACTTCCAGGCCTTCTTCACGTATCCGGGCGGCCAGACGAGTGAAGTCGCTGTCGCTGGAAACCAGGCAGAAACCTTCGAAACGCCGCGTGTAGAGCAGGTCCATGGCATCGATGATCAGCGAGCTGTCGGTGGCGTTCTTGCCCTTGGTGTAGGCGAACTGCTGGATCGGCTGGATGGAGTGTTCGAGCAGCACTTTCTTCCAACTGCCGAGGTTGGGCTGCGTCCAGTCGCCATAGATGCGCTTGACGCTGGCGACGCCGTACTTGGCGATCTCTTCGAAAAGGCCTTCGACTATGGCTGCGGGGGCGTTGTCTGCATCGATCAGGACGGCGAAGTGCTTGTGCTGGCGGGCGCTGCTGGGTTTGCTGGCCATGGTGCGTCCTTGCGAGGGCGATGCACCGACCTTACTGCGAAATGAAGGCTCTGCGCCATAGCCCGAAAGGCTATGGCGCTTTGCTTTGAATCAGCCGTTGCGGCTACTCAGTTGCCAGGCGCCTTTGCCGTCCAGGTCGAGCTGGTGGCTGTGGAAGGCGGCGAGGGTGTGGCGGTGGCCGACGCTGATCAGCAGGGTGTCGGGCAGTTCGCGGCGCAGCAGGGTGTAGAGCGACTGCTCCAGACCTTCGTCCATCGCCGAGCTGGATTCGTCGAGAAAAGCCACCGCCGGGCGGTTGTAGAGCAGGCGGGCAAAGGCCAGGCGTTGTTGTTCGCCCAGGGACAACACGCGGCTCCAGTCGCCGGGTTCGTCCAGGCGGCCTGCCAGGTGCGGCAGGCACACTTGTTCCAGCACCTGTTGCATGCGTTCGCGGTCGTCGCCCGGTTCGGCGGGGTAGGCGAGGGCGCTGCGCAGGTCGCCCAGTGGTAGGTAGGGGCGTTGCGCGAGGAACAGTGCCTGGTGCCCGGTGGGCCGCGCCACCTGGCCGTCGGCGTAGGGCCAGAGGCCGGCCAGGGCGCGCAGCAGGGTGGTCTTGCCGCAACCGGAGGGGCCGCGCACCAGCAGGGCCTGGCCGGCGTGCAGGTCAAGGTTGAGGCCGTCGACCAGCAACTGGCCATCCGGGCGTTGCAGGTGCAGGTTCTCGACGTACAAGCCGCTGGCCTGGGCGCTGGTGGTGACGTGGGGCAGTTCGCGGGCCTGCTGGTTGGCGTCGAGCAGGCCGCTCAGGCGGTTGAGGGTGGCGCGGTACTGGGCGAAGGCATCGTAGCTGCTGCGGAAGAACGACAGGGCGTCCTGCACCTGGCCGAAGGCCTGCGCGGTCTGCATCACGTCGCCGAGCTTGATGGCGCCGCTGAAGAAGCGCGGCGCCTGGATGATGAAGGGGAAGACCACGGCTACCTGGCTGACGCCGAGGTTGAAACCGTCGAATTTCAGGGTTCGGTAGACCAGCGCCCAGAGGTTTTCCACCAATGCGGCGAAGCGGCCCAGCAGGGTGCGCCGCTCCACGTCGCGGCCCTGGTAGAAGGCGACGTTCTCGGCGTATTCGCGCAGGCGCACCAGGGCGTAACGGAAGTTGGCCGAGCGCTGCTCGTTGAGGAAGTTCAGGCGGATCAACGGGCGGCCGAGGCGGAAGGCGATCAGTGTGGCGATGATCACGTAGATGTATACGGCGAACACCATGGCCCGTGGGATTTCCACGCCGGCCACCGTCAGCGGTGCGGACAGCCCCCAGAGGATGGCGCTGAAGGCCACCAGCGAGACCAGCGAGCTGACCGCGCCTAGCGAGAGCCGCAGCGAGCCGGAGACGAAGGCGGCGACGTCCAGCTCGATACGCTGGTCGGGGTTGTCGATCGGCTGGTCGAGGAACTGGCCACGGTAGTAGGCATCGCCCTTGAGCCAGTCATCGGTCAGGCGCTGGTTGAGCCAGGTGCGCCAGTGGATGCTCAGCGCCTGGTTGACGTAGAAGTCGAACAGCGCCCGCGTCACATGGATGGCGGCGAGGATGGCGAAGATCCCCAGCATGAACCAGAACGCCTGCTGATCCAGCTCCTGCAAGGCGCTGTAGAAGCCGTTGTACCAGAAGGAGAACAGCACGTTCATGCGCACCGCGAATAGCGACAGCAGCAGGAGCAGGGCGAAGGTGAGCAGCGGTCGCCAGCTGTTGCGCGGGTTGAGGTAGGGCCCGGCGATCTGCCAGAACTGCCGACCCCAGCGGGTGAATCGCACCAGGGCGAGGGCGGTGAGGCTGAAGCCGACGAGGGTGCACAGTGAAGCGATGGCCAGCCAGATCAGGCTGTCGGTAAGGGCTTGGTGCCAGTCCATAAGGTGTGGGTTCCGCGATGCTTCGACAGGGAGGGGGGTGCCGGAGGGCCGGCTGCCGAGACTGCAGGCGTGAGTTATACGCCTGTGTTGCAGACTTTTCGCCGCTTCGTGGGTTCCGGGGGCTACGGCCTTTGTGAAAGTCGGACGGCTGCCGTTCAGGTTGCAATCGGTTGTGGCTATTGCGCCTGTTTCAGCGCCTGTTGCAGGCGATGGGTATTGGCCGCGTTGGCCTGGTCGATCGGCTGCTGGGCTTGCAGGCTGGCGCTGGCGGCGGTTTTACCCGCGCCACGGGCGCCGAGGTTGAGGCGCTGGGCAATGGGGCAAGCGCATGGTGGGCCTCAAGCGAGTGATAGCAACTCAATAGAGTGGCGATTTCGCCTGGTTTGTATGCGCCACCATGCGCAATGTGTTGCGATCAGGCCAGTGCGGTGCGCTGCCGGCCTTCCACCCGGCGCTTCAACGCCGCGCCTTCGACGATATCCAGCCCGCCGCCCTGGGCACGGGCAGAGCGGCCCCAGTCTTCCAGCAGTTCCATGCAGGCGTGGTCGATGTAGCGCACGTTGGCCAGGCTCACTTGCAGGCGCGTGCCCGGAGCGACTTCGCCGAGGACGGCCGCCAGTTGCGGTACGCGCAGGAAGGTCGCCGCGCCCTTCATGCGCAGCTCGGCGCTGTCCGGGCCGGTGGCTACCAACTTCACGCGCAGGCGCGAGGCGTTCCACACCAGCTTCAGCAGGGTCAGGGCGAAGCCCACCAGCACGCCGGTCAGCAGGTCGGTGAGGACGATGCACAGCGCCGTGGCGGCGTAGATGAACACAGGCGCGCGGCCATACTGGCCGAGGCTGCGCATGGCCTTGGGATCGACCAGCTTGCAGCCGGTGTACACCAGTACCGCGCCGAGGCTGGCCACCGGAATGCTCTGCAGTACGCTGGGCAACAGGACGACCAGGGCCAGCAACCAGGCACCGTGGAGGATGGTCGAGGCGCGGCCGCGTGCGCCGGCCTGGACGTTGGCCGAGCTGCGCACGATCACGCCGGTCATCGGCAGCGCACCGACCGCGCCACAGAGCATGTTGCCAATGCCCTGGGCCGACAACTCACGGTTGAACCGCGCGCGCGGGCCATCGTGCATGCGGTCGACGGCGGCGGCGGAGAGCAAGGTCTCGGCGCTGGCGATGAAGGCCAGCGCCAATGCCGCGATCAGCAGTTGCGGGTCGGCCAGGCTGGCCAGCCCCTGCGGGGTGATCCAGTCGATGGCGTCGCCAAGATTGGCCGGCAGCTCCACACGCTTGACCGGCAGGGTCAGCCACAGACTGATCAGCGTGGCCAGTGTCACGCCAACCAGGGCGCCGGGCAGAAAGCGCAGCGGCGCCGGACGAAAGCGCTCCCACAGCCAGATGCTGGCGATGGTACCGAGACCCACCGCTCCGGCGATCATGGCATTGCCACCGGCCAGGCTCAGGGGATCGAGCACAGCGCTGGGAAAGGCCAGCAAATTGTCCAGGCCCGATGCCTGAGGCGAGGCATCGATCATCACGTGCACTTGCGACAGTACAATGAGGATGCCGATGCCGGCGAGCATGCCGTAGACCACCGCCGGCGCAGTGACGCGAAACCAGCCGCCCAGGCGCAGGCTGCCAGCGACCAGCTGGATCAGGCCGGCGAGCAGCAATACCGGGCCGAGCGCGGCCATGCCGTGGGTGCGTACCAGCTCGAATACCAGCACCGCCAGGCCTGCTGCGGGACCACTGACTTGCAGTGGCGCGCCGGCGATGAAGCCGACCACCAGACCGCCGATGATGCCGGTGATCAGGCCCTTGGCCGGCGGCATGCCGGAGGCGATGGCAATGCCCATGCACAGCGGCAGGGCGACGAGAAAGACCACCACGGACGCCAGCGCGTCCCGTGGCAGTGTGCGAAATACATTCATGGTGCTATCTCTCCTTGTCCACCTCGTGAACAAAAGCAGCCCGTACCCGCGCCGTTCCAGGCGCAGGCAGGGGGAAACGAGTGATCAGGCGCTGGCGTAGCGCGGTTGCGGGGTGGCGCAGGGCTGCTCGTCGCCGTCCAGCGCCAGGAAGTTGCCCGAGGCTGCGTCATAGGCGCGAATGCCGCCGCTGTCGATGTCGTAGACCCAGCCGTGGATGTGCAGCTGGCCACTGGCGATGCGCGCGGCGACCGAGGGATGGGTCCGCAGGTGGTCGAGCTGGGCCACCACGTTTTCTTCGGTCAGCACGCCAAGGGTTTCGTGGGCGCTGCCACAGCTGCAGTTGTCCGCCACCACGCTGCGCGCCACTTCGGCGTGGCGCAGCCAGGCACGTACCGTGGGCATGCCATCGAGGCTGGCCGGGTTGAGTACGGCTTTCATCGCGCCACAGTCGGAATGGCCACAGACGATGATGTGCTGCACGCCCAGCGCCAGTACCGCGTATTCGATGGCGGTGGAGACGCCGCCGTTCATCTGTCCGTAGGGTGGCACCACGTTGCCCACGTTGCGGGTGACGAAAAGGGTGCCGGGATCGCTCTGGGTGATCAGCTCCGGCACGATGCGCGAATCGGCGCAGGTGATGAACATCGCGCTGGGCGACTGTGCCGAGGCCAGGCGCTTGAATAGCGCCTGCTGCTGCGGGTAGACCTCCTGACGAAAACGCCGAAAGCCCTGTACCAGCTGGTGCAGAGCGGTCTGGGCATTGTCCTTGGCTACGGGACGCAGGGTGTTGCCGGTTCGGGAAGCGGTTGAGTTCATCGTTGCATCTCCTGTGATCTTCATCGGTGACGTTCTCGACTGCCAGCCAAACGCCTGTGACCAATTGGTCACTTCCAGGGCAACGATAAGGATTATTACTTAATCAAAACTGAACGGGAGGCTCTAAAACGCCACTATCCGGCCACTCCAGGGGGCAATTTCTGCAGCAAAAGGGCGTTCGCGAGGGATGGGGATCGATGAACGGTGCGCCTGCTCGGGTTGCGCGGGTATGAGCCGCCAGGCGATTCACCTGCAGATACGGGTGAATCACCTGGCGAACAGTGGGCTGTGCTGTGGCTTAGTGCTCGCCCTTCAGCGCGCCGCTGAGGCCGAACATCAGCACCAGCAGGTTGGCGTCGGGCTTGGCCACTGGTTGCCCCTGTTTACGCAGGGGCGCAATGGGGCAGGGGGCCAGGGCTGAGCAGTCATGCGTTTCCAGTACGCGCGGGCCGGGCTCCTGCCAGGCGGCGGCAGCAATCGCCGTTACGCTGAGGGCGAGGCCGAGAAACAAACCTCGTGCTATTCCTAACTTCATTTTCCTAACCCCTTGAAAGCGCTGCCAAACGCTGTTCGCTAAACCTAGATCACCCATTTCGATACTGCCGTTCTGTGCGACGAACGGTTCTGTCACATGGCTGGCACCCGCCGGGGCTGTGCTGAGACACAGGCCGCGTCGGTTTGTTCAACCATGGTGCGGGTAACGTCTTAACGTAACCTTAGGTGCCCGTGATGGCGCCCTGTAACGGCCGGTCCTGGCAGCTGCAGTCACCTGCAGACTCACTCTTTGCCCGGCGCAAAGGCGCGCGCTAGAGCCACTTCCTGGTGGGGGGATACGGATGTTGCCGATACAAGACTACCGGTGCAGGGCCGGCAGTCGTTTACCTAGGCAAGCTCTGTGCCGAGGCCCTTGGCGCCGTCGGCGAAGACCTGGCGATAACCTTGCAGCAGTTGCTGCCAGTCTGCGTCGCACCAGGGGCTGTGGCGGCGCAGCTGGGGCAGGTCGTGCTGGGCGGCCTGGACGCGGGTCAGGCGACGACGGCTTTTCTCCAGATCCAGCAGGGCCACTTGCGGTGTTTCGCCGTCAACGCGTACGAAGATGTGCTTGGCATACAGGCAGCCGTGCTGCCAGCGGCCCAGGTGCATGCGCGCCAGCGTGACACCGACAAGTTGCAGCAGCTGGTTGTGTACGGCTTCACCGCAGGCTTGCCGGCCACCTTGCTCATACCAGTGCTCGATGTTCTCGAAGCCTTCCAGGGCCTCGGTGACCAGCAGGCCGCGCCAGCCTTCCTGGGCATCGTAGTCGATGCCGCAATAGATCATTTTCGGTACCAGCACCCCTAGAGAGGGCAGCGCCTGCAAGGCTTTGCGTTCGCGCAAGACGGTGGGGCGCCCCTGCGGATGCAGCAGGCTGCGATAGATGTGGCCGATCTGTTTCTTGGCGTAGAGCACGCCGTTTGCATCCAGCAGGCGTTGCACGCCGCTTTTACCGCCGCGACGAACGTTGGGTTCTTCGACCCAGTCGCCTTGCTGTTGCCACCATTGCTGGAATGCCTGCTGAGGGATTTCGCTCGTGCTGCATAGGGCCATGTTGTTGTTCTTCTTCTATTGGTGGGTTTGCGCCGCACTCGTCTCGTGAACGGTACTGCGTCGTTCAAGCTTGTAACAAAACATAAGCAAACAACGTTCCCGAGTCCACAGGAAATGTCCACGGGGTTTCCGAGCGGTATCACTTTCTTGCGCAAATAAAAAACCCCGCGACTGGCGCGGGGTTCTTTTTTCCTGCTTGGGAGCCGGTCGGCTTACATCATGCCGCCCATGCCACCCATACCGCCCATGCCACCCATGTCAGGCATGGCCGGAGCCTTGTCGTCAGCCGCGTCGGCAACCATGGCCTCGGTGGTGATCATCAGGCTACCGATGGAGGCAGCTGCTTGCAGAGCCGAACGGGTGACCTTGGCCGGATCGAGAATGCCCATCTCGATCATGTCGCCGTAGGTGTCGGTCGCGGCGTTGAAGCCGAAGTTGCCCGAACCCTGCTTGACCTTGTCGACCACTACGCTCGGCTCGCCGCCGGCGTTGGAAACGATCTGACGCAGCGGCGCTTCGACGGCGCGACGCAGCAGAGCGATACCGACGTTCTGGTCTTCGTTGTCGCCTTTCAGGCCATCGATGGCCTGCAGAGCGCGCACCAGGGCAACGCCACCGCCAGGCACCACGCCTTCTTCCACAGCAGCGCGGGTAGCGTGCAGGGCGTCTTCAACGCGGGCTTTCTTCTCTTTCATCTCGACTTCGGTGGCAGCGCCAACCTTGATCACGGCAACACCGCCAGCCAGCTTGGCCAGACGCTCTTGCAGCTTCTCTTTGTCGTAGTCGGAAGAGGTTTCTTCGACCTGCTTGCGGATCTGCGCAACGCGGGCTTCGATGTCGACCTGGGCACCAGCACCATCGATGATGGTGGTGTTGTCTTTGTTCAGGACGACGCGCTTGGCGTTACCCAGGTGCTCCAGAGTGGCGCTTTCCAGGGACAGGCCAACTTCTTCGGAGATCACGGTGCCGCCGGTCAGGATGGCGATGTCCTGCAGCATGGCCTTGCGACGGTCGCCGAAGCCCGGAGCCTTGACGGCTGCAACCTTGACGATGCCGCGCATGTTGTTGACGACCAGGGTAGCCAGGGCTTCGCCTTCGACGTCTTCAGCCACGATCAGCAGCGGACGGCCAGCTTTGGCAACGGCTTCGAGAACCGGCAGCAGTTCGCGGATGTTGCTGATCTTCTTGTCGACCAGCAGCAGCAGCGGGCTTTCCAGCTCGGCGACCATGGTGTCCGGCTTGTTGATGAAGTACGGCGACAGGTAGCCGCGGTCGAACTGCATGCCTTCTACGACGGACAGTTCGTTTTCCAGGCCCGAGCCTTCTTCAACGGTGATCACGCCTTCTTTGCCGACCTTGTTCATGGCTTCGGCGATGATGTCCCCGATGGAGCTGTCGGAGTTGGCGGAGATGGTGCCGACCTGGGCGATGGCCTTGGAGTCGGTGCACGGTTTGGCCAGCTCTTTGAGCTGGGCGACGATGGCGCTAGTGGCCTTGTCGATGCCGCGCTTCAGGTCCATCGGGTTCATGCCGGCAGCGACAGACTTCAGGCCTTCGTTGACGATGGCTTGAGCCAGAACGGTAGCGGTGGTGGTGCCGTCACCGGCAGCGTCGTTGGCCTTGGAGGCAACGTCTTTCACCAGTTGGGCGCCCATGTTTTCGAAGGCGTCTTTCAGTTCGATTTCCTTGGCGACCGAAACACCGTCTTTGGTGATGGTCGGGGCGCCGAAGGATTTGGCCAGAACCACGTTACGACCTTTCGGGCCGAGGGTGGCTTTGACGGCGTCGGCCAGTACGTTGACGCCAACGAGCATTTTCTTACGGGCGGAATCGCCAAACTTGACTTCTTTAGCAGCCATGTTGATCAGACCTCAAATTCTTGAAGGTTAAACGGAGATTCGTGGGAATCAGGCTTCGACGACAGCGAGGATTTCGTTCTCGCCCATTACCAGCAGGTCTTCGCCGTCGACTTTGACGGTGTTGCTGCCGGAGTACGGGCCGAATACCACCTTGTCACCGACCTTGACGGCCAGCGGACGGACTTCGCCGTTATCCAGAACCTTACCGGTACCGACGGCAACGACTTCACCTTGGTTCGGCTTCTCGGCGGCCGAACCCGGCAGCACGATGCCGCCTGCGGTTTTGGTCTCTTCTTCGCTGCGACGGATCACGACGCGGTCATGCAGAGGACGAAGCTTCATTGTCGATCTCTCCTAACAATTGAATGGCCAACTTGCCGACTCTTGCTTGGTCGGCGGGTTTGTAAAATCCGGCGAGGCCGGGCGCGGCACGCTGGGCGCACCGCGAAAGTTGGACTGCCTCGATGGGCAGGCACCTTGCGGTGACTGGTACATGTGGGCGGGCAAGGGTATTTCAAGGGGCGGCAGTGAAATTTTTTGCGCGGGAGAAGGGGGGAATTACAGGTGGCGGGCCGATGCCGGCCCTATGCGGGGGGGGGGCACATGCAGGCTGTGGCTACCGGCGATCAGGCTTCGAGGTGATCGCCGGCAAGTATTGTTGAGCATGCCTATTCGCGGCGTTCGTATTCGCCTTCGAGGACGTTTGGGCGGGTCTGTCCGGAGCGGGCCGCCTGGTCATCGAAGAAGGCGCGCTGGCGCAGGGCTTGTTCTTCGGCGCGGCGGCGAATCTTGCCGACCATGAGGCGTCGCGTGAAAGGAATCAGGCAGAGCACGCCGAAGATGTCGCTGATGAAACCCGGTAGCAGCAGCAGGCCACCACCGACGGCGATCAGCAGGCCTTCGAGCATCTCCTGCTCGGGCAGCTCGCCGCGAGCGAGTTTTTCCCGCGCGCGCCAGGCCGTGGCAACCCCGGCGACGCGCAGGAGAATGCTGCCGAGAATTGCAGTGCCGATGATCAGCAGCAGGGTGGGCAGCACGCCAATGGCGCTACCGACCTTGATCAGCAATGCCAGTTCGATGATCGGGAACAGCAGGAAGAGAAACAAAAACGCGCGCATTTCAGTGGGTCCTTGGCGGAAGTGGACTTCCAGTAGGAATAAAGTATGGGGCCGTGGCCTGAATTCAAGCTTAAGGGGCGCCGTCGGTCGGCCAGCTCTCGGCGCGAGCCAGTGTCACCAGGGCTTCACGTACCTGTCCCGGGTTGTTGCAGGGTACCGGAAACGCCAGCCAATGCAGACTCTGGCCGATGCGCAGGTGGAAGCCTTCCTGGTCGACGCCGACCATCTGTGCCGGCTCATGCTGAGGCAATCCGGCCAATTCGACGTAATGGGCAATGGCCTTGGCATGGTCTTCGTTCATGTGCTCGACCATGCTCGCTTCGCTGCCGTCCGTCGCAAAGGGGTTGGCCAGGGCGACCTGGTCGAGCCAATGAATGGCGCCGAAGCCGCCAATGAAGCGCCAGCGCACCGGCTCCAGGCGCCAGAAGTCGAAGTCATGCGCCCGGTGGTAGTCGCGCGACTGGGGGAAAAAGCGGTAATAACGTTGTGCGGCCGCTTCGATTTGCTCTTCGTCACGCAATTGTCGTGCTTCGGCGAGCAAAGTGAGGCGGCCGACCGCCTGCACATCCTCTGCGCCACGCTCGCCGACCAGTAGCGAGCATTTGGCGTCCTGCCCGAGGTTATGGGTGTGCTGGGCGATACGGCTGATCAGGATCAGCGGCCGGCCCTCGGCGTCCAGGCAGTAGGGCACCACCGATCCGAAAGGGAAACCCGGCATGGCCTTGGAGTGGGTGCTGAGCACCCCACGGTATTCCTTGAGCAGCAATTCTCGTGCATGCTTGCCGGCTTTCACGCTCACCTTATGACTCCTCGCAAAGAATCCGTCAGAAACGGACAGACGCCCTAGCATAGCGGTTAGCGGGCATCTGCGGGGTCGGAAAATGCTGCACCTTGAGGGGATAAAGCGATGCAACTGAAAGACAAAGTCATCATCATCACTGGCGGTTGTCAGGGACTGGGCCGCGCCATGGGTGAGTACCTGGCGGCCAAGGGTGCCAAGCTGGCGCTGGTCGATCTGAACCAGGAAAAACTCGACGAAGCCGTGGCCGCCTGCAAGGCTGCCGGTGGCGACGCTCGAGCCTATCTGTGCAACGTCGCCGATGAAGAGCAGGTCACGCATATGGTTGCCCAGGTCGCCGATGACTTCGGCGCCATCAACGGCCTGGTCAACAATGCGGGCATCCTGCGCGATGGCCTGACCATCCGCGTGAAGGATGGCGAGATGACCAAGATGAGTCTGGCGCAGTGGCAGGCGGTGATCGACGTCAACCTGACCGGCGTGTTCCTCTGCACCCGTGAAGTGGCGGCGAAGATGATCGAGCTGAATAACGAGGGCGCGATCGTCAACATCTCCTCCATTTCCCGCGCGGGCAACATGGGCCAGGCCAACTACTCGGCTGCCAAGGCCGGCGTCGCTGCTGACACCGTGGTCTGGGCCAAGGAGCTGGCGCGTTACGGTATTCGCGTCGCGGGCGTGGCGCCGGGTTTCATCGAAACCGAGATGACCGGCAGCATGAAGCCGGAAGCCCTGGAGAAGATGACCTCGGGTATTCCCCTCAAGCGCATGGGCAAGCCGGCCGAGATCGCCCACTCGGTGGCCTACATTCTGGAAAATGACTACTACACCGGTCGTATTCTGGAGTTGGACGGCGGCTTGCGTCTGTAATCTGCTGCGCTGAAATGAAAAACGCCCCGACTGGTTCGGGGCGTTTTTGTTTTGCCAGCGCGGTGTATCGCGAGCCCGTAGCCCGGATGTAATCCGGGAATGGCTATATCCCGTAAACCCGCCCCCCGGACTGCATCCGGGCTACCTGTCTGGTCTTGTCAGGCTTAGTGCGTACGCGCGACAGCGAAACGGCTCAGCTCGATCAGGGCGTCGCGATACTCACCGGCTGGCAGGGCTTCCAGGCAGGCGATGGCGCGCTCGGCGTAGTCGCGAGCGAGCTGTGCGGTGTAGTCCAGAGCGCCAGCGGCGTCCACGGCGGCGCGGATGCTTTCCAGGTCTTCGATGCCACCTTTCTGAATCGCTCGGCGCACCAGTGCAGCCTGCTCTTCGCTGCCTTCGCGCATGGTGTAGATCAGTGGCAGGGTCGGTTTGCCCTCGGCGAGATCATCGCCGACATTCTTGCCCAGCTCGGCGGCGTCGCCCTTGTAGTCGAGCAGGTCGTCGACCAGTTGGAAGGCGATACCCAGGTGGTCGCCGAAGGTGCGCAGGGCTTCGCGCTGCGCTTCGTTGGCGCTGGCCAGCGCTGCGGCGGCGTGAGTGGAGGCCTCGAACAGCATCGCGGTCTTGCCGCGAATGACCTCCATATAGGTCTCTTCCGTGGTGCTGGCATCGCGCACCTTGGACAGCTGCAGCACTTCGCCCTCGGCAATCACGCGGGTGGCGTTGGAGAGGATCTTCATCACCGGCATGGAGCCGAGTTCGACCATCATTTCGAACGAGCGTGAATAAAGGAAGTCGCCCACCAGCACACTTGGCGCGTTACCCCATTGGGCATTGGCGGTGCTGCGGCCACGGCGCATGTCGGACATGTCGACCACGTCGTCGTGCAGCAGGGTGGCGGTATGCAGGAACTCGATGGTGGCGGCCAGCAGGCGCAGGTCATCGGCCTGATAACCCAGCGCACGACCGCTCAGCAACACCAGCAGCGGGCGCAGGCGCTTGCCGCCAGCAGAGATGATATAGTCGCCGATCTTTTCCACCAGCGGCACGCGCGAGACCACCTGTTGACGGATGATGGCATCGACGGCGGTGAAATCGTCCGCTACCACGCGGTAGAAAGCCTGAGGTTGCATCGGCGATTAGTGCTCCTTTGAGGTTGCGCGGCATGCTAGGTGGCGGGGTAGGGGCTGTCAAGGCAAGTGCCTGTGGCCCTTGCGAAGCGTTCGGTGCTTGCGTACAATCGCGCACCCTGAACTTCCCCCTGGGCATTTCCCTGCCTTACGCAATTGCAAGGGTGTCACTTCCGGCCCCAAGCAGCCATGCCAGCCAATAACGACTTTTCTAAAGCGCTGGGTGAGCAGGATCAACGGAGATTTACCATGTACGCAGTAATTGTTACTGGTGGCAAGCAATACAAAGTCACCGAAGGCGAATTCCTCAAGATCGAGAAGCTCGAAGTCGCCACCGGCGAAGCCGTGACTTTCGATCGCGTTCTGCTGATCGGCAATGGCGACGACGTTCAGATCGGCGCTCCGGTTGTAGACGGCGCTAAAGTGGTTGCCGAAGTCGTGTCGCAAGGTCGTCACGATAAAGTGCGCATCATCAAGTTCCGCCGTCGTAAGCACCACATGAAGCGTCAGGGCCACCGTCAGTGGTTCACTGAGATCAAAATCACCGGTATCCAGGCCTGATTCGTCGGCCCCGATCCCTTTATAGGAGTATTGACTCATGGCACACAAAAAAGCTGGCGGTTCTACCCGTAACGGCCGCGATTCCGAAAGTAAACGCCTTGGCGTGAAAATGTACGGTGGTCAGGTCATCAAGGCCGGCAACATCATCGTTCGTCAGCGCGGCACCGAGTTCCACCCGGGTTTCGGCGTGGGCATGGGCAAAGACCACACCCTCTTCGCTAAAGTCGAAGGCGTGGTCAAGTTCGAAGTGAAGGGCGCTTTCGGCCGTCGCTACGTGAGCGTCGTTCAGGCCTAATCGCCTGCGCGCTGGAAAAGCCCTGTCCGTAGGACGGGGCTTTTTTATTGGCCCGCCATTCATGGCGGCAACCCTGCGGGCCGTCGCAGGCGACGTTAAAAACGCTCCAGGCGTTTTTTTCGTTTGTGTATCTTTGGTTCGCTTGCCAGATCCGCTAGTTCTGGATGATCCGGCAAGCGTTCCCCCAGCCCGCAGATGACGCGGGAGGCATATCCATGAAATTCGTCGACGAAGTTTCTATTTTTGTAAAAGCCGGTGACGGCGGTAACGGCATGATGAGCTTCCGCCGCGAGAAGTTCATCGAAAAGGGTGGCCCCAACGGCGGTGACGGTGGCGACGGCGGCTCGGTGTTCCTCGAGGCCAACGAGAACCTCAACACCCTCATCGACTACCGCTACACCCGCAAATTCAACGCGCAGAATGGCGAGAAGGGCGGCAGCACCGACTGCACCGGCGCCAAGGGCGAAGATCTGATCCTGCCGGTGCCGGTCGGCACCACGGTGATCGACGTCGCGACCCAGGAAGTGATCGGTGATTTGGTCAAGGCCGGTCAGCGTCTGATGGTCGCGCATGGCGGCTGGCACGGTCTGGGCAACACCCGCTTCAAGTCCAGTACCAACCGTGCGCCGCGCCAGACCACGCCGGGCAAACCGGGCGAGTCGCGCGACCTCAAGCTGGAGCTGAAAGTGTTGGCCGACGTCGGCCTGCTCGGCCTGCCCAACGCCGGCAAGAGCACCTTCATTCGCGCGGTTTCCGCAGCCAAGCCGAAGGTCGCCGATTACCCGTTCACCACCCTGGTGCCGAACCTGGGCGTGGTCAGTGTCGACCGCTTCAAGAGCTTCGTGGTCGCCGATATTCCGGGGCTGATCGAAGGCGCCTCCGATGGTGCCGGTCTGGGTATCCGCTTCCTCAAGCACCTGGCGCGTACTCGTCTGCTGCTGCATCTGGTGGACATGGCGCCGCTGGACGAGAGCGATCCGGCCGAGGCGGCGCAGGTGATCATCGACGAGCTGGGCCGTTTCAGCCCGGCGCTGGCCGAGCGTGATCGCTGGTTGGTGCTGAACAAGATGGACCAGGTGCCCGGGGACGAGCGTGAAGCGCGCAAGGCCGATATCGTTGCCCGTCTGAACTGGCAGGGCCCGGTTTACGTGGTTTCTGCAATCAGCCGCGACGGTACCGAGCGCATCAGCCGCGACATCATGCATTACCTGGAAGTGCGCGCCGAGCGTATCGCCGAGGACCCGGTGTTCGCCGAGGAGCTGGCCGATCTGGATCAGCGCATCGAGGACGAGGCGCGTGCCCGTCTGCAGGCGCTGGACGACCAGCGTGCGTTGCGCAAGTCCGGTGTGCGCAGCGTCGATGACATCGACGAAGATGATGACTTCTTCGACGATGAAGACGACGATGGCCCGGAAATCATTTACGTCCGGGATTAAGCAAATTTTCAACGCCGCTTAATTGCGGCGTTTTTGTAGGTGGGGTGGACCCCATCGTTTTCTGGCTAAGGTTGGAAGATCATGCGTGACAAGGTGACCGGCGCGAAGCGTTGGGTGGTGAAGATCGGCAGTGCGCTGCTGACCGCCGATGGGCGTGGCCTGGATCGTGCGGCCATGGCCGTGTGGGTCAAGCAGATGGTGGCGCTGCGTGAGCAGGGCGTGGAGCTGGTGCTGGTGTCCTCCGGCGCGGTGGCGGCCGGCATGAGCCGTCTCGGCTGGACCAGTCGACCGAGCGCGATGCACGAGCTGCAGGCTGCTGCCGCCATCGGCCAGATGGCGCTGGTGCAGGCCTGGGAGTCGAGCTTTGCCGAGCATGGCATGCGCACCGCGCAGATCCTCCTGACCCATGACGACCTGTCTGACCGCAAGCGCTACCTCAATGCCCGTAGCACTCTGCGCACGCTGGTGAATCTCGACGTGATCCCGGTGATCAACGAGAACGACACCGTGGTCACCGATGAAATCCGCTTCGGCGACAACGACACCCTGGCCGCGCTGGTGGCCAACCTGGTCGAGGCCGACCTGTTGGTGATCCTCACCGACCGTGACGGCATGTACAACGCCGACCCGCGCCACAATCCCGATGCCGAGCTGATTTCCGAAGCCCGCGCGGATGACCCGGCGTTGGATGCCGTGGCCGGTGGTGTGGGCGGTGCGCTGGGCCGTGGTGGGATGCAGACCAAACTGCGTGCCTCGCGTCTGGCTGCGCGCTCCGGCGCGCATACCGTGATCGTTGGCGGCGCCATCGAGCAGGTGCTGGCTCGCCTCAGGGGCGGTGAGCGCCTGGGCACGCTGCTGGCGCCCGAGCGTGGCCTGCTGGCGGCGCGCAAGCAGTGGCTGGCTGGCCACCTGCAGACCCGTGGCACCCTGGTGCTGGACGCTGGCGCGGTGAAGGCGCTGAGCCAGGACCGCAAGAGCCTGCTACCGGTGGGCGTGAAGGCGGTGCAGGGCAGTTTCCGTCGTGGCGAGATGGTGGTCTGCGTATCGCCTGACGGTCGCGAGATTGCCCGCGGCCTAGTCAACTACAGTGCGCTGGAGGCGCAGAAGATTATCGGCCAGCCATCCGATGCCATCGTGAAGCTGCTCGGCTACGTGGATGAGCCCGAACTGGTGCACCGGGATAATCTGATCCTGGTTTGAATGCGAAAGGAGAGTGCGATGAATCTGTTCAAGGGATGTGTGCTGAGCCTGCTGGTGCTGCCCAGTCTGGCGCTGGCCGAAACCATCGGCGAGGTGTCGACGGTGTTCAAGTGGGTCGGTCCCAATGACAAGATCGTCGTCGAGGCCTTCGATGATCCCAAGGTGGAGGGCGTGACCTGCTACCTGTCGCGTGCCAAAACCGGTGGCGTGAAGGGTGGTCTGGGCTTGGCCGAGGATCGCGCAGAGGCCTCCATCGCCTGCCGTCAGGTCGGCCCCATAGCATTCAAAGCCAAGCTCAAGGACGGCGAGGAGGTGTTCAAGGAGCGCACCTCGCTGGTGTTCAAGACCATGCAGGTGGTGCGCTTCTTCGACAGCAAGCGCAATACGCTGGTGTATCTGGTCTACAGCGACCGGGTGATCGAAGGCAGCCCGCAGAATGCGGTAACGGCCATCCCGATCCTGCCATGGGGTCAGCAATAAGCCGATCAGCGCCCACAAAAAACCGCCCCGAGGGGCGGTTTTTCATGGCTGACGATCAGGCGCTGGGCGTATCGAGTTGCAAGCGCTGGTTCGATTGCGCCTGTACTTGGCGATAGCGCTCGGCGTCGTGGGACAGCACGTCGGCCATGGCCGGGAAGATCTCATTCAGCTTGGCCTGCCAGCCCTCGCTCTTGGTCTGCTCGGGGAAGCAGCGGCGCAGCAGATCGAGCATGATCGACACGGTGACCGACGCGCCCGGCGAGGCGCCGAGCAGGGCGGCAATGGTGCCGTCCGCGCCCGCTACCAGTTCGGTGCCGAACTGCAGGATGCCGCCGTTCTTGGCGTCCTTCTTGATGATCTGCACGCGTTGGCCAGCCACCTCCAGGCGCCAGTCCTCGGCCTTGGCTTCGGGGTAAAAGCCGCGCAGGGTGTTCAGGCGCTGTTCCTCGGACTGCATCACTTCCTTGATCAGGTAGCGGGTCAGGTCCAGG
Organism: Pseudomonas spartinae; assembly: GCF_965197125.1. Lineage (NCBI taxonomy): Bacteria > Pseudomonadati > Pseudomonadota > Gammaproteobacteria > Pseudomonadales > Pseudomonadaceae > Pseudomonas > Pseudomonas spartinae. The sequence continues at coordinate 167,812 of NZ_CBDAMB010000007.1, forward strand.
TTGTCGCGCGCCACCGCCAGCATCGGGCCGAGGTTGTTGGGGCGTACCGACAGCGGCAGGTCAAGGAACGAGCCGTACTTGAGGAACTTGGTGGTGAAGCCGGCGTAAGGACCGAACAGCAGGGATTTCTTGCCGTCCACCACGCGGGTGTCGAGGTGCGGTACCGACATGGGCGGCGAGCCCACCGCAGCCTGGCTGTAAACCTTGGCCTGGTGCAGCTTGACGATCTCCGGATTGTCGCAGCGCAGCCACTGGCCGCTCACGGGGAAGCCGCCGAAACCTTTGCCTTCGGGGATGCCGGACAGTTGCAGCAGGGGCAGCGCGCCGCCACCGGCACCGAGGAAGACGAACTTGCTCTTGAGCTTGCGCGTGGCGCCGGAACGGGTGTCCTTGATAGTCACCAGCCAGCCTTGACCGTCACGCGTGAGGTCGGTGACCTTCTGGTTGCAGGTGACCTTGGCATTGGGTTGGGTGGTCAGGTAGGCGAGCATCTGCTCGGTGACTGCACCGAAGTTGACATCGGTACCCGCGTGTACGCGGGTCATCGCCAACGGCTCGCTGCTGTCGCGGCCCGGGATCAACAGCGGCGCCCACTCGGCGATGGTGGCGCGATCCTCGGTGTATTCCATTTCGGTAAAGGCGTGATGCTGGCGCAGGGCTTCGAAGCGCTTCTTGAGGAAGGCGATGCCGCTGTTGCCGCGCACGAAACTCATGTGCGGGACCGGATTGATGAAGGTCTTCGGCGAGTTGATCGCGCCTTTTTCGATCAGGTAAGCCCAGAACTGCTTGGACTCCTCGAACTGGGCGTTGATGTTCACCGACTTCTTGATGTCGATGCTGCCGTCAGCGCCTTCCGGGGTGTAGTTCAGCTCGCACAGCGCGGCGTGACCGGTGCCGGCGTTGTTCCAGGGGTTGGAGCTTTCCACTGCGCCGGACTCGCGCAGCTCAATCACTTCCAGAGTGATTTCGGGGTTGAGTTCCTTGAGCAGTACGCCCAGGGTCGCGCTCATGATGCCGGCGCCTACCAGCACCACATCTACGCTTTGGGAATCGTTGTGCGCCATTAACCTCTCTCCAAGAAAAACTGCACCAGATGGGCGGCCGTTCGGCCTTTCAGGGCGATACCGGCAGACTCAGGCGTGATGCCCCGTCGTTCGGCGGTGAGGGTCAAGGCTGGGGTTTGCGGACGCAAAACTGTTCATCTGTTCGCCACACTCTTGTGAAGTTGTAAAAACCGTTTTTTCACGCTCTTTTGGAGCGGTGAACCTCAAAAGCTCGACTGCCTCGGCACGCTTTCTCCCGTGCAAGTCATGCACTGCATGGCTGCCATTGGCTCTGCATATGGGCGGAAAGCGGCTAGCCGGAAGCGGCAGCTCGAAGTGGGCGACTCTCTGAGGCGGGGCGATGACGTTGCATCGGCGAGGTCGTGCGGCCCGATCAGGAGACGTCCTTATAATCGGGGCGCGATTATAACGGTGAATGAGGGGAAATTGATCGCCCCTGCGTGACTTTTATTCTTCCGCCGGTCAGGCCGCCAACGGGCGAACGGTCGATGCGTGTGTGACGACCGGCGTGATGCGGGCGCCGGCGGGCAGGGGGGCGCCCAACCAGGAGACGTTTGGCTCGCGAACTTCCACCCAGCCCGCCTGGGTCGGGTGTTCCTGCATCTGGCGCAGCGCGCAACAACGCCCACGATCATCGATCAGGGCGAAATGGCGCATCGGGCGAGGGCGGCTGAACAGGCGGCGCAAAAGCATGGCGAAGGCTCCAGCGGGGGACTGTCGCCTTTATGCCAGGGGGCGGTGACAGCCTGATGACAGGAACCGCAGGCGTGGGCGGGCTGTCCTATGCAGCGCCCCTGTCGGCCCAAGGCCGCGCTGGGTATACTGCCGGCCACTTCTAACTCACTCGGAGAGATGAGCATGCTGCACCGTGCGTTGATCGCCTTGCTTGCTGCCACCAGCCTGACTCTGGCCGGTTGCGCCCTCAGCCCTCAGCAACTCACCCCGCAACCCAAGCTCACCAGCTCGCTGACGCCAGTCGGGCAGGGCCAGCCGGTGGTGGTGCGTGTGGTCGATGGTCGCTCTTCACCGGTACTGGGCACGCGCGGCGGCCTGTATCCGGAAACCAGCTCCATCAGCGTCAGCCCCGAATACGTGCTGCCCAAATTGCAGGCCGAGGCCGAAGCCGCCGTCCGTTTGCTCGGCTTCACCCCGTCGCCCAACGCCTATAACGCTCCGCAACTGACCATCACCCTGGCGGACCTGAAGTATCAGTCGCCCAAAGAAGGGATGTACGTCACCGAGGCGGATATCTCTGCCTCCATTCGCGCCGACGTGCAGGGCAGCAGCCGCCGTTATACCGGTCGTTACGGTGCCTCGCTGAACCAGCGTTTCGGCACTGCTCCGAATCAGCGGACCAACAGCAAGCTGGTGAGCGATGTGCTCAGCGACGCGTTGACCCGTGCGTTCAAGGACCCGACCATTGGCCAGGTTCTGCTTCAGTAAGCCGTCGCGCTGTTAAAAAAACGCCCCGCATTGCGGGGCGTTTTCATTTGTCTCAGGCCTTCAGGCCGCTTCGGCGTAGAACTCCGGCAGGCTCATGCCGGTGCGGTTGTCGATATCCGGCAGGTCGTAGTGCTCATGGCCGCCGAGGGCGCAGTACACCAGCCAGTGCTGGTCCTGCACGTTGAAGGAGAGTTCATCGACCACGGCGTCCACTTCATCCAGCGAGTCGATCAGGTAGTCGCGATCCAGCGGTTGTGAATTGAGCATGGCAGGTCCTCCAGGGACATTGAGGTTTGGCTCCAGCAACAGCGGTGACTGTTTGGTCACTCTGAGAGATACAAACCCTAGGCCAGGCATATGACAGTTTTCAGACGATTTCGGGATAGAGAGCTGCGTTCGTCGGAAACGAACCTTATAAAAGATGGGTTTCAGTACACTGCGCAACGACTTTTCGCTGGCTGAGAAGCGTACTTTTCAGCTGAATTCCCCATTCTGGTGCAGTGGCGGGGCTGCTGCACCATGCTGTACTCGAGGTGTCGCATGTCGCTGCAGGTGTTGTGGTCACTGTTCGTCGCCCACCCGGCCGGGGCGGTGAATTCGCTGGCCTTGTTCTTTTCCCTGGCGGGTGCCTGGTTGTGTCTGATGACCCGACTGCGCGAGCAGCGCGGGATGGCGCGAGTGATGGCGCAGGGGGCGCTGTATGAGGCTGAGGTGCTGGACGAGCGCACCTGGCGTATCAATCGCTTCTTCTATCGCTTTGGCGCCCTTTGCTTGGGAGCTGCGTTGTTGCTGTCCTGGTTCAGCACGCGGCTTTGACGCTTGAGCGATTAACAAAAACGGCAGCCCTGGTGGCTGCCGTTTTGGTTTGTAGCGGAGCGCTTAGAGGGGCAAGCCGGCCTTGATTCGATACTGGTTACGTACCGGATTGGCGTATTGCAGGATCAGAAACGGCTTTTCTTCGGCGCTGCAGGCTGCCAGGCGTTTGTTCCACTGCGCTTCGGCCGCAGCCAGTTCTGCCTCGGGGAATACCTCGCTTGCCGCCGGCACGTTCAGCTCGCTCTCGCGGCCTTCCCACATGGCGTAGGCCAGGTAGTGGACGGGGAACAGGCGGTACTGGCCGAGAATATGGCGATCCAGCGCCTGCGCCAGTTGCTTGGTATCTTCCAGGCCGGCCATCGGCGGGCTGAAGTGCAGGTGCACGCGTCCTTTATAACCGGTGATGCCCAGGGCGATGCTGGCGTCGTCCTCGCCTGGTGCCTTGGTGTAGTTGCCGGTGGCGGCGCGTATGCTCAGCTCGCGGGTCTTGGCCAGGTCGCAGGGATCGTACTCGTAGCTGATCGAAACCGGCACCAGGTTCAGCGAGTCGATGACCTCGGCGAACGGCTCGTCCTTGCGGCTCATGTGGAACATCTTGAGGATGGCCGAATCGGTGCGGTCGTCCCCATCCTTGGCGCGGCCTTCGGCCTGGGCGATCCAGATCGATTCGCCGTCTTCGCAGATCGAGTGATTGATGTACGCCGAAAGCAACTGATAGGCCGCCAGCTTCTCGCGTCGCCCGCTGATCGAACGGTGCACGATGAAGCTCTTGTTCAGGCGCATCAGGTCGCTGACGAAGGGGCGCTGCAGCAGGTTGTCGCCGATGGCGATACGCGGTGTCTGCAGGCCGGCATGGTAGACGGCGTAGTTGACGAAGGCCGGATCCATGACGATGTCGCGATGGTTGGCCAGATACAGATAGGGTTTGCCCGGCTGCAAGTGCTCCAGGCCGGAGTAGCTGATGCCGTCACTGGCATGCTCGATGGTACGGTCGATGTAGGGCTCGATCTTTTCCTGCAGCTTGTTGACCGAGTCGATGCTAGCGAATTCGCTGCGCAGCCGCGCGGCGATCAGCGGTTTGAGCAGCCAGCCTAGCGGGCTGGCCAGTCGTGGGAAGCGAAAACGGGTAAGGGTACCGAGGAACGCCGGGTCGGCGAGCAGGCGCGCCAGCACGGGGCGTACTTCTGCATCGGCATAGGGTCGGATGGCATCAAATGCGCCCATCATGCTCTCTTGTTGTAAAACGGCTAAGGTTGAAAGGGGTCTGCTTAACAGGGTGAGCAGTAGACCGGCGATTATAACGCCAAGTCACAAGGAGGCCGCGATGCTGGAAAGCGAGTCGTATCATTGCCCCTATTGCGGCGAACCGGCCGAGGCGCTGCTGGACCTGTCGGGCGGTGATCAGTCCTATATCGAGGATTGCCCGGTGTGTTGCCGGCCGATCGAGTTCGAGTTGCGTACGGACGGTGTCGAGTGGGCGTTGGAAGTACGCGCGGAGAACGATTGATGCAGCGAATCTACGAGCCGGAAAATCTTCTGGAAGGTCAGATGCTGGTGGATATGCTGGCCAGCGAGGGCGTCGAGGCGCACCTGCTCGGTCAGCATCTGGTCGGTGCCGTGGGAGAGCTGCCTGCATGTGGCCTGCTCGGTTTGCTTGTCGCGGACTGCGACGCTGAACAGGCGCGTACGTTGATCGCTGAGTACAATACGGCGCAACCTGTGCCTGGCGATGAGCCAGAGTCCTTTCAGGGCGTGTTGCTCTGTTGATGTGCCCCCTGCCTGTCGAGTCGTTTCATGTGTGGACGTTATGCCCTGTTCCGCTGGTCGCCCGCTTTTGCGGCGTTGCCCGGCTTTCCTGCTGATCAGAAGCCGCACTGGAACCTGGCGCCCAACGGTCAGGTCCTGATGCTGCGCGCAGGCGAGAATGGGCCGCAGGCCGCCGCGGCGCGTTGGGGGCTGACCCCCGCCTGGCTGAAGGATCTGTCCAAGACGCCGGCTCATGCGCGGGCCGAAACACTCGGCGAGCAGCCGATGTTTCGTGAGCCCTTGCGCCTGCGCCGAGCCCTGTTGCCGGCCAACGGCTTCTACGAGTGGCGCGGGGCGACACGCAAGCGGCCGTACTGGATGACCAACGGCGACTCGCTGATGTATTTCGCCGCCTTGTGGGAGGTATATCCGGTTACTGGGCACGACTACCTGAGCGTGGCGTTGATTACCCAGGAAGCCGCGACGCTGCGTCGCCCGCTGATTCTTGACGAGCATGAACGGGCACTGTGGTTGAGCGACGACACCACGCCCGAACAATTGGCGGCGTTACTGGCCAAGTCGCAGGTCGCGTTGCGAGAACGCGCCCTGGCGACCCTGGTCAATGATCCGAAGCTCGATGCGCCGGAATGCCTGACCCCAGCCTAGGTACGCCGTGCGCACCCGGACGGAGGAGCATTTGGCCTGACGCCTCCGGCGTCGCGGCCTGCCTGAGGTGAATGCTCCCTACACCTTGAACTGATTGATCAGGCGACGCTGCTGTTCGGCCAGCTTGGTCAACTGCGCGCTGGCCTGGCTGGCTTCGTCGGCACCGCCTGCCACGTCGTTGGCGACCTGCCCAATGTTGGTGACGTTGCGGTTGATGTCCTCGGCTACCGCACTCTGCTCTTCGGCCGCGCTGGCGATCTGTGTGTTCATGTCGTTGATCACCGACACCGCCTGGGTGATGGACTCCAGCGATTGGGCGGCCTGGCTGGCATGTTGCACACTGTCGTCGGTCTTGCTCTGGCTCTGCTCCATCACCTTGACCACTTCGCGTGTGCCTTGCTGCAGTTGCTGGATCATGCTCTGGATCTCTTCGGTGGCTTGCTGGGTTTTCTGCGCCAGGTTGCGCACCTCATCGGCGACCACCGCGAAGCCACGGCCCTGTTCGCCGGCGCGGGCCGCCTCGATGGCCGCATTGAGCGCCAGCAGATTGGTCTGCTCGGCGATGCCACGAATGGCGACGAGGATCGCGTTAATGTTCTCGCTGTCCTTGGCCAGGTTCTGCACCACGCTCACGGCGCGGCCGATCTCGGTGGCCAGCGCAGCGATGGCTGCAGAGGTTTGCTGTACCACCTGCTTGCCCTGATTGGCTGCATGGTCGGCGTGGTTGGCCGCTTCGGCCGCATGGGTGGCATTGCGTGCGACGTCCTGCGCGGTGGCGGTCATCTCGTGCACGGCCGTGGCCACCAGCTCGATCTCGGCCAACTGCTTCTGTACGCCCTGATTGGTGCGGATGGCGATGTCGGCGGTGTGCTCGGAGGAGTCACTGACCTGCTGCACCGAGGTCACCACGGACGCGATCATCGTCTGCAATTTGGCCAGGAAGGCATTGAAGCCGGCTGCGATCTGCCCGAGCTCGTCCTTGCGATCGACTTGCAGGCGTACCGTCAGATCACCTTCGCCCTTGGCGATGTCGTCGAGCATGCCGACCATCTGCCGCAGGGGGCGGGCGATGCCGTAGCCGACGAACCAGATCACCAGCAGGCCTAGACCGGCGATCAACAGGCCTACCAGTGTCATGCCCAGGGTGTCGCCGTCGCGCTGCGCGGTCAGGTCGCTCTGCAACTGGAACAGGTCGGCCATCACGGCTTTGAGCGGTAGCACCAGTATCAGCACCCAGCGCGTGTCGCTCTGGCCGATATTGAAGCTGAGAAATAGCTCGATATGACTGTGTTCCGGGTCTTCCTTGGCATCGATGGAATAAATCGGTTGGCCGGGCTGCAGTTTGCCGAGATTGGCCACTTCGTTGGCGTCGAGCAGAACGGTGGCCGGTTCGCCGAGTTTGTCCGGCGCCTTAGTCGAGGCGACCAGACGCCCATTGCTGGCGATCAGCGCGATCTCGCCGGCTCCGCCGTAGAGTTGGGCATCGGCCTTGACCAGCAACTCCTGAATGAAATTCACCGCCAGGTCGGCGCCGGCGATGCCACGGAACTCGCCGTTGACCAGAATGGGAGAGGTGAAGGAGGCGAGCATGGTCATCTTGCCGCCGACATCGTAAGGGGCCGGGTCGATCACGCAGGGGCGCTTGCGCTCCTTGGCGCAGAGATAGTATTCACCTTCGCGCACACCGGTAGGCAGCAGCTTCTCGCTCTCCATCGAGCCGATAGCGTCGATGCCCAGGCTGCCGTCGGCATTGCGGTACCACCAGGGCAGGAAGCGGCCGCTGCCGTCGTAGCCGTTTTCCTTGCTGCCGGCATAGATGTCATCGCTGGCGTCGAAGGCGTTCGGCTCCCAGCCCAGATAGCTGCCGAGCAGCTTGGGATTTTGCGCCGTGGTTTCGTGTACCAGATTGGCCAGCTCTTCACGGCTGATGCTGAGCATCGGGCTGCCGTTGGTGTCGGTCATGCCGAGCATGGCGTTGACCCGCGCCAGATCGGCGGTGATCTGCAGTGGGGCTTCCAGCTCCCGCTGAATTTCGCTGACCTGCGCCTGAGCCAATGCCGACAGACGCTGTTCGATGACTTGCTCCAGTAGTTTCTGCGTGCGCTCCTGTACCAGGTTTTGGGTTCGGCCGCTGGCGAACAGGGCGTAGAGCACCAGAGCCACGACCACTGCGAGTACGCTGGCGCCGGCTAGGAATGCGACGGAAAACTGGATCGACTTGAACTTCATGTAGGCTCCCGGACGCAGAGTGCGACTGTCTCCTGCTATCGGCAGTGGCAGGTGAAAACCTTAGTGGGTGGGTGCTGACAAGCAGGTTGGTGTCGTATTCAGCGAAGGTGGCGTGCGCTCATCGCGCAAGTGGCGCAGCTGCTCGTATCAAGAGTGCAGTCTGGCCGGCTCCTGAGAGTCTGGGCGAGGCAGGCGTGAATCGCCGAAAAAGCGGAGCCCGGGTCGTGTGCATGAGCATTTGATTGCTGCTGATCGAGGCACGCTCAAGCGAGTTGGTTTGCGGCTGTCAGGCTGTTTTTACGTGGGACTGCCAACGTAGGTAAGTTGTCAGCGGGCTGCTAGCATAGGGTGTCCGATTCAAGGAGATAGCTCGATGAGCAAGGTTTTCTATCTGAGTGGCCTGGCTGCGGCGCTGCTGTTGAGCGGTTGCCAGGCGGTCAATACCACCAGCGGCGGTGCGGTTGGCGTGGAGCGCAAGCAGTACATGTTCAGCATGCTGTCCGCCGATGAAGTCAATCAGATGTATGCGCAGTCCTATCAGCAGACCCTGAGCGAGGCCTCGAGCAAGGGCATGCTGGACAAGAGCAGTGCCAATGCCAAGCGTTTGCAGACTGTCGCTGGTCGCTTGATCCCACAGGCGCCGCGTTTTCGCCCGGATGCCGCCAACTGGCAGTGGGAGGTCAATCTGATCAAGAGCCCCGAGCTCAACGCCAACTGCGGCCCGGGCGGCAAGATCATTTTCTACAGCGGCATCATCGAGCAACTGAAGCTTACCGATGACGAGATCGCCGCGATCATGGGGCACGAGATGGCTCACGCCTTGCGCGAGCACAGCCGTGAAGCGATGTCCAAGGCCTATGGTATCGAGGTCGCCAAACAGGGCGCTGGGGCGTTGCTCGGCCTCGGCGAGAGTGGCATGGCGCTCGCCGATACCGTGGTGCAGTACAGCCTGACGCTGCCCAACAGCCGCGGTAATGAGAACGAGGCGGACCTGATCGGCCTGGAGTTGGCTGCTCGCGCGGGCTATGACCCGAATGCGGCCATCAGCCTGTGGCGGAAGATGGAGGCTGCCGGTGGTGGCGCACCGCCCGAGTTCATGAGCACTCACCCATCGTCCAGCAGCCGTATCGCTGCGCTGCAGGCGGCCATTCCCAAGGTCATGCCGCTTTACCAACAGGCCAAGGCCGGGCGCTGAGTTTGGCTATGAAAAACGGCGCGACGTGATGGTTCACGGCGCGTCGTTGGCATTTCAGGGCAGGGCTGTTTCGGCCAGGGGGCGCGGCTGCAGGCCCAGTTGGGCGCGGAAGCTCTCCATGTCGAACATGGTGCAGATTTCCTGAATCTCATTACAAGGCGTCAAGGTCCAGAACGCCATCGCTGAGATGCTCAGCACCTTGTCGCTCGGCGGGTAGCCCAGTGCGGGGTTCTGGATGGTGCCGATCAGCGTGCACCAGGTCACCACCTTGTAGCCTTCGGCGATGCACTCTTCGATCATGATCTGCAGGTCCGGCATGGCATGGCGGACGGTCTGCACTATCTGGGCGAAGCCGGCGCTGCCGACCGGGTGCCCGATGAACGAGCTCTTGTAGAGAAAGTCGCGACTGTGCAGTTGTTCGGCCAGGGCCAGGCGGCCCTTGTTCCAGCTCAGGTCGATGTGTTGGCACACCACCCTCTTGCGATCATCCAGTGACATGCTGCCCTCCCGACTGCATAGCTGAACCATGTGACGTGGCACGCACTTTAGCAGCAGGCAGGAGGGGGCTGGAATTGGCCGAAATGCCAGTTGGTTGACGTCAGTAATGTGTCAGATCATGCCGCTCAGCTTCAGTGCCTGATAGCCGGCATAGATCGCCAGTGCAGCGAAGGCGCAGGCTGCCAGGCGGCGAATCAGTGTCAATGGCAGGCGTTCGGCCGCGAAGTTGCCCGCCAGCACCACCGGTACGTTGGCCACCAGCATGCCCAGCGTGGTGCCGATCACTACCAGGATGAAGTGCGGATATTGCGCAGCCAGCATCACGGTCGCGACCTGAGTCTTGTCGCCCATCTCGGCGAGGAAGAAGGCGATCAGGGTGGTGAGGAAGGGACCGTATTTCTTCAGGCCGGATTCCTCGTCGTCGTCCAGCTTGTCTGGAATCAGGGTCCAGGCCGCCACCACGACGAAGCTGGCGGCAAGAATCCAGCTCAAGGTGGCAGGCGAGAAGAAGCTCGCAACCCAGCTGCCAATGGCGCCTGCGGCAAAATGGTTGGCCAGGGTGGCGACGACGATGCCCCAGATGATCGGCCATGGCCGGCGAAAGCGAGCGGCCAGCAGCAGCGCGAGCAATTGAGTCTTGTCGCCAATTTCGGCGAGGGCAACGATGAAGGTGGGGACGAACAGGGATTCCAGCATCAGGTTTCCTAAAGGGGCGGGTCAACACGGCTTATGACACGAACGACCTTCCCGCCCCGGGTGAGGTTGTGCGTGTCATAGGTCTTGTCAAACCGCAGGCCTATCGACGTAGGCCTTGGGTCGCATGCGCCATGCTCTGCGGAGCAAGTGTGTTGACGCATACCGAGCGAGCAGGGCGCTCGCGGGAGACTACTCCCCTAGGACGGGCGCAATTGTGCCCAAGCGCCAAGCTGGGAGCAAGCCCAATTCAGCGCCGCGCGCTGTAGATGCGAAAACCCTCGGCATCGGCCAGGGTGCGGCAGGGCCCCAGGTGTCGCTCGATCAGCGGGGGATACTTGAGGAAACTGTTGGCCACCAGGCGCAATTCACCACCTTTGACCAGATGGCGCGCCGCCTGGGTCAGCAGGTTCTCGCTGGCCTGATAATCGGTGTGCACGCCCTGATGAAACGGGGGATTACTGACGATGGCGCTCAGTCCTTCAGGCGCTGATTCGATCCCGGTGCCGGCGATCAGGTTGGCTGACAGACCGTTGCGTGCAAGCGTCAGGCGGCTGCTCTCCAGGGCGAAGGCATCGACATCCAGCAGGCTCACTTCGCTGGACGGGTAGCGCCGTTTGAGCGCAGCACCGAGCACACCGGCGCCGCAGCCGAAGTCGAGCATGTGGCCGCTGGGCAGTTCATCCAGATGCTCCAGCAGCAGCGCGCTGCCCCGATCCAGGCGGCCATGGGCGAACACGCCGGGCAGGGTGACGATCTCCAACGCGCCATCGTTCAGTTGCAGTGAATAGCTCTGTGCCAGGGCGTGCAGATCCGGTACTGCTGGCGCTTGATCCACCTCGACGCACCAGAGCTGGCAATGCCGCGCGCTGTCGAGCTTGCGCGGTTTGCCATAGACCGCCAACTGTTTCGCCGCGCGCTCGATGCCGCCCCGTTTTTCGCCCACCAGGTACAGCGGCTTGCCGGCCAGGCGCGAAGCCAGGGCGTGCAGCAGGTAATCGGTCAGCTCGCGTGACTTGGGCAGGAACAGCACGGCTGCGCGGTAGTCGCCCTCCGGCATGCGTGTGTCGAACTGGCAGCGACCGGCAAAGCGCGCAGCAAGCAGCGCCTGGTCGCCGGCATGCCAGGTCCAGCCACGTGCCTGCGGCAAGGCGCCGAGCAGGTCGTCAGCCGGAAGACCGGCCAGCAACAGCTCGCCACTGAACAGCTCGGCCTGACGCAGGAGAACTTCGCTTCGCGCATCCATGGTGGGTTCCTGCCTGAAAAAGCTGCGCAGCTTACCCGACGACTCGCAGCGGCGCACCGGCGAAGAAGCCGGCTGCGTTGTCGACCATCTGACCGACGATGCGCTGGCGTGCTTCCTGGCTGCCCCAGGCGCTGTGTGGCGTGACGATCAGACGGGGGATATCCGCTGCCAGCAGTGGATTGCCGTCCTTCGGCGGCTCCTGCAGTAGCACGTCAGTGGCGGCGCCGCCCAGATGGCCGCGGCGCAGGGTATCGGCCAGCGCCTGTTCGTCGATCAGGCCACCGCGTGCGGTGTTGATCAGAAATGCTCGCGGCTTCATCAGTGCCAGCTCATCGGCGCCAATCATGTTGCGTGTCTGCTCATTGAGCGGGCAGTGCAGGGTCAGTGCATCGACCTGCGGCAGCAGTTCGTGCAGTGGCAGGCGATCAGCACGTGCAGGGCGGCCAGGCAGTTGGCCGAGCAGCACGCGCATGCCGAACGCCTCTGCTAGGCGTGCTACCGCACCACCCAGTTCGCCATGGCCGAGCATGCCCAGGGTCTTGCCTTCAAGTTCGACGATGGGGTGATCAAGCAGGCAGAACTGGCTGGCTTGCTGCCAACGGCCTGCAGCGATGTCGCGTTGATAATCGGGCAGACGCGTGGCCAGGGCCAGCAACAGCATCAGGGTATGTTGCGCCACGGAGGGCGTGCCGTAGCCCTGGCAGTTGCAGACGGTCACGCCGTGGGCGCTGGCGGCTTTGAGGTCGATGTTGTTGGTGCCGGTGGCTGACACCAGCACCAGCTTCAGTTCGGGGCAGGCGGCGAAGGTGTCTGCATCCAGCGGGACTTTGTTGCTGATGGCGACCTGGGCGCCTTGCAGGCGTTCGGCGACCTGATCCGGACGCGTGTGGGCGTGCAGGGTCAGCTCGGCGAAGGCCTGGTGCAGCGGTTGCAGGTCGAGGTCGCCAAGGTCGAGAGAGGCGTGGTCGAGGAAGACGGCGCGGGGGCTTTTGCTCATCAGCTGTACCTTTTCGCAGGAGGGGCGCAGGAGTAGATTGGCGAGCCTACCAGACCTTCACCGTCGATGCGGAGCCGCCATGTACTGGAGTGAATTTCTCACCGTTGCCCTGATTCACCTGCTGGCAGTGGCCAGTCCAGGGCCGGATTTCGCCATCGTCGTACGTGAGAGCGTCGGCTACGGGCGCCGGGCCGGCCTGTTCACCGCATTCGGTGTGGGCACCGGCATTCTGGTGCACGTCACCTATTCGCTGCTGGGCATCGGTCTGATCGTGTCGCAGTCCATCGTCCTGTTCAATGCGTTGAAATGGTTGGCGGCGGCTTATCTGCTGTATATCGGCATCAAGGCGCTGCGCGCGCGCCCGGCCGACCCGGCCAGTGCCGAGCTGAGTCTGGCAGCCGGCGAGCGCAGCGGCCGCGGTGCGTTCGTCACTGGGTTCATCACCAATGGGCTCAACCCCAAGGCGACGCTGTTCTTCCTTTCCCTGTTCACCGTGGTGATCAACCCGCATACGCCAGTGGCGGTGCAGGCCGGCTACGGCATCTATCTGGCAGTGGCCACGGCCGTCTGGTTCAGCCTGGTGGCCTGGCTGTTCAGCCAGCAACGCGTGCGTGCCGGCTTTGCCCGTTTGGGGCACTGGTTCGATAGGTTGATGGGGGCGGTGTTGGTGGGGATCGGGGTCAAACTGGCGCTGACCGAAATGCGCTAAAGCAAAGAGCCCCGCAATCGCGGGGCTCTTTGGTGATGGGCTGGCTTACAGCAGCTCGATGGCCACCGCGGTGGCTTCGCCGCCACCGATGCACAGCGAGGCGATGCCGCGCTTGCCGCCTTTTTTCTGCAGGGCGTTGATCAAGGTGAGGATGATCCGCGAGCCGGTGGAGCCAACCGGGTGGCCCTGTGCGCAGGCCCCGCCGAAAACGTTGACCTTGGCGTGGTCCAGACCGTGTTCGCGCATCGCCAGCATGGTCACCATGGCGAAGGCTTCGTTGATCTCGAACAGGTCGACCTCGTCCTTGCTCCAACCGGCTTTCTTCAGCAGGTTGCTCATCGCACCGATGGGCGCCAGGGTGAACTCGCTCGGATCCTGACTCTGGGTCGCGTGGGCAACCACCTTGGCCAGCGGTTTGAGACCGCGCTTGGCCGCTTCGTCGGCGGTCATCAGCAGCAGCGCGCTGGCGCCGTCGGAGATCGAGCTGGCGTTGGCCGCGGTGATGGTGCCGTCCTTCCTGAAGGCAGGCTTGAGCGCAGGGATCTTGTCCAGGTTGGCCGTCAGCGGCTGCTCGTCATCCTTGACCACCACCTCGCCCTTGCGCGACGTGACGGTGATCGGGACGATCTCGGCGTCCAGCGAACCGTCCTTGATCGCCACTTGTGCGCGGCGCAGCGATTCGATGGCGTAGGCATCCATTTCCTCGCGGCTGATGCCGTACTTGTCGGCTGTCTCCTGGGCGAAGGAGCCCATCAGGCGGCCAGTGCGGGCGTCCTCCAGACCGTCGAGGAACATATGATCCTTGACTTCGGCGTGACCCATGCGCAGGCCGGTACGGGCTTTCTCCAGGATGTAGGGCGCGTTGGACATGCTTTCCATGCCACCGGCGATCATCACCTGATTGCTGCCGGCTTTCATCGAATCGAAGGCCATCATCACGGCCTTCATGCCCGAGCCGCACAGCTTGTTGATGGTGGTGCAACCGGTGGCGGCGGGCAGGCCGGCGTTGAGCGAGGCCTGGCGCGCCGGGCCCTGCTTGAGCCCTGCCGGCAAGACGCAGCCCATGATCACTTCCTGCACGTCGGCTGACTCGATACCGGCACGCTTGACCGCTTCGCGAATGGCGGCCGCGCCCAGCTCGACCGCTGGCACACCGGCCAGGCTGCCTTGAAAACCGCCCATGGGCGTGCGTGCGCCGCTGACGATGACGATGTCGGACATGGTGTTACCTCGAACGAAAGTTTGGCGTGGTGCAGCCTGTTTCAGAACTGGCTGGTTGGTTCGATTCTACCCTGTGACTAAAAGTGGCCATAGAGTCACATGGCAAATCATTCTTTGGGCTGATTTAGCACTGCGCGAGCCGCTCTAGAGTCGCTGCATACCCATTCCTAGCGTGCCCAAGGTGATTTCATGCTGCAGACTCGACTGATCCCTCCCGCTGAAAACGCTCATGCCTATCCGCTGCTGATCAAGCGCCTGCTGCTGTCCGGTAGTCGTTACGAGAAGACCCGTGAAATCGTTTATCGCGACAAGCTGCGCTACAGCTATGCGACCTTCAACGAGCGTGTTGCACGCCTGGCCAACGTGCTTAGCGAGGCCGGGGTCAAGGCCGGTGATACCGTGGCGGTGATGGATTGGGACAGCCATCGCTATCTGGAGTGCATGTTCGCCGTTCCCATGCTCGGCGCGGTGCTGCACACCATCAACATTCGCCTCTCGCCGGATCAGATCCTCTACACCATGAACCACGCCGATGACCGCTTCGTGCTGGTTAATAGCGAGTTCGTGCCGCTTTACAACGGCATTGCCGGGCAACTCACCACCGTCGAGAAGACTCTGCTGCTGACCGATGGCGAGGACAAGAGCGCCGATCTACCGAACCTTGTCGGTGAGTATGAGAGCCTGCTGGCTACAGCGAGCACGCACTACGATTTCGCCGATTTCGACGAGAACTCGGTGGCCACAACCTTCTATACCACCGGCACCACCGGCAACCCCAAGGGCGTGTACTTCACCCACCGGCAACTGGTGCTGCACACCATGTCCATGGCCACCACCATGGGGGGCCTGGACAGCATCCGCCTGCTGGGCAATGACGATGTCTACATGCCGATCACCCCGATGTTCCACGTGCATGCCTGGGGCGTGCCCTACGTGGCCACCATGCTCGGGGTCAAGCAGGTTTACCCCGGTCGCTACGAGCCGGACATGCTTTGCCGCCTGATCAAGGAGGAGAAGGTCAACTTCTCCCATTGCGTCCCGACCATCCTGCAGATGGTGCTGGGCGCCCCTGGTGCGCAGGGCCATGATTTCGGTGGCATGAAGATGATCATCGGCGGCAGCGCGCTGAATCGCTCCCTCTATGAGGCGGCCAAGGAGCGCGGCATCCAGCTGACGGCAGCCTATGGCATGTCCGAAACCTGCCCGCTGATTTCCTGCGCTTATCTCAATGAGGAGCTGCGCGCAGGTAGCGAGGACGAGCGCACCACTTATCGGATCAAGGCCGGAATTCCGGTGCCGCTGGTGGAGGCCGCGATCATGGATGCTGACGGCAAATTGCTGCCCAGCGATGGCGAATCCCAGGGCGAATTGGTGTTGCGCGCCCCTTGGCTGACCCAGGGTTATTTCCGCGAGCCGGAGAAAGGCGAGGAACTGTGGGCGCATGGCTGGCTGCATACCGGCGATGTGGCGACCATCGATGGCATGGGCTTCATCGAAATCCGTGATCGCATCAAGGATGTGATCAAGACCGGCGGCGAGTGGATTTCCTCTCTGGAGCTGGAGGACCTGATCAGTCGTCACCCTGTCGTACGTGAGGTGGCAGTGGTTGGGGTGCCTGATCCGCAGTGGGGCGAACGGCCGTTCGCGCTGCTGGTGTTGCGCGAAGAGCAGGGGCTGGATGCCAAAGGCTTGAAGGAGCATCTCAAGCCTTTCGTCGAGCAGGGCCACATCAACAAGTGGGCGATCCCTACGCAAATCGCCCTTGTTACCGAAATTCCCAAGACCAGTGTCGGCAAGTTGGACAAGAAGCGCATCCGCGTTGAAATCGCTAAATGGCAGGAGGCTGGCAGTGCGTTCCTGTCCACGCTGTGAGGTGCGGATTGACTGGATGGTGAAAGTGACTGGTCAGTCAAACAAGCGTTTGGCTTGCTAATTGCTGTTTCCCGTCCATGCTTGGCTAGGGGCAGGGCCTGAAACCTGCGAGCCAGAGTGGCCGGGGCTGCAAATCACACTTTCGAGGGATCAAGCGGTACTACCCGCTGGCTATAGTCAAAGCATTCATAACAAAAAACACATGGAGTAGCGTCGATGACAACAAGAACAAAATCCTACTGGCGTTTGGCGAAACTTCCGCTGGCCGTCAGCCTCGCATCCACCCTTGCCGCTCCGGCATTCGGCGTCACTTTCAACATCGGTGAGATCGAGGGGCAGTTCGATTCGTCGTTGTCGGTGGGTGCCAGCTGGTCCACCGAGAAGGCAGACAAGGATCTGATCGGCGTGAATAACGGTGGTCGTGGTCTGTCGCAGACCTCCGATGATGGTCACCTGAACTTCAAGCGCGGTGAGACCTTCTCGAAAATCTTCAAGGGTATCCATGATCTTGAACTGCGTTATGGCGACACCGGTGTGTTCGTGCGTGGCAAGTACTGGTATGACTTCGAGTTGAAGGACGAAAGTCGTCAGTTCAAGGACATCAGCGACAGCAATCGCAAGGAGGGAGCACAGTCCTCCGGTGGTCAGATACTCGATGCTTTTGTCTATCACAACTATTCGATTGGTAACCAGCCTGGTTCTGTACGCTTGGGTAAGCAGGTCGTAAGCTGGGGCGAGAGTACGTTTATTGGCAATAGTATAAACTCCATCAACCCTATCGACGTTTCTGCTTTCCGTCGTCCTGGTGCGGAAGTCAAGGAAGGGTTGATCCCGGTTAATATGTTCTACGTCTCGCAAAGTCTGACAGACAATCTTTCTGCTGAGGCTTTTTACCAAATCGAATGGGATCAGACCGTTATCGATAACTGCGGTACTTTCTTTTCCCAGGCAGATATCGCTGCTGATGGATGTGATGACAACCTTCGAGTGCTGAACAAACGTTCTACATTGAGTGCGCCTGCTCTTGCGGGGTTGGCCGCCTTTGGCGTCGATGTAAACGAAGAAGGCGTTCGTGTAGCTCGCTCAGGTGATCGCGATGCTCGCGATAGCGGTCAATGGGGCGGTGCCTTCCGCTACTTTGCCGAAAGTATTGACACGGAATTTGGTCTTTACTTCATTAACTACCATAGCCGTGCGCCGATATTCAGTGCTACAGGCGCACCTGCATCCCTATACACGGCTGTGGCAGCTAGTCCGCTAGCTCCGCTTATCATTGCCGGTAATTCTTCTTACTTTATGGAGTACCCAGAGGACATCCGACTTTACGGCCTTAGCTTCTCCACCACGCTACCTACGGGGACAGCTTGGAGTGGCGAGTTCAGCTACCGTCCCAATGCGCCAGTGCAATTGAATAGTACAGATATTCTGTTCTCAGGCCTGACGCCTTTGCCCGGCCGTGGTGGGGTTTCTTTGCTGCAAGGGGTTCCTGGACAGGATCAGCACGGTTACCGTCGTAAAGAGATAAGTCAGTTCCAGACAACCTTTACTCACTTCTTTGATCAAGTCATGGGTGCGTCTCGCCTGACTCTGGTTGGTGAGGTCGGTGTCGTTCATGTTGGGGGGTTGGAGAGCAGTTCGGACGTTCGCTACGGTCGCGATCCTGTTTATGGGCCAGGCCCTCTGGCGGGAACAACATGCCAAGCATTGAACACCAGCACCGTCGGAGGTGCGGGCGCGGGTGCGTCGTCGGCGAATGTATCCAAGTATTGTGAAGACGACGGGTTCGTTACCAGCACTTCGTGGGGCTATCGAGTTCGTGCCATCTGGGACTATCCGAACGCCGTCGCAGGTGTGAATCTGCGCCCCAGTGTCGCCTGGTCGCATGACGTCGACGGTTATGGGCCCAACGGTCTGTTCAATGAAGGGGCCAAGGCAGTGAGTCTGGGCCTCAACGCTGAGTACCAGAACACCTATACCGCCGACCTGTCGTATACCAGCTTCTTTGACGGCAAGTACAACACCTCCGTTGACCGTGACTTCGTCGCACTCAGCTTCGGTATGAACTTCTAAGCGGCCAGGAATTTCGAGGAATGATGATGCAAACGAAAACAACAAAAAAACTGTGGCAAAGCGGCATCCTGACCCTGTCTCTGCTGGCCACCAGCGTGATGGCGGCGGTGTCGCCGGACGAGGCGGCGAAGCTGGGCAATACGCTGACCCCGGTTGGCGCCGAGATGGCCGGTAATGCCGATGGCTCGATTCCAGCCTGGACTGGCGGCTTGCCTGCCAATGCCGGCACGGTCGACAGCAAGGGCTTCTTGTCGGACCCGTTCGCCAATGAGCAGCCGCTGTTCACCATCACCGCGCAGAACGTCGATCAGTACAAGGACAAGCTGACGCCCGGCCAGTTGGCCATGTTCAAGCGCTATCCCGACAGCTACAAGATGCCGGTCTACCCGAGCCATCGTTCGGCGAGCCTGCCGCCGGCGGTGATCGAGGCGACCAAGCAGAATGCGGTCAATACCAAGATGGTCGAGGGTGGCAACGGCCTGGAGAACTTCCAGACCGCCAACCCCTTCCCGATTCCGCAGAACGGTCTGGAAGCGATCTGGAACCACATCACCCGCTACCGCGGTGGCAGCGTGCGCCGTCTGGTCACTCAGGCGACCCCGCAGGCCAATGGCTCCTACTCGTTGGTCTACTTCCAGGACGAGTTCACCTTCCGTGATGCGCTGACCGACTTCGATCCGAGCAAGGAAAGCAACGTACTGTTCTACTTCAAGCAGCGCGTGACCGCTCCATCGCGTCTGGCGGGTAACGTGCTGCTGGTGCACGAAACCCTCAACCAGGTGAAGGAGCCGCGCCTGGCGTGGTTGTACAACGCCGGTCAGCGTCGTGTACGTCGTGCTCCGCAGGTGTCCTACGATGGTCCGGGTACCGCGGCTGACGGCCTGCGTACCTCCGACAACTTCGACATGTACAACGGCGCGCCGGACCGTTACGACTGGAAGCTCGAAGGCAAGAGGGAGATCTACATCCCCTACAACGCCTACAAGCTGGACTCGCCGGAGCTGAAGTACTCCGACATCATCAAGGCTGGTCACATCAACCAGGACCTGACGCGTTACGAGCTGCACCGTGTATGGCATGTGACCGCGACCCTCAAGCAGGGTGAGCGCCACATCTATGCCAAGCGTGACTTCTATATCGACGAGGACACCTGGCAAGCGGCGCTGATCGACCACTACGACGGTCGTGGCACCCTGTGGCGTGTGGCTGAAGCGCATGCTCAGTACTACTACGACAAGCAAGTGCCCTGGTACACACTGGAAGCACTGTACGACCTGCTGTCCGGTCGCTACCTGGCCCTGGGCATGAAGAACGAGGAGAAGCAGGCCTACGACTTCAACTACAAGGCCTCCAGCAGCGACTACACGCCAGCGGCTTTGCGCCAGGCGGGCGTTCGCTGATAGTTGCTCGCGATACGACGAAGCCGGCCTTGTGCCGGCTTTTTCGTTACGGACTGTAGCAAGCGCTTCTAAAGGCCACTGCAAGTCGCTAGGCTGAGCTTAGATCGAGCCCCAGACAGAAGACTTCCAAGAATCGGCCGATGACAGACCTTTCCCGCTCCCCAGCCTTCCCCTATGCACCGGCTACGCCGGCGGAGGCGCGTTTCTATCGGCCACCGCTGCCGGCCGGGCACATGCCCAGGCCCAGGCTGTGCGAGCGCCTCGAGGAAGGGCTGCAAGGACGCCTCCTGCTGGTCAGCGCGCCTGCCGGCTTTGGCAAGAGCTCGCTGGCGATCGAATTCTGCGAACGCCTGCCGAATCACTGGCGCAGCCTCTGGCTGGGCCTGAGCGAGCGGGATCGTGATCCCGGGCGCTTCCTCGAACGGTTGTTGCAAGGCCTGCAGCAGTCGTACCCGGGCCTGGGCGAGGACGCCCTTGGCCTGCTGAAAATGCGTCAGCGCCATCAGCCCTTCGCCTTCGAGCAGTGGCTCGACGGCCTGCTCGATGAGCTGACTCGGCAACTGGACGATGGCCAGCCGCTGCTGTTGGTGCTGGACGATTACCACCTGGCGCAAGGGCCGGTGCTGGATCGTTGCCTGCAATTTTTCCTCAACCATTTACCGCCCGGCGTGCTGCTGCTGGTTACCAGTCGTCAGCGGCCGGACTGGCATCTGGCCCGCCTGCGACTGTCGCGACAGCTGCTTGAACTCAACGAGCAGGATTTGCGCCTGACCGCAGCTGAGCTAGACGCACTGCTGACCAGTCAGGGCGCGCGTCTTGAAAAACAGCAGGTCACGGGGATTTTGCAGCGTAGCGAGGGCTGGATCGCCGGGTTGCGCCTGTGGTTACTGGCTGTCGAAGAACTGGGGCCATCAGGCGAGGGACTGCAGTTGCACGGCGGGGAAGGGCTGATTCGAGAGTACCTGCTTGAGGAAGTCATCGAGCGGCAGCCCGCCGAGGTGCAGCAGTTCCTCTACGATACCGCCTGCATGGAACGCTTCTGCGCTGAGCTGTGTGATGCGGTGCGTGACAGCCGTGACAGCGCCGCGATCATCCGCCAGTTGCAGGCCAATCAGGTATTTCTGGTGCCGCTGGACGAGCAGGGGCACTGGTTTCGTTATCACCATCTGTTTTCCGACCTCCTCAATGCGCGCCCTGCTGAGGGCGCCAAGCATTCGCGGGGCGGCGCTCACCTGCGCGCCTGTCGCTGGTTCGCCGCGCAAGGCATGCTGGATGCTGCCATCGAGCAGGCGCTGCTGGCGGGGCAGGCCGATGTCGCGGCCAACCTGGTGCAGAATCTTTCCGAGGAGCAGATGCTGGCGGAACAGAACATCGCCATGCTGCTGCGCTGGAAGACCAATCTGCCGGACGATCTACTGGTCAGCACGCCGCGACTGATCATGCTCTATGGCTGGGCATTGGCGTTGGCTTGCCAGCTGGATGCGGCGCAGGAGCTGCTCGATCATCTCGAGCGCTTCCTGCCAGCGGCCGAGCCGCTCGCTCAGCGGAGCCTGCTGGCGCAGTGGCAAGCGCTGGACGGGGTCATTGCCCGAGGTCGTGGCGATGGTGTACGCGCCGAGCAGCAGTGCAGCGAGGCACTGGCCGGCTTGCCGGCGGAACGCTACGGCCCGCATTTCATGTGCCTGTCGGCATTGTCCAATCTGGCCATGGTGCGTGGCGATCTGTGGCGTGCGCGTGGCCTGAACCGCGATGCGCTGGAGTTGGCGCAGCGTATCGATAATCCTCTGTTCGAGGCGCTTGCCCACTATGAGCGTGCCCGCGTGCTGCAGGCCCGCGGCGAGGTGCTGCGGGCGCAGGAAGAAGTGCATCAGGGCTTGCTGCTGGTGCAGTGTCTGCCGGCTCAGCGCAGCTACTCCGTGCGGGCGCGGCTGACGATTTATGAGGGGTATCTGCTCAGTCTGCGGCTGCAGCCACAAGCGGTGGAGCGCTTGCGGGCGGGAATAGCCGAAGCTCGGGCTTGTCGTGACGTCGGCGCGTTGATCGGCTATTGCGTGCTGGCCTGCCTGGAAGGGCAGGATGGACGCTCTGCCGAGGCCTTTGCCCTGCTCGGTGAGGCAGAACGCCTGATGCACGTCTGGGACGTGCCGGCGATCTACTACTTGGCGATGATCACGCTGATCAAGTGCGAGCTGTGGTTGCGGCAAGGGCAGGTCGAGCTGGCAGCCGCCTGGCTACCGCAACTGGCTGAAACCTATGGTGAGCAGGGACGAGCGCTGGCGCCGGAGTTCCACCCACAGCTGGCGCTGCATATCGATCTGCAACTGGCCGCTCTGGAGCGCCTGCAGGGAGGGCAGGAGAATGCCGAGCGCCGTCTGCGCGCACTGCAGCAGCGTGCACAGGGTGTGGGCGGCCAACTGGTGGGGCTGATGGCGCAGGCGCAGCTCGCGCAATTGCTGAAGCAGACCGGGCGAGAGCGCGAGGCGCAGCAACAGCTCGATAGCTGTCTGGACCTTGCTCAAGGCGGAGCGCTGCTCACCTTCATCGAGCTGTTGCAGCATCAGCCGCAGTGGCTGCGTGAGCGTCTGCAGGGACGTAGCGCCTGTCTGCTGCGCGACGACTTGCTTGCGCGGTTGCCGGCAGAGCAATGGCCCGATGAGCCTCCCGAAGTCGAGGAGGGGCCGCTCACTGAAAAACTCAGCGGCCGCGAGCTGGCCGTGCTGCAACTGATTGCGCGCGGCTGTTCGAACCAGGAGATCAGCGAGCGCCTGTTCATCTCCCTGCACACGGTCAAGACCCACGCACGGCATATCAACAGCAAACTTGGCGTCGAAAGACGGACCCAGGCGGTGGCTCGTGCCAAGGGGTTGGGCCTATTGCGCTGAGGTCGGTGCCGACAGATCCAGCACTGGCGCTTTGGCCTCTGGCTTCACGGGTTGCGCCAGTTTGCGCTGCACATCCTCATGAATCATCCGCAGTACCGGCAGCAGGGTCGCCATGTCCTGGCCGACCTCTGGGTAACGATGGCCTGTGCTGAGCCCTTCGATACGTGCCAGCAGCTGCGCCTGTACATCGGCGGATAGATGAACGAAGAGTTCGGGAAACTGCTGGCTCAGTTCGGCGCTGTACAGCAGCAGCTCGTCGCGGCCAAAGGCCTGAGTCAGCTCCAGGTAGTCCAGGGCGCTACCACTGAGCATGGCTGCTGCCGCTTTGGTCTCCTGTAGCCCTTGCAGGCGCACCGGGTTGCCTTGTTCGCTCTGTGACAGGGTCATCCAGAACTCGGTGGTGAGGGTGAACAGAATGGCCTGCTGGCGCAGCGAGTAACTCATCAGGCCCAGCGCTTCGGCTGCGTAGGGTTGCTGCTTGGCGCGAAAGTCGAAGTACAGGCGCATCAGCTCCTTGAGTTCGAACAGCACCTCGCGCGCCTCGTTCTGGCGCAGTTCCAGCGGCGCATAGATGTTCAGTTGCGGGCGGAAGTTTTCCGCCGAGACCATGCGCTCATAGATCGGCCCGGTGAACTCTCCGCTGCGCCGCGGTAGTGCGTTGGCCTGAGTGCTGTCGACCTGCTCCAGGGCTTCGCGTAACTGCCGATAGTCGCCACTGCGCCACGGCTTGTGGATATCCGGGATGCGTTGGCCAAGATAGAACAGCTCGGTGGCTCCCAGCGGCGGTAGCCAGACCAGCAAAAGGATGGCCAGCGGCCAGAACAGGTGACGTGCTAGGGTGGATGACACGATGATTATCCGCGGCTAGAGGCGGCTCCAGAGTACTCAGCTCGCGGCGCCACGTCACCCGCGCCTTGGTTGGGAAAGCAGTATGGACGAGTTGGCCGAGCACGGTGCGATACGCGCGGTTTTCGAGGACCTGGGCGGTTATGGCGCACTTGCCTCGCAGCAGGTTGGCGGTGGCGAGGGCCCGTTGGTTGGCCATCTGCAGCGCACCAACATCCAACTGGCGGCTATTGCCGTGTTCGCCCGCAAGGGCCTGGAGCAGGCGACGGTGAATGACCTGCTGGAGGCGGCGCAGGTATCGCGGCGCACCTTCTATAAATACTTCGCCAACAAGATCGAGGTGCTTGAAGGCATCTACCAGACTTCGGTGATGTTGCTGCTGGCGCGTTTTCGCGAGATGCAGCAGGTGGCTGGCAGTCCGCAAGAATGGCTGAGGGCGATGGTCGGGCGTTTTTTCGATTATCACCTGGCGGTCGGGCCGATCATCCGCCTGATGCAGGAAGAGGCGTTGCGCGCACAATCGCCTCTGGCTGCCCATCGTCAGCGAGCGCACCAGGAGATGCTGCGCCTGCTGGTCGAGCGCCTCGAGCCGGAGCTGGCGCCACGCGATCCCCTGGTCTATCAGGCGTTGATCTGGGCGCTGGAAGCGGCCTCTCTCGACCTGCTCGGGCGGCGTGCCAGCCGCGAGGAAATCGAGCGGGCCAAGAGGGTTCTGGCGGATCTGCTGATCGCGTCGTTGTGCCCGCGCTCCCAGGCGTTCTCGTAGCTGGGATGGGCCGTGCTGGCCGCCAGAGATGACCTGTTAACAGACCCAAGGTTGGGCGCTAACGTGCAGAGGCTCATGCTTTGATGCGACTACCTACAACAAGATTCGAGGTACGCCGCATGACCGCCAACAGCCTGTCCCTGCAACCGCCGCTGGCTGCCGGATTCGCCCGCCTGGGTTTCGGCGCGCTGCCGCTGGAGCGCCTCAAGGGCCGCTACGGTAGCGCTGCCGATGGCTCGCGCTATATCGAACTAGACGGCTTCAATATCCACTACCGGGATGAGGGGAGCCGCGACAAGCCGGCATTGGTGATGATTCACGGCGTGGTCGCCTCGTTGCACACCTGGGACGCCTGGGTGCAGGCGTTCGCCGCCGATTACCGCATCATCCGCTTCGATGTGCCGGGGTTCGGCCTGACCGGCCCCGCGCGTGACGGCCAGTACTCGGCCGAGCGCATGATTCGTGTGCTCGGCCTGTTGCTCGATTACCTGCAGGTGGACAAGGCGGATATTGCCGGCAACTCCCTTGGTGGCTACATCGCCTGGAACTTCACCCTGGCGCAGCCGCAACGGGTCGGCAAGCTGGTGCTGATCGACCCGGCCGGCTATCCCATGCGCAAGGTGCCGTGGATGATCGCCGCCGCCGCATTGCCTGGCGCGACCGTCGCCATGCCGATGTGGATGCCGCGTGCACTGATCGCCCAGGGCATCAAGGAGGTCTATGGTGAGCCGGGGCGCATCAAGCCCGGTGTGGTCGATCGCTACTACGACCTGTCGCGGCGTCCAGGCAACCGCCGCGGCATGATGGAAATCTTCCGCGTGCTGCTGAAGGTCAACAAGGACGAACTGCATACGACGCCTGAACGGGTCGCGCAGATCAAGGTACCCACCCTGCTGATGTGGGGTGAGCGTGATCGCTGGATTTCGCCGAAGCACGTGCCGCTGTGGCAACGTGATCTGCCGGGGATTCAGGTCAAGGTCTACCCTGGCGTCGGGCATATCCCCATGGAGGAGATTCCCGAGCAGAGCGCCGCCGACGCGATGCGGTTTCTGAAGGGGTAAGCGCGCGCTGGACATGAAAAAGCCCGGCCGGAGCCGGGCTTTTTCATGCGTCGCTTGGCAGCAGCGGATCAGGCAGCGCTGGCCTGGACCTGTGGGCTGCCATCGAACTCTTCGCGGGTGGCGTGCAGCAGGTCCAGGTTGTCGTGCTCCCAGGGGTGGAAACCGTCCTTGAAAAAGTCCAGGTAGGTGCGGATCAGCGGGCGGAACACGCCTTCCTTGCCCCACATCCAGCGGATGCCGTCGCGCCATACGCGCCAGTTCCACAGCAGGCCGTCGACCTTGAGCATGTGCGCCAGGCCGCGCGTGGTGTCGAGGACGAAGAACAAGGTGCCCATGAGCATAGCCCGGCGCAGCAGCTTGCGGCTGCCACAGACCTGGTTGTAAACGTCGAAGGCCACCGCCTTGTGCTCGGTCTCCTCCAGCGCGTGCCAGCGCCATAGGCGGGCCAGCGACGGATGAGCATCGGCCAGGTGGGCCTCGTTTCTCAGCAGGCCATCGGCCATGATCGCGGTGATGTGCTCCAGCGCCGCAGTCGCCGCCAGCTGCCGCTGCGGCGAGAACTTCTTCTGCGTGTAGCGGATGCGCGCGCGGGCGCGTTTCTCGATGCGCTCGACGTTGTAACCCAGGTCACGTAGACGCTGGCTGTATTCGAGATGTTCACGGCTGTGATGGCCTTCCTGGCCGATGAAGCCGCGAATCTGTTCCTTGAGTAGCGGGTCGTCGATACGGTCGCGAAATTGGCGCACCGAGTCGATGAAAAAGCGTTCGCCATCGGGAAACAACACCGACATGGCATCGAACAGATGGGTCTTGAAGGCGTCGCCGCCGTTCCAGTGGCGCGGCAGCGGGTTGGGCAGATCGAAATTCATGTGCCGGGGGCGAATCTGCAATCCTTCCGGTGTGGTGCTGGCCATGAGGGCTCCATTGCGCTGTTTGACTGGCATTCACTATGAGCGTCATGCGCGGTTGGGCACAGGTTCGTAACAGCCAAGGTGGCAGTCATATCTGGCCAGTGCGCTGTTCCAATGGAAAGTTGGGGTGGCCGCAGAGCGGCGAACACGGATTCGCTGGGTTAAGGTTCATTGTCAGGACGGTCATTTGCGGCCAGTCGCCGGAACAACCTACCCATGAAGAACACCCTCAACTTCACTGCCGAACTGGTGCCCGTGGCTTATGCCGAGGCACTGCTGGCGCTGGCCGAAGAACTCGGCCAGGCACGTGCCGAGCTGTTCGTCGCGGCACGGGTACGCCCTGAAGTGCTGGGCAGTCCCAATGGTCGATTGTCCTTTCTCGACTTTCACCAGTTGACCCAGGCGGCGCTTGAACGCTGCGGCGAACCGGCGCTCGGTCTGGTGCTGGGGCAGCGTCTGAACGTTTCCACCCACGGCATTCTCGGTTACGCGGTGTTGTCCAGTGCCAATCTGGGCAAGGCGCTGCAGTTCGCCCTGAAGTACTACCGCGTGCTGGGTCTGGCGTTCGAGTTGGAGTTGGTCGAGCAGGGCGAGGACATGCAGTTGCGTGCAGTCGAGTCCTTTCCCATGGGGCCACAGTCACGGTTCGCCGCCGAGGGGCTGCTGACCAGTATCCACACCATCGCGCGTTTTCTGCTGGGCGAGGAGTTGCAGGGCGTTGCCGTTGGCTTCGCTCATTGCGCGCCAGCCTACGCCGCGCGTTACGCCGAGGTGTTCGGCGTAGCGGCGCAGTTCGAACAGCCCTGTCACTGGTTGCGCTTGCCCCGGCATTACCTGCAGCGGCCCATGGCGCTGGCCAACCCGGCCACGGTGCAGATGTGCGAGCAGCAGTGCGAAGCGCTGCTGGCCAGTCTCGACGTGCAGGATGGGCTGCTCACGCGGGTGCGCCGCCTGTTGCTGGCGCGTCCTGGTGACTTTCCTGATCTGCAAAGCGCCGCGAGCGCCTTGCACACCAGCGGCCGCAGCCTGCGCCGCCACCTGGCGCAGATGGGCACCAGCTATCAGCAGGTACTCGACGATGTGCGCAAGCGTCTGGCCCTGCAGTACCTGACGACCACGCATTTGCCTCTGTATGAAATCGCCCAGCTGCTGGGCTTCAGCGACCCTTCCAACTTCCGCCGTGCATTTCGCAAATGGACCGGTAAACTGCCCGGCGATTACCGCAACGAGGCCTCCTGATGACCGCCGCCGAACGCCCCGCCCTGATTCGCGAAACCTTCCCCGTCGGGCCTTTGCAGTGCAACTGCACCATCATCGGCGACCCGCTCACGAAAAAGGCCATCGTGGTCGATCCAGGCGGTAATCCTGATCTGATCATGGCGCGTCTGGAGGCCCATGGCCTGAAAGTGGTCAGCATCATCCACACGCATGCGCACCTTGATCACTTTCTCGCCTCGGGGCAGATGAAGGAGAAGACCGGCGCCACCTTGCACCTGCACAAGGAGGATCAGTTCCTCTGGGACAATCTGGAGATGCAGTGCAGCATGTTCGGCGTGCCCTACACGCCGGTGCCGGCGCCGGACAAGTGGCTGGCCGATGACGAGGAGCTGGCCTGCGGCTGCGGTGTGGCGCTGCATACTCCCGGCCACACCCCGGGTTCGATGAGCTTCTGGTTCGAGGACGCCAAGCTGCTGATCGCCGGCGACACGCTGTTTCGTCGGGGGATCGGCCGTACCGACCTGTGGGGCGGTGACTACGCCACCATCGAGCGTTCGATCAAGCAACGCCTTTATAGCCTTGACGAGGACGCTACCGTGGTCACCGGTCATGGGCCGGACACTCGCCTGGGCGATGAAATGCGCGAGAACCCCTTTATTCGTGCATGACAGGGCACTAATGGCGGTGTGAGGACTCAAACAGCCATCACCCACCGTTCATGGAGACTCCTTCATGTTCCGCCTGCCCGTCATTGCCCTTTGCACCTCTGCGCTCCTGCTTGGCGGCTGTGTTTCGCAGAATCCTTATGATCAGAGCGCGCCGAGCTCCAACCGCACTGCGACCTATGGCGGTCTCGGTGCGCTGGCTGGCGCGGCCGTCGGCGCGTTGATCAACCATGACAACCGGGGCAAGGGCGCGCTGATCGGCGCCGCCGTAGCCGGTGCCGCCGCGGCAGGTTACGGCTACTACGCCGACAAGCAGGAAGAGGAGCTGCGCCGTAGCATGCAAGGCACCGGAGTCGAGGTGCAGCGCCAGGGCGATGTGATTCAGCTGATCATGCCCGGCAACATCACCTTCGCCACCGACTCCGCGCAGATCGCCAGCAGCTTCTATCAGCCACTGAACAACCTGGCCAACTCTTTCCGTCAGTACAACCAGAACAGCATCGAGATCGTTGGTCATACTGACAGTACCGGGTCGCACAGCCACAACATGGCGCTGTCGCAGCGTCGTGCGCAAAGCGTGGCCGATTACCTGCTGGCACAGGGCGTCGACCCCAGCCGTCTGAGCACACGAGGCATGGGGCCGGACCAACCGGTGGCGAGCAATGCCACAGCAGAAGGGCGTGCGCAGAATCGTCGTGTCGAGGTGACCTTGCGGCCTCTGCCTGGCGTGCAATAACGCTTCGTAGCGGACAGACCTGCTCTGGATCGCAGCCCTCATCCGCTCAGGCTGATAAGCTTGGGCGGAACTTCACTGTGCCCTGGCGGTTCGAAGACTGTGGCATGTCTGCCCGATATCAGAAGAAATCCTAAGGAAATGTTATGAAGACCAGACGTAATCTGATCGCAGCAACTGCGCTCATGGCCATGCTGGCTGGCTGCACCACCAACCCCTACACCGGTGAAAGCCAGGCTGGTAAAGCCGGCATCTACGGTGGTGTCGGTGCCGTTACTGGCGCCGTGATCGGCGCCGCGACATCGAGCAAGAAAGACCGCGCCAAGGGGGCGCTTATCGGTGCGGCCGTTGGTGGTGCTGCCGGTGGTGGTTATGGCTATTACGTCGATACTCAGGAAGCCAAGCTGCGCCAGACCCTGCAAGGCACAGGCGTACAGGTACAACGCCATGGCGATGATCTGAAGCTGATCATGCCGGGCAACATCACCTTCGCCAGCAACTCGGCGGACATCTCCAGCAGCTTCTACCCGACCCTCAACTCGCTGGTGCTGGTGTTCAAGGAGTTCGACAAGAACGGTGTGAACATCGTCGGTCATACCGACAGCACCGGCTCGCAGGAGCTGAACCAGAGCCTGTCGCAGCGTCGCGCGCAGAGCGTGGCCAATTACCTGACCGCCAACGGCGTGCCGGGGCAGCGTATCTCCGCCTACGGCGCGGGCCCGAGCCAGCCGATTGCCAGCAATGCCACCGATGCTGGTCGTGCACAGAACCGCCGCGTCGAGATCAACCTGCGCCCGCTATAAGGCTGGGTTGCGTTGCACGAAGCCTCCCTCTGGGAGGCTTTTTTATGTCGCCGACAATTCACCGCTATGAATGTCTTTTCAGCGACGTTGCCAGAACATCCACGCGAGCCTGCTCGCGACCACTTGTCGTGTCCCTTCTGGCAAAAGGCCACTCATTCAAAACCTGACTAGACTGCTGTTGTGGTTCTGTGATGTCCGCGTGCGGGGTGCCCGCGCGCGTTGGTTCTGGATGACCGAAGGAGAGCGAATGGAAGACAGAGCTGTCGAGCTGCCGCCAAGGCCCTGGACGCCGTTACTGGCTGCACTTGGCCTGTTGCTTGGGCTGGGCGGATTGATTTTCTGGCAGTGGGACACCCTGCAGGATCGTGAGCGGGAAGACAGTCAGAGGCAGTTCCAGCAGCAGTCACAGGAGATCGGCCAGCGTGTGCTGGCGCGTATGCGCGCATACGAGATGGTCTTGCGTGGCGTGTCCGGGCTCATGATCGGCAGTGACCATGTCTCGCTCGCCGAATGGGACCGGGCCATCGATCAACTGCAACTGCAGGAGCGCTATCCCGGTATCCAGGCGGTGGCCTGGTCGCGTTATCTGTCACCCGAGCAGCTCGCTGACTTTGCCGATGAGTTGAGGGCCGATGGTCGCTCCGACTATCAGATATTTCCAACAGGTGAGCGCGAGCACTATCTGCCGATCGATTACGTCAGTCCGCTGGACTGGCGCAACCGCCGCGTACTCGGTTTCGACATGCTCAGTGAGGCCGTGCGGCGAGCCGCCATCGAACGCAGCATCGATACCGGTGATGCCAGTCTGAGTGGGCCTTTGATCCTGCGCCAGGAGGTGGATGTCAACGTCCAGTCCGGCGTGCTGCTCTACTTGCCGGTATTCCGCCCAGGATTGCCCGTCAATACGGCCGAGCAGCGCCGGGCGGCGTTGCTGGGGATGGTGCATGGCGGATTCCGCAGTCAGGACCTCATGGACGGGATACTCGGCTCCCAGACCCGCTTGTTCGACATCATCCTGAAAGATCCGCAGGCCACCGATCTGCAATTGCTCAGTGGCGAAACTCAGGCCAACGGCTGGCACCCGCGTTTTCGCAGTCAGCAGCAATTGCCGCTCTACGGGCGCACCTGGGCGCTCGAGGTCATCGGTACGCCCGAGTACGAACGAAACCTGACCGATCGCACCGGCACGCTCGGACTTTGGGCCGGGTTGGCCGCAGCGTTGTTGCTGTCGACGCTGGTCGGCGGTTTTCTCTATCAGCGTGATCGCAAGCTGCAGATCAGTGAGCGGGCTGCGGTGGCCCTGAGCGAGCGTGAAGAGCGCTTTCGTTTGCTGGTCGAGCGGCTGCCGGTCGCGACTCTGCTGTGCGACGACAAGGGCCGTATCGAGATGGCCAATCGCAGCGCCGCCGAGCTGCTCGACTGCCCGCTCAATGCTTTGCCGGGGGAGTCTGTACTGCGCGTGCTGCCCAATATCGAGTCACCGAAAGATCTGCAGGAGCAACTGGCCGAAAGCGACGAACGTATGGTGCGTACATTGCGCGGCGAGTCGATTCCGGTCGGCATCAGCCTCAATCCACTGCATGAAGGCAGCAGCTATTTGATCAATCTGGTCGACCTGCGTGCGCGCAAGGTAGCCGAGGAGCGCTTCAGGCTGGTGGTCGAAGCCTCGCCCAATGCCATCGTGCTGGTCGATGGCCTGGGACGTATTGCCATGGTCAATCGGCAGACCGAGCTGCTGTTCGGCTACGAGCGTCAGATGCTGCTCGACGAGCCTGTCGAAATGTTGCTGCCCGCAGCGCAGCGTGGCAGCCATGTGGCGATGCGTCGTGGCTATCAGGCGATGCCCGAGCAACGCCGCATGGGCGGTAATCGTGAACTGTTTGGCCAGCATCGCGAAGGACGTCTGATTCCGTTGGAGGTAGGGCTGTCGCCGATTCGCAGTGGCGACGAGAACCTGGTGCAGGCGGTGATCATCGACATCAGCGAACGCAAGGCGGCCGAGCAGAAATTGCGCGAGCAGGCCGAGCAACTGTTGTTGGCCAACCGTTACAAGTCAGAGTTCCTGGCCAACATGTCCCACGAGCTGCGTACGCCGCTCAACAGCATCCTGATTCTCAGCGATCAGTTACGGCAGAACCTGGCCGGTAATCTCACCGAGAAGCAGACCAAGCACGCGGATATCGTGCATCGCGCCGGCTGCGACCTGCTGCAGTTGATCAACGACGTACTGGACCTGGCCAAGGTCGAGTCCGGGCGCATGCAGCTCAAGCTCGAGGCGATCAACATGCAGGACGTGCTGGTGGAACTGGATGCCAGCCTGCGCCCGATGGCCGAACTCAAGGGCCTGCGTCTGCACACCCAGCTGGAAGCCGGCGTGCCGCGCGTGATTCACACCGACCGTGTGCGCCTGCATCAGATCCTGCGCAACCTGTTGTCGAACGCGTTGAAGTTCACCGATCAGGGCGAGGTCGCTCTGACCGTCAGCAGTGAGGGGCGACAGGAGGATGAGCGTGAGCTGCTGAGTTTCAGCGTGCGTGACACCGGTATCGGCATCGATCCCGCGCAACATGAACAGGTGTTCCAGGCCTTCCAGCAGATCGACGGTTCCACCAGTCGGCGCTTCGGCGGCACCGGGCTAGGGCTGGCCATCACCCGGCAGCTGGTGCTGGCGCTGGATGGCGATATCACCTTGCAAAGTGCGCCCGGACAGGGCTCCACCTTTACCGTCCGTCTGCCGGTTCAGGCCGCTTCGATCAGCGTCGAGGCGCCGGTCCAGGGGCCGCAGCGTGCCGGGGATGGACCGCCGCTGCTGATCATCGAAGACGATGCCAATTTTGCCGCGGTGATCGCCGAAGAAGCCCACGCCCATGGTTTTTCCAGCGTGCACTGTCGTACCGGGTTGCAGGCGTTGGGGCTGCTGCAGCAGGAGTCGTTCAACGCGGTGATCCTCGACATCCTGCTCCCCGATCTCAGCGGCTGGCAGCTGTTTCGCCGTCTACGGGCCCAGCCGACCCACCGGCACACACCGGTGCACATCATTTCCTGCGTGCCACAGCCGGCGGGCTGGAACGATGATGGCACGCGCTACCTGGTCAAACCCATCGGCCGCGACGAGTTGGAGCAGGTGTTCGTCGAGCTGCAGCATGGCGCGCAGCAGGATAGGGCTCTGCTGCTAGTAGAGGATGTCGAGGCCGAGCGTGAGCACTATCGTCAACAACTGACGGAGCTGGGCTTTCAGGTCACTGCCTGCGCCGATGGCGAGCAGGCTCGCGCGGCTTATGCGCAGGGACAGTTCTGCGCACTGGTGATCGATCTGGACCTGCCCGATCTGGACGGTTTCGCGCTGCTCGACAGCCTCAATCAGCTACGCCAGTTGCAGGGCACGCGTGTGGTGATCAACACCGGCGTCGATGTCACTCAGCAGACCTTGCAGCGTTTGCGCCGCTACAGCGCCGTGGTGGTGCGCAAGCATGGCGACGACACCGATGCACTGTGCAAGGCGGTGCAGGGTTTTCTCGGTGACGTGCGTGCGCCGCAGGCGGCGCACTTGCGGCTCAATCCGCTGGAGGGCAAGCGCATCCTGCTGGTGGATGACGACGTACGTAACGTCTACGCGCTGACGGCACTGCTGGATGAAGTGGGGCTGCACGTCAGCTCCGCCACGGACGGCATCGAGGCCATCGCCGCCTATCAGAGTGATCCATTTGATCTGATCCTGATGGACATGGCCATGCCCAACATGGACGGCTATACCGCCACGCGCCTGCTCAAGCAGGAGCATGCGTGCATGATCCCCATCATCGCGCTCACCGCCCATGCCATGAAGGGCGATCGCGAGAAATGCATCACGGCAGGCGCGGACGACTACATGGCCAAGCCGATCCAGCGCGATGAGCTGCTGGCACTGCTGGAGCGCTGGCTGAGCATGCCGGTCATGTCTTCTTCCGGTGATGGACTAACCTGATGGCAGGAGTGAGTGGGACAAGGGCATATGGATAGAGGAGTGATGATGGCCCAGGCGCAGAACAAGAATGCCATCGTGCCCGCCAGGCAGGTTCTGCTGGTGGTGGATGATCGAATGGAGAACCTCGAGGCCATGCAGGCGCTGCTCGAGGATGGTGAATGGCAGTTGCGCTGTGCCAGTTCCGGTGAAGAGGCCCTGCGTTGTCTGCTCGAAGAGGACGTCGGGCTGGTGCTGCTCGACGTGCAGATGCCCGGCATGGATGGTTTCGAGGTCGCCCGCCTGATGCGCGGCAATCCGCGCACGCGGCTGACGCCGATCATCTTCGTTTCTGCCATCGCACAGACCCACGACGCCGTGCTGCGCGGCTACAGCACGGGCGCGGTGGACTTCGTGCTCAAGCCGTTCGATCCCAGTGTGCTGCGGCACAAGATCCAGAGCCTGTTGGAGCATGAGCACAATCGCTGTGAGCTGCAGGTGCTGTCGCAGCAGCTCGAGCGCGCCAGGGCGTTCAATGCATCGGTGCTGGACAACGCCGCCGAGGGCATCCTGGTGGTCGGCGAGGACGGCCGTATCCAGTTCGCCAACCCCGCCATGGCGCACATGCTCGATGGCGAGGTCGCGGATCTGGAGGGCTCCGACCTGTTGTCCTTCCTCAAGAATCCGGCTAGCGAGGGTGGCTGGCAGCAGTCCGAGTTCTACCTGCACTTCAGGCGTGAGGCGACCTACCGCGTACACGAGGCGATGATGCGCACGCTCAAGGGTGGTTGCCTGCCAGTGGCGCTGTCCTGTTCGCCGCTGCCCCGGCAACAGCACGCCATGGTGGTGATCGCCCTGGACATGTCGGTGGTGCGCAACCTGCACGCGCAGCTGGAGTCGCAGGCGGTGACCGACTCGCTGACGGGGCTGCTCAATCGGCGCGGCTTTCACCAGGCGCTGGCGTCGGCGCTGGCGCGTATCGAGCGCAGCGGCCAGCGGGTGGCTGTGCTGTATCTGGATCTGGACGGGTTCAAGCGCATCAACGACTCGCTTGGCCACGATGTCGGCGACCAATTGCTGCGTCGTGTGGGCGAGCAGCTCAAGGCCTGCTTGCGTCCCTATGACAGCCTGGCCCGTATTGGCGGTGACGAGTTCACCGCGTTGCTGGACAACCTCGGTCATCCCGAGGATGCCGCCAAGGTTGCGGAGAAACTGATCGAACTGGTCTCGGTGCGCCACACCCTCGATGGCGTGGATTTCACCTTGGGCGCCAGTGTCGGCATCGCCTGCTTCCCCGAATGCGGGCAGAGCGTCGAGGGCCTGCTGCGCTCCGCCGACATGGCGATGTACGAGGCCAAGCGTGCCGGTCGCCAGCAGTACCGTTTCTTCTCGCCAGAAATGAACGGTCGTGCGCGTTCACGGCTGATGCTCGAGGAAAGCCTGCGTCACGCCATCGAGAACGACGACTTCGTGCTGGTCTATCAACCACAGTTCCAGCTGGAGACCGGGCGCCTGCGTGGTTTCGAGGCCTTGCTGCGCTGGCAGCATCGGGTCGCCGGTATCGTGGCGCCGAACGTGTTCATCCCGCTGCTCGAAGAAACCCGTCTGATCAACCGCCTCGGTGAGTGGATCTTTCGCGAGGGCGCCAGGCAACTGGCCGTTTTCAAGCAGCAGTTCGGCGAGGACATGGTGCTCAGCCTCAACGTCAGCCCGGTACAGTTCGGCATGCCGCAGCTGGTGACCGACCTGCAGCGCGTACTGGCCATGCACGGCCTCAAACCCAGCCAGCTGGAAGTGGAGGTGACCGAGAGCGCCCTGATGCAGGACCTGGAACTGACCCAGGCGCAGCTGCGTCAGTTGCGTGAGTTGGGGGTGAAGATCGCCATCGACGACTTCGGCACCGGCTATTCGTCACTGGCGTATCTGCGTCATTTCGAGCTGGATACGCTGAAGATCGACCGCCTGTTCATCGCCAACATGCTCGACTCACCGCGCGATGCGGCGGTGGTCAGCACCATCATCGATCTGGGGCGCCACCTCGGCCTGGAGGTCATCGCCGAAGGCGTCGAGACTCAGGAGCAGCGCGAGTGGTTGACGCAGCACCACTGCAACATCATGCAGGGCTTTCTGGTGGCGCCGGGTGTGCCGGCCAGCAGCGCCATGCAGGTGCCGGCGCTGCTGGACTGGAGCAAGGTGCCCCTGCCGCGTGGTGAGTGATGCGCCAGTTACGCTTCAGGCTTGCTGGTGCAGGCAGGCCAGCTCGGCGTCCTTCTCTTCCCACAAACGGTTGACCCACTGCTGGAAGGCCAGGCGATAGTCCTCGTCCTGGTCGTAGTTGCGGCCGATGAATTCGCGCGGAATGTCGACCTGTCTGAAGCGCACCTGCACGGCATCCAGACGACCGCTGAGCAGGTCCCAGAACCCCGGCACGCCATGCGGATAGTGAATGGTGACATTGACGATGGCGTGCAACTGCTCACCCATGGCATCGAGCACGAAGGCGATGCCGCCAGCCTTGGGCTTGAGCAGGTACTTGAACGGCGATTTCTGCTGCGCATGTTTGGCCGGCGTCAGGCGGGTGCCTTCGAGAAAGTTGAATACCGCCACCGGGTTGGTCTTGTAGCGCGCGCAGGCCTTGCGCGTAGTGGCCAGGTCCTGGCCGCGCTTTTCCGGGTACTTGGCCAGGTATTCCTTGCTGAAGCGCTTCATGAAGGGAAACTCCAGCGCCCACCAGCACAGGCCGATCACCGGCACCCAGATCAGTTCCTGCTTGAGGAAGAACTTCAGCAGCGGCATGCGGCGGTTGAGCAGGTGCTGCAGCACCAGAATGTCCACCCAGCTCTGGTGGTTGCTGGTCACCAGATAGGAGTGCTGCGTGTCGAAAGGCTCCAGGCCCTCGACCTTCCATTCGATGGTGCCGACCAGGCCCATCCAGAATTTGTTGACGCCTATCCAGCTTTCGGCAATGCCGTGCATGACGAAACGCAGCGCGCGCTGGATAGGGGCGAACGGCAGCAGCAGTTTGAGCAGGGCGACGAAGAACAGCGGCCAGCACCAGAACAGGGTGTTGAGCGCCAGCAACAGGCTCGCGATCAGGCCGCGCAGCGGCGCGGGAAGAAAGTGCAACATCGGGCGAACGCCTCCGTAGGCAGGCTGCACGCGCGGCGGGCAGCCTGAGAAAGGGGCTTTCTCTGCGCCCCGTATCAGTCGAAAGAGCTGCGGCGTTCCGTGCAGCGAGCTGGTTCGGCGCCAAGGTTAACGGTTGTGCACTGACCTGCAAGTGCCAGCAGTGACCCTGAGGTTCTCTCCCAGGCGGTAAACCAGGCCGTGCGCGCCCTTGTCGGGTACGCACGGTTGCCTTGGCTGTTCAGTCGTGATCGGCTGCCTGGATCGCCGTCAGCGCGATGGTGAAGACGATGTCATCGACCAGCGCGCCGCGCGACAGATCGTTCACCGGCTTGCGCAGACCTTGCAGCATCGGCCCGACGCTGATGCAGTCGGCGCTGCGCTGTACGGCTTTGTAGGTGGTGTTGCCGGTGTTCAGGTCGGGGAATACGAACACCGTGGCCCGGCCTGCCACCGGGCTGTTCGGTGCCTTCTGCCGGCCCACGCTCTCGATGGCGGCGGCGTCGTACTGCAACGGGCCGTCGAGCAGCAGGTCGGGGCGTTTGTCACGGGCCAGGCGGGTCGCGGTGCGAACTTTTTCCA
This sequence comes from Pseudomonas spartinae, assembly GCF_965197125.1. Classification (NCBI taxonomy): domain Bacteria; kingdom Pseudomonadati; phylum Pseudomonadota; class Gammaproteobacteria; order Pseudomonadales; family Pseudomonadaceae; genus Pseudomonas; species Pseudomonas spartinae. The sequence goes on from NZ_CBDAMB010000007.1 coordinate 205,210, forward strand.
CCTCCTCGCCACTGCCGGAGTCACCGGTGGAGTAGCTGATCATCGCCACGCGCGGCGGGATGCCGAAGGCCTGCGCAGACTTGGCGCTTTGCAGGGCGATTTCCGCCAGTTGTTCGGCGTTCGGGTCCGGGTTCACCGCGCAGTCGCCGTAGACCAGCACCTGATCCGGCAGCAGCATGAAGAACACCGAGGACACCAGGTTGTAGCCAGGCGCGGTCTTGATCAACTGCAGGGCCGGGCGAATGGTGTTGGCGGTGGTGTGGATGGCGCCGGAGACCAGGCCGTCCACCTCGTCCAGAGCGAGCATCATGGTGCCGAGCACCACGGTGTCTTCCAGTTGTGCCTCTGCCATCGGCGCATTGAGGCCCTTGCCCTTGCGCAGTTCGACCATCGGCTCGATGTAGCGTCCGCGAATCAGGTCCGGGTCTAGGATCTCCAGGCCATCCGGCAATTCGATGCCTTGCGCGCGCGCCACGGCCTGCACTTCGTCCGGCTTGGCCAGCAGAACGCAGCGGGCGATGCCGCGTGCCTGGCAGATAGCGGCGGCCTGCACGGTGCGTGGCTCGGCCCCTTCGGGCAGGACGATGCGCTTGCCGGCGGCCTTGGCGCGCTGCACCAGTTGGTAGCGGAAGGCTGGCGGCGACAGGCGCAGTTCGCGCGGTGTGCCGCAGCGTGCGCTCAGCCAGTCGTGGTCGATATGCCCAGCCACGAAGTCGGAGACCTTCTCCGCGCGCTCGCGGTCATCCAGCGGGATTTCCTTGTTCAGGCGGTTGAGGTGCGTGGCGGTGTCGTAGGAGCCAGTGGCTACCGTCATCACCGGCAGGCCGCTGGCCAGGGCGCCCTGGCACAGCTCCATGATGCGTGGGTCGGGAGCGAAGTCGCTGCACAGCAGCAGGCCCGCCAGCGGCACGCCATTCATCGCTGCCAGGCAGGCGGAGAGGATGATGTCGTCGCGATCACCCGGTGTCACCACCAGGGTGCCGGGCTTGAGCAACTGCACGCTGTTGGCCACGGCGCGGGCACAGAGCACGATCTTCATCATGCGCCGCTGCTCGTAGTCGCCGGCGTTGAGGATGCGTGCCCCGAGCAGTTCGGCGACGTCCTTGGTGCGCGGGGCGTTCAGCTCATCGAGCCAGGGGATGCAACCGAGCAGGCGGAAATCATCGCTCTTGAGCAGCGGCGAGATCTCACCCAGGCGCGTGGTGAAGGCTTCGATGCCATCCTCGCTGCGCACCTTGTTGAGGATCACGCCGAGCACCTTGGTATCTTTTGGCCCACCGAACTGCTGGGCCTGGATCTCGATACGGTCGCACAGCTCGGTGAGGTTCTCGTCTTCCGGGGCGCTGACCAGAATCACGTCGGCATCCAGGCTCTTGGCCAGGTGCAGGTTGACCCGCGCGGCGTAGCTGGCATGGCGTGTCGGCACCATGCCTTCGACGATGACCACGTCCTTGTCGACTGCGGCTTGCTGATAAAGGCTGATGATCTCTTCCAGTAGCTCATCCAGCTGGCCGTCACCGAGCATGCGCTCGACATGGCTGAGCGGTAGCGGCTTGGGCGAGTTCAGGCCGTGGGTACGGGCGACCAGTTCACTGGAGCGCTCCGGGCCGAGGTCGCCGGCATGTGGTTGGGCGATGGGCTTGAAGAAACCGACCTTGAGGCCGCTGCGCTCAAGCGCACCGACCAGGCCGAGGCTGATGGAGGTAAGGCCGACACCGAAACCGGTGGGGGCGATGAAGAAGGTATGCATGAAAAAGCCTCAGTCGAGCAGGGCAAGGGTATCGAGGGCGATCTGCCGCTCTTCATTGGTCGGCACCACCAGCACGCGGGTGTGGCCGTCGGCGTGAATGGCACCGGCAACGCCGCGCACGCAGCGTGCGTTGGCCTGGGCATCCAGTTGCAGCCCAAGCAGGCCGAGGTGATCCAGGGTCTTGCTGCGGATCAGCGCCGAGTTCTCGCCGATACCGCCGGTGAAGATCAGACCGTCGAGGCGGCGCAGCGCGCAGCTCATCGCCGCCAGAGACTTGGCCAGGCGATAGCAGAAGACCTCGATGGCCAGGGTGGCGCCGGCGTGACCCTGTTCCCGAGCCTGTTCCAGTGTACGCATGTCGTTGGACAAGCCGGACAGGCCGAGCAGGCCGCTGTCCTTGTTGAGCATGCTATCGATCCGCTCCAGGCTCCAGCCCAGGGTCCGGGCCAGGTGGCTGTGCAGGTTGGGGTCGACATCGCCGCTGCGGGTGCCCATCACCAGGCCTTCGAGTGGGGTCAGGCCCATGCTGGTGTCGCGGCTGCGGCCGTTCTCCACCGCGCAAGTGGAACTGCCATTGCCCAGGTGGGCGACCAGCCAGCTACTGGCGTCGAATGCCAGGCCGCTCATCTGTGCCGCCTTACGGCTGACGTAACGATGGCTGGTGCCATGGAAACCGTAGCGACGTACGCCGTGTTCGGCGTACAGCGCCTGGGGCACGGCGTAGCGGTAGGCGTGCTCCGGCAGGCTCTGGTGGAAGGCCGTGTCGAACACTGCCACCTGCATCAGATCCGGGAACAGCTTCATCGCCGCTTCGATGCCGAGCAGGTTGGCCGGGTTGTGCAGCGGTGCCAGTGGCGCGACCTGGCGGATCGCCTGCAGGCTCGCAGCATCCACGCGGCTGGCGCCGGAGAAGTGTTCGCCGCCATGCACCACGCGGTGGCCGATGCCATGCAGTACGCCAGCGGCGGTCTGCTGCACGATGGGCAGCAGATGTGACAGCGCCAGGCGATGGTCTGCGCTGGGCAGGGCCTGGCTGTGCTTGTGTTGGCCGTGCTGCCAGTGCAGCACGGCCTCAGGGCTGCCAAGGCGCTCGGCCAGGCCGCTGACAATGAAGGTTTCCTGCGCCTCGTTGACCAGGGCGAACTTGATCGACGAGCTACCGCAGTTGATCACCAGAATGTTGCGTGCGGACATCTAAGCTTCCTTGAATTCATCGTGCGACCGCTCCATGGCGCACCAGCCACAGGGGAAGAGGCTGCCCAGCCTGACTTGGCGCTGTTCGGGATCGAGTACCCAGGGGCGATTCTGCCAGGGCGGTCGGTGGCGTATATGCTGAGTATGGCCACAAGACAAGACTGCCACCCAGTCGCCATGCTCGTCCTGACGGAAATCAACGATCCACACGGCCCGTTTGTCTGGGCTCGGGTCGCAATCCGGGGCGGGCTTGGTTAGAATTCCCCGTTCATTTCTCTTTTGCAAAAGGTCTTCCCATGCTGATCGCCGCCAACAAGGCTGTCTCCATCGACTATACCCTGACCAACGATGCCGGCGAGGTGATCGACAGTTCCGCTGGCGGCGCGCCGCTGGTGTACCTGCATGGTGCAGGCAACATCATCGTCGGCCTGGAGAAGGCCCTGGTCGGCAAGCAGGCCGGTGACGAAGTCGAAGTTTCCGTCGAGCCCGAAGAAGCCTACGGCGAATACAGTGCCGAGCTGGTCGCCACCCTGAGCCGCGCCATGTTCGAAGGTGTCGACACCCTGGAAGTGGGCATGCAGTTCCACGCTTCGGGTCCGGACGGCAGCATGCAGATCGTCACCATCCGCGACATCGATGGCGACGACGTGACCGTCGACGGCAACCACCCGCTGGCGGGTCAGCGCCTGAACTTCAAGGTCAAGGTCATCACCGTGCGTGATGCCAGTGAGGAAGAAGTGGCCCACGGTCACATCCATGGCGAAGGTGGTCATCACCACTGAGTCGCTTTATCAGGCGACTTGCGGTCGTTCCGATTGGGGCAACCGCTGCTAAGCTCAAGCTTGCGATAAAGGCGCCTCAGGGCGCCTTTTTCATGCATGGCGGCTGGCTCGCTGGTAGCCGCTTTGTCGATTGACCGGGCCTTGCGCTCGCTGCACTGAATTCGCTGAGGAAGTTCGTCATGAGTGCCTTTCACGATCTCAATCTACGTGCGCTGGATGGCCAGGAACTGCCGCTGGCGCCTTACAAGGGGCAGGTGGTGCTGGTGGTCAACGTCGCTTCAAAATGCGGCCTGACCCCACAGTACGCCGGGCTGGAGAAGCTCTATCAGCAGTACAAGGGCAATGGTTTCACCGTACTCGGTGTGCCATGCAACCAGTTCGCCGGTCAGGAGCCTGGCAGCGAGGAGGAAATTCGCGAGTTCTGCAGCCTCAACTACGGGGTGACCTTTCCGTTGGGCAGCAAGCTCGAGGTCAATGGCCCCGCTCGTCATCCGCTCTATCGGCTGCTGGCGGGTGAGGGGGCCGAGTTTCCCGGCGACATCACCTGGAACTTCGAGAAGTTTCTGGTCGGCCAGGACGGCCGCGTGTTGGCGCGCTTCTCGCCGCGCACCACCCCGGACGATCCGGCGCTGATCCAGGCGGTCGAGAAAGCCCTTGGCCTCTGAGCGCTCGTCAGTCTCTCGTTAGCCGCCTAGTCAGTTGGCTGGGCGGTTGATGAGGTGGGTGTGTTACTGACCTGGATCAAATCGTCCGATCTTGAATACGGCGTAATCGTCCTTATCTAGTCTGCATCTCGGTGGGTTTTGTGTTTCGGGGATGTTGTCCCGGCCCGCCATTCTGGAGGAAGGACATTTATGCGTATCGATCGTTTGACCAGCAAGTTGCAACTTGCACTCTCCGACGCCCAATCCCTGGCCGTGGGCATGGATCATGCCGCCATCGAGCCGCTGCACTTGATGCAGGCGCTGCTGGAGCAGCAGGGCGGCTCGATCAAACCGCTGCTGATGCAGGTGGGCTTCGACATCAACAGCCTGCGCCAGGGCCTGACCCGTGAGCTGGATCAGCTCGGCAAGCTGCAGAATCCTACCGGCGACATCAATCTGTCGCAGGATCTGGCGCGTCTGCTCAACCAGGCTGACCGTCTGGCGCAGCAGAAGGGCGATCAGTTCATTTCCAGCGAACTGGTGCTGCTCGCCGCCATGGACGAGGGCACCAAACTGGGCAAATTGCTGCTTGGCCAGGGCGTATCGAAGAAGGCCCTGGAAAATGCCATCGCCAACCTGCGCGGCGGCCAGGCCGTCAACGATCCCAACGTCGAGGAATCGCGCCAGGCGCTGGACAAGTACACCGTCGACCTGACCAAGCGCGCCGAGGAGGGCAAGCTCGACCCGGTGATCGGCCGTGACGACGAAATCCGCCGCACCATCCAGGTGCTGCAGCGCCGCACCAAGAATAACCCGGTACTGATCGGCGAGCCTGGCGTCGGCAAGACCGCCATCGCCGAAGGCCTGGCCCAGCGCATCATCAATGGTGAAGTACCCGATGGTCTGAAGGACAAGCGCCTGCTGTCGCTGGACATGGGCTCGCTGATCGCTGGCGCCAAGTTCCGCGGCGAGTTCGAGGAGCGCCTCAAGGCGGTGCTCAACGAACTGGGCAAGCAGGAAGGCCGCATCATCCTGTTCATCGACGAGTTGCACACCATGGTCGGCGCTGGCAAGGCCGAGGGCGCCATGGATGCCGGCAACATGCTCAAGCCGGCCCTGGCCCGTGGTGAGCTGCATTGCGTCGGTGCCACCACCCTGGACGAGTACCGCCAGTTCATCGAGAAGGATGCCGCGCTGGAGCGCCGCTTCCAGAAAGTGCTGGTGGACGAGCCGAGCGAGGAAGACACCATTGCCATCCTGCGTGGCCTGAAGGAGCGCTACGAGGTGCACCACGGGGTGACCATCACCGACGGCGCGATCATCGCCGCGGCCAAGCTCAGCCATCGCTACATCACCGACCGCCAGCTGCCGGACAAGGCCATCGACCTGATCGACGAAGCCGCCAGCCGCATCCGCATGGAGATCGACTCCAAACCGGAGGCGCTCGATCGCCTGGATCGTCGCCTGATCCAGCTGAAGATCGAGCGCGAGGCGCTGAAGAAGGAAGATGACGAGGCGACCCGCAAGCGCCTGGTCAAGCTGGAAGAAGACATCGCCAAGCTGGAGAAGGAATACGCCGACCTGGATGAGATCTGGAAGTCGGAAAAGGCCGAGGTGCAGGGTTCGGCACAGATCCAGCAACGCATCGAGCAGGCCAAGACGGAGCTGGAAGCGGCGCGGCGCAAGGGTGACCTCAACCGCATGGCCGAGCTGCAGTACGGTGTGATTCCCGATCTGGAGCGCAGCCTGCAGATGGTCGACCAGCACGGCAAGAGCGAGAACCAGCTGCTGCGCAACAAGGTTACCGACGAGGAAATCGCCGAGGTCGTGTCCAAGTGGACCGGTATCCCGGTGAGCAAGATGCTCGAAGGCGAGCGCGAGAAGCTGCTGAAGATGGAAGGTCTGCTGCACCAGCGGGTGATCGGTCAGGACGAAGCCGTGGTCGCCGTGGCCAACGCCGTGCGCCGTTCCCGTGCCGGGTTGGCCGATCCGAACCGACCGAGCGGCTCGTTCCTCTTTCTCGGCCCGACCGGTGTGGGCAAGACCGAGTTGTGCAAGGCGCTGGCCGAGTTTCTCTTCGACACCGAAGAAGCGCTGGTGCGTATCGACATGTCCGAGTTCATGGAGAAGCACAGCGTCGCCCGTCTGATTGGCGCGCCGCCCGGCTATGTCGGCTATGAAGAGGGCGGTTATCTGACCGAGGCGGTGCGTCGCAAGCCGTATTCGGTGGTGCTGATGGATGAAGTCGAGAAGGCGCACCCGGACGTGTTCAACGTGCTTCTGCAGGTGCTCGAAGACGGCCGCCTGACCGACAGCCACGGGCGTACCGTGGACTTCAAGAACACGGTGATCGTGATGACCTCCAACCTGGGCTCGGCGCAGATCCAGGAACTGGTCGGTGACAGGGAAGCGCAGCGCGCGGCAGTGATGGATGCGGTGAGCAGCCACTTCCGCCCCGAGTTCATCAACCGCATCGACGAAGTGGTGGTGTTCGAACCGCTGGGCCGCGAGCAGATCGCCGGCATCGCCGAGATTCAGCTGCAGCGTCTGCGTGGCCGTCTGGCCGAGCGCGAGCTGAGCCTGGAGCTGACCCCGGAGGCGCTCGACAAGCTGGTCGCCGTGGGTTACGACCCGGTGTACGGCGCGCGTCCGCTGAAGCGAGCGATCCAGCGCTGGATCGAGAACCCGCTGGCGCAGCGCATCCTGGCTGGCGATTTCGCACCGGGGGCGCAGGTCAAGGCCAAGGTGGCGGGCGACGAGATCGTCTTTGCCTGATCGCTTGCCGTTTAGACACGAAGGCCCGCCAATTGGCGGGCCTTCGTTTTTGTGCTGGACATCGGTTTCTGCCGGCCCCGGATTGCATCCGGGCTGCGTGTCTCGTGTAGGAGCGGCTTCAGCCGCGATTTTCCTCGTTCGCGGCTGAAGCCGCTCCTACGTAAAGCTTCAGCGTCCTAGCAGCAATCGCCCCAATGCTTCTTCTTCGTGGTATGACCGATACCGGGGTTGAAGGTATTGGTCGGGTCCAGTTCGCGGTAGAAGCCGGCCAGCGCCGGTTTGGCCACGTACAGATGGCCGACGTTGTGTTCGGCCGGGTACTCGGCGCGGCGCTCGTCCAGCAGCTTCCACATGGCGTGCTCCATGGCGAGTGGGTCATTACCCTTCTTGACGATGTAGTCCTGATGGAACACATGGCAGAAGAAGTGCCCGTAGTAGAGCTTGTGGATGATCTGCTCTTCCATCTCCTGCGGCAGTGTCTCGACCCAGTCGCGGTCGTTGCGGCGCAGGGCGATGTCCAGGGCGAGGATGTCCTCGACGCTGCTGCGGTGCGCCTCGCGGTAGCGGATCGCGGCGCCGGCCACGGCGAAGCGGTGCAGGAAGGCCTTGCGCCCTTCCTCGGCGTCGCACTCGAAGTAGGCGCCGCTGGTGCTATTCGCGAAGTACTCGCTGAGGAAGGCGCGAGTCTGCTCCAGCGTGTCGTTGGAAACGCGCACCAGTAGATGGTGCTCGAAACGGTCGCGATACTCGCGCATGCGCGCCGGCAGGTGGCTGGGCAGCAGGTTCATCAGCGCCTGGATCACCTTGTCGGTCACGCCGCGCAGGCCGAAGCGCTCGAAGAAACCGTCGACCCGGCTCTTCATGGCGAAGGCAGCCGGCACCTTGGACGTGCCGAAGCTGTCGATCACCAGGAAGGTGTCCTTACCGTACTTCTCGCCGATGTCGAAGGCGGTGCGGTGGATGTACTCCCCGGCAATCGGCAGACGCGGCAGCCTGGCCAGCAGGTGGCGACGCACCTCGGTCAGGTCGTGCGGATCGTTGCTGCCGATGTAGAACACCGTGCTCGGCTCTTTCGGGAAGGTGTCCAGACGCACGGCGAACAGGCACAGCTTGCCGGCCGAGCCGGAGGCTTCGAACAGGCGCGACGGGTCGGCATTGAAACGCGCCGGGGTGTCGGCGTCGACATCGCGCACGTGCTCGCCGTAGCGGGCATCGGAGGCCTTGGCGGTGTCTTCGTTGTGCACCTGCTGCGCGCTGTAATCGCCTTTCTGCAGGCGGGTGAGGATTTCCTCGGGGTTATCGCCCAGCTCGATCCCCAGGTGGTTGACCAGCTCCAGCGAGCCGTCGTCCTTCACCTGCGCATACAGCGCCAGTTCGGTGTAGGCCGGGCCCCGGCGCACCAGCGCGCCGCCGGAGTTGTTGCAGATGCCGCCCAGCACTGAGGCGCCGATGCAGGATGAGCCGATCACCGAGTGCGGCTCGCGGTTCAGCGGCGCCAGTGCCTGCTCCAGGCGATCCAGCGTGGCGCCGGGCAGGCACACCACCTGCTGGCCATCGTTGATCAGCTGTACGCCGGTGATACGCAGGGTGCTGATCAGCACGATCTCGCGGTCGTAGTCGGCGCCGTCAGGGGTGGAGCCACCGGTCAGGCCGGTGTTGGCGGCCTGCATGATGACGATGCGGTCGGCCGCTACTGCCGCCTGCAGGATACGCCACTGCTCCAGCAGCGAAGCGGGACGCACCACTGCCAGGACATTGCCCTCGCCCGTGCGGTGGCCCTTGCGGAAGCGCCGCGTGGCTTGTTCGTCGGTCAGCACGTGGCTGCTGCCGACGATCTGGCGCATCTGCGCCAGCAGGGAGTCGCGGGTGGTGGAGGCAGCGGCAGTCATGGGTTCAACGCTCCTTTACCAGCAGATCCGGGGTGATCTCGGCGATGGACTTGGCGCCGGTCAGGACCATGGCCACGCGCATTTCCTTCTCGATCAGGTCGAGCAGATTGCTCACCCCGGCACCACCGGCTGCGGCCAGGGCATAGAGGAAGGCGCGGCCGAGCAGCACTGTGTCGGCCCCCAGGGCAAGCATGCGCACCACGTCCAGGCCGGTGCGGATGCCGGAGTCGGCGAGAATCTTCAGCTCGCCCTTGACCGCATCGGCAATGGCCGGCAGCGCACGGGCGCTGGACAGCACGCCGTCGAGCTGACGACCACCATGGTTGGAGACGATGAGGCCGTCGGCGCCGAAGGTCACCGCGTCACGCGCGTCTTCCGGGTCGAGAATGCCCTTGATCACCATCGGGCCGTCCCAGAAATCGCGGATCCACTCCAGATCCTTCCAGGAAATCGACGGGTCGAAGTTGGCGCCCAGCCAGCCGATGTAGTCGGCCAGGCCGGTCGGGTTACCGCGGTAGGCGGAGATATTGCCCAGGTCATGCGGCTTGCCCAGCAAGCCGACGTCCCAGGCCCACTGCGGGTGAGTCATGGCCTGCAGCATGCGGCGCAGTGCGGCGTTCGGGCCACTCATGCCGGAATGGGCGTCGCGGTAGCGTGCGCCAGGCACGGGCATGTCGACGGTGAACACCAGGGTCGAGCAGCCGGCCGCCTTGGCGCGCTCCAGGGCGTTCTTCATGAAACCACGGTCTTTCAGTACGTAGAGCTGGAACCACATCGGCCGATCGATGGCCGGCGCCACTTCCTCGATCGGGCACACCGAGACCGTCGACAGGGTGAAGGGAATACCCTTGGCCGCTGCCGCCTTGGCTGCCTGCACTTCACCGCGACGGGCGAACATGCCGGTCAGGCCGACCGGGGCCAGGCCGACCGGCATCGACATCTTCTCGCCGAACAGCTCGGTGGACAGGTCAAGCTCGGCCATGTTCTTCAGCACGCGCTGGCGCAGTTCGATGTTCGACAGGTCCGCGACGTTGCGGCGCAGGGTGTGCTCGGCGTAGGCGCCGCCATCGGCATAGTGGAACAGGAAGGGCGGCAGCTTGCGCTGGGCCGCGGCGCGATAGTCGGTAGAGGCAGAAATGATCATGGGCTCATCCTGTTACTGAAAAAGGGGAAGCGTAGCCTGACGGCAAGAGCCCCGGCTCGGCCGGGGCGCATTCGACGGGTTGTGTTCAGCGCACGACCAGCGGGTCGCTGACGCCCAGCACGTAGATCGCGACCAGCGCGATGATGCCGGTGAACAGCACGTAGTACAGCGTCGGCCAGATGGTCTTGCGCAGGGTACTGCCTTCGCGGCCGAGCAGGCCAACGGTGGCCGAAGCCGCGACGACGTTGTGGATCGCCACCATGTTGCCGGCGGCAGCGCCAACGGCCTGCACTGCGACGATCAGCGCGCTGGAAATACCCAGGCTGCTGGCGACGCCGAACTGGAACTGGCTGAACATCATGTTGCTGACCGTGTTGGAGCCAGCGATGAAGGCACCCAGGGCGCCGATGCTAGGTGCCAGCAGCGGGTAGATGCCGCCAACGCTGTCGGCCACCCAGCGGGCCATGAGAATCGGCATGCTGGCCAGCTCGGCACCATTGACACCAGAGTTGATCAGGATGCGCACCATCGGCACGGTGAACAGCAGCACGAAGCCGGCGCTGAGCAGCACGCTGGAGGATTCCTTGACCGCCTTGCCCAGATCACGGGCCTTCATGCCATGCAGGAAGAAGGTAGCCAGGACCACCGCGACCAGGATGCCGCCTGGCAGATACAGCGGCTGGAAGTTGGCGCTGACGCCGGCCTCGCCCAGCAGGTCGGGGAAGTTCACCACCACCGCTTTCAGCGCGCTGCCCACGCTCGGGAATACGCGGCTGATCACCAGCAGCGCGCCGACCAGAACATAGGGCAGCCAGGCGCGCAGTGCGCTCATCGGCTTGGCGGTCAGTTCGTCCAGCTTCATCTCGACGGTGCCCAACCATTCGCTCGGCCATTTGTCCGCCGGAGCGAAGTCCCAGGTCTTCTTCGGTACCAGAAATCCGAAACGTGCGGCGCTGGTGACGATGGCCAGGCCGATCAGGCCGCCGAGCAGGGACGGGAATTCTGGACCCAGGAACACACCGGTGAGGGCGTACGGCACGACGAAGGCCAGGCCGGCGAAGATCGCGAACGGCAGCACTTCCAAGCCGGCTTTCCAGCTTTTCTCCTGACCGAAGAAACGGGTCAGCATCATCGCCATGATGGTCGGCATGACCACGCCGACGATGGCATGGATGATCGCCACTTCACTGGTGATCAACTGCAGGAACTGCGCCCAGGACGAGCCTTGTTCGACCAGATGAGCGCCGATTGTGGCGGTGTCGAGGCCGGTGTTGACGCCGACGATGATCGGCGTGCCGACCGCGCCGAAGGATACCGGCGTGCTCTGTACCAGCATGCCCATCAGCACCGCAGCCATGGCCGGGAAGCCGATGGCGACCAGCAACGGCGCTGCGATGGCCGCCGGCGTACCGAAGCCCGAGGCGCCCTCGATGAAGCAGCCGAACAGCCAGGCGATGATGATTGCCTGGATGCGGCGGTCGGGGCTGATAGTGGCGAACCCGGCGCGGATCGCGGTGATACCGCCGGAGTGCTTGAGGGTGTTGAGCAGCAAGATGGCGCCGAAGATGATCCACAACAGCCCGAGCGTGATCAGCAGGCCTTGCAAGGTCGAGGCGAGCACGCGGTTGAAGCTCATGTCCCAGGCGAACAGGCCGACGGCGGCGGTAACCAGGTAGACCAGTGGCATGGCGTGTTTGGCCGGCCAGCGCAGGCCAATCAGTAGAACGGCAGCAAGCAGAATCGGCGAGAACGCCAGCAGGGCGAGAATTCCGTTGGACATTGGGGCTTACTCCACACGAGCGCGCGGCTGGCGCGGCAGGGATGAGGCGTGATCGAACAGGCTTGCAGCGTGTTGGGCTGTCATGGCGTGACCTCGATGGATTGTTGTTCTTGTTGGTTAAATTGGTAATACCAATTTACAAAGTAGCGGGCTCAGGTTAAAAGTTGCTCAATGGGCTGTCAAATCGAGATGCTAAGACTTTGGTCGTAGAGTGCTTGCTTGTTCGGCACGGAAGGGCGCTATAGGCTTGCGCTGTGAGGCCTTGGGCCTGGTCAAACCAATGGAGATGAGGGCGATGGAAGTAGGTCTGGTTCGGCAGCGGCGTCTTTCCGATGACATCGTCGCGCAGCTGGAAACCATGATTCTCGAAGGCACCTTGCGTGCCGGTGAGCGCTTACCTGCCGAGCGTGCGCTGGCCGAGCAGTTTGGCGTCTCGCGTCCATCCTTGCGCGAGGCGATCCAGAAGCTGGTAGCCAAGGGCTTGCTGGTCAGTCGTCAGGGTGGTGGTAACTACGTCGCCGAATCACTCGGCTCGACGTTCAGCGACCCGCTGCTGCAGCTGCTGGAGCACAAGGAAGATGCCCAGCGTGACCTGCTGGAGTTCCGCCATACGCTAGAGGGCTCCTGCGCCTACTACGCGGCCAGGCGCGCCACCGATATCGACCGCCAGCGTCTGGCCGAGGCGTTCGAGGCCTTGCAGGATTGCTATGCGCGGGTCGGCAAGGTGACCCGCGCCGAAGAGGGCGCGGCGGATGCTCGGTTTCACCTGGCAATTGCCGAGGCCAGTCACAACGCGGTCCTGTTGCACACCATTCGTGGCCTGTTCGACCTGCTCAAGCGCAACGTCGTGACCAATATCGGCGGCATGTACGCGCAGCGTGAAGAGACGCGCGACATGCTGATCAACCAGCACCGGGCGCTGTACGAGGCGATCATCGAAGGTCGCGCGGAGGATGCGCGCGACCTCTCCAACCAGCACATCGACTATGTGCAGGAAGTGCTCTCGGAAGTGCAGTTGGAAGCCCAGCGGGTGGCGCGTGCACAACGCAGGCAGGGGCTTTAGACATCAGCGCAGGCGATCATGTCGAGCATCATCGCCTGCGCGGTGAAGCGGGCGTTTAGTCTTCCTTGCCCTTGCTGCGCATCGCGCGTTGAACCTCGCGATCGGCGTCACGTTCCTTCTCGGTGTGACGCTTGTCGAAGTCCTTCTTGCCCTTGGCCAGGGCAATCTCGCACTTGATCAGATGCTGCTTCCAGTACAGCGACAGCGCTACGGCGGTGTAGCCCTTCTGCTGCACGGAGCCGAACAGCTTTTCCAGCTCGCGCTTGTTCAGCAGTAGCTTGCGCGTGCGGGTCGGGTCCGCGATGACGTGAGTGCTGGCGGTTTTCAGTGGCGTGATGTGGCAACCCATCAGCCAGGCCTCGTCGTCCTTGAGCAGCACGTAACTGTCGACCAGCTGTGCCTTGCCGGCACGCAGACTCTTCACTTCCCAGCCGGACAGCACCAGGCCGGCCTCGAACTTGTGTTCGATGAAATAGTCATGCTGCGCCTTCTTGTTCAGCGCGATGGTGCCTTGGGGATGTTTCTTTTGCTTAGCCATAGGGCGCGCATTATAGGGAGTCGTCCGCGCCTGCGCCATGGGCGCTTTGCCGAGCCAAACTTGAGCCCGTGCAGCTAATCTCCGACAATGCGCGATCTTTTTTCCCGCAGTCTGGGGTCTTGGCCGCAATGGCGAGCGACAAAGTTTCAATTCATGGTGCCTGGGCCAGTCGCTGGGTGTTCATTCTGGCAGCCACCGGTTCGGCTGTAGGCCTCGGCAATATCTGGAAGTTCCCGTACATGACCGGGGTCTATGGTGGCGGTGCGTTCGTCGTCATGTACCTGTTCTGCATCGCCCTGGTGGGCGTGCCGATCATGCTGGCGGAAACCCTGATCGGCCGCCGTGGCCGGCGGAGCCCGGTCAACGCAATGAAGAGCCTGGCCTTGGAGGCCGGCGCCTCGAAACACTGGTCACTGGCCGCGCTGATGGGCATGGTCGCTGCGCTGCTGATACTGTCCTTCTACAGCGTGGTGGCTGGCTGGTCGCTGGACTACATCCTCAGCATGGGGCGTGGCGACTTCACCGGCATCAGCGCCGACGGCGCCGGTGCGGCGTTCGGTGGGCTGACTGCCGACCCGTGGCGACTGACGCTGTGGCACAGCCTGTTCATGCTGGGGACCGCGTTCGTCATCGCCAAAGGCGTGGTGGCCGGGCTGGAGCGCAGCCTGCGCATCATGATGCCCCTGCTGTTCGTGCTGCTGCTGGTGTTGCTGGGCTACAGCTTCAGCACCGGGCATTTTCGCGAAGGTTTCGACTTCCTCTTCCATTTCGATCCGAGCAAGGTGCAAGGGGGCATTCTCGCCGCCATGGGCCATGCGTTCTTCACCCTGAGCGTCGGTGTCGGTTCGATCATGGTCTACGGCGCCTATATGCCGAAGAAGGCTTCGATTGGTGCAACGGTGCTGACCGTCGGCCTGCTCGATACGCTGGTGGCGCTGACCGCCGGCATGGCGCTGTTCCCCATCGTGTTTGCCGCCGGGCTTGAGCCGGGAGGCGGGCCGGGGTTGATGTTCGTGACGCTGCCGATCGCCTTCGGCAGCATCGCCTTCGGCCAGGTGATGGGCCTGATCTTCTTCGTGCTGGTGGCCGTGGCGGCCTGGAGTTCATCGATCTCCATGCTGGAGCCAGCCGTTGCCTATTTCGTCGAGAAGACCGGGCGCAGTCGCGTCAAGGTCACCGCCGTGCTGGCGCTGTTTTGCTGGCTGATGGGGATGGGCACGGTGCTGTCGTTCAACCTGTGGGCCGAGGCCAAGTTCTTTGTCTTCGCCGAGGACGGTTTCCATCTGCTGCAGTGGGGCGTCGAGGGCGGCAAGACCTTCTTCGACAGCATCGATTACCTCACCAGCCGTATCCTGCTACCGCTGGGTGGCCTGGCGTTCGCCATGTTCGCCGGTTGGGCGCTGAACCGCGAAGCGGTGCGCGAAGAGTTGGCCATCAGGAGCCCGCTGCTGTTCAATCTGTCTCTCTGGCTGATTCGCGTCGTGGCGCCAATCGGCGTACTGATCGTTTTCATCGCGGAGCTGAGCAAGTAAATGACTACTCGAATCCAGCGCTCGGCGTTGTTGCCTTACCCGGCACAAGCGCTGTTTGATCTCGTCAACGATGTCGCCAGCTACCCGCAGTTTCTGCCCTGGTGCCGCTCCAGTGAGGTACTGGAGGTCAGTGAAACGCATATGCTGGCCAGCCTCGAAGTCGCCAAGGGCAGCATCGGCCAGCGTTTCGTCACGCGTAATGTGCTGACGCCTGGCCAGCGTATCGAGATGAATCTGCAGGAAGGGCCTTTCACCAGCCTCAACGGCGTGTGGGAATTCAAGGCGCTGGGTGACAAGGCCTGCAAGATCAGTCTGGACCTTACCTTCGACTATGCCGGGCCTTTGGTGCGCGCCACATTGGGCCCATTGTTCAACCAGGCGACCAACACCATGGTCGACGCCTTCTGCCAGCGAGCCAAGCAGCTGTATGGATAAGCCGAGTATCGTTATCGAGGTGGTCTACGCGCTGGCCGAGCGGCAGAAGCTGCTGCGTCTTTCCGTACCGGCTGGCACCACGGTGCGTGAGGCTGCGCTGCGTTCCGGTATGCAGCAGTTCTTTCCCGAGCTGGACCTGAACCAGGCGCCGCTGGGTATTTTCGGCAAGGCGGTCGGCAAGCCGGAGGAGCGTGTGCTGGAGGAGGGCGAGCGTGTCGAGATCTATCGGCCGCTGATCGCCGACCCCAAGGAGGTGCGCAAGCAGCGAGCGGCCAAAGCCAAGGCCAGGGAAGAGGGCGAAGAACCCGCCTGATGATTGCCGTCGTTTGGCTGATCAGGCGGCAGATACGAAAAAGCCCGGATTCGCTCCGGGCTTTTTAGTGTCCGCGTGTTACTGCGGATCAGTGTCCAGCGGCTCCGGCGTCGGCACCGGGACGGTCTCGACCTGGTCCACTTCGCGCTGGATCTGCTCCAGCAGCGAGCCGGGTGCTGGCGGCGTTTCATCCTGCGGTTTGGCTTGCGGCTGAGCACTGCTGGTGTCGCTGTCTTCGCCCATGATCGCCTGATCACGGCTGACGCCGGGCATGAAATCGCCGGCCAGGCCAACCAGCTGGTCGCTGCCGTCGAATACCAGGCTGACGCGTTCCTGCAGGCGCTGACCGCCGCCCGGCTGGATGCTGTACAGATAATCCCAGCGATCGGCATGGAAGGTGTCGGTGATCAGCGGGTTGCCCATGATAAACCGCACTTGGCGCCGGGTCATTCCTGGGCGCAGCTGGTCTATCATGTCCTGTGTCACGACATTGCCCTGTTGAATGTCGATCTTGTAAACCCCGGGGAATGAACAACCGGCGAGTGCGAAGAGCCCGGTCAGCGACAGGCTGGTCAGCAAGAGCTTGGTTTTTTGCATCGGAGGGTGACTTCCACTATCTTGGGCAACTTGAACCCCGGATCATACCCGTATTGAAGGGTGCTGCGAAGCAGCATCCATGAGAAAGCAGACCATGGTTGAAAATAACGAACTGCGCAAAGCTGGACTGAAGGTGACCCTGCCACGGGTCAAAATCCTGCAAATGCTGGATAACGCCGAGCATCGCCACATGAGCGCTGAGGATGTCTACAAGGCGCTGATGGAGGCCGGTGAAGACGTCGGACTGGCTACCGTATACCGCGTCCTGACCCAGTTCGAGGCTGCTGGCCTGGTGGTGCGTCACAACTTCGATGGCGGCCATGCCGTATTCGAACTGGCGGACAGCGGCCATCACGACCATATGGTCTGTGTCGATTCCGGTGAGGTGATCGAGTTCTTCGACGCCGAGATCGAGAAGCGCCAGAAGGAGATCGTGCGTGAGCATGGCTTCGAACTGGTCGATCACAACCTGGTGCTGTACGTGCGCAAGAAGAGCTGATGCTTCTGCGGCAATGAAAAAAGGCGACCTTCGGGTCGCCTTTTTGCTGTGTCGTAGCCTGGATGCAAGCCGGGGGGATGATGCTTCTGCATCGTTTCCGGGCTGTGGCGTTTCAGGCCGCCTGGGCGCTGGTCACCATCTTGCGCGCATGAGCCAGGGATTCCTCGGTCAGGTCGACGCCGCCGAGCATGCGGGCGATCTCCTCGACGCGACCGCTCTCATCCAGTTTGCTCACGGCGGTGGAGGTGGCGTCCTCACCGCGGCGCTTGTGCACGAATAGATGCTGATGGCCTTGTGCGGCGACCTGCGGCAAGTGAGTGACGCACAATACCTGGCCTCGTTCGCCGAGGCGGCGCAGCAGTTGGCCGACCACTTCGGCGGTTGGCCCGCCGATGCCGACATCCACTTCGTCGAATACCAGGGTCGGTACCCGCGAGGTCTGCGCGGTGATCACCTGGATCGCCAGGCTGATACGCGACAGTTCACCGCCAGAGGCGACCTTGGCCAGGCCGCGCAGTGGCTGACCGGGGTTGGCGCTGACCAGGAACTCGACCATTTCCAGGCCATTGGCATGCGGCTCTTCGCTATTTATCGCCTGCAGCTGGATGTTGAAGCGCCCACCTGGCATGCCCAGGGCCTGCATCTCCTGTTCTACGGCGGCAGACAGGCGCTCGGCGGCATTGCTGCGCAGCGAGCTGAGTTCCGTGGCCTTTTCCTGATAGTGGCGCTCGTAGGCGGCCAGTTCCTCGGCCAGGCGTTCGCTGGCCTGGTCATCGGCATTGAGGCTTTCCAGCTCATCGAACAGTTTTTGCTGCAGGGCTGACAGCTCGGTGGGCTGGATGCGGTGCTTGCGCGCCAGGGTGTAGATGGTGTCCAGGCGTTCTTCGAGAAACTGCTGGCGCTGCGGGTCGGCGTCGAAGTGGTCGACGAAGCGGTTGAGCTCGCCAATGGCTTCTTCCACCTGAATCTGGGCGCTGGCCAGCAGGTTGCTGGCTTCACCGAGGGCGCCACCCTGGCCACCGAAGGCACCCAGGCGGTTGAGGCTGGCGGTCAGTGCTGACAGGACGTTGCCGGCATCGCTTTCGCTGCACAGCTCGAGCACCTGGCGGCAGGCGCCGATCAGGGCTTCGGCGTTGCTCAAGGTCTTGTGTTCCTGCTCCAGTTGCTCCAGTTCGTTGTCACCAAGGGCGAGGTTATCCAGCTCTTCCAACTGGTAGCTGAGCAACTGATGGCGGGCGCGTTGCTCGTCACCCTGGCTGGAAATGCGTTCCAGCTCGTTACGTGTCTGCTTCCAGCGCTGTGCGGCGAGTTGCACCTGGCGCGCCAGTTCCTGACTGCCGGCGTATTCGTCGAGCAGGCGGCGGTGGGTGTCGCTCTTGAGTAGCGACTGGTGTTCGTGCTGGCTGTGGATGTCGATGATCAGCTCGCCCAAGGCCTTGAGGTCGGCCTGTGGGCAGGGGCTACCGTTGATGTAGCCGCGTGAGCGACCTTCGGCGGTAATCACCCGGCGCAGGATGCACGGGCCGTCGTTGTCCAGGTCACGTTCCGCGAGCCAGGCGCGAGCTTCGGGAATGTCCGCCAGGTCGAAGCTGGCGAGAATGTCCGCCTTGTCGCTGCCAGGGCGCACCACGCCGCTGTCGGCGCGATCGCCCAGGCACAGGCCCAGGGCGTCGAGCATGATCGATTTGCCGGCGCCGGTCTCGCCGCTGATGGCGCTCATGCCGGCATCCAGTTCGAGATCCAGGTGGTCAACGATGGCGTAGTTGTGAATGGACAGGTGCACCAGCATGGCGAACGCTCCCGAATTAAGGTCTGGTTATTTATACAGTGTTTTTTCTTTTCCTGGCAATCCTCGTCTATCGCCCCTTGAAAGCTGTGGAATTGACTCCATATAGGCGGCAGGAGTGCGAGCCGGACTCGCGCCGATTCATTCGATAGGAGATAGGCATGGCTGACGAACAGAACCTGGATACGCAGAACCCCGAGACTCAGGCGGCCGAGAGCGCTGCGTCGAGCGACGACCTGGCGGCTCGCGTACAGGCCCTGGAAGAGCAGCTGGCTGCGGCGCAGGACCAGTCGCTGCGCGTAGCGGCCGAGCTGCAGAACGTGCGCCGTCGCGCCGAGCAGGACGTGGAGAAGGCGCACAAGTTCGCGCTGGAAAAATTCGCCAATGACCTGCTGCCGGTGGTCGACAGCCTGGAACGTGGTCTGGAGCTGTCCAGCCCTGACGACGAAGCCATCAAGGGCGTGCGTGAGGGCATGCAACTGACCCTCAAGCTGTTCATCGACACCCTGGCGCGCCACCAGTTGGAAGCGGTCGATCCGCACGGTGCCCCGTTCAATCCGGAGCATCACCAGGCAATGGCGATGGAAGAAAGCGCCAAGGTTGAGCCGAACTCGGTGCTCAAGGTGTTCCAGAAGGGCTACCTGCTCAATGGTCGCCTGCTGCGCCCGGCCATGGTCGTGGTCAGCAAGGCACCGACCACGCCGCCGCCGTCCATTGACGAGCAGGCTTGAAATTCTCGGCAGCGCCCCCATTTCTAAGTCAAGCGTTTTAGTGCTACCGGCGCCTACGAAACCAGGCGACGGAAAAATCAAAGTTTCGGGAGAATTTTCATGGGTAAAATCATCGGTATCGACCTGGGGACCACCAACTCCTGCGTCTCCATTCTGGAAAACGGCAACGTCAAGGTGCTCGAGAACGCTGAAGGCGCTCGCACCACACCGTCCATCATCGCGTACGCCAACGACGGCGAAATCCTGGTTGGCCAGTCGGCCAAGCGTCAGGCTGTGACCAACCCGCACAACACCCTGTACGCGGTGAAGCGCCTGATCGGTCGTCGTTTCGACGAGGATGTCGTGCAGAAAGACATCCAGATGGTGCCGTACAAGATCGTCAAGGCTGACAACAGCGACGCCTGGGTTGAGGTCAACGGCCAGAAGATGGCGCCGCCGCAGATCAGCGCCGAAGTGCTGAAGAAAATGAAGAAGACCGCCGAGGACTACCTGGGCGAGCCTGTGACCGAAGCGGTGATCACCGTTCCGGCCTACTTCAACGACAGTCAGCGTCAGGCCACCAAGGACGCCGGCCGCATCGCCGGTCTCGACGTCAAGCGCATCATCAACGAGCCGACCGCGGCTGCGCTGGCCTACGGCATGGACAAGGCCAAGGGCGACCACACCGTGATCGTCTATGACCTGGGCGGCGGTACCTTCGACGTGTCGGTGATCGAGATCGCTGAAGTCGACGGCGAGCACCAGTTCGAAGTACTGGCCACCAACGGTGACACCTTCCTCGGTGGTGAGGACTTCGACATTCGTCTGATCGACTACCTCGTCGACGAATTCAAGAAAGAAACCGGCATGAACCTCAAGGGCGACCCGCTGGCCATGCAGCGCCTGAAGGAAGCTGCCGAGAAGGCCAAGATCGAGCTGTCCTCGAGCCAGCAGACCGACGTCAACCTGCCGTACATCACTGCAGATGCCTCCGGTCCCAAGCACCTGAACGTGAAGATTTCCCGTTCCAAGCTGGAGTCGCTGGTCGAGGATCTGGTGCAGCGCACCATCGAGCCGTGCCGCACTGCACTGAAAGACGCCGGTATCGACGTCAGCAAGATCGACGACGTGATCCTGGTCGGCGGTCAGACCCGCATGCCGCTGGTGCAGAAGACCGTTGCCGAGTTCTTCGGCAAGGAGCCGCGCAAGGACGTCAACCCGGACGAAGCCGTGGCCATGGGTGCTGCCATTCAGGGCGCGGTGCTGGCTGGTGACGTCAAGGACGTGCTGCTGCTGGACGTTTCTCCGCTGACCCTGGGTATCGAAACCATGGGCGGTGTGATGACTGCGCTGATCGAGAAGAACACCACCATCCCGACCAAGAAGTCGCAGGTGTTCTCCACTGCTGATGACAATCAGAACGCCGTGACCATTCACGTGCTGCAGGGTGAGCGCAAGCAGGCCGCGCAGAACAAGTCCCTGGGCAAGTTCGACCTGGCCGAGATTCCGCCGGCTCCGCGTGGCGTGCCGCAGATCGAAGTGACCTTCGACATCGATGCCAACGGCATCCTGCATGTGTCCGCCAAGGACAAGGCCACTGGCAAGCAGCAGTCCATCGTGATCAAGGCCAACTCCGGTCTGTCCGAGGAAGAAATCGAGCAAATGGTGCGTGATGCCGAGGCCAATGCCGAGGAAGACCGCAAGTTCGAAGAGCTGGCCACTGCGCGCAATCAGGGCGATCAGCTGGTGCATGCCACCCGCAAGATGCTCACCGAGGCTGGCGACAAGGCCACTGCCGAAGAGAAAGCGGCTATCGAGAAGGCCATTGGCGAGCTGGAAGTTGCCGTGAAGGGCGACGACAAGGAAGCCATCGAAGCCAAGATGAACGCGCTGTCCGAGGCCACCACGCCGCTGGCGCAGAAAATGTACGCCGAGCAGCCGCAAGGTGGTGCCACCCAGGCTGACGCTGGCGATGCCAAGGATGCCGCCGGTGACGACGTGGTCGACGCTGAGTTCGAAGAGGTCAAGGAGAACAAGTAAGGGATGCGGCCTGCTCAGCGGGCCGCCTCTTCTTTACGCTCCACCGTCGCTCGCGACGGGCAGGATTCGCCGCGCGGGAGCCTTCTCCCGCGTCGGCGTATCTGGAGCTCACGAATCTGAGAGTGCAGCACTACTATGGCAAAACGTGACTATTACGAGATCCTGGGGGTCGAGCGCGGCGCCAGCGAGGCCGAGCTGAAGAAGGCCTATCGGCGCCTGGCGATGAAGTATCACCCGGACCGCAACCCGGACGACAAAGACGCCGAAGAGAAATTCAAGGAGGCCAACGAGGCCTACGAAGTGCTCTCCGACGCCAGCAAGCGTTCGGCCTATGACCAGTATGGTCATGCTGGTGTCGATCCGCAGATGGGCGCAGGTGGTGGTGCCGGTTTCGGCGGCGCCAACTTCTCCGACATCTTCGGCGACGTGTTCAGCGATTTCTTCGGTGGTGGCGGCGGGCGTGGTGGTTCGCGCGGCGGAGCTCAGCGCGGCTCTGATCTGCGTTACACCCTTGAGCTGGACCTCGAAGAGGCCGTGCGTGGCACCACCGTGACCATTCGCGTGCCGACTCTGGTCGGTTGCAAGACCTGCGATGGTACGGGCGCCAAGAAGGGCACCAGCCCGGTTACCTGTACCACCTGTGGTGGCATCGGTCAGGTGCGCATGCAGCAGGGTTTCTTCTCCGTACAGCAGACCTGCCCGCGTTGCCACGGCAGCGGCAAGATGATCACCGACCCCTGTGGCAGTTGTCATGGTCAGGGGCGAGTGGAAGAGAGCAAGACGCTGTCGGTCAAGGTGCCGGCAGGTGTCGATACCGGTGATCGCATTCGCCTGTCCGGTGAGGGTGAGGCGGGGGCGCATGGCGGCCCGGCCGGTGACCTCTATGTGGTGGTCAACGTGCGTGAGCATGCGATCTTCCAGCGCGACGGCAAGCATCTTTACTGCGAGGTGCCGATCAGCATCGTTGATGCGGCGCTGGGTGGCGAGCTGGAAGTGCCGACCCTCGATGGCCGGGTCAAGTTGAAGATCCCTGAAGGCACGCAGACCGGCAAGCTGTTCCGTCTGCGTGGCAAGGGCGTGGCCCCGGTGCGCGGTGGTGCGGCCGGCGATCTGATGTGTCGGGTGGCGGTGGAGACGCCGGTCAACCTGAACAAGCGTCAGCGCGAGCTGCTCGAAGAGTTCCGCAAGTCGCTGCAGGGCGACGACTCCCACTCGCCCAAGGCCAGTGGCTGGTTCGAAGGCGTCAAGCGCTTCTTCGGCGACGTTTAATCCCAAAGCGCCCCGGCATGGCCGGGGCGACAGCTTGGAGCTGATGTATGCAACGTATTGCAGTGATGGGCGCCGCCGGGCGCATGGGCAAGACCCTGATCGAGGCCGTGAGCCAGGCTGAGGGTGCGCAGCTCAGCGCCGCCATCGACCGTGCCGACAGCAGCCTGATCGGCGCCGATGCCGGTGAGCTGGTCGGTCTGGGCAAGGTCGGTGTGGCCCTGGCGGGCGATCTGGCAGCGGTTGTCGATGATTTCGACGTGCTGATCGATTTCACTCATCCGTCGGTGACGCTGAAGAACCTGGAAGTCTGCCGCCAGGCGGGCAAGGCCATGGTCATCGGCACCACGGGTTTCACGCCGCAAGAGAAGCAGCAACTGAGCGAGGCGGCCAAGCAGATACCCATCGTCTTCGCCGCCAACTTCAGTGTCGGCGTCAACCTGTGTCTGAAGCTGCTGGATACCGCGGCTCGCGTACTGGGTGACGACGTGGATATCGAGATCATCGAGGCTCACCATCGGCACAAGGTCGATGCGCCGTCCGGCACGGCGCTGCGCATGGGTGAAGTGGTCGCTGATGCACTGGGGCGTGATCTGCGCAAGGTTGCCGTCTACGGCCGTGAAGGCCAGACCGGTGCGCGTGAGCGTGAAACCATTGGCTTCGCCACTGTGCGTGCCGGTGATGTGGTCGGTGATCACACCGTGCTGTTCGCCGCTGATGGCGAGCGCGTGGAGATCACTCACAAGGCCTCCAGTCGCATGACCTTCGCCAAGGGCGCGGTGCGTTCGGCGTTGTGGCTGCAGCAGCGTTCACCTGCTCTGTACGACATGCAGGACGTGTTGGGCCTGAGTTGACGCAAATGTGTGACTGAAGCGTCTTATCGGGTGGACCGAAAAAGGGTTCTCCTGTAAGCTTCCTGTTTTAGTGTGTCCACTAAAAGTTACGCAGAATGGCTCAAATAAAAAAGCGGGATGACCTTCACACGTCATCCCGCTTTTTTACAACCTGCGTTTGCTTCAAGCCTTGATCGAGACGGAGGTCTTCTTGACTAAGCCAGCCCCCAAACCTGCCATTTTGGCCCTTGCTGACGGCAGCATTTTTCGCGGCGATTCCATCGGGGCCGATGGCCAGACGATCGGAGAGGTGGTGTTCAACACCGCCATGACCGGCTATCAGGAAATCCTTACCGATCCATCCTATGCCCAGCAGATCGTTACCCTGACTTACCCGCACATCGGCAACACCGGCACCACCCCGGAAGACGCCGAGTCCAATCGTGTCTGGGCCGCTGGCCTGATCATTCGCGACCTGCCGCTGATTTCCAGCAACTGGCGCGACAAGCAGCCGCTGGACGAGTACCTGAAAGCCAACGGCACCGTCGCCATTGCCGGCATCGATACCCGTCGCCTGACCCGCATCCTGCGCGAGAAGGGTTCGCAGAACGGTTGCATCCTGGTGGGTGATGACGCCACCGAAGAGAAAGCGCTGGAGCTGGCACGCGGCTTCCCAGGCCTCAAGGGCATGGACCTGGCCAAGGTGGTCAGCTGCACCGAGCGCTACGAGTGGCGCGAAAGCACCTGGAATCTACAGAGCGACAGCCATCCGGAAATCCCGGCCAGCGAGCTGCCTTATCACGTGGTCGCCTATGACTACGGCGTGAAGCTGAACATCCTGCGCATGCTGGTCGAGCGTGGCTGCCGCCTGACCGTGGTGCCTGCGCAAACTCCGGCCAGCGACGTGCTGGCGCTCAATCCCGATGGCGTGTTCCTGTCCAACGGCCCTGGCGATCCCGAGCCGTGCGACTACGCGATCAAGGCGATCAAGGACGTTCTGGAAACCGATATCCCGGTGTTTGGCATCTGCCTTGGCCACCAGTTGCTGGCTCTGGCCTCCGGCGCCAAGACCCTGAAGATGGGCCACGGCCACCACGGTGCCAACCACCCGGTGCAGGACCTCGACAGCGGCGTGGTAATGATCACCAGCCAGAACCACGGTTTCGCCGTGGACGAGAGCAGCCTGCCGAGCAACGTGCGCCCGATCCACAAGTCACTGTTCGACGGCACCCTGCAGGGCATCGAGCGCACCGACAAGGACGCCTTCAGCTTCCAGGGTCACCCAGAGGCGAGCCCAGGCCCGCACGACGTGGCTCCATTGTTCGACCGCTTCATCGAAGCCATGGCCAAGCGCCGCTAAGCCTGCCGACTGACCCAAGGATTCGAGAGTAAGAAAATGCCAAAACGTACAGACATCAAAAGCATCCTGATCCTCGGCGCCGGCCCCATCGTCATCGGCCAGGCCTGCGAGTTCGACTACTCCGGTGCCCAGGCGTGCAAGGCGCTGAAGGAAGAAGGTTTCCGCGTCATTCTGGTGAACTCCAACCCGGCCACCATCATGACCGACCCGGCCATGGCCGACGCCACCTACATCGAGCCGATCAAGTGGGCCACCGTGGCCAAGATCATCGAAAAGGAGCGTCCGGATGCACTGCTGCCGACCATGGGCGGCCAGACCGCGCTGAACTGCGCGCTGGATCTGGAGCGCCACGGCGTGCTGGAGAAATTCGGCGTCGAGATGATCGGTGCCAACGCCGACACCATCGACAAGGCCGAAGACCGTTCGCGCTTCGACAAGGCGATGAAAGACATCGGCCTGGCCTGCCCGGTATCCGGCATCGCCCACAGCATGGAAGACGCCTACGGCGTGCTGGAGAAGGTCGGCTTCCCGTGCATCATCCGTCCGTCCTTCACCATGGGCGGCACCGGCGGTGGCATCGCCTACAACCGTGAAGAGTTCGAAGAAATCTGCGCCCGTGGTCTCGATCTGTCGCCGACCAGCGAACTGCTGATCGACGAGTCGCTGATCGGCTGGAAGGAATACGAGATGGAGGTGGTCCGCGACAAGAAGGACAACTGCATCATCGTCTGCTCCATCGAGAACTTCGATCCGATGGGCGTGCACACCGGTGACTCGATCACTGTCGCACCGGCACAGACCCTGACCGACAAGGAATACCAGATTCTGCGTAACGCCTCTCTGGCGGTACTGCGTGAGATCGGTGTGGAAACCGGCGGCTCCAACGTGCAGTTCGGCATCTGCCCGAACACCGGGCGCATGGTCGTGATCGAGATGAACCCGCGCGTATCGCGCAGTTCGGCGCTGGCCTCCAAGGCCACCGGCTTCCCGATCGCCAAGATCGCCGCCAAGCTGGCCGTCGGCTACACCCTCGATGAACTGTCCAACGACATCACTGGTGGTCGTACCCCGGCGTCGTTCGAGCCGGCCATCGACTACGTGGTGACCAAGGTTCCGCGTTTCGCCTTCGAGAAATTCCCCAAGGCCGATGCGCGCCTGACCACCCAGATGAAATCCGTGGGTGAGGTTATGGCCATCGGTCGCACCTTCCAGGAATCGATGCAGAAAGCCCTGCGTGGCCTGGAAGTCGGCGTTGCCGGCTTCGATCCGAAGCTCGACCTGAACGACCCGGAAGCCGAAAGCACCCTGCGCCGCGAGCTGACCGTACCCAGCGCCGACCGCATCTGGTACGTGGCCGATGCCTTCCGTGCCGGCAAGACCGTCGCCGAGGTGTTCGAGCTGACTCGCATCGACGAGTGGTTCCTGGTGCAGATCGAAGATCTGATCAAGGACGAGGCGACCGTTCAGACTCTGGGTCTGTCCTCCATCGACTATGACCTGATGTTCAAGCTCAAGCGCAAGGGCTTCTCCGATGCGCGTCTGGCCAAACTGCTGGGCGTTTCCGAGAAGAGCCTGCGCGCTCACCGCCACAAGCTGAAAGTGCTGCCGGTGTACAAGCGCGTGGACACCTGCGCCGCCGAGTTCGCCACCGACACCGCCTACATGTACTCGACCTATGAGGAAGAGTGCGAGGCCAATCCGTCGACCCGCGACAAGATCATGATTCTCGGTGGCGGCCCCAACCGTATCGGTCAGGGCATCGAGTTCGACTACTGCTGCGTGCACGCGGCGCTGGCCATGCGTGAAGACGGTTTCGAGACCATCATGGTCAACTGCAATCCGGAAACCGTCTCCACCGACTACGACACCTCTGATCGTCTGTACTTCGAGCCGGTGACCCTGGAAGACGTGCTGGAAATCGTCCGCGTCGAGCAGCCCAAGGGTGTCATCGTCCAGTACGGCGGCCAGACTCCGCTGAAGATCTGCCGCGCGCTGGAAGAAGCAGGCGTGCCGATCATCGGCACCAGCCCTGAGGCCATCGACCGCGCCGAAGACCGCGAGCGCTTCCAGCAGATGGTGCAGCGCCTGAACCTGCGTCAGCCGGCCAACGCCACTGCGCGCAGCGAAGACGAGGCCCTCGCGCTGTCCAAGGGCATCGGTTACCCGATGGTGGTGCGTCCGTCCTATGTACTGGGCGGCCGGGCGATGGAAATCGTCTATCAGGAAGAAGAGCTCAAGCGCTACATGCGCGAAGCGGTGAAGGTCTCCAACGACAGCCCGGTGCTGCTGGATCGCTTCCTCAACTGCGCCATCGAAGTGGACGTGGATGCGGTCAGCGACGGCGAAACCGTGGTCATCGGCGCGATCATGCAGCACATCGAACAGGCCGGCGTGCACTCCGGTGACTCCGCCTGCTCGCTGCCGCCTTACTCGCTGCCGGCACATATCCAGGACGAGATCCGCGAGCAGGTCAAGAAAATGGCCCTGGAGCTCGGCGTGATCGGCCTGATGAACGTGCAGATGGCCGTGCAGGGCGAAGACATCTACGTCATCGAAGTGAACCCGCGTGCCTCGCGTACCGTGCCGTTCGTTTCCAAGTGCATCGGCGAGTCGCTGGCCAAGGTGGCCGCGCGCGTCATGGCCGGCAAGACCCTGGCCGAAGTGGGCTTCACCAAGGAAATCATCCCGCCGTTCTTCAGCGTCAAGGAAGCGGTGTTCCCCTTCGCCAAGTTCCCGGGTGTCGACCCGATCCTCGGCCCAGAGATGAAGTCCACCGGTGAGGTGATGGGTGTCGGTGACAGCTTCGGCGAGGCCTTCGCCAAGGCGCAGCTGGGTGCCAGCGAGATCCTGCCGAACTCCGGTTGCGCTTTCATCAGCGTACGCGAGGACGACAAGCCGGAAGCTGTTCAGGTCGCTCGCGATCTGGTCGCGCTGGGCTTCGAGGTGGTCGCCACCGCAGGCACCGCCAAGGTGATCGAGGCTGCCGGTCTGCCGGTACGCCGGGTGAACAAGGTGACCGAAGGTCGTCCGCATGTCGTCGATATGATCAAGAACGACGAAGTTACCTTGATCATCAATACCACCGAGGGGCGTCAGTCCATCGCTGACTCCTACTCGATCCGTCGTAACGCCCTGCAGCACAAGATCTACTGCACCACCACCATCGCGGCGGGGCAGGCGGTCTGTGAGGCGCTCAAGTTCGGTCCCGAGAAGACCGTGCGCCGGCTGCAGGATCTGCACGCAGGAATCAAGGCATGAATAAATACCCGATGACCGTCCAGGGCGCTCGCGCCCTGGAAGAAGAGCTGGCGCACCTGACCAAGGTGCGTCGCCCCGCTCTGAGCCAGGCGATTGCCGAGGCTCGCGAGCTGGGTGACCTCAAGGAAAACGCCGAATACCATGCTGCCCGTGAAGAGCAGGGCATGGTCGAGGCGCGTGTGCGTGATATCGAGGGTCGCCTGCAGAATGCGGTGATCATCGACGTCACCACCATTGCCCATACCGGCAAGGTAATTTTCGGCACCACTGTAGAAATCGCCAACGTCGAAACCGACGAGAGCGTGACCTACCAGATCGTCGGTGAAGACGAAGCCGACATCAAGCAGGGCAAGATTTCCGTTGGCTCGCCCATCGCTCGTGCCCTGGTGGGCAAGAGCGAAGGTGATGTGGTGACGGTGCAAACCCCCAGTGGCCTGATCGAGTACGAGATTGTCGAAGTCCGCCACATCTAAACCACATCAACCGTCACGGGCCGCTGCCGTCAGTTGGCAGCTGGCCCAGACCCTCTGGGTCGGCGGTCTGTGGTTGTTGCAATTCGTCATTCTGCCGGCCATCGGTCAGATCGGCCTGGCGCCTCTGCTGACGCAGGAAATAGCCGAACGGCTGGTGCCACTGCTGATCGGCCTGACGGCCGTGTGCGTGGCGCTGCAGGCGTTTGCCTTGCTGCGCAGCGACGGGCTTTCGAGTCTGGTGCGTGATGTGCGTGGGCAGTTGCTGTTGACCGTTGCGGCCATGGCCCTGAGTTACTTCGTGGTCCTGCAGTACTGGCCCGAGGCCGAATACTGGCTACGCTTCAGCTACTTGGTGATGGCATTCTGCGGGCTGCTGCTGGTGCTGCAACCGGTTCCAGGTAAATCGCGCGGCGCCTGACGTCGATTGTGCAGGCGCTGCACGCAGTCTTCAGCCCTGATAGCGAATCACGTTGGACAGGTTGCGATTCGGCTTGGGGTTCTTGCGATAGAGCAGGGCGACCTTGCCGATGGACTGGACCAGCTCGGCCCGTCCGCTCTGGCACAGGGCTACGATGGCAGCCTGGCGATCTTCGCGTTCGCTGAGGCGCAGCTGTACCTTGATCAGTTCGTGATCGTTCAGGGCGCGGTCCAGCTCGGCCAGCACGCCTTCGGTCAAACCATTGTCAGCCACGATCAATACAGGTTTCAGGTGGTGGCCGATAGATTTGAATTGTTTCTTCTGCTCTTGAGTGAGCGGCATAATCGTTAGTACCTAATTCGGTCTGGAAAACGGCGCCTATCTTACCCGAGCCCGCGCAGTTATTCATGACCCGTTGAGTTCGAGGTTTCAGTGGCACGTTCCAAGACCAGCCAGCGTTGGCTGAAAGAACATTTCGACGATCCTTACGTGAAGATGGCGCAGAAGGACGGCTATCGGTCGCGCGCCAGCTACAAGTTGCTGGAAATTCAGGAGAAGGATCGCATCCTGCGCCCCGGTATGACCGTGGTCGATCTTGGTGCTGCGCCGGGTGGCTGGTCGCAGGTCACCAGCCGAGTGATTGGTGACAAGGGGCGTTTGATCGCGTCCGATATTCTGGAAATGGACGCGATTCCCGACGTCACCTTCATTCAGGGCGATTTTACCGATGATGCAGTGTTCGCCCAGCTTCTCGAGGCCATTGGGGAAAATCCGGTTGACCTTGTTATTTCCGATATGGCCCCCAATATGAGTGGGGTAAGAACCGCTGACCAGGCGCGCGCGATGTACCTGTGCGAGCTCGCGCTGGACCTGGCCGGACGTGTCTTGCGTCCAGGTGGTGATTTTTTGATCAAGATTTTCCAGGGCGAAGGCTTCGATGCGTACCACAAGCAGGTGCGTGAAACCTTCGACAAGGTACAGATGCGCAAGCCACTGTCTTCGCGTGATCGCTCGCGTGAGCAGTATCTGCTGGCGCGTGGTTTCCGCGGGGCGTGAGTTGAAACTGGTGGCCGCCACGTCGGTCTCAGTGGCAAAGGTCTCATAAAGGGTTACAGACGGTGCCTGCGGGACGCGGGCGTTTGGTGTAAGTTAGGTCGGTATATCATTGGTCGTCATGGGAAGCCTGCTTCGCCACGAGGCCTGCTTCAGAGGGTAGCTAATTGAACGACATGGCAAAGAATCTGATCCTGTGGCTGATCATCGCGGCGGTGCTGGTTACCGTGATGAACAACTTCTCCAGCCCGAGCGAGCCGCAGACCCTGAGCTACTCGCAATTCATCGAGCAGGTGAAGGAGGGGCGCGTCGAGCGCGTCACCGTCGACGGTTACGTGATCACCGGTAAGCGCACCGATGGCGAAGGCTTCAAGACCATTCGTCCGGCGATTCAGGATGGCGGTCTGATCGGCGACCTGATCGACAACAACGTGGTCATCGAAGGCAAGCAGCCTGAGCAGCAGAGCATCTGGACGCAGTTGCTGGTGGCGAGCTTCCCGATTCTGGTGATCATCGCCGTGTTCATGTTCTTCATGCGCCAGATGCAGGGCGGTGCCGGAGGCAAGGGCGGGCCGATGAGCTTCGGCAAGTCCAAGGCACGTTTGCTCTCCGAAGACCAGGTCAAGACCACCTTCGCCGACGTCGCCGGTTGCGACGAAGCCAAGGAAGAAGTCAGCGAGCTGGTCGAGTTCCTGCGTGATCCCGGCAAGTTCCAGCGTCTGGGTGGCCGGATCCCGCGTGGCGTCCTGATGGTTGGCTCGCCGGGTACCGGTAAGACCCTGCTGGCCAAGGCCGTGGCCGGTGAGGCGAAAGTGCCGTTCTTCACTATTTCCGGTTCCGACTTCGTCGAGATGTTCGTCGGTGTGGGTGCCAGCCGTGTGCGCGACATGTTCGACCAGGCCAAGAAGCACGCCCCCTGCATCATCTTCATCGACGAGATCGACGCCGTTGGTCGCCATCGTGGCGCCGGCATGGGCGGCGGTCACGACGAGCGTGAGCAGACCCTCAACCAACTGCTGGTTGAGATGGATGGCTTCGAAATGAATGACGGCATCATCGTCATCGCCGCCACCAACCGTCCTGACGTACTGGACCCGGCGCTGCTGCGCCCTGGTCGTTTCGACCGCCAGGTGGTGGTGGGGCTGCCGGATATCCGTGGTCGCGAGCAGATTCTGAAAGTGCACATGCGCAAGGTGCCGATGGGCGACGACGTCAATCCGGCTGTCATCGCGCGCGGTACTCCGGGTTTCTCCGGTGCCGATCTGGCAAACCTGGTCAACGAAGCGTCTCTGTTCGCCGCTCGCTCTGGCAAGCGCCTGGTGGAAATGAAGGAGTTCGAGCTGGCCAAGGACAAGATCATGATGGGTGCCGAGCGCAAGACCATGGTCATGTCCGACAAGGAGAAGCTCAACACCGCTTACCACGAGGCCGGTCACGCCATCGTCGGTCGCCTGGTGCCCGAGCATGATCCGGTCTACAAGGTGTCCATCATTCCGCGTGGTCGTGCTTTGGGTGTGACCATGTTCCTGCCGGAAGAGGATCGTTACAGCCTTAGCAAGCGCGCCCTGATCAGTCAGATCTGCTCGCTGTTCGGTGGGCGTATCGCCGAGGAGATGACCCTTGGCTTCGATGGCGTCACCACGGGGGCCTCGAACGACATCATGCGCGCCACGCAGCTGGCCAAGAACATGGTCACCAAGTGGGGCTTGTCGGAGAAGCTGGGTCCGTTGATGTACGCGGAAGAAGAGGGTGAGGTGTTCCTCGGTCGCAGCATGGGTAGCCAGAACAGCAATGTTTCCGGCGAGACTGCCAAGCAGATCGACGAGGAAGTGCGCCGCATCATCGACGAGTGTTACGCCACCGCCAAGCAACTGCTGGTGGAAAACCGCGGCAAGCTCGATGCCATGGCAGAAGCGCTGATGAAGTACGAAACCATCGATGCCGAGCAGATCGAAGACATCATGAGTGGCCGCGAGCCCCGTGAGCCGCGTGGCTGGGGCGGTGGCGATGACTCCGGTGCGCCGCAAGCCAAGGTCGACGAACCCAGTCTTCCCGAGAAGCCCATCGGTGGGCCGGCGGCCGAGCACTAAGGTCGCTTATGTCCAATGTGCAATACCCGAGCCGGCTGCCCTGTGGCAGCCGGCTTCTTGATTTGTCCCGTCCGCACGTGATGGGCATCCTCAATGTCACCCCCGATTCCTTTTCCGATGGCGGACGCTTCACGGCTCGTGACGCGGCGTTGCGTCATGCCGAGCAGATGGTCGCCGCTGGCGCGACGCTGATCGATGTTGGAGGGGAGTCCACTCGCCCAGGCGCTCGTGCAGTTTCGCCGACCGAGGAGTTGGAGCGAGTTGCGCCGATGGTTGAAGCCATCGCGAGCAATCTGGATGTGATCATCTCGGTGGACACCTCGACGCCTGCGGTCATGCGCGAGAGTGCAAGGCTGGGGGCCGGGCTGATCAACGACGTGCGTTCGTTGCAGCGTGACGGCGCTCTCGATGCTGCTGCCGACAGTGGCCTGCCGGTGTGCCTGATGCACATGCGCGGTGAGCCGGGCAACATGCAGGACAACCCTCAGTACCCGGATATCGTCAGCGAAGTGCACGACTTCCTCGCCGAGCGCATGAGTGCATGCGCGACGGCTGGTATTGCCGCCGAGCGGGTCGTGCTCGATCCGGGCTTTGGATTTGCCAAGACCCTGGAGCACAATCTGGCCCTGTTCAGGCGGATGGCCGAGCTGTCCGCACTTGGGCGGCCCTTGCTGGTTGGTGTATCACGCAAGAGCATGATCGGTAAGGTGCTTGGTCACGAAGTTGGCGGGCGCCTTTATGGCAGCCTGGCACTGGCAGCCCTGGCATTGACCAAGGGTGCACATATTCTGCGTGTGCATGACGTCGCCGAAACGGTGGATGTGGTGCGCATGATCGCTGCGGTTCAAGCAGCGCAATAACAAGGAAAGCGTCATGGCTAGAAAATACTTCGGTACCGACGGCATTCGCGGGCGCGTCGGTCAGTTCCCCATTACTCCGGACTTCATGCTCAAGCTTGGCTGGGCCGCTGGCATGGCGTTTCGCAAGCAGGGCAAGTGCCGCATCCTGATCGGCAAGGACACGCGCATCTCCGGCTACATGTTCGAGTCCGCACTGGAGGCGGGTTTGGCTGCGGCCGGGGCTGACGTGCAGTTGCTCGGGCCGATGCCGACACCGGCCATCGCCTATCTGACGCGGACCTTTCAGGCCGATGCCGGTATCGTCATCAGCGCCTCGCACAATCCGCACGACGATAACGGCATCAAATTTTTCTCCAGTGAGGGCACCAAGCTGCCCGACGATGTCGAGCTGATGATCGAAGAGTTGCTCGATCAGCCGATGACCGTGGTGGAGTCTGCCGGTATTGGCAAGGCTTCGCGAATCAACGATGCGTCCGGGCGTTATATCGAGTTCTGCAAAGGCAGCGTACCCAGTGGTACCAGCTTCAAGGGGCTGAAGGTCGTTCTCGATTGCGCCCACGGTGCCGCATACAAGGTCGCTCCGAGTGTGTTTCGTGAGCTGGGTGCCGAGGTGCGAGTCATTTCGGCGCAGCCTGATGGGCTCAACATCAATGACGGTTGCGGCTCTACGCACCTCGCCGCGCTGCAGGCCGAGGTGGTCGCGCAGCAGGCTGATCTGGGCATCGCCTTCGACGGCGATGCTGATCGCGTGCTGATGGTCGATCAGTACGGCGCGGTGGTCGACGGTGACGAGCTGCTGTTCATCATCGCTCGTGACCTGCAGGAGCGCGGGCGCTTGCGTGGCGGTGTGGTCGGCACGCTGATGAGCAACCTGGGGCTGGAGCTGGCCCTGGCTGATTTGAACATTCCGTTCGTGCGGGCCAATGTCGGTGATCGTTATGTGATTGCCGAGCTGCTGGGGCGCAACTGGCAACTCGGTGGCGAGAACTCGGGACATCTGGTGTGCTTCCAGCACACCACCACTGGTGATGCCATCATTGCCGCTCTGCAGGTGCTGATGGCGCTCAAGCGGCGTGATCAGAGTCTGGTCGAGGCGCGCAGCGATCTGAAGAAATGTCCTCAGGTACTGGTCAATGTACGGTTTTCCGGTGCCCTCGATCCGCTTGAGCACCCCTCGGTCAAGGAAGCCTGCGCGCGGGTTACCGAGAGCATGGCGGGGCGTGGTCGCGTGCTGCTGCGTAAGTCGGGTACCGAGCCGCTGGTGCGAGTAATGGTCGAAGGTGACGAGGAAACTACGGTTCGCGGCTATGCCGATGAATTGGCTAAGATTGTTGCCGAAGTCTGTGCTTGATTGCGCTTGCTACCGAGGGTGCTCTTGGGTAACATCTGCGCCCTCTTTGATCGACGAGGTAAAACATGCGTCGCCCCTTAGTCGCCGGTAACTGGAAAATGCACGGTACCCGCGACAGCGTCGCAGAACTGATCGAAGGGCTGCGTCAGCAGGATTTGCCGGCTGACGTCGATGTTGCGGTGTTTCCCTCCAGTCTGCATATCGCTCAGGTTGTTGAAGGCCTGAGCGGCAAAGCAGTGGAAGTTGGAGCGCAGGATTGTGCGGCACAGGTAGAGCAGGGTGCCTTGACCGGTGAGCTGGCAGTCAGTCAGTTGGTCGATGGTGGTTGCGAGCTGGTGCTGGTTGGTCACTCCGAGCGTCGCCTGATTCTGGGTGAAAATGACGAAGTGGTCGTGCGCAAGTTTGCGGCAGTGCAGGCGGCGGGGTTGACTCCCGTGCTCTGCGTTGGTGAAACCCGTGAGCAGCGTGAAGCGAATGCAACGCTGGGTGTGGTGGGTGGCCAGTTGGCTGCGGTGGTCGATGCCCTGGGTGTCGATGCGCTGAGCAATGCCGTAGTTGCCTATGAGCCTGTATGGGCCATCGGCACCGGGTTGACCGCTACGCCTGAGCAGGCTCAGGAAGTGCATGCAGCCATCCGTGCGCAGGTTGCGCAGCTGGATGCTGATGTCGCGAGTCAGTTGAGAATTCTTTATGGCGGCAGTGTAAAGGCCGCCAGTGCAGCCGAGTTGTTCGGTATGCGGGATATCGATGGGGGGCTCGTAGGTGGAGCTTCTCTGAATGCGGATGAATTCGGTGCGATCTGTCGCGCTGCAGGAAACTGAAGAATGCTGGAAACAGTCATTGTTGTTCTGCACCTGCTGGGTGCGATCGGGATTGTAGTGCTGGTGCTGCTGCAGCAAGGCAAGGGTGCTGACGCGGGTGCGTCGTTCGGTTCGGGTGCTTCTGCAACCGTATTCGGAAGCCAAGGTTCCTCTACCTTTCTGAGTAAGTTTACTGGTATACTCGCAGCCGGTTTTTTCATTACTAGCTTGGGCTTAGCGTTCTTTGCTAAAGAAAAAGCTGATGCACTGACTCAGGTTGGTCTGCCAGACCCAGCGGTTCTGGAAGTTCAACAAAAACCGGCCGCCGAAGACGTGCCGGTGCTCGAAGAGCAAGCTCCAGCGTCCGATACTTCGGATGTGCCGGAGGCTCCAGAGCAGTAACAGTTTTGCCGAGGTGGTGGAATTGGTAGACACGCTACCTTGAGGTGGTAGTGGCCATAGGCTGTAGGGGTTCGAGTCCCCTCCTCGGTACCATACTCAAGAAAGCCCGCTGTTCGCGGGCTTTCTTGTTGCTGGAGTGTTTGGTTGACCCTCGCCAGGGGGTGGCCGTATAATTCCGGCCCAGCTTTGACGCGGGGTGGAGCAGTCTGGTAGCTCGTCGGGCTCATAACCCGAAGGTCGTAGGTTCAAATCCTGCCCCCGCAACCAGTTTCAGCAGGCCCCTTTTCAGGGGCTTTTTGTTAGCTGAAAGACAGTGTCCGTTGGTGGTTGCAGCGGATTGAAGGGATGGGCGTTTCGCCCATTTTTTATTTGCACAGCATGCACGAGGGCCGTTAAGTGTCGAGCAAGCTAGAACAGTTGCAGGCCTTGTTGGCCCCGGTAATCGAGGCGCTCGGTTATCAATGTTGGGGCATCGAGTTCCTGTCGCAGGGGCGTCATTCGCTACTGCGTGTCTATATCGATAAAGCCGATGGCATCCTGATCGAAGATTGCGAAATCGTCAGCCGTCAGCTCAGTGGTGTGCTCGATGTCGAGGACCCGATTACCTCGGAGTACACGCTTGAAGTTTCTTCTCCTGGCATGGATCGCCCGTTGTTCACGCTCGAACAATTTGCGGCGCATGTCGGTGAGCAGGTGAAGATCAAGCTGCGTTCGCCTTTCGACGGGCGTCGTAACTTCCAGGGCCTCCTTCGCGGTGTGGAGGAGCAGGACGTGGTAGTTCAGGTGGATGACCACGAGTATCTGTTGCCGATCGACCTGATCGACAAGGCCAACATCATCCCCCGATTTGATTGATATGCGCATTCTGCGTCGCTGCTGGACAGCCAAGTGTTGGCGCAGCGTGGGCGACACAGATGACGCGAGGGTAGCGCGGTAACGCACGAATGTAGCGCCCATGGCGTGAACGTGATGCGGATTGCGCAGAACCAATGGATTGCGAAAGGCGAGGCGTACGATGAGCAAAGAAGTACTGCTGGTTGTTGAGTCGGTATCCAACGAAAAGGGTGTACCGGCCGGCGTGATTTTCGAGGCGCTGGAGCTGGCTCTGGCGACTGCCACCAAGAAGCGTTTCGAGGACGAAGTCGATCTGCGTGTATCGATCAATCGTCAGAACGGTAGTTACGAAACCTTCCGCCGCTGGACGGTGGTCGACGAGTCCGAGTTCGAAGATCCGGCCTATCAGCTGACCGATGACATGCCGCAGGCCGTCGAGGCCAACGCCAAGATTGGTGACGTGCTCGAAGAGAAGGTTGACTCCATCGAGTTCGGCCGCATCGCCGCGCAAACCGCCAAACAGGTCATCGTGCAGAAAGTGCGCGAGGCCGAGCGTGCTCAGGTTGTCGACGCCTACCGCGAGCGCCTGGGAGAGATCATCTCCGGCACCGTGAAGAAGGTCACCCGTGACAGCGTCATCGTCGACCTGGGCAACAACGCCGAGGCGCTGCTGGCTCGCGAAGACATCATCCCGCGCGAAACCTTCCGCGTCGGCGTGCGTCTGCGTGCCCTGCTCAAGGAAATTCGTACCGAGAACCGCGGCCCGCAGCTGATCCTGTCGCGTACCGCGCCGGAAATGCTGATCGAGCTGTTCCGCATCGAAGTACCGGAAATTGCCGAAGGGCTGATCGACGTCAAGGCTGCCTCCCGTGATCCGGGTTCGCGCGCCAAGATCGCCGTGCGCTCCAAGGACAAGCGTATTGACCCGCAGGGCGCCTGCATCGGTATGCGCGGTTCCCGCGTACAAGCCGTTTCCGGTGAGCTCGGTGGTGAACGCGTTGATATCGTGCTGTGGGACGACAACCCGGCGCAGTTCGTGATCAATGCCATGTCGCCGGCAGAAGTGGCCGCGATCATTGTCGACGAGGATGCCCATGCCATGGACATCGCCGTTGGCGAAGACAACCTTGCCCAGGCCATTGGCCGCGGCGGTCAGAACGTGCGTCTTGCCAGTCAGCTGACCGGCTGGACCCTGAACGTGATGACCGAGGCGGATATCCAGGCCAAGCAACAGGCAGAAACCGGCGACATCATGCAGTCCTTCATCGATGAGCTGGAAGTCGACGAAGAACTGGCTCAAGTCCTGGTCGAAGAGGGTTTCACCAGTCTCGAAGAGATTGCCTACGTACCCATGGAAGAAATGCTCAGCATCGATGGCTTTGACGAGGAGATCGTTAATGAGCTGCGTGCACGGGCCAAGGATCGTCTGCTGACCAAGGCGATCGCCAACGAGGAGAAGTTGGCCGATGCCCATCCGGCAGATGATTTGCTGGAACTGGAAGGCATGGACAAGGCGCTGGCTCTTGAGCTCGCGTTGCGCGGCGTGATTACCCGTGAAGACCTGGCCGAGCAGTCGATTGACGACCTGCTCGACATCGACGGCATCGACGAAGAGCGTGCCGGCAAGCTGATCATGGCCGCCCGAGCCCATTGGTTCGAATAAGCGGTTGCGGCCTGAGGAGAAAGATGCATGACGCAAGTCACGGTGAAAGAACTGGCCACAGTGGTCGACACTCCGGTTGAGCGCCTGCTGCAGCAGATGCGCGAAGCTGGCCTGTCCCACAGCAGTGCCGAACAAGTAGTGACCGATAGTGAGAAACAGGCCCTGCTGGCCCATCTCAAGAGCAGTCACGGCGACAAGGTCGAAGAGCCACGCAAGATCACCTTGCAGCGCAAGACCACCAGCACCCTCAAGGTTGCTGGCAGCAAGACCATTAGCGTAGAAGTGCGCAAGAAGAAAACCTTCGTCAAGCGCAGCCCGGAAGAGCTCGAAGCCGAGAAGCAGCGCGAGCTGGAAGCTCAGCAGGCAGCTGCCGAGGCCGAGCGCCTGAAGGCCGAGCAAGAAGCCAAGCGCAAGGCTGAAGAAGAAGCCAAGCGCCAGGCCGCCACTGCTGGCAGCGAAACCGCAGCGCCTGCTGCTGCGCCGGCTCCGGCCAGCGAGCCGGTTGTCGCGGCTCCGGTCGTCGACGTCGAGCGCAAGAAGGAAGAAGTGCGTCGTCCCGAGAAGGCGCGCAGCGACGAAGACGAGCGTCGTGATCGCAAGCACGCTCAGCATCGCCCGACCCTCAAGGAAAAGGCACCGGCTCCGCGTGTTGCGCCGCGCAGTGTCGACGAAGAGAGCGACGGTTTCCGTCGTGGCGGTCGTGGCAAGGCCAAGATGAAGAAGCGCAACCAGCACGGCTTCCAGAGCCCGACTGGTCCTATCGTGCGCGACGTATCGATTGGCGAGACCATCACCGTTTCCGACCTGGCCCAGCAGATGGCCATCAAGGGCGCGGAAATCGTCAAGTTCATGTTCAAGATGGGCACTCCGGTGACCATCAACCAGGTCCTGGATCAGGAAACCGCACAGCTGGTCGCCGAAGAGTTTGGCCACAAGGTCAAGCTGGTCAGCGATAACGCGCTGGAAGACTCCCTGGCCGCGTCGCTGAAGTTCGAAGGCGAGGCGATGTCCCGTGCGCCGGTGGTGACCGTAATGGGTCACGTCGACCACGGTAAGACCTCGCTGCTCGACTACATCCGTCGTGCCAAGGTGGCGTCCGGTGAAGCCGGCGGCATCACCCAGCACATCGGTGCCTACCACGTGGAAACCGACCGCGGCATGGTCACCTTCCTCGATACTCCCGGTCACGCCGCGTTCACTCAGATGCGTGCCCGTGGTGCCAAGGCCACCGATATCGTCATCCTCGTCGTTGCCGCTGACGACGGTGTGATGCCGCAGACCCAGGAAGCCGTGCAGCACGCGAAAGCCGCTGGCGTGCCGATCGTGGTCGCGGTGAACAAGATGGACAAGCCGGAAGCCAATCCGGACAACATCAAGAACGGCCTGGCTGCGCTGGATGTAATTCCGGAAGAGTGGGGCGGTGATGCGCCTTACGTACCCGTTTCGGCCAAGGCCGGTACCGGTATCGACGAACTGCTCGAAGCCGTACTGCTGCAGGCAGAAGTGCTCGAGCTGACCGCTACGCCGAGCGCGCCTGGTCGTGGTGTGGTCGTCGAATCGCGCCTGGACAAGGGCCGTGGCCCGGTGGCCACCGTGCTGGTTCAGGACGGTACCCTGCGTCAGGGCGACATGGTCCTGGTCGGCGTCAACTACGGCCGTGTGCGTGCCATGCTCGACGAGAACGGCAAGCCGATCAAGGAAGCTGGCCCGTCGATTCCGGTCGAGATCCTCGGCCTGGACGGCACTCCGGATGCCGGTGACGAGATGATGGTGGTGGCTGACGAGAAGAAGGCCCGCGAAGTTGCGCTGTTCCGTCAGGGCAAGTTCCGCGAGGTCAAGCTGGCCCGCGCCCACGCTGGCAAGCTGGAAAACATCTTCGAGAACATGGGCCAGGAAGAGAAGAAGACCCTCAACATCGTCCTCAAGGCCGACGTTCGCGGTTCTCTGGAAGCCCTGCAAGGCTCGCTCAGCACCCTGGGCAACGACGAAGTGCAAGTGCGTGTGGTCGGTGGCGGCGTCGGTGGTATCACCGAGTCCGATGCCAACCTGGCGCTGGCTTCCAATGCCGTGCTGTTCGGCTTCAACGTCCGTGCTGACGCCGGTGCGCGCAAGATCGTCGAGTCCGAAGGCCTCGACATGCGCTACTACAACGTCATCTACGACATCATCGAAGACGTCAAGAAAGCCCTCACCGGTATGCTCGGCAGCGACGTTCGCGAGAACATCCTGGGTACCGCGGAAGTGCGTGACGTGTTCCGTTCGCCGAAGTTCGGCGCTGTCGCTGGCTGCATGGTCATCGAGGGCACCGTCTACCGCAACCGTCCGATCCGCGTACTGCGCGAGGACGTGGTGATCTTCGAAGGCGAGCTGGAATCGCTGCGTCGCTTCAAGGACGACGTCGCCGAAGTGCGTAATGGCATGGAGTGCGGTATCGGCGTGAAGAGCTACAACGACGTCAAGGTCGGCGACAAGATCGAAGTGTTCGAGAAAGTCCAGGTGGCTCGCAGCCTGTAATCGCGAGTCGCAACACGCAACGCCCGGCCCCGCATTCGCGCGGCCGGGCGTTTGCCGCTTTTGAGTCTGCTGACGAACAGACGGCGGACGAAGTAAAGGTAAGTAGAAAATGGCCAAAGATTACAGCCGTACCCAGCGTATCGGCGACCAGATGCAACGTGAGCTGGCCCAGCTTATCCGGCGTGAGGTCAAGGATCCGCGTCTGGGGTTGGTGACCATCACCGCGGTCGACGTCAGTCGTGACATCGGTCACGCCAAGGTCTTCATCACCGTCATGGGTCAGGACGATGCCGATGCCGTCAAAGAGAGCCTCAAGGTACTCAACGACGCGGCCGGTTTCCTGCGCATGCAGCTGGGCAAGGCGATGAAGCTGCGCAGCGTGCCGCAGTTGCACTTCCACTACGACGAGAGCGTGCAGCGCGGTGCTCACCTGTCGGCACTGATCGAGCGTGCCGTGGCGGAAGATCGTCAGCACGACGACACCGCAGGTTCCAAGGAGTAAGGCGTGGCGCAGGTCAAACGTATTCGCCGCAAGGTCGACGGCATCATCCTGCTGGACAAGCCGCATGGCTTCACCTCCAACGCAGCCCTGCAGAAGGTGCGCTGGTTGCTCAATGCCGAGAAGGCCGGGCATACCGGCAGTCTCGACCCGCTGGCCACCGGCGTGCTGCCGCTGTGCTTCGGCGAGGCGACCAAGTTCTCCCAGTATCTGCTCGATGCCGACAAGGGCTACGAGACAGTCGCTCAGCTGGGCGTCACCACCACCACCGGTGATGCCGAAGGCGATGTGCTCGAGCGTCGTCCGGTGACCGTTGGTCGCGCTGAAATCGAAGCCCTGCTGCCGAGTTTTCGTGGAGAAATCAAACAGATACCTCCCATGTACTCGGCACTTAAGAAGGATGGCCAGCCGCTCTACAAGCTGGCGCGTGCAGGCGAAGTAGTGGAGCGCGAAGCGCGTTCTGTTACTATTGCGCGCCTGGAATTGCTGGCCCTTGAGGGTGAGCAGGCTCGCTTGGCGGTGGATTGCAGTAAAGGGACCTATATCAGGACCCTGGTCGAAGACCTCGGCCAACTGCTCGGTTGCGGCGCACACGTTGCCGAACTGCGCCGTACCAAGGCCGGCCCGTTCGATCTGGCGCGTACCGTGACCCTCGAAGAGCTGGAAGCGGTGCATGCTGAAGGTGGCAACGAAGCGCTCGACCGTTTCCTGCAACCGGTCGACAGTGGGTTGCTGGACTGGCCGCTGCTGCAGTTTTCCGAGCACAGCGCGTTCTACTGGCTGCAGGGTCAGCCGGTGCGGGCACCCGAAGCGCCGAAGTTCGGCATGGTGCGGGTGCAGGACCACAATGGTCGCTTCATCGGGATCGGTGAAGTGAGCGACGATGGGCGTGTTGCGCCGCGTCGATTGATTTATACCGGTGCGTAGCACCGACAGTTTCGGCCGTAACGGCTGAAAGCCTGATGACGGCACTGTTGTCGTCAGGTGTTGCGAGGGTGGCTGTTAGTAGGCACGGTCATGCCTCTTTTTAAAACACGGGAAGCGATTCCCGGCCTATTGAGACTGCTTCGGCAGTTTCCAGATGAGAGGAAGCCAACATGGCACTCAGCGTTGAAGAAAAAGCCCAGATCGTTAACGACTACAAGCAAGCTGAAGGCGATACCGGTAGCCCGGAAGTGCAGGTAGCCCTGCTGACCGCCAACATCAACAAGCTGCAAGGTCACTTCAAGGCCAACGGTAAGGATCACCACAGCCGTCGTGGTCTGATCCGTATGGTTAACCAGCGCCGCAAGCTGCTGGACTACCTGAAGGGTAAAGACACCAGTCGTTACAGCGCCCTGATCGGTCGCCTGGGCCTGCGTCGTTAATAGACGCGAGCTGCACAAGTTGGAAGCTGGGAGTTCGGCGTCGCGAGTGGGGAGTGATCCTCACCTCGTGGCGCCGGGCTTCCAGCTTTTGGCTTTTCGAGGGATGCATCGGGTCCGACTCCCGCGCGTCTTTCCAATTTCCCCCAAGGCAACAAAGAGAAGGAAAACACCGTGAACCCGGTAATCAAGAAATTCCAGTTCGGTCAGTCGACCGTTACCCTCGAGACTGGCCGTATCGCCCGTCAGGCCTCCGGCGCAGTGCTGGTCACCGTCGATGACGACGTCAGCGTGCTGGTTGCCGTAACCGGCGCCAAGACTGCAGACCCGAGCAAAGGCTTCTTCCCGCTGTCCGTGCACTATCAGGAAAAGACCTACGCTGCCGGCAAGATCCCAGGCGGTTTCTTCAAGCGTGAAGCGCGCCCGAGCGAGAAAGAGACCCTGACCTCGCGCCTGATCGACCGTCCGATCCGCCCGCTGTTCCCGGAAGGCTTCCAGAACGAAGTGCAGGTCATCTGCACCGTGGTTTCCACCAGCAAGAAGACCGATCCGGACATCGCAGCGATGATCGGTACCTCGGCTGCCCTGGCCATCTCCGGCATCCCGTTCAACGGCCCGATCGGCGCTGCCCGCGTCGCCTTCCATCCGGAAGCCGGCTACCTGCTGAACCCGACCTACGAACAGCTCAAGGCTTCGAGCCTGGACATGGTCGTGGCCGGTACCGAAACCGCCGTACTGATGGTGGAATCGGAAGCCAAGGAACTGACCGAAGACCAGATGCTGGGCGCCGTACTGTTCGCCCACGATGAGTTCCAGTCCGTCATCAGCGCCATCAAGGCCTTCGCTGCCGAAGCCGCCAAGCCGACCTGGGACTGGCAGCCGAAGCCGGAAAACACCGCTCTGCTGAGCGCCATCCGTGGCGAGTTCGGCGAAGCCATCTCCCAGGCCTACACCATCACCATCAAACAGGATCGTTACGCACGCCTTGGCGAGCTGAAAGATCAGGTAGTTGCCAAGTTCTCTGGCGAAGAAGGTCAGCCTTCCGCTGGTGAAGTCAAAGACGCCTTCGGCGAAATCGAATACCGCACCGTGCGCGAGAACATCGTCAACGGCAAACCGCGTATCGATGGTCGTGACACCCGCACCGTGCGTGGCCTGAACATCGAAGTCGGTGTTCTGGACAAGACCCACGGTTCGGCTCTGTTCACCCGTGGCGAAACCCAGGCACTGGTCGTGGCCACCCTCGGTACCGCGCGCGATGCGCAGCTGCTGGACACCCTCGAAGGCGAGAAGAAAGATCCCTTCATGCTGCACTACAACTTCCCGCCGTACTCGGTGGGTGAGTGTGGTCGCATGGGCGCCACTGGCCGCCGCGAAATCGGTCACGGCCGTCTGGCTCGCCGTGGCGTCGCTGCCATGCTGCCGAGCGCTGACGAGTTCCCGTACACCATCCGCGTGGTATCGGAAATCACCGAGTCCAACGGTTCTTCCTCCATGGCTTCGGTCTGCGGCGCTTCCCTGGCGCTGATGGACGCTGGCGTGCCGATGAAGGCGCCGGTTGCCGGTATCGCCATGGGCCTGGTACTGGAAGGTGAGAAGTTCGCCGTCCTGACCGATATCCTCGGTGATGAAGACCACCTCGGCGACATGGACTTCAAGGTAGCCGGTACCGCCAAGGGTGTTACCGCGCTGCAGATGGACATCAAGATCCAGGGCATCACCGAAGAGATCATGGAGCAGGCGCTGGAGCAGGCCCTGGAAGCTCGTCTGAACATCCTCGGCCAGATGAACCAGGTCATTGCCCAGTCGCGCAGCGAGCTGTCGGCCAATGCACCGACCATGCTGGCGATGAAGATCGACCAGGACAAGATCCGCGACGTGATCGGCAAGGGTGGCGCCACCATCCGTGGTATCTGCGAAGAGACCAAGGCTTCGATCGATATCGAAGACGACGGCTCGATCAAGATCTTCGGCGAAACCAAGGAAGCGGCCGAGGCTGCCAAGCAGCGCGTTCTGGCCATCACCGCGGAAGCCGAGATCGGCAAGATCTACGTCGGCAAGGTCGAGCGCATCGTCGACTTCGGTGCCTTCGTCAACATCCTGCCGGGCAAGGACGGTCTGGTACACATCTCCATGCTGAGCGATCAGCGCGTGGAGAAGGTCACCGACGTGCTGCAGGAAGGCCAGGAAGTGAAGGTTCTGGTACTGGACGTGGACAACCGCGGCCGTATCAAGCTGTCGATCAAGGACGTCGCTGCTGCTGAGGCCTCTGGCGTCTAAGCACGGCTGACCTGTTC
Organism: Pseudomonas spartinae; assembly: GCF_965197125.1. NCBI lineage: Bacteria > Pseudomonadati > Pseudomonadota > Gammaproteobacteria > Pseudomonadales > Pseudomonadaceae > Pseudomonas > Pseudomonas spartinae. The sequence continues at coordinate 250,016 of NZ_CBDAMB010000007.1, forward strand.
GAACGAGAAGGGCTCCTGCGGGAGCCCTTTTTTGTGCCTGCTGTTCAGCGCTCGGTTGTGCTGTAGCGGTCGCGGCCCTCGGCCAACACCGACATGCCGCGGTGCAGCGCCTGCGCGAAGCGGGGAGGGCGTCGGTCGCATCAGGGTCATGCAAATTGCCCGAGGGTTTTTGGTCGAACCGGCGAAATGCAATCAGGTACGTGCCTTTCTATTTTGTTAAGTTATTGTTTTTAAAGGTTTTATTGTAGATGGAAAAGCTGGCACAGGCCCTGCAACAGTACTAGTGAACCTGCAACCAGGAGTTGGTTTGCAGATTGTCTGGAATGTACAGGAGTCGAACAATGAAACAGCCAATCAACCGTTTTGCCGCTACTACCCTGACTGCCGCTGTACTGAGCATGTCGCTGGCCTCGGCAGCTTTCGCCGCAGAGCCGACCATGCTGGCGGCCAATGACACCATGGATAAAGCCGAGCAGGCGGTATCCGACACCTGGATCACCAGCAAAGTGAAGTCCACCTTCGTCGCTGACTCTGCTCTCAGCGCGCTGGACATTAAGGTCGAGACCAACCAAGGCGTGGTTTCCCTGTCTGGTGTAGTCGCGACTGACGCCGAGCGTGATCTGGCCATTGCCAAGACCAAGGAAATCGAGGGTGTGCGTGACGTGTCCGCCGATGCCCTGAAAACCGCAGACTGATTAGCCGAGCCGGCCGGGTTACGGCCCGGCCCCACCTTCTGTCACTGGGAGAATGACCATGAATAGCGACATCATCAAAGGCAAATGGAAGCAGCTCAACGGTCGCATCAAGGAGCGTTGGGGCAACCTGACCGATGACGACCTGGACGTCGCCGAGGGCCACAGCGAGTACCTGGCCGGCAAGCTGCAAGAACGTTATGGCTGGACCAAGGAAAAGGCCCAGCAAGAGCTGCGCGAGTTCAGCGACAAGCTCTGAGCAAGGACTGCCTGGCAGGGACGCCGTTCAAGCACGGATGGCTGCAGGCGGGATGCCTCATCAGCACGGACGGCTCAGGCAGGACGCCTTATCAGCACGGATAGCGACAGGCATGGATGCGCGAAGGCCCCGCCGGTGTAACCGGCGGGGCCTTGATTTTTTGTGCCGGATGCACGGGGCGTCAGCCCGCATCGGGCTGCAGATCAGCTGCCGCGCTTGCTGCGGATTTCGGTCAGGCGTCCACCCTCGAAGCGCAGAAAGTGATACATGCCGCTTTTCGGGCCGTAGATCCACTCCTCGACACTCACCTCGTTGCGAAAACCGTAGCTATCGACCACTTCCTTGTAGCCGAGAAAATCGCGGCTGGAGGGCTCGCCGCATTTGCTCAGCACTTCTGCTGAGGGCGCGGTGGTGCTGACCAGCGAACTACCGCAGCGATAGGTGGACGATGCCTCGGCCATCAGGGGCAGGCAGAGCAGAGTGAGCAGATATCCGAATGTGCGCATGAGAGCCTCCTGCTCAGCGTTCGCGACGGCGTTCGATGGCAACCAGGCGATTACCCTCGAAGCGCAGAATGCTGAGCATGCCGTTGCTTGGGCCATACACCCATTCTTCGATCATGTACTCGCGGCGGTCGTAGGAGCCCAGGGTGTAACCGACAGGGTCGCGGTGTACCGGCTCACCACATTTGCGTTCGACCTCGAACGGCCGGTCGCCAAGGCTGACCAGGGCGCTGCCGCAGCGCAGGGTGTCGGCCTGCGCGGTTGCGCTGAGCAGGCCGGCAGTCAGGGTGACAAGTGTGACAAGGGTTGAGCGGCGCATGATCATTGGCTGTCCAGGTGCAGGGTGGTGAGTACGCGGCCATCGGCTTCTGGCTTACCCAGGTTGGCATCGATCAGATAGACGCGTTCATCGTACAACCCGCCTTGCTCAACCAGATAATCCTTGATCGTTGCAGCGCGTTGCTGGGCGAGTTGGCGCAGTAACAGCTTGCTCTTGGCCCAGGAGTCCAGCACGGCCTGGCGCATGTTCTGCAAGCGTTGCTCGCTGTCCAGCGCGGCCCATTCGGCGGGCGGTTGCTGCTTGAGACGGGTGCGATAGATACCTTCGAGCAGGGCGGCCTGTTCGTCTGCGCTGACCGTCAGTTCGTCGGGGCTGGCCGGCACCTTGTCCCCGCGACGTTGCAGCACCTTGTACCAGGTTTCGCGGAATTCGCGTTGCAGGCGCTGTTCGGCCAGTAGCGGGCCATCGGCACTTTGCGCGGCTCGGCCTTCCACTTCCAGGCGCAGATTGGGACGCTCCTCCAGCGCTTTGGCCAGCGTGTCCAGCGCCTGGCGCGCGTCGCCTTGCAGCTCTGCAGAGCCGGCGCTGAATGGCACGGTGCTGAGGTCGACATTGCTGCCGCCGACCAGCCCGGCGATGAACTTGAATGGCGCCTGTGCGGCGCGCAGCACCAGGTTGCGCAGGGTCTGCCAGACGATGGGCATGACGCTGAACTGTGGATTGTTAAGGTCGCCCTGTACCGGGAGCTCGATGGAAATGCGTCCCTGGGTGTCCTTGAGTAGGGCCACCGCGAGGCGGATCGGCAGGTCCACGGCGTCCGGGCTGTCGACTCGCTCACCCAGCTGCAGATTTTCCACCAGTACCTTGTTCTCGGCATTGAGCTGGCCTTTCTCGATGCGGTAGTGCAGGTCGAGGTTGAGGCGGCCCTTGCGGATACGGTAGCCGGCGAACTTGCCGGAGTAGGGGGTAATGGTGGTCAGCTCGATGTTCTTGAAGCTGGTGGCGATATCCAGGCTGTTGAGCGGATCGAAGGGCGTCAGCTGGCCTTTGATGCTCATCGGTGCGTAGCGGTCGACCTTGCCCTTGATGTCGACGCTGGCCGCCTGCGGCTTCTGGTTGTCGAGCACGCCGATGCGGCCATTCATCTGCTGAATCGCGGTGGCGAAGCTGGGGGTCAGGCTGAAGTCGGCGAAGTTGGCCGAGCCGTCATTGATCGCCACGCCGCCGATGCGGATCGCCAGCGGCTTGCCCGCATCGGCCTCGCTCGGCTTTGGCGCCTTCGGCTGCGGCACGACGAGTTCGCTGACGTTGGTGGTGAGATTCTCGTTGATCACGAAGCGTGCGTAAGGCTGGTCCAGTTCGACGCGGCCGATGGCCAGGCTTTCCCCGTGGCGATAGTCGAGATCCTCTACCCGAACCTGCTTCCAGCGTACGAAATCGCGCTCATGCAGGGTGTCGAGGGTGTGCAACTGATCGATGTGCGCGCTGCCGGTAACATGCAGGGCCAATGGTTCGGTGCTCTGGAGCTGCACGTCGAGATCGCTGCCGAGCAGGCCGCTGCGCAGTTCGAGGTGTATGAAAGGGCTCAGATAGGCCTGCGCCAGGCGCAGGTCGATGTCTTGCGTGCTGACCTTGAGTTGAGCGCTGGTCGGGCTCAGTTGTACATTGCCGGCCGCCAGCAGCTTGCCTTGCTTGCCCAGGCCGCTATCGAGCCTCAGGTCGAAAGGCTTGTCGCCGAGGCTGTCGAAGTTCTTCAGATCGAGGTTCAGCGGGCCGACCTCCACGGCTACCTCCTGCTGCGGTACGCGGTCGGCCAGGTGAGCCTTGTAGTCACGCAGCTGCACATCCTGCAACAGCACCTGCCAGGGCTTGCTCTCGCTGCTCTGCTGCGGTGAGTCGGCCGTCTCGCGCTTGGCGCTTTCGGGCGTGCTGAACAGCTTCTGCCAGTCCAGCTGGCCGTCGGCCTCGCGCGCCGCCCAGGCTTCCAGCCCCTGGCTGCGCACCTGGCCGACCACCACCTGCTGCTTGGCCAGGTCGAGGCTGGTGTTGTCGATATCCAGGCGTTGCAGGCGTACCAGCGGTTTGCCTTGCGGATCATCGATGGCGAAGGGCGCCAACTGCACCTTGACCTTGCTCAGTTGCAGCTCGGTGCCACTGGACAGGTCAAGGTGGTAGTCGCTGCTGAGATCGACCTGGCCTTCCTTGAGCACCAGCGGCAAGGCGTCCCGTACGTAGGGCCAGAAGGTGCTCAGGCGGCCATCGCTGATGCTCAGGCTGCCGCTGGAGGTGATCGGTGTCAGGCTGACCTGACCGCGCCAATCGATCCGCGCACCGTAAGGGCCACTGGCGGTCATGGTCATTTCGGCATTGTCGCCGGCCAGGGTGCTGAGGTTGTGCAGGTCCAGGTCGAGCGCGTCGTAGGCGAACTCCACGGGCTCGCTCGGACGCAGGTCCTGGAAGCGCAGCGACTTCTCACGCAGGCGAATGCTGTCGATACGCAGCGGGAAGGGCTCGCTGTTCTCGGCCTTGGGTTCGGCCTGGCTTTCCGGTAGGCGGAACAGCTGGGTGAGGTTGAGCGTGCCGTCTTTGGCGAACAGTATTTCGCTGCGTGCCCCGTCGAGTTCGACGTCACTCAGGTGCAGGGCTCCGCTCCACAGGCTGTCGCTCTGCAGGTTGGCGTAGAGACGCTGGAAACTCAGTTGCTCCTGGCCACTCTCGCCGACACGCAGGCCCCACAGGCTCAGCTCGAGCGTGAAGGGGTTGAGCTGCACACGCTGCAGCGAGGCGGGCACCGTGGCGTACTGCGCCAACTGCTGGTTGGCGATACGCAGGGCGATACCCGGCAGAATCAGAAAGCCGATCAGGCTGTAGAGAAATACGGTGATCAACAGCGCGCTCAGCGCGCGCTTCAGTCCTTTGGGCATGGCTTGGCGTCATCTATCCAGACGAGGAGACGACTTGGAGTATGGCACGACGGTTCGGTTCCGGTGGTTATCGCCGCATTTGGATTGCGTGTTCGCCGTGCTTCACAGCTGCAGGATCAGGGTTTTCAACGGCGGCTTGCCGTCATGCGAGGGGAAGTCCGGCGCTGGAGCGATCACCTGGCAATCGCGCACCGGGCGGCCCAGTTTCTCGGCACAACGCAGCACCTGCGTGCGCCAGTCGCTCATCTCCACTTTGGCCAGGTTGTTGCAGCACACCAGTGTGCCACCCTCGGCAGTGGCCAGCAGAGCTGGCTTGAGCAGGCTCTGGTAGTCGCGCAGTAGGTCGACCGTGCCAAAGGCGCTCTTGGCCCAGGCCGGCGGGTCGAGGAAAACCAGATCGAACTGGCGTGGTTGCAGGCGCGGATAGCTCGGCAGCTTCTGCCCGCGACGGCTGCTGATCGGCAGCCCGGCGAACTGGCGGATGGCCGGGAAGTAGTCGGACTGGATGAACTGCATGGCGGGTAGCTCGGGGTTGAGCGCGCCGTTCTCGCGGCCGACTGCCAGGTTGCCCTCGGCGAAGTCCAGGTTGACCACTTCGCGAGCACCACCGGCGGCAGCGCTCAGACCGACACCGCAGGTGTAGGCGAACAGGTTGAGCACGGATTTGCCGGCGCTGTTGGCCTTGACCCAGCCTCGTGCGTTGCGCAGGTCGAGAAACAGCAGGGGGTCCTGGCCCGCATGACGGCCGCGTACGCGATAGTTAAGCCCCCACTCGTGAGCGATCAGATCCTCCAGCGCCGCGTCCGTAGGCTGGAACAGTGTCGGGTCGCGGTCGATGCGCGAGTTGCCTTTGGAGCGATCGTTGTAGACCAGCAGCGTCTGGCCGAGGTGGCCCTCGACGATCTCGCTCAGACTTTGCAGGTCTTCGGGCGGTAGCGGCTGATGAAAACTCTGCACCAGCAGTTGCGCACCGTAGCGGTCGACGGTCAGACCTGGCGCGCCTTCCTGGCTGCCATGGAACAGGCGGTAGCAGTCGGTGCCCTGGGCATGCAGCTCGGCGAGCAGGTTTTCACGGGCGGCAAGGGCGGCGCGCAGCGCCTGGTCAAGAGAAGGCATGCGCGGCGTCTCGGAGGAGGGAGGGCCGGCAGTTTATCAAGAAAACAGCCGGCTTCCTCTGCCGGGCGAAGCCTGCGCGCCATGAGGGGGCTGCGCTGGTGACCGTCGCCCGGTCTCGCCACAAGCTGGGGCCGGCATCAGCTCGTTGCCGCGCGCGCTACCGTACCAGGCGGCGCTGAGCGCGTTGCGCGGCACTGTTACGAATCGCCCAGCGCAGCAGGGTGGCGGTGCGCTGCACGCTGCTGCGGATCAGCGGGCGGCGCCAGGCGGGTTGCCGTTCGCCGAGCAGGTCGCTGGCCCAGTCCGGCAGCAGATCGACGCCCGCCTGCATCATCAGCTTGCCAAAGGGCTTGGCGAGAATGCTGGGTACCGGCGCGGCATGCAGCAGCCGCACCACTTCGCGGGTGCGCTCATCGCAGAGCAGCTGCGGGCGCATGCGTTCGAGGTAGGCGCTGATGGCCTGGCGCGATTTGGGCACGTCCTGGGCGCCCAGGCGTTCGGCGATCAGCGCCACCTCGCGGTAGTAGCGATCCTGCTCGGTGACAGCTAGCTGCGGATTGACGTAACGCAGGTAGCCGGCGAGGAACTGGCTGACCTCGGAGACGTGTACCCAGGTCAGCAAATGTGGATCGCTGGCGGCGTAGGGGCGACCGTCCGGCGCGCTGCCGACCACCTGCAGGTGAATGGTGCGCACCTTGTCGATCAACTGTTCGGCGTCGTGCTGGCCGCCATAGGTGGTGCCGGCGATGAACAGGCTGGTGCGGCGCAGGCGCCCGATCATGTCCTGGCGGAAGGTGGAGTGATCCCACACACCGGCCAGGGCCAGCGGATGGAGCATCTGCAGCAGCAGGGCGGAGACGCCGCCGACCATCATCGCGGTAAAGTCGGCGTGCACTTCCCAGACCATCGACTCGGGGCCGAACAGACCCGCGTCGCCACGCGGCTGGTCGAGGTCGAGCACACCCAGCGAGGCGCCGGTAAGGCTGTGCACCTGTTTTTCAATCTGACGACGTAGGCTTTCCATGGCGCGCAGTGTCGGCGCTTGGCTGGCCCAAGGCAAGATGCCGCATTGCCCCGCAGGTGCGGGGCAATGGGCGTGCGGTTCAGCGGTTCAGACGCTGCTCGATCAGGCTGTCGACCACGCTGGGGTCGGCCAGGGTGGAGGTGTCGCCCATGTTCTCCAGTTCGTTGCAGGCGATCTTGCGCAGGATGCGGCGCATGATCTTGCCCGAACGGGTCTTGGGCAGGCCCGGGGCCCACTGGATCAGCTCCGGCTTGGCGAAGCTGCCGATCTCCTTGCCGACCAGGCTCAGCAGGTCCTTCTTCAGTTCCTCCGAAGGCTCCTGGCCGTTCATCAGGGTGACGTAGGCGTAGATGCCCTGGCCCTTCACATCGTGCGGGTAGCCGACCACCGCTGCCTCGGCCACGGCATCGTGTAGCACCAGGGCGCTTTCCACCTCGGCGGTGCCGATGCGGTGGCCGGAGACGTTGATCACGTCGTCCACGCGCCCGGTGATCCAGTAGTAGCCATCCTCGTCGCGACGCGCGCCGTCGCCGGTGAAGTAATAGCCGGGGTAGGGCTTGAAGTAGGTGTCGACCATGCGCTGGTGGTCGCCATAGACGCTGCGGATCTGGCTCGGCCAGCTCGCCTTGATCGCCAGCACGCCGTTGCCTGGGCCGTCGATCTCCTTGCCCTGCTCATCGAGCAGCACCGGCTGTACGCCGAAGAAGGGGCGCGTGGCCGAGCCCGGCTTGAGGTCGGTGGCGCCGGGTAGCGGGGTGATCAGGATGGAGCCGGTTTCGGTCTGCCACCAGGTGTCGACGATGGGGCAGCGCGTTTCGCCGACTACATGGAAGTACCATTCCCAGGCTTCCGGGTTGATCGGCTCGCCCACCGTGCCGAGCAGGCGCAGGCTGCTGCGCGAGGTGGCCTTGACCGGTGCTTCGCCTTCACGCATCAGCGCGCGCAGGGCGGTCGGCGCGGTGTAGAAGGTGTTGACCTGGTGCTTGTCGATCACCTGCCAGAAACGCGAGGCGTCCGGGTAGTTCGGTACGCCCTCGAACATCAGGGTAGTGGCGGCGTTGGCCAGCGGGCCGTAGACGATGTAGCTGTGCCCGGTGACCCAGCCGACATCGGCGGTGCACCAGTAGATGTCGCCCTCGTGGTAATCGAACACGTACTTGTGGGTCATCGCTGCGCCGAGCAGGTAACCGCCGGTGGTGTGCAGCACGCCCTTGGGTTTGCCGGTGCTGCCCGAGGTGTAGAGGATGAACAGCGGGTCTTCGGCGTCCATCGGCTCGGCCGGGCAGTCGGCCTCGACGTCCTTGAGCGCCTGGTGATACCAGAGGTCACGGCCCTCGACCCAGGCCACATCGCCCTGGGTGCGCTCGACCACCACCACGGTGGAGACGTCCGGGCAACTCTGCAGCGCCTTGTCGACGTTGGCCTTCAGCGGGATGTACTTGCCGCCGCGTACACCTTCGTCGGCGGTGATCACCGCGCGGCAGTCCGCATCGAGGATGCGATCACGCAACGCGTCCGGGGAGAAACCGCCGAACACCACCGAATGCACAGCGCCGATGCGCGCGCAGGCGAGCATGGCGTAGGCCGCCTCGGGGATCATCGGCATGTAGATGCACACCCGGTCACCCTTCTTCACGCCACGGCTTTTCAGCACGTTGGCCAGGCGGCTGACGTTGTGGTGCAACTTGTTGTAGGTGATGTGCGCCGACTCGGCGGGGTTGTCGCCTTCCCAGATGATGGCGACCTGTTCACCGCGCTTTTCCAGATGGCGGTCGATGCAGTTGTAGGCGACGTTGAGCTGGCCGCCCTTGAACCATTCGGCATGGCCCTGCTTCAGGTCGCTGCTGTGCACCTGATCCCAGGGCTTGAACCAGTGAAGAAAGGCCTTGGCCTGCTCGGCCCAGAAGGTTTCTGGCTGTTCGACGGACTGCTGATAGAGGCGCAGGTAGGCGTCGTTGTCCAGGTGTGCACGCTGGCGCACCGCATCGGGCACGGGATGGCGAGTGATCTCGAACATGGCGGGGTCCTTGTAATTGTGTGTCCGCAACAACCACAAGGGTGCACCCAAGCAGGCGCTTGGTTCAAGGGCCGATGTTCGAGGGCAAGACTGCTGAGGGTCGTCAACGCTGCCCGGCGCTTGGCGCCGGGCAGCGGCGGAAGGGGTTGGCTCAGCCGCGATGATGTTCGCGGAAATGTTCGATCAGACCCTGGGTCGAGGCGTCCGATGCGCCGCTCTCGATCTGGCCGGTGAGGCGCTGATAGACCTCCTTGCCCATCTCCTTGCCCAGCTCCACGCCCCACTGGTCGAAGGCATTGATGCCCCAGATGGCGCTCTGCACGAAGACCTTGTGCTCGTACAGCGCCACCAGTGCGCCCAGCTCGAAGGGGGCGATGCGATTCATCACCAGGATGTTGCTCGGACGGTTGCCGGGGATCACCTTGTGCGGCGCCAGGCGCTGCACTTCGGCTTCGCTCAGGCCCTTGCCACGCAGCTCGGCTTCGGCCTCTTCGCGCGTTTTGCCCTGCATCAGGGCCTGGGCCTGCGACAGGCAGTTGGCGAACAGCCACTGGTGATGGTCGGACAGCGGGTTGTAGCTGTTGACCGGCACGATGAAGTCCGCCGGCACCAGCAGGCGGCCCTGGTGCAGCAGCTGATGGTAGGCGTGCTGGCCGTTGCAGCCGACGCCACCCCAGATGATCGGCCCCGTGGCGATGTCCAGTGCGCTGCCATCCTGGCGCACGCTCTTGCCGTTAGACTCCATGTCCAGCTGTTGCAGGTGCTTGGTGAAGTTACGCAGGTAGTGATCGTAGGGCAGGATGGCGTGGCTCTGCGCGCCCCAGAAATTGGTGTACCAGATGCCCAGCAGGGCCATCAGCACCGGCATGTTCTCGGCCAGTGGCGCTTGGGTGAAGTGCTGGTCCATGGCGTATGCGCCGGCCAGCAGTTCCTTGAAGTTGGACACGCCGATGGCCAGGGCAATCGGCAGGCCAATGGCCGACCACAGCGAGTAGCGCCCACCGACCCAGTCCCACATGGGGAAGATGTTCTCTTCGCCGATACCGAATTCGATCGCCGCCTTGCGGTTGCTGGTCACTGCGATGAAGTGGCGGTGCAGCTCCTCTTCCGGGCCGCCCATGGCCAGGTACCAGTCGCGCGCGGCCAGGGTGTTCTTCAGGGTTTCCAGGGTGCCGAAGGACTTGCTGGAGACGATGAACAGCGTGGTTTCCGGGTCCAGGCGGGCCGTCAGCTCGCGGAATTCGCTGCCGTCGATATTGGCCAGGTAGTGGCAGCGTACGCCGCGCTGGGTGAACGGGCGCAGCGCTTCGGAAACCAGTTGCGGGCCAAGGAACGAGCCACCGATGCCGATGTTCACCACTTCCTTGATTGGCTTCTCGCTGTAGCCACGCCACAGGCCGCTGTGAATGCGGCTGACCAGTTCGGTGACCTGGTTCAGGACGCGGTGTACCTCGGGGATGAGGTCCTTGCCATCGACCAGCAGACGACGGCCGATCGGACTGCGCAGGGCCGTGTGCAGCGCCGCGCGGCCCTCTGAGGCGTTGACCTGCTCGCCGCTGTACAGGGCTGCGATGGACTCGTGCAGGCGGGCCTGTTCGGCCAGTTGAATCAGCAGCTCGAGGCCGCGTTCATCGATCAGGTTCTTCGAGTGGTCCAGCAGCAGACCGCAGCTGTCGAGGGAAAAACGCTGGAAGCGGCGTGCGTCCGCGGCGAAGGCCTCGCGCATGCTGAAACCGGCCATCTCGGCACGATGTTGCTGCAGGGCCTGCCAGGCGGGCAGGGTGGTGACGTCTTGAGGCTGCTGGTAGTAGGCCATTGGAGCTCCTGATCCACAAAAGCAAAAGGCCCGGGTTGATCCGGGCCTTTGAGAGTGTAACCGCCTGCGTTCGGGCACAGCTACTGGCTAGCGGGCTCGACCACAAGATTGTCGATCAGGCGGGTGTTACCGAGGTGGGCCGCAGTGAGGATCACCAGATAACGATCATCGACCTGTGCCGGACGCAGGTTCACCGCGTTGCGGATCTCCAGGTAGTCGGGGACGAAACCGGCGGCCTGCTGCTGCGCCTGGGCCTGCTCGATCAGCCTCTGGTAGTCGCGGGCGCCACGACGTAGCGCCTCGGCAACTGCCTGCAGGCCCCGATACAGCGCAGGCGCGACGGCACGCTGCTCGGCGCTGAGGTAACCGTTGCGCGAGGACAGGGCAAGGCCGTCCTCGGCGCGTTGCGTCGGCGCGCCGATGATCTGGATCGGCATGTTCAGGTCCTGCACCAGGGCGCGAATCACCGCCAGTTGCTGATAGTCCTTCTCGCCGAACACGGCCAGGTCGGGCTGGACCATGTTGAACAGCTTGGTTACCACCGTCGCCACGCCTTCGAAGTGCCCTGGTCGGCTGGCGCCACAGAGCCCTTCGGAAACGCCAGGAACGCTCACGCGGGTCTGGTCGCCCATGCCGTGTGGGTAGATTTCCTCGACGTCGGGGTGAAACAGCAGGTGGCAACCGGCCGCCAGCAGTTTTTCCCTATCGGCGGCGAGGGTGCGGGGGTATTTGTCCAGGTCTTCCCCCGCGCCGAACTGCAGCGGATTGACGAAGATACTGGCGACCACGAAGTCGGCACGTTGGGCGGCGATCTCCACCAGCGAAACGTGGCCCGCATGCAGATTGCCCATGGTCGGTACGAAACCGATCTGCTTGCCCTCGGCGCGTGCCTGAGCGATGGCTGCGCGCAGCTCGCGCAGTGTCTTGACCGTGGTCATGCGGAAAAACCATGTTCGGCGGCTGGGAAGCTGCCGTCTTTCACGGCTTTGACGTATGCGTCCAGGGCACCCTGGATGCTGCTCTGACCTTCCATGAAGTTACGCACGAACTTGGCGACGCGGCCCGAGAGAGACAGGCCGAGCATATCGTGCTGAACCAGCACCTGGCCGTCGGTTGCGCTACCGGCGCCGATGCCGATCACCGGAATCTTCACCGCCTGAGTGATTTCCGCAGCCAGCTCGCTCGGCACGCATTCGAGCAGCAGTATGGCTGCGCCGGCCTGCTCCAGTGCCATGGCGTCGGCGCGCATCTGCCGTGCCTGTGCCTCCTGGCGGCCCTGAACCTTGTAGCCACCGAGGATGTTCACCGCCTGTGGGGTCAGACCCAGGTGCGCGCACACCGGCACGCCACGTTCCGCCAGCAGACGGATCGGCTCGGCCAGCCAGCCGGCACCTTCCAGTTTGACCATGTGGGCACCTGCCTGCATCAGCTTGGCGCTGTTGTGCAGCGCCTGCTCGGTGGTGGCGTACGCCATGAACGGCAGATCGGTAACGATCAGTGCGCCCTGGTTGCCACGTTTGACGCAGGCCGTGTGGTAGGCCATTTCTTCGACGCTGACCGGCAGGGTGCTGTCGTGGCCCTGCAGGACCATGCCCAGGGAGTCGCCGACCAGCAACACTTCGACACCCGCCTGGCAGGCCGCATGGGCGTAGGTGGCGTCGTAGCAGGTCAGCATGGCGATCTTTTCACCGTTCTGCTTGAGGCTCTGCAGGGTGCTCAGGGTAACGTCAGGCATTTCAAAGGTCCTCGCTCAGACTCGGTATACCGCTTCTATATGGCGGCAATCCGGCCTGGATTGGCATCAAAGGTGCGCCCGGCGCGGTGCGACGGGACGCCTATAGTCCAGATGGGGGGCTATGAAGTCAATTGCAGGTGTTACCGCCCTGTTACTGGCGTTACCGCCAATGCGCGGGATGTCGGGGGTGCGCAAGGGGCCGTCCCACAGAGGCCGGCCGGGTTACTCAGCCAGGCGTTCCAGGCCGGTAAACGGGCAGGCTTCGAGCAATGCACCGAGACTGCGGCCGTCCGGTAACTGCAGTTGCGCGGCCAGCTCGGCCAGCGGATAGAGCACGAAGGGACGCGCATGCATGTGGTAGTGCGGCACGGTCAGGCGTTCGTCGTCGATCAGGCGTTCGCCGAATAGCAGGATATCCAGGTCCAGTGTACGCGGGCCCCAGCGTTCGGCCTTGCGCACGCGGCCTTGCTCCTGCTCGATGCGCTGCAGGGCGTCGAGCAGTTGCCAGGGCTCCAGCTCGGTATCCAGTGCGGCCACGGCGTTGACGTAACGTGGTTGATCGGCAGGACCAAGTGGATCGCTGATGTAGAACGAAGAGTGCGCCTGCAAACGGCTGTGCGGCAGCTGGGCGATGGCCTGCAAGGCCGCACGCAGCTGTTGCAGCGGTTCGGCCAGGTTGCTGCCAAGGCCGATATAGGCCCGCTCCATCATTCGCCGCTGCTTTCTTCGCTGCGCTTGCGGCGATTGCTGTTGCGGCGACGCTTGCGCGGTGCGTTGCCGGTGCTCTCGCCTTTGCCGGCGAGGTCGCGAATCATCTGCCGGCGCTCGCTATCGTTGGCGTCCTGATAGTCCGTCCACCATTCGCCCAGGCCGCCAGTGTCTTCCCCGGCCAGCTCGCGCAGCAGGAGGAAGTCATAGCCGGCACGGAAACGAGGATTCTCCAGCAGCAGGTCGGCGCGTTTGCCGCTGCGTCGCGGCAGGCGCTCCTGCATGTCCCAGATCTCGCGAATCGGGATGGTGAAGCGCTTGGGCACGGCGATGCGCTGGCATTGCTCGGCAATCAGTTCGTGCGCGGCTTCCTGCATCGCCGGAATCGGCGGCATACCTTTGCTCTGCAACTGCAGCACGCGGGCGGGCAGGGCCGGCCATAGCAGGGCAGCGAAGAGAAACGCCGGTGTAACCGATTTACCGTCATGGATGCGGTCATCGGTGTTGATCAGTGCCTGGCGAATCAGCTTCTCGGTGTATTGCGGGTTCTGCTTGAGCGCTGCGCCACTGGCCGGGAACAGCTGGGCGAACAGGTCGTGCTCGAGCAGCAGGTCGAAGGTGTACTCGGCGTAACCGGCGAGGAACAGCTTGAGTACCTCGTCGAACAGGCGCGCCGACGGAATGTCACGCAGCATTGGAGCCAGGCGGCGAATCGGCGCGGCGCTGTGTTTCTCGATCTCGAAGTCGAGCTTGGCGGCAAAACGCACCGCACGCAGCATGCGCACCGGGTCCTCCAGGTAACGCTGTTCCGGATCACCGATCAGGCGTACCAGGTGGTTACGCACGTCGTGCATGCCACGGGCGTAGTCGAGGATGTGTTCCTGGGTAGGGTCGTAGTACAGCGCGTTGATGGTGAAGTCGCGGCGCTGGGCATCGCCTTCGAGGGTGCCGTAGACGTTGTCACGCAGGATGCGGCCGCTTTCGTTGCGCGCGGCGTGATTGCTGTTTTCCTCTTCCTCGCCCTGTGGGTGATTGGCGCGGAAGGTGGCGACCTCGATGATCTCGCGGCCGAAATGCACGTGAACCAGCTTGAAGCGGCGGCCAATTACCCGTGCGTTACGGAATTCGGCACGCACCTGCTCGGGCGTGGCGCTGGTGGCGACATCGAAATCCTTGGGATCGATATCCAGCAACAGATCGCGTACGCAACCGCCGACCAGGTAGGCCTGGTACCCGGCCTTCTGCAGACGATCGACCACGCTGATGGCGTGACGGCTGATCTCGTTGCGATTGAGCGGATGTTGTCGACTGCTCAGCACTTCGGGGGTGCTGCGTGGCCGTGGGGCACGGCGCAGAGGTGAGCGGAAAGACTTGAACAGCTTTTTCAGCATGGGATGCACTGTGTGGAGTAGTGGTCGGCCTGCTGCGCATGCGCTTGAAAATCGAATTGTGTGGGCATCATGGCGTTATTGGCAGTCTGCTCAGACAGGGTTTTTCAACTGCATGCGAAACGATGACCGCATGATTGCTGCGGATTCTAGCATCGTGTAGGGAGAAGGTGTGTAGAAGGGCGGCAGGCGGGGGATCTGAGGACCGGAAGCTACTGGGGGAGCCGAAGCTCCCCCCCAAGTTGGTGCGTGCTATGTTTTTATTGTTATTGAGGGTCTGTTGTTTTTGTTGTCGACCCTTCCCAGCTCGCCGTGGCTTACCGGGTGCTCCCTAGAATGGGGAGCCAATAGCAAACGGATTTCTTTGGACGCTGATGCTGCCTTAATCAACCAGTTCCGGCTCTGCCTTGAGGCAGTTTTATTGTTCTCAGCCTGGTCGCTGGGGCGAACCCCTTGCGGCAACTCCTCTCCAAAAGAATCAGTTAGCTGCGCCTCCGTACCTTGTTGTTTTTGTTGTTCTGGAGTCGTTACGTCTTGTTCTTATTGTGTAGGGCACTGCTTGTTATTGTTGTTGTGCCAGAGATAAAGCAGATGCCGTGCCAGTTTTTGAGATTCCTTGTAAATCAAGGGGTTGCGGCAATGCGGGGGTGGGGTGGGGGAGAAAAAAGCCGGGTTTTCGTTACCGATAGACCCGGCCTTTGTTACGAGATATTGAAACGGTAACAACCTGTGGAACCTGTGTGTGGGCAGGTTGTCACCGATGCCTTGGCGTCAAGGGCCACTGGTCACGCCGGATTTGCGTCGTGGAATGCCCAGACGCTGGCGGCGCTCCCATAGGCATTTGCGGCTGATGCCCAGCTTGCGAGCCAGTTCGGTCTCGGTCATGTGGTCCTGATGCTCGAGGACGAAATGCTGGAAGTAGTCCTCCAGCGACAGATCCTCGGTAGGCTCGTGGCTGTTGCCACTGCTTTGCACGCCAGCGGCAGCCAGACTGAAGTCCTCGTCATCCAGATCGTCCAGCTCGATGTCGATGCCCAGCAGGTCGGCGGAAATATCCGAGCCCTCGCAGAGAATCACCGCGCGCTCGATGGCGTTCTCCAGCTCACGCACGTTACCCGGCCAGGGGTAATGACGGATCGCCTGCTCGGCGTCGTGGGCGAAGCGCAGCGGCTCGCGCCCCATGCGCGTGTACTGGCGCACCAGGAAGGCCTGGGCGATCTCGATCACGTCGCTGCCTCGCTCACGCAATGCCGGCAGCTTGAGTGCGATGACGTGCAGGCGGTAATAGAGGTCTTCACGGAATTGGCCGGTCTTGGCCAGGGTCTTCAGGTCGCGGTGAGTCGCGGCGATCAGGCGCACATCCACCTTTTGCGATTGCACCGAGCCAACCCGACGAATTTCGCCTTCCTGCAGCACACGCAGCAGGCGCGCCTGGGCCTCCAGCGGCAATTCGCCAATTTCGTCGAGGAACAGCGTGCCACCGTCGGCGGCTTCCACCAGGCCGGCACGCCCGGCGCTGGCGCCGGTGAATGCGCCCTTTTCGTGGCCGAACAGTTCGGACTCGATCAGGGTTTCCGGAATGGCGGCGCAGTTCACCGAAATCAGCGGTGCCTTGGCGCGCTTGGACAGGTTGTGCAGGGCACGTGCGACCAGTTCCTTGCCGGTACCGGACTCGCCCTGTACCAGTACATTGGAGTCGGTGGGGGCGACCTTGCGAATCTTGCTGTAGAGCTCTTGCATGGCTGCGCAGGAGCCGATGATGCCGATTTCGCCATTGGCGTTGTCTACCGCCTTCTCGGCAGTTGCACCCCGTGTGCTGCTGGTCGCGGCTGGCGCTGCTGGTGCGCTCTTGGCTTCCTGGCGGTCGCGCAGAATACGGGCGACCGCCTGCAGCATCTCGTCGTGATCGAAGGGCTTGGCGATGTAATCGACGGCACCCATCTTCATCGAGTCCACCGCCGAACGCAGGCTGGCATAACTGGTCATGATCAGCACCGGTGTGCCTTCGGCCAGTTTGATCAGTTCGGTGCCAGGCGCGCCAGGCAGGCGCAGGTCGCTGACGATCAGGTCGAAGGTGGGGATGCTGTAGCGCTCCTGGGCTTCCTGTACCGAGCCAGCTTCGCTGACTTGGTACTGATTGCGTTCGAGCAGGCGGCGCAAGGCAGAGCGGATAATGGTTTCGTCTTCGACGATAAGAATATGTGGCATCAATTCGGTCTCTCGACGGTCACGGAGGTGCTGCTGGCACCTTCTGTCGCTGTTTACATCGCTACGGACGTCGCCTCGACATGCCTTGGCAGGGTGACCCGAATTCGAGTGCCCAATTGGCGCTCGGGGTCAGCCGGGCTGTCGATTGTTATCTGTCCATAATGCTCTTCCACGATCGAATAGACCAGTGCGAGGCCCAGACCGGTCCCTTCTCCGGGGTCCTTGGTAGTGAAGAAAGGTTCGAACAAACGGTCGATGATCGCCTTGGGAATGCCGCTGCCTTCGTCCTCGACGATCAGATCGACGGTGTGCTCGCTGGCTTCGCTGCGTACACGGATGGCGCCGCCGGGTGGCGAGGCGTCACGGGCGTTGGACAGCAGGTTGATCAGAACCTGGGCCAGGCGCTGCGGGTCGCCGCAGGCCCAGTGCTGCGGGTCGCAGAGGTTGTAGAACTGGATCTCGAAGTTGCGCTTGTTCAGCGACAGCAGGCCGATGGCGTCCTGCGCCACGTCGGCCAGGCACACCGGCTCGTCGCTGCGCTGATGACTACCGGAGTGAGCGAAGCTCATCAGCGACTGGACGATGCGTGATACGCGCTTGGTCTGCTCGAGAATCTGCCCGCTGATTTCGGTCAGCTCGGCGTCGGTCTCACGTTCCTCGCGCAGGTTCTGCGCCAGGCAGGCGATGCCGGTGATGGGGTTGCCGATCTCGTGGGCGACGCCGGCGGCGAGGCGACCGATGCTGGCCAGGCGCTCGGAGTGCACCAGTTTGTCTTCGAGCATCTGGGTTTCGGTCTGGTCTTCGACCAGCAGCACCAGGCCACTGTTGCCGGGTGCCAGTGGCTCGTTGATGGCGGCCTTGTGCAGATTGAGCCAGCGAATCTGACCATCGAGCGCCAGATGCTGTTTGTGCAGATGCTGGTCGGGGCGTTCGATGAAGTCCTGCAACAGGCTCTGCCAAGGTTCGCTCAGGGTGCTCATACGCGAGCCGACGACACGCTGCGCAGGAATGTCGGTGAGCTCCTCCATGGCCCGGTTCCACATCAGGATCTCCTGATCCTTGGCCAGCGAGCACACCCCCATGGGCAGCTCCTGCAGGGTCTGGCGATGGTAGCGGCGCAGTGCATCGAGTTCGGCAGCCAGGCCGGTGAGACGCGACTGGTAGTCTTCCAGGCGGCTTTCGATGAAGTGGATGTCTTCGGTGACGTAGCCTTCGCTGCCGGATTTGTAGGGCAGGAAGGTCTCCACGATGTCCTGCGCCACGCTCGGCCCCATCAGGCCCGACAGGTTGGCCTCGATACGGTCGCGCAGACGGCGCAACGCATAAGGGCGGCTTTCGTCGAAGGGCAGATGCAGATCGCGCAGGGCTTGCTCCACCTCGCGCTGCGCGGTCTTGGCGCCAAGCGGCTTGGCCAGTTGTGCGGCAAAGTCCTGCGGCGACACGGCGACCAGTTCGCGGCGCTGCGGGCGGCGTACGTTATCCACTGCGCAGGCTTCGGCGGCGCTCTTCTCCTCGGGGCTGGCCTCGGTGAACAGCGATACCAGGGTGAATGCCAGCACGTTGGCGGCGAGCGAGGCGATGGCCGCGAGGTGCCAGCTGGCATCGTCGAGTACGTAGATGACGTCGAACAGCGGCAGGTAGAAGCCTTCCAGGTTGCCCAGCAGCGGCAACAGCATGGTCAGTGCCCATACGCTGATGCCGGCCAGCAGGCCGGCGAGGAAACCGCGGCGATTGGCCGTCTGCCAATACAGCACCGAGAGCACGCCGGGGAGGAACTGCAGGGTGGCGACGAAGGCGACGATACCCAGGTTGGCCAGGTCCTGTTGGGCGCCGAGCAGCAGGTAGAAGCCGTAGCCGGCCATGATGATGAAGGCGATCAGCGCGCGGCGTGTCCACTTCAGCCAGCGATAGATGTTGCCTTCGGCTGGTGGCTGGTACAGCGGCAGCACCAGGTGGTTCAGTGCCATGCCCGACAGCGCCAGGGTCGAGACGATGATCAGGCCGCTGGAAGCCGATAGCCCGCCGACATAGGCCAGCAGTGCCAGGGCTTCACTGTTGACCGCAATCCCCAGCCCCAGGGTGAAGTATTCCGGGTTGGTGGTCGCGCCGAGCTTGAGGCCGGCCCAGAGAATCAGCGGCACCGCCAGACTCATCAGCAGCAGGAGCAGCGGCAAGCCCCAGCTGGCGCTGACCATGGCGCGCGGGTTGAGGTTCTCGGTGAAGGTCATGTGGTACATGTGCGGCATGACGATGGCCGAGGCGAAGAACACCAGCAACAGGGTGCGCCACGGCCCTTCCTGCAGGGGCGTGTGCAGCGTCGACAGTGCCACCTGGTTCTGCACCAGCCACAGTTCCAGTTCGCGCGGCCCACCGAATACCTGATACAGCGCGTACCAGCCGATGACGCCCAGGGCGATCAGCTTGACCAGCGACTCGAAGGCGATGGCGAATACCAGGCCTTCGTGCTTCTCGCGCGTGGCGATATGGCGTGCGCCGAACAGGATGGTGAAGAGGATGATCAGGCCACAGTAGCTCAGCGCGACCTTTTCCTGCAGTGGCTCGCGGCTGAGGATGCCGATGGAATCGGCCACCGCCTGGATCTGCAGGGCCAGCAGTGGCAGCACGCCGATCAACATGAACAGCGTGGTCAGTGCGCCGGCCCAGGTGCTGCGAAAGCGGAAGGCGAACAGGTCGGCCAGTGATGACAGCTGGTAGGTGCGGGTGATGCGCAGGATGGGGTAGAGCAACACCGGCGCCAGCAGGAACGCCCCAGAGACCCCGAGGTAACTGGCGAGGAAGCCATAACCGTACTGATAGGCCAGGCCCACCGTGCCGTAGAAAGCCCAGGCGCTGGCGTAGACGCCCAGTGACAGGGTGTAGGTCAGCGGGTGGCGGATGATCCAGCGGGGGATAAGGCCGTGTTCACTGACCCAGGCGACACCGAACAGCACCAGCAGATAGCCGGCGCTGATCAGGATCAGTTCGCTCAGGCTAAAGCTCGTCAGCATCGCGTTGGCTCTGAAGAATGAAGGTGACGACGATCAGGATCAGCCACAGCAGATAAGGCCGATACCAGGCGCCATTGGGGTCAATCCACCAGTCCATGATGGCCGGTGAAAACAGGTAGATCCCCACTACCAGGATCAGAACCAGTCGGTAGATATACATGTGGCATCTCGTCGAAAGATGCCGCGATGGTAAAGGAAGCTGCGCGCTTCAAGCCACAAACTTGAGGCTTATATGGGGCGCCATGCGCACCGAGGCCATACAGCGCGTAGCCCGGATGAAATCCGGGGGATGCCTGCGCCATCGTTCCCGCTTCGCATCCGGGCTGCGGTTACTTCAATTGTGCTTCGGCCAGGGTGCGGCTGCGTGGGATGCGCGTGGCGTCCCAGTGGGCGACGCCCCAGGTCAGCAGCTCGTGGGGGCTGGCGCCCTGCAGTTCGGCCGTGGGGCGCTGGCCCAGCGCACGCAGGGCGCGTAGCAGCAATGGGCTGGCCTGGTCCGCAGGCAGCGGCGGCGAGCGATAACTCTTGCCCAGCTTGTGGCCATCGGGCTGGATGATCAGCGGTACGTGCAGGTAACGCGGTTGCGACAGCCCGAGCAGCTCCTGCAGATAGAGCTGGCGCGGCGTGGAGTCGAGCAGGTCGGCGCCGCGCACCACATCGGTAACACCCTGCCAGGCATCGTCCAGCACCACGGCGAGCTGATAGGCGAACAGCCCGTCGCGCCGGCGAATCACGAAGTCACCGACTTCACGGCCAAGGTGCTGGCGAAACTCGCCCTGCACCCGGTCGATGAAGTGATAGTCCAGCTCCGGCACGCGCAGGCGGATGGCCGCGTCGTGGTCAGGGTGGCAGGCATTGCGGCAAAACCCCGGATAGATGCCGGCGTAGCCTTCGAGCTGCTTGCGTGAACAGATACAGGCGTAGGCCAGGCCCTGGCTAAACAGCCGGGCGATCACCGCGGCGTATTCGGCGTGACGCTCGCTCTGGCGCACCAGTGCGCCGTCCCACTCGAAGCCGTAGGTCTCCAGCGTGCGCAGGATAGCGTCCTGGGCGCCAGGTACTTCCCGTGGCGGGTCGAGGTCCTCCATGCGCAGCAGCCAGCGGCCGCCAACGGCGCGGGCATCGAGGTAGGAGGCGAGAGCTGCGACCAGCGAACCGAAGTGCAGATAGCCGCTGGGCGTGGGGGCGAAGCGCCCGATATAGGCAGTGTTCATGGAGCGAGGGCCAGAAACAGAGCGGGGCGCCTAAGCGCCCCGTCGTCAGATCAGGAACCGATCTGCTTTTCCTTGATTTCCGCCAGCGTCTTGCAGTCGATGCACAGCGTGGCGGTCGGGCGGGCTTCGAGGCGGCGGATGCCGATCTCGACGCCACAGGAGTCGCACCAGCCGTAATCGTTGTCTTCGATCAGCTGCAGGGTCTCGTCGATCTTCTTGATCAGCTTGCGCTCGCGGTCACGGGCACGCAGCTCCAGGCTGAACTCTTCTTCCTGGCTGGCACGGTCGGCCGGATCGGGGAAGTTGGCCGCTTCGTCCTGCATGTGGTGCACGGTACGGTCGACTTCCTGCATCAGCTCCAGCTTCCACTTATTGAGGATGCTGGTGAAGTGAGCGCGCATCGGCTCGCTCATGTATTCCTCGCCCTTCTTCTCTTGATAGGGTTCGAAACCACGAATCAGCTGGCTGGTGCTTTTGGCTTTTTCTTTTGTGGGCATGGATGACGCCTCTCACTCTTTCTAATCCACCGCGCAGGTTATTCCATTGCCAGGCGTTTGTCCGGCCCTGCGACTGCAAGCGGGCGAACTTACCAGATCGAATCGGGGCGCGCTACTCCCGGTTGTCTCTGCCTGGTTCGGGGTGTGAACGAAATCTGCAAGGGACTGGCTAGCAAGCGTAGCGCTGCTTTGGCGCCCTTGCCGTGGCCTCGAGCTGCCCTGCTAGAATCCGCGCCTCGCAACCCCGAAGGCAGACCCATGGCTCAGCTCTACAGTGCGCGCAGTCGCGCCATCGAACCCTTCCACGTGATGGCCTTGCTGGCGCGTGCCAACGAGCTGCAGGCCGCCGGCCACGATGTGATCCACCTGGAGATCGGCGAGCCGGACTTCACCACTGCCGAGCCGATCATCCGCGCCGGCCAGGCCGCATTGGCCGCCGGGCATACCCGTTACACCGCGGCCCGCGGCCTGCCGCAGCTGCGCGAAGCCATCGCCGGCTTCTACGCCGAGCGTTATCGCCTGAGCATCGATCCGCAGCGCATCCTGGTCACGCCGGGCGGCTCCGGCGCCCTGTTGCTGGCCGCCAGCCTGCTGGTCGATCCGGGCAAGCACTGGCTGCTGGCCGACCCGGGCTATCCGTGCAATCGCCACTTTCTGCGCCTGGTCGAAGGCGCCGCGCAACTGGTGCCGGTCGGCCCGGAGGTGCGTTACCAGCTCACCCCGCAGTTGCTGGAGCGGCACTGGGATTCTGGCAGTGTCGGCGCTCTGGTTGCCTCGCCGGCCAACCCGACCGGCACGCTGCTACACAAGGATGAGCTGGCCGCGCTGTCGACCTGCCTCAAGCAACGCGGCGGCCATCTGGTGGTGGACGAGATCTACCACGGCCTGACCTACGGCTGCGATGCGCCGAGCGTGCTGGAGGTGGATGACGACGCCTTCGTGCTCAATAGTTTCTCCAAATATTTCGGCATGACCGGCTGGCGCCTGGGCTGGCTGGTCGCACCCGAAGCGGCCGTGCCGGAGCTGGAGAAGCTGGCGCAGAACCTCTATATCAGCGCGCCGAGCATGGCCCAGCATGCTGCGCTGGCCTGCTTCGAGCCGGCCACGCTGGCGATCCTCGAAGAGCGCCGTCATGAATTCCAGCGCCGCCGCGATTATCTGCTGCCGGCATTGCGTGAACTGGGCTTCGGTATCGCGGTGGAGCCGGAAGGTGCCTTCTATCTATATGCAGACATCAGCGCCTTTGGCGGCGACGCCTTCGCTTTCTGCCGCCACTTCATCGAAACCGAGCACGTGGCATTCACGCCGGGCCTGGATTTCGGCCGTTACCAGGCCGGGCACCATGTGCGCTTTGCCTACACGCAGAACGTCGAGCGCCTGGAACAGGCGGTCGAGCGCATCGCCCGTGGCCTGAAGAGCTGGCAGCCCGATGCGCTTTGATCCGCCGCTGGAGCAGGGGCGCCTGTTGCGCCGCTACAAGCGTTTTCTCGCCGATATCGAGACCGCCCAGGGCGAGCAGATGACCATCCACTGCGCCAACACCGGCTCGATGCTCAATTGCATGAGCGAAGGGTGCCGCGTCTGGTTCAGCCGCAGCAACGATCCCAAGCGCAAGCTGCCGGGCAGCTGGGAAATCAGCGAGACGCCACAAGGGCGGCTGGCCTGCATCAACACCGCGCGGGCCAATGCCCTGGTGGAAGAGGCTTTGCGTGCCGGACTGATCGCTGAGCTGGCCGGCTTCACCGCGCTCAAGCGCGAAGTGCCCTACGGCGTGGAGAACAGTCGCGCCGACTTTCGCCTGGATTACCCGGACGGGCCGGCCTTCGTGGAGGTCAAGAGCGTGACGCTGGGGTTCGCTGATAGCGACGTGGCGGCCTTTCCCGATGCGGTGACTCAGCGCGGCGCCAAGCATCTGCGCGAGTTGGCGGCGTTGGCCCGTGCCGGGGTACGCACGGTGCAACTGTACTGCGTGAACCTTTCTGGCATCCGCGCCGTGCGCGCCGCCGAGGAAATCGACCCGGCCTACGCAGCAGGCCTGCGCGATGCCAAGGCCGCGGGTGTGGAGGTGCTGGCCTATGGCGCCGAGCTCAGCCCCGAAGGGATCGCTCTGGTTCGCCGCCTTGAGGTACTGACGTAGGGTGTGCTGCGCACACCGGCTTCTGTTTCGGTAGTGCGCTGGGCGCCATGTTGACGTAGCCCGGATGCAATCCGGGAATCCAGTTCTCGCCCATCCCCGGATTGCATCCGGGCTACCTGGCGGCAGCGCCTTCGATCCAAATCCCGTGCGTGTCTTCCCTACATTCCAGTGCCTGCAGCGCCTGCCCCTCGCAGGGGCCTGCCACGCATTCGCCGCTCTCGATCAGAAACAGCGCGCCGTGGGTCGCGCAGCGGATCAGGCTGCCGCTGTCATCGAGAAAATCGTCTGGTCGCCACTCCAGGGCAATACCGCGATGTGGGCAGCGGTTGATATAGGCGTGCACCTGACCGTCCCTGCGTACCGCAAGCAGGTTCAACTGATCGATCACAAAGCCCCGGCTCTGACCTTCGGCCAGATCCTGTGGGGCACACAAGCGAATCATCGCGGTTTCCCGTTAGCGTAAACGGTCGCGTAGCTGCGACCTCGGATGACCTTCCTCCGGCGGAAGAAGGTGGCGCATGGCGCCGCAAGACGGGCGGATTATCCCGCAAGAGGGAGGAGGGCGCATCCATGCGCCAATTGGAACTCAGAACTGCCAGGAGGCAGACACGCGCAACGAGCGACCTGGCTCACTGTAGTAGTCGACGGGTTGCGGGCTGGCGCGGCCGCCCGCGCTGGGCACGTTGAGGGCATTCCAATACTTCTTGTCGAACAGGTTGAACAGCCCCGCCTGCAGCCGGACGCCATCCAGCGCTGCCGGTTGCCAGTAAGCAGTGAGGTCGACCACGCCGTAGCCGGGTGCCTTGAAGTCGCTGTCGTTCTCGACCTTGTCGCGGCGGCGCGCGGCGCTCAGCATCAGGTCCGCGCCATGGTGCTGCTGGGTATAGCTGAGGCCGAGGGTGCCGGTCAGCGGGGCGACAGAGTTCAAGTGCTGTTTGGTTTCACGGTCCTTGCCCACGGCCCAGGCGACCGAGCTCCAGGCTTGCCAGGAGGGGGCGAACTGCCAGTGCGCGGTGCCCTCAGCACCATAGATGCGCACCTTGTCGCGGTTCTCCATCACCTCGAAGAAGGTCGGGAACTCCCCAGCCTGGAAACCGTAGTCCGCTTCATTGGCAGTGATGCTGTCGATGAAGTTCTTGTAGCGGTTATCGAACAGGCTGACGGAACCCCCCAGGCGGCTGTCACCCAGGCGCGCGCCAACTTCGTAGCCGGTGCTCTTTTCGGGCTTGAGGTTGGGATTGCCCACCCGCGCGTAACCCATGCCGGAGTTGGTGAAGGTGCTGTACAGCTCGTTGACGTCCGGTGCCTTGAAGCCCTGCGCCCACTGCGCATAGAGAGTGGCCAGCTCATGCGCCTGCCAGGTCAGCAGCAGGCTGCCGGCCCAATTGGAGTCCTTGTTCTCGCTGAGCATCACGCTGTCACCGGCCAGTACGTAGCCGCTGGTGCCGCTCTTGGGCTTGTATTGGTAATGGTCGTAACGCACGCCTGGCGTCAGGGTCAGCGTGTCGCTAAGGGCGATGTCGTCCTTCAGGTAGATGCCATACAAGGTGCCCGGCGTTTTCGGCATCTCGGCCTGATTGGTGTGCAGGTTGACGCAGGCGAAGTAGATGCCGGCAGGCGTGCTGTCCGGGCGCGGCGGGAAAGGTGGCACCAGCACGCTGGGGCAGGCATCGTAGCCGCCGCTGTACTGCTCGGCCTCGATGCGGCTCCACTCGGCGCCCAGGGTCAGATTGTGCTGCCCGAGCTGTTTGCCCAGGCTGCTGTTGATGCCGTACTGGGTTTTCTCGATCTCGTTGTTGCGGCCGAAGGGGCCCGCCAACGTCCCGGCGCGGGTCGCATCCACCTCGTCCTCGCGATGGAGCTTCTGCCAGTAGACGATGGTGTCGGCCCAGTCGAGCAGGCTGCCGGCGTTATCGGCGCGGTACTGGTGATCGAAGGACAGGCGCTTGCGCTCGTTGTTCTCGCGGGTGTCGTAGTGCCGAGGGTAGTTGGCGGTGCCCTGGTTGATGCGGCTGTCCATGTCCTCGGTGCGTTCGAACAGTTCGGCGGTCACGCCGATGCGATGACCATCGGCGAGTTTCTGCTGAACCTTGAACAACAGGCTGTGCTGATCGGTATCGCTGGGGTTGGCTTCGGTGCGCCGCGTGCCCAGCAGATTCTGGTTGCCCTGGTTGTCGAGCTCGTGACCCTTGCGTCCACCGGCCTGGAGCAACCAGGCGGTGTCGTTGAAGCGGCCGGCCAGCGCGGCATTGAGGCCCCAGCTGCGGTCAGCGCTGTCGTAGTCGTTCTTGAGCAGGCCGGCGAATGCGTCCTTGTCGCCCAGCAGATCATCAGGGTTCAGCGTGCGCAGTTGCAGGGCGCCGCCAAGGGCGCCGGAGCCGACCTGGCTGGAGTTGGCGCCGCGCACCACGTCGATGGCGGACAGGCTGTTGAAGTCGATGCTGTCCAGGCCGCCATTCACCTCGCGTACGGCGTCGTTCAGCCAGGGCATGCGAATGCCATCGATGGTGGTCAGCACGCGGTCGCGATCCAGGCCGCGGATATTGATGCTGTTGTTGCTGCGGTTGAAGTTCACCCCGGGTTCGGCGCGTCGCGACAGATCATCGAAGCTGCGGATCTGGCGACGCTCCAGCGTCTGGGCGTCGGTCCGGGTCGTGGTCGGCAGCGGTTGCGTGGCTGCCGGAGCAGTGATTTCGACTGCGGGGAGCTCGGCTGGCGCATCAGCCAGGGCCAGGGAAGGGCACAGCAACAGCAGCGCGAGCCAGGGACGGCGAGCGTAGGGCGGGCGAACGAGCATGGTGATACTCCAGTGCATGCTTGGCAGTTCTGCGACTGCCTGGTTGGCGACGGCGCAAGACGTTAACCAGATTATCTACTTGATGCAAATAATTCTCAGGTAGATTATCGTTCTCTCAAGTTGCACTGTCTGTCGGTACGCGTTCGTGTCGCCGGCGGTGGTGGTAAGCACCCGTGAGAGAGGAATATCCCGATGAGTACCGCAAACATTGCCGCCGCACCGGCGGCCGATCTTTACCAGGCATGGCAAGCGCTGCGTCATGCGCAGCCGCGTCTGCGTGCCCGCGAGGCGGCAGCGCAACTGGCTGTCAGCGAAGCTGAGCTGACTGCCAGCCGCCTGGGCATCGATGCGCAGCGCCTGCGCTCGGACTGGGCCGAGCTGTTGCCGGCGCTCGGCGGTCTCGGCCAGGTGATGGTGCTGACGCGCAACGAGCATTGCGTCCATGAGCGCAAAGGGGTGTACCGCGAGGTCAGTGTCTCCGCTTCCGGGCAGATGGGCCTGGTGGTTTCCGCCGATATCGACCTGCGCCTGTTTCTTGGTGGCTGGGCCAGCGTGTTCGCGGTTGCCGAGCAGACCGCCAAGGGCACCCAGCGCAGCATTCAGGTGTTCGACCAGCAGGGCGTTGCCGTACACAAGGTCTACCTCACCGAGCGCAGCGAGCTGGGCGCCTGGCAGCCGCTGGTCGAGCGCTTTGCCGGCGAGCAGAGTGCCGAGTTGCAGCTACTGCCAGCGCCGGCCGCACCGGCGCGCAAGGCTGACGCCGAGATCGACAGTCAGGCGCTGCGTGAGGGCTGGTCGGCGCTACAGGACACCCATCATTTCTTCGCCCTGCTCAAGAAGCATCAGGTCGCGCGTACCCAGGCGCTGCGCCTGGCGGGCGAGCAATGGGCGCAGCCGTTGGCGATCTCCGAGCTGACGGTGCTGATGGAGCAGGCCGCCACGCGTGAAGTGCCGATCATGGTGTTCGTCGGCAACCGCCACTGCATCCAGATCCACACCGGTCCGGTGAACAACCTGCGCTGGATGGACAGCTGGTTCAACGTGCTCGATCCCGACTTCAACCTGCACCTGCAGACCCGTGGTGTGGTCGAGCTGTGGCGCGTGCGCAAACCCAGCATCGACGGTGTGATCACCAGCCTGGAGGCCTTCGGTGCCGACGGCGAACTGGTGGTCCAGTTGTTCGGTGCGCGCAAGCCCGGTATGGCCGAGCGCGATGACTGGCGTGAGTTGGCCGAGTCGCTGCCGGTTCTGGCCTGATCCGAGGGTGCCGGCTATCCATGACGGATGGCCGGTCGATGTCACGTTCGAGGAGTCGAGGCCATGCGTCTTGCGAATATTCTGGGTGGCCTGGCGGCCGTCCTGCTGTTTCCCAATCTGGTCCTGGCTGCCGAGCCATTGCCACAGCGCTGGGTGAGTTCCGGTGGTGCGCTGAGCGAGTGGGTGGTGCTGCTGGGCGGCGAGAGCAAGCTGGTGGGAGTCGATACCACCAGTCGCCATCCTGCCTCGCTGACCAAGCTGCCCAGCGTCGGCTATCAGCGCCAGTTGGCCGCCGAGGGCATTCTTGCCCTGCGTCCGGACCTGCTACTCGGCAGCGAGGAAATGGGCCCGCCGCCGGTGCTCGAGCAACTGGCGGCGGCCGGTGTGCGTATCGAGCGCCTGACTGCACGAGCCGAACTGGACAGCCTG
This sequence comes from Pseudomonas spartinae, assembly GCF_965197125.1. NCBI lineage: Bacteria > Pseudomonadati > Pseudomonadota > Gammaproteobacteria > Pseudomonadales > Pseudomonadaceae > Pseudomonas > Pseudomonas spartinae. Next base: position 278,025 of record NZ_CBDAMB010000007.1, read on the forward strand.
CAGGCCAATTTGCAGCGTCTAGGCCACCTGCTCGGTGATGAGGCGGCAGCGCAGCGTGTCTTCGCCGACTACCGGGCACGCTTGCAGATTCAGCAGCAGTGGGTCGAGCAGGCCCAGCACAGCCAGGAGGCGCCCGGTGTGTTGTTGCTGCTCGGGCATGCCGGCGGCAGCCCGCTGGTGGGCGGCGTCGATACGGCGGCGGACTGGCTGATCCGTCGCGCCGGCGGGCGTAATCTGGCCAGTCATGATGGTTACAAGGCGCTGTCCAGCGAATCGCTGCTGGCGCTCGATCCGCAGGTCGTGGTGGTTGCCGACCGCGCTCTGGAGGGCGATGCCGCGAGGCAGGCCTTGCTGCAGCAGAACCCGGCGCTGGCCGGCACCCGGGCGGCACGTGAGGGGCGCTTGCTGACGCTCGACCCGACCTTGCTGGTTGGCGGTCTTGGGCCGCGTGTGCCGGATGGGCTGGCGATGCTCTCCGCAGGCTTTTATCCTGCCAGCCAACCCCTGACTGCCGAAGCCAAGCGCGAGCCATGACCTCACCTTTTTCGACGCGCCCGTTGTTCATCACGCTGGGTCTGTTGCTCGTGCTCGTGTTGTGGCTCTCGCTGGCGCTCGGGCCGGTCAGCCTGCCGCTGGGCGATACCCTGCGTGCCGCACTGCGCCTGCTGGGCTTGCCTCTTGCGGCAGATGCGGCGGTACAACAGGCGGAACTGATCCTCTCGCAGATCCGCATGCCGCGCACGTTACTCGGGCTCGCCGTGGGCATGGTGCTGGCGCTCTGCGGCGTGGCGATGCAGGGGCTGTTTCGCAATCCTTTGGCTGACCCGGGCCTGGTCGGTGTTTCCAGCGGCGCCGCACTGGGTGCTGCGCTGGCCATCGTTGGCGGCTCCGCGTTCGGCGGTTTGCCCGAAGCGTTCGCGCCCTATCTGCTGTCGGCCTGTGCCTTCGTCGGTGGTCTGCTGGTGACGGCGCTGGTCTACCGCCTGGGCCGGCGTGACGGGCAGACCCATGTGGCGACCATGTTGCTGGCCGGCATCGCCCTGACCGCACTCGCCGGCGCGGCCATCGGCCTGTTCACCTACCTGGCCGACGATGCGACCCTGCGCACCCTGACGTTCTGGAACCTGGGTAGCCTCAACGGTGCCAGCTATGCGCGGCTTTGGCCGTTGTTGCTGGCCACGCTGGCCGTGGCGCTGTGGTTGCCGCGACGGGCGCGTGCATTGAATGCGCTGCTGCTGGGCGAATCGGAGGCGCGCCACCTCGGTTTCGACGTCGAGCGCCTCAAGCGCGAGCTGGTGTTCTGCACCGCGCTGGGCGTCGGCGCTGCGGTAGCTGCTGCTGGCCTGATCGGTTTCATCGGCCTGGTGGTTCCACATCTGATGCGCTTGCTGGTCGGTCCCGATCATCGCCTGCTGCTGCCTGCATCGGCACTGGCCGGTGCCAGCCTGCTGCTGCTGGCCGATCTGGTCGCGCGCCTGGCATTGGCGCCTGCCGAGTTGCCAATCGGTATCGTCACTGCGCTGATCGGCGCGCCTTTCTTTCTTTATCTGCTGGTGCGGGGGCGAAGCTGATGCTGCGGGTCGAACGGCTGGAAGTCCGTCGCGGGCACTGCGTGGTGCTCAGTGGCATCGATCTGCAACTGCGTCCCGGTGAGGTGCTCGGCGTGCTGGGGCCGAACGGCGCGGGCAAGAGCACCCTGCTGGCGGCGCTGACCGGCGAGCTGCCGGCCAGCGCCGGGCAGGTGACGCTCGATCAGCGGGCGCTCGATGACTGGTCGGGGCCGGAGCGCGCCCGACGCCTGGCCGTGCTGCCGCAAAGTTCGAGTCTGAATTTCGCCTTCCGCGTCGAGGAGGTGGTCGCCATGGGCCGCCTGCCTCACGACAGCGGCCGTGTGCGCGATGCGCAGATCGTGCAGGAGGCTCTGCTCGCGGCCGATGCTGCGCACCTGGCTGGGCGCAGCTACCTGGCGTTGTCCGGTGGAGAACGTCAGCGCGTGCACCTGGCGCGGGTGTTGGCGCAGCTGTGGCCGGGCGGTGATGAGCAGATCCTGCTGCTCGATGAGCCGACCTCGATGCTCGACCCGCTGCACCAGCACACCTGCCTGCAGGCGGTTTGCCGTCTGGCCGAGTCCGGTGCGGCCGTGCTGGTGATTCTCCACGACCTCAATCTGGCTGCACGCTATTGTGATCGCCTGCTGCTGCTGGAGCAGGGTAGGGCGCATGCGCTGGGCACACCTGCCGAGGTGCTGCGCGCCGAACCCCTGAAAGCCGTGTTCGGTCTGGAAGTGTTGGTGCAGACTCATCCCGAGCGCGGCCATCCGCTGATCATTGCACGCTGAATGTTGGAGACCTCGATGCGAGCCGTTCTGCTGAGCTGTCTGATGCTGCTGGCCGCCTGCCAGAGTCGAGATGCGTTGCCGCCTCCGGCGCCGCTCGCCCCGCTGGGTCGGGAGCATGTCGATCTCGGCCGTATCGTCGATCTGGCCAGCGGGCAGAGCATCAGCCCGGAGCGACTGCTCGATCGCCTGGCGCCGGCTCAGCGAGTGCTGGTCGGTGAGCAGCACGACAACCCTGATCACCATGCGCTGCAGCTGTGGCTGTCGCGTGAGCTGTCCCGGCAGCGCCCGCAGGGCAGTGTACTGATGGAAATGCTCAATCCCGATCAGCAGGGCGGGGTCGAGCAGGCCCAGGCAGCCGCGCGCGCGGGGCAAGCCGTTGCTGATCCTTTCCAGGTGCTGGCCTGGCAGCCAGGGTGGGATTGGTCGCTCTACGGACCGCTGGTGCTGCATCAGCTGCGTCAGCCTTATCCCCTGCTCGCGGCCAATCTGGATCGCGCCGAAATCATGCAGATCTATCGCCAGCGCCCGCTCCTGCAGGGCGAGCGCTCCAGCGCGGCCAAGGTGCAGGAGCGCTTGCTGGTCGATATCCGCGAGTCGCACTGCGGCCTGCTGCCGGACAGTCAGTTGCCGGCGATGCTCGCCGTGCAGCAACAGCGTGACCGACGCATGGCCGAAGCGCTGCTGGCTGCACCGCAGCCAAGCCTGCTGCTGGCTGGTGCCTTCCATGTGCGCAAGGACCTCGGCGTTCCGCTGCATCTGGACGATCTGGGGGCGCAGACGGGCAGCGTGGTGCTGATATTGGCCGAGGTCGGCCGTGAAGTGGACGCGTCCATGGCTGACTACGTGTGGTTCACCGCCGCGCAGCCGGAGCAGGATCACTGCGCCAAACTGCGACACTAGCCGCCTTTCGCCCGCAGATCGCAAGGTATCCTCGGCGCTTTGCCGCCCCGGAGCCTGCCCCTATGTCCACTGACGTTCGCGACCTGCTGCAAGGTTATTTCAATGCCCTCAATGATCGCGATATTCGCGCCTGCCTGGCGCTGGTCAGTGACGATCTGATTCTGGAGCCCAACCAGGGCTTTGCCGAGCATGGGCGCGACGCCTTCGCCGCTTTTCTGGAGCGGCAGCTGCATTGCTATCGCGAGACGGTCGATTCTCTGGTCATTCTGGCCGAGCCAGAGGGGCGGCACGCCGCCTGCGAGTACCGCGTTTGCGGCGAATACCTGGCAACTGACGACGGCCTGCCTGAGGCCTGTGGACAGCACTACGAGATGCGCGTGGGGGCGTTCTTCGAAATCGGCAATGGGCTGATCACGCGCATCAGCCTGCATTTCAACCTGCCGGACTGGCTGGCTCAGGTCGACGACTGATAGGCGCCGAGCGGCTCTGTCGTCAATCCGGCGAGCTGTTCTTGCCGCTGGGTGAACTGAAAAACGACGGGCAAAAAAAGACCCGGCAAGAGCCGGGTCAATAACCGTGATTAGCCTGATGAGGAGATAATCTGAAGAGTCCGACTGAATGGTCTCTTTAGCTTATCGGCTGATCTCGCGACCAGTTGAGATAATAATAACAATTCTCATTTCATAGTCAACGCCCTTTTGAGAATTTTTCTCAGAAAGTTTTCTCTGGCTCAGAAATGCAAAACCCCGGCAGCGGGCCGGGGTTCGTCGATACGGAGCCGAAGGTCAGGATTCCCCTGGCAGGCGCAGTTGAGTGACTTCCTTGTTCAGCAGGTCGATGCGCCGGGCCATGCTCTCGATCAGGCTGTGAGCGATGCGCGGGTTGCTCTGCATCAGGCTGAGAAATTGCTCCTTGGGAATCACCATGACCGTGCAAGGCTCGCTGGCGACCACCGTGGCGCTGCGCTTCTCGCGCGTGAATACCGCCATGGCACCGAAGATTTCGTCCTTCTGCACGTCACCGACCTTCTGGCCGTCGACGTAGGCTTCGGCGTGGCCTTCGATGATGATGAACACGTGGTCGGCTTCATCCCCCTGATGAATCAGATCCTCGCCGGCGGCAAAGTGCTGGAAGCCGGTTGCTGGGCGAATTTCCGGCTGCTTGAGGCGCGCCAGTGCATCGGAGAGCAGGGCGGTATGGCCGATCAGGTACTGGATGAACTGTTCCTGGCGCTGCTCGCTGGCATAGATGTGCTGGAACACCTCGCTGCGCGAGTAGGGAATCAGGCTGATGGGTTCTTCGCTGCTGTAGCGGCAGGATGGCAGGTCGATGCCCTGACGCAGGCCGACCAGGTCGCCTTCCTGCAGATAGAACAACGGGCGCTCATCGACCAGTGCATGCAGCAGACCGTTCTCGATGATGAACAACTGGTTGCCAGGCAGTACCTGAGCTAGGTCATCGACGCGTTCCAGACGCAGCGGTTCGCCCGCAGGTTGCAGTCCTTCCAGCAGCTGAGTGGGGATACTCTGCAGGCGATTGATCAACTGATCGGCGTAGGCCGGTTGCTCCCCGAGTAGATACATAACCGTAATTCCTTGAACTGGCTGTGCTGGCTGACCGCACGAAGGTCCCTGAAACAATAGGCTGCGCGGGCCTTCGAGTAAATCACCTTGCGCTGGTGTTGTGAGCTAGCTCTTGTTGTGATCTTGGGCCGCGTCCAGCTTGCCGTTCAGTGCTGCCTTGTGCGCAGGCGGAAGTTCACTCCAGTGCACGTCGAGCAGCGCGCCTTCGATGGCGTAAAGCAGCACCTTGGAGGCACGAAAGCCACGCGCCCTGACCGCGCGATAGGCCCCAACAGCACCGTAGCGGCGCAGGTCGTTGGCACTGTGGATGCCTACGGCGTGCAGCCATTGGGCCGAGGTCTTGCCGAGGTTCTTCAGGTGTTGCAGTTCGTCGTTCATTGGGCCTCCATGCGTGCAAATCGAAGGTTCACGTTGGCATGCCTGCCAAAAAGTGTAGCGGCCAATTGCCTGAGTGCAGCTTGCCGTGGCTGGTACTGACCTACTTGGTGCGATAACGCAGACGCGTGCCGAAATTGACCGACATGAGAATCTCGTCAGCGGTTAGTTCGACAGGGAAGTAGGCGCCGGAGATCTGCGCGTGGGCCAGGCTGGCGCCTTCTATTTTGGCGTTGCGAAAGTCCAGGCCACGCAGGTCGGCTCCACGGAAGTACGCGTCGGTGAAATTGACCGCGTCGGTGTCCATGTTGCGCAGGTCGAGTCCACGAAAGTCGCCGCCAGACAGGTCGACTTCGCTGCCCTTGGGCTTTTGCGCATTGAAGCCCTTCACATCGTCGTTGTGTAGAAGGTGGTAGAGCGGATGGTCAAGCTGACGTGGTTGGCTCATGGTGAATACCGGTGATGGTCTCACCGGCAGTATAGAAGCCCTGCCAGGGTTTGCCTGGCAGGTTGAGAGCACTGGCCATTGGAGAGGGCGGCGTTGCTCAGATCCCCGGCAGGCGCTGGCGAATGCGTTCCACCAGGCTGTCCAGATTCGCGCTGTCATGCGTGTCGACGTGTTTGCTGTGGCTCAGTTCCTCGTCGTCGAGCGGTTCGCGGCTGGCCTGTTGGGCCTGGATCACTTCCAGCGTCGCATCGGACGGGTCCTTGTCTTCGCTCTGACGCTGCGCCAGCCAACTGGCGATAACTGCCTCGGGGGCGTGACAGTCGAGAATGATGAAGGGCACGCCGGTTTCCTCGGCGACTTCACTGGCGGCCTGGCGTTGCGCGGCCTTGAGGTAGGTCGCGTCGATCACCACCGGGAAGCCGGCCTGCAGTGTCTGGCGTGCCAGCTGGTGCAGGCGCTGATAGGTGGCCTGGCTGGCGTCGGTGCTATAGATACCAGCGGCCAACTGATCCTTGGCCTCGGCACTCTGCTCGCCGAACAGGCGTTTGCGTTCGATGTCGGAGCGCAGGCGGATGGTGCCCAGCGCTTCTACCAGACGCATGGCGACATGGCTTTTACCTACGGCGGAAACGCCGTGGGTGATGGCGAGGAAGGGGGAGGGGATAGCGCTGTAGCTCTCTGCAAGTGCGGCATAGCCACGGTATTGGCGCAGAATGACGGCGCGTTGCACCGAATCCTGTTCCTGGCCAAGGCGGAACAGTGCGACCTTGCCGCGAACCATGGCGCGGTAGGCCTTGTAGAAGTTCAGCAGTTGCAGGGCTGCATAGTCGCCCGTGCGCTCCAGCCAGCCGTTGATGAGGCGCCGAGCCAGGCACTTGAGTCCGCGGTCTTCGAGGTCCATGGCCAGAAAGGCGATATCCGCAGTGACGTCGGTGAAGCGGAAGGGTTCGTTGAATTCGATGCAGTCGAAGAGCACCACTCGGCCGTCGATCTGGGCCGCGTTACCCAGATGAATATCGCCGTGACATTCACGGATGAAACCCTGCGTTTTGCGTTCGTTCAGCAGTGGTTGCAGGCGTTCGTAGCTGGACTGGGCCCAGGCTTCTAGTGCGTCGAGCTGCAGCAGGTCTGCCGGCTCGCTGAGCATCGGGCGAATCTGATCGAAGTTCTGCTGAACCGGGACCATCACCGCCTCTGCGCTGCCCAGCGGGTGTTCCTGCGGCACCTTCGGCGTATTCAGGTGGAAGGTGGCGATCTGCTCGGCCAGCGCGTCGATATGCGCGTCGTTCAGCTCGCCGCGTGCCTGAATGGCGCTGAGCAACTGTTCCTGCGGGAACTGGCGCATTTTCAGCACATATTCGATGGCCGGCGTGCTGCCGTCGAGGCTGGGAGCGTCTTCAGTACCGCTGATCGGCAACACTTCCAGATACAAATCCTCGGTCAGGCGCTGGTTGAGGCGCAGCTCTTCTTCACAGAAATGACGACGAGCGTCGAGCTCGGTGAAGTCGAGAAAACCGAAGTTGACCGGCTTTTTGATCTTGTAAGCGTAGGGGCCAGTGAGCAAAACCCAGGAAATGTGGGTCTCAATGACCTGAAACCCATCCACAGGGTGCGGATACAGGGCCGGGTTCTGCAATGCGGCAATCAGGGCTTGGCTCACGTTCGATCCTTGTTCTAGACGCTGTTCGAGCTGGGCATTATGGCCGCTGTGAGCTGCTCTGCAAACCATCCGGGCGGCTCTGCTGGCCCCTTTGTAAAGTGCGTATAATCCCGCCATGACTCGAAAACGCTCTCCCCGCTCAAAGAAAAAATCCCGCTCCTCCGGTCTGCGCCCCTGGCTCGCCTGGGGCTTCAAGCTCGGTCTGGTTGGCCTGGTGATCCTCGCCGGCTTCGCCGTTTACCTCGATGCAGTGGTGCAGGAGAAGTTCTCCGGCAAGCGCTGGACCGTGCCCGCGAAGGTCTACGCCCGGCCGCTTGAGCTCTTCGTTGGCCAGAAATTGACCAAAACCGACTTCCTGCGCGAACTCGACGCCCTGGGCTATCGCCGTGAAAGCACGGTCAATGGGCCAGGCGCGGTATCGGTCGCGGGTAACAACATCGAACTTAACAGTCGCGGCTTTCAGTTCTACGAGGGCGCCGAGCCTGCGCGGAAAGTACGGGTGCGCTTCTCCGGCGACTATGTGGCCGGTCTGAGCCAGGCCGACGGTAGCAACCTGGCGGTGGCGCGGCTGGAGCCGATGTTGATCGGCGGGCTTTATCCGGCGCACCAGGAGGATCGCATCCTGATCAAGCTGGATCAGGTGCCGGCCTATCTGATCGACGCGCTGGTGGCGGTCGAGGACCGTGACTACTTCGATCATTTCGGGGTATCGCCCAAGGGCATCGCCCGTGCGCTGTGGATCAACGCGTCCTCAGGCCGTCTGGTGCAGGGTGGCAGCACCCTGACCCAGCAGTTGGTGAAGAACTTCTACCTGACCAACGAACGTACTCTGCTGCGTAAAGCCACCGAAGCGATGATGGCGGTGCTGCTGGAGCTGCATTACGACAAGCGCGAGATCCTCGAGGCCTACATGAACGAGGTGTTCCTCGGCCAGGATGGGCAGCGTGCAGTGCATGGCTTCGGTCTCGCCAGCCAGTACTTCTTCAGCCAGCCGGTATCCGAGCTGAAACTGGAGCAGGTCGCGCTGCTGGTGGGCATGGTCAAGGGGCCGACCTACTACAATCCCCGGCGCAACCCCGAGCGCGCGATGACCCGGCGTAACCTAGTTCTCGACCTGCTCGCCGAGCAGGGCACTATCACCGCCGAGGAGGCCGCAGCTGCGAAGGCGAAGCCGTTGGGCGTGACGTCGCGCGGCAGCATGGCCGACAGTTCGTTCCCGGCATTCCTCGACCTGGTCAAGCGTCAGCTGCGCGAGGACTACCGTGAGCAGGACCTGACTGAAGAAGGCCTGCGTATCTTCACCAGCTTCGATCCGATCCTGCAGCTCAAGGCCGAAGAGGCACTGGGCGAGACGCTCAAGCGCCTGGCCGGTCGCAAGGGCGTGGACGAAGTACAAGCCGGGATGGTGGTGACCAATCCCGAAACCGGAGAAATCCAGGCGCTGATCGGTAGCCGCCAGCCGCGTTTCGCGGGCTTCAACCGGGCGCTGGATGCCGTGCGGCCGATTGGTTCGCTGATCAAGCCGGCGATCTACCTGTCGGCGCTGGAGCGCCCCAGTCAGTACACCCTGACCAGTTGGCTGGAGGACGAACCCTTCTCCATCAAGGGCCAGGATGGTCAGGTCTGGACGCCGCAGAACTACGACCGCAAGGCTCACGGCACCATCTACCTGTACCAGGGGCTGGCACACTCGTACAACCTGTCCACAGCCAAGCTCGGTCTGGAGATCGGCGTGCCGAACGTGCTCAAGACCCTCGAGCGACTGGGTGTCGAGCGCAAGTGGCCAGCTTATCCGTCGATGCTCCTCGGTGCCGGTGCGCTGACGCCGATGGAAGTGGCGGGGATGTACCAGACCCTGGCCAACGGTGGCTTCAACACCCCACTGCGCGGTATCCGCAGTGTGCTGACTGCCGAAGGCGAGCCGCTCGGGCGCTATCCGTTCAAGATCCAGCAGCGCTTCGATCCAGGGGCCATCTACCTGCTGCAGAACGCCATGCAGCGCACCATGCGTGAAGGCACCGGGCGTTCGGTCTACAGCCAATTGCCCAGCTCGCTGAACCTGGCAGGCAAGACCGGCACCAGCAATGACTCGCGTGACAGCTGGTTCGCGGGCTTCAGTCAGGATCTGCTGTCGGTGGTGTGGCTGGGGCGTGATGACAACGGCCCGACCCCGCTGACCGGTGCGACCGGTGCGCTTCAGGTCTGGACCAGTTTCATGCGCAAGGCCGATCCGCTGCCGCTGGATATGCAGATGCCGGACAATGTCACCCAGGCCTGGATCGATCGCCAGACCGGTCTGGGCTCGGCTTCGGGCTGCCCGAATGCGGTACAGATGCCTTATATTCGCGGCAGCGAACCTGCCCCCGGCTCCGCTTGCGGTATCCAGGCACCGGTAGACTCGGTGATGGACTGGGTGCGGGGCTGGTTGGAATGACGGCCGGGCCGAGTGGCTCGGTGTTACCTGAAGAGGATTGGATGTGAACAAGAAGTGGCTTGCCACGATGCTGGCAACAGCGGTTCTAAGTGGTTGCAGTACGGTGCCACAGGGTTCGATTCCGGTGATCGATGCCGGCACGCCGCTATCGTCGGGCGGCTCTGGCTCGTCGAACGGCCCGGGTCCTGCTGCTGCGCCGCAGCAAATCGAGGAAGATTCCGGAGTGGTGGTGATGGTGCCGCAAGGCGCCGTGTCGACGCCGCTGCAGACCGATTCGCAGCCGATCACCTCCAGTGGCGGCCTGACGTTCGACCCGCCGATGAACACCGAGTCCTCCGCGCCCAGTCAGGGTGACTTTGGCTCGTCGGCGCCGAGCATGCCCAGCGGCATCCCCAGCGGTGGTGGCCTGGCTGCTGACGAACAACTGGATGGGCCGGTGCTGGCTCTGCTAACCACTGCTCAGCAGCAGCAGGGTGGTGGTGATCTCAATGGCGCGGCGTCCAGCCTGGAGCGTGCCCAGCGCATCGCACCGCGTGAGCCGCAGGTGCTTTACCGTCTTGCCGAAGTCCGTCTGGCTCAGGGCGATGCGGCCCAGGCCGAGCAGTTCGCCCGTCGTGGCCTGACCTACGCCAGTGGTCGCCCGGCATTGCAAGCCAGCCTGTGGGGCCTGATCGCTCAGGCGCGTGAGCGTCAGGGCGACCCTGCCGGCGCAGCCCAGGCCCGTGAGCGCGCTCGGGTCAATCTCTGATGGAGGCGCGTGTGAATGCGCTGGCCGAGCACCTGCTGCTGATCGAGCGCGAGTTGCGGGTGCTGGGCTGGTGGCAGACGCAGGCGCCTAGCGCTGATGCCCTGGCGAGTCCGGAGCCTTTTTGCGTCGATACGCTGACGTTCGAGCAATGGCTGCAGTGGATTTTCTTGCCGCGAATGAAGGTTCTGCTGGAAACCGGCGCGCCCTTGCCTTCGGTGTCAGGTGTGCAGGCGATGGCCGAAATGGTCTATCAGCAGCAGCCGCGCGTTGCGCGTCGGCTGCTGGAGTTGCTTGGCGAGTTCGACCGCCTGCTTACGCGCGCGCCCTGATGGCGTGCGCGTAACGCGTCATTTGCAGTTCTCTGTGATGGATTTCTTCAGTTCGGTGATGCGTTCCTGGCGCTCGTTCTCGTCGAGGCGGCGAACTTCGCCACCATCCTCGATGCGCACGCGCGGATTATTCTCCAACTGAGCCAGGTTGGTTCGCGCATTCTCGCAATACTGCTTGCGCTCAGCTTCCTGCTTCGCCACGTCCTCCTTGACCTTCTTGTCGATGGCCGCCTGCTCGGGGTCGAGCTGCTCTTCGACGCTCGGCGCCGGCTCGCTTGGTGACTGTCGGGGAGGCGGGGTTGCAGTATTGATGGTCGTGGCCTGTTGACCCTGCGGAGGCTGTGCGCCGAAGTGGGTCACGCCTTTGTCATCTACCCACTTGTACACCTGGCTGGCCATGGCGGACGTGCTCAATGCGAGCATCAACGTGCCAGTAAGAATCATGTGGCGCATGCTGTTTCCTTTATCGAGAGCTGCAGTGCTGTTGGTTACTATAACCAAAAGCCGGCAATCTTCATCCTGCGCTGCGTCACAGCAGTAGGTTGAATAATCGGGCGCACATCTCTTGACTTGCCCCCGCCGAACCCGAACAATCCAGCCTTCCCCCGTAGTGGAGTCCGCCGCAAGCGTCCTTCAGCTCGGGGAAAAGAGGCGCTACCCGCGCCGAACCGTGACACCCGCAACGCGTTACCTCGCGCTGGGAGGGCCAGCCCCGCAAGACCATGGGCTGCCCCGTTACTCGTCAAGCTGATGTTCCGAATCCACGATCACCGTCGTGCGTGTCTGCTGACAGTAAGAACCTACTTAGGGCTGCCCGTTGGCGGGTGGCATACTGGCGTTCAAGAGGTGAACAACGTGGAGCTTTTATCCGGCGCTGAAATGGTCGTCCGCTTCCTGCGTGACGAAGGCGTTAAGCATATCTATGGGTACCCTGGTGGTGCTCTCCTGCACATTTACGATGCCCTGTTCAAAGAACCGGAAGTGACCCACATCCTGGTGCGTCATGAACAGGCAGCGACTCATATGGCTGACGGCTATGCCCGCGCCACCGGCAAGGCCGGTGTCGTGCTGGTGACCTCCGGCCCAGGCGCGACCAATGCCATTACCGGTATTGCGACTGCCTACATGGACTCCATTCCGATGGTGGTGATCTCCGGCCAGGTGCCGAGCGCCATGGTCGGTACCGATGCCTTCCAGGAAACCGACATGGTCGGTATTTCCCGTCCGATCGTGAAGCACAGCTTCATCATCAAGCACCCGTCGGAAATCCCCGAGACCCTCAAGAAGGCGTTCTACCTCGCCGAGTCGGGTCGTCCGGGCCCTGTGGTCGTGGATATTCCGAAGGATATGGGCGATCCGACCCAGAAGTTCGAGTACGTCTATCCGAAGAAGGTCAAGCTGCGCTCCTACAGTCCGGCGGTCCGTGGTCACTCCGGCCAGATCCGCAAGGCGGCAGAGATGCTGCTGGCGGCCAAGCGTCCGGTCATGTACGCCGGCGGTGGCGTGATCATGGGTGGTGCTTCCGCACCGCTGACCGAGCTGGCGCAGATGCTCAATCTGCCGGTGACCAACACGCTGATGGGACTCGGTGGCTATCCGGGTACCGATCGCCAGTTCATCGGCATGCTCGGCATGCATGGTAGCTACACCGCCAACCTGGCGATGCACCATGCCGACGTGATCCTGGCTGTCGGTGCTCGCTTCGACGATCGCGTGATCAACGGTGCGGCCAAATTCTGCCCGAACGCCAAGATCATCCATATCGACATCGACCCGGCTTCGATTTCCAAGACCATCAGAGCTGACATCCCGATCGTCGGTCCGGTGGATAGCGTGCTGACCGAAATGGTCGCCATCCTCAAGGAAATCGGTGAAACGCCGAACAAGGAAACCGTCGCCAGCTGGTGGAAGCAGATCGACGAGTGGCGTGGCAACGGGCGTCTGTTCCCGTACAACGAGGGTGACGGTTCGATCATCAAGCCGCAGACCGTGATCGAGACCCTGTGCGACGTGACCAAGGGCGACGCCTTCATCACCTCCGATGTCGGTCAGCATCAGATGTTCGCTGCTCAGTACTACCGGTTCAACAAGCCCAATCGCTGGATCAACTCCGGCGGCCTGGGCACCATGGGCTTCGGTTTCCCGGCGGCGATGGGCATCAAGCTGAACTTCCCGGAAGCCGATGTGGCGTGCGTGACCGGCGAGGGCAGCATCCAGATGAACATCCAGGAGCTGTCGACCTGCCTGCAGTACGATCTGCCGGTGAAGATCGTCAACCTGAACAACGGTGCGCTCGGCATGGTTCGCCAGTGGCAGGACATGCAGTACAGCAGCCGTTATTCGCACTCCTACATGGAATCGCTGCCTGACTTCGTCAAGCTGGCCGAGGCCTATGGTCACGTCGGCATGCGCATCACCTCGCTGCAGGACCTCAAGCCCAAGCTGGAGGAAGCCTTCGCCCTCAAGGACCGCCTGGTGTTCCTCGATATCGCGGTGGATTCCAGCGAGCACGTCTATCCGATGCAGATCAAAGACGGTGCGATGCGTGACATGTGGCTGAGCAAGACGGAGCGGACCTAAGATGCGACACATCATTTCCCTGCTGCTGGAAAACGAGCCGGGCGCACTGTCCCGCGTGGTCGGTCTGTTCTCCCAGCGTAACTACAACATCGAGAGCCTCACCGTTGCGCCAACCGAGGATCCGACGCTGTCGCGTCTGACCCTCACCACTGTTGGTCAGGATGAAGTGATCGAGCAGATCACCAAGAACCTCAACAAGCTGATCGAGGTGGTCAAGCTGGTCAACCTGTCGGAAAGCGCCCATATCGAGCGTGAACTGATGCTGGTCAAGATCAAGGCCACCGGTGCTCAGCGTGCCGAGGTCAAGCGTACCACCGACATCTTCCGCGGCCAGATCGTGGATGTGACCAGTAGCGTCTACACCGTGCAGCTGACCGGTACCAGCGACAAACTGGACAGCTTCATCCAGGCCATCGGCACGGCGTCGATCCTGGAGACGGTGCGCAGTGGTGTCACGGGTATCGCCCGTGGCGACAAGGTACTGAGTATCTGATCGCTGTGGTAAACAAAAGCCCCGCCTGGTGCGGGGCTTTTTGTTGGCCGAGATTTACCGTTGGCGGTTCCAGAAGGCAGCGATCAGCGGATCCTTCAGGCGTTTTTCCAGCGCGAACAGGCCAATGTCATAAGCGGTGAGCGGTGGCTGGATGTCGTAGATGCGAATGCGTGCGGCCAGTGGGCTGTTATCCAGCACGATCTGTGGCACTACGCCGATACCGAAGCCCAGGCTGACCATGCTGACGATCGCTTCGTTGCCGCTGACCTGGGCATAGATGCGGGGCTTGATGTTGTGGCTTTTCAGCCAGCGATCGGTACGCGTTCGCGCCAGGCCTTCCTCTGAAAGAATCATCGGCACGTCTTTCCAGTTCTCCGCCGTTGGGTTCTTCAGTTGCTCCTCGTTCCGCAGTTGCGGCGCCTGGGGGCCGATGAAGCGCAGTTCCGAGCGGGTGATCGACTGAAACTCCACGCCGCTCGGCAGGCTGTCGGGGAGGGCGCCGATGGCTAGGTCTTCCAGCCCCTGCTGGACGCGCTCGACTGCTTTCGCCGGGTCACCGGTGTGCAGTTTCATTTCGATGCGCGGATAGTCCTGGCGAAAGCTGCTGAGGATGTCGTAGAGGAAGCTGTAGCTCGCGGTGACCGAGCAGTACAGGGACAGCTCGCCGTGCAGATTCAGCTGGTCCTGCATGAACGTCTGGCGAATCGCCTGCCAGCCATTGATGACCTCGCTCGCGTACTCGCGAAACTGCTGCCCCTCGCGGGTCAGGCGGACCGAACGGTTGTCGCGGACGAACAGGGTAGCGCCCAGTTCGTCCTCGAGCTGCTTGATGCTGCGGCTGAGTGCGGAAGGGCTGACGTGCTGCTCGCGGCTGGTGCGGCCGAAGTGCAGATTGTCTGCCAGGGAAAGAAAGAGCCTGAGGGAATGGCTGTCCATTTATATTTCATATGGCGGCATGTTGTGTTGCAAATATATCATTTTACGCAATGCATGGGATCACTTAAGGTGTCTGCGTCGCGGTGCTCCGCACCCCATCCCTTTCGATTCAAAAGAGCCAAGAACATGAAAGTTTATTACGACAAAGATTGCGACCTCTCCATCATCCAGGGCAAGAAAGTCGCCATCATCGGTTACGGCTCCCAGGGCCATGCCCAGGCCTGCAACCTGAAAGATTCCGGCGTAGACGTCACCATCGGTCTGCGTAAAGGCTCGGCTACCGTTGCCAAGGCCGAAGCCCATGGCCTGAAAGTGACCGACGTGGCCAGCGCCGTTGCCGCTGCCGACCTGGTCATGATCCTGACTCCGGACGAGTTCCAGGGCCAGCTGTACAAGAACGAGATCGAGCCGAACATCAAGAAGGGCGCGACTCTGGCCTTCTCCCACGGCTTCGCCATCCACTACAACCAGGTCGTACCGCGTGCCGACCTCGACGTGATCATGATCGCGCCGAAAGCTCCGGGCCACACCGTGCGTACCGAATTCGTCAAGGGCGGCGGTATCCCTGACCTGATCGCCGTCTATCAGGACGCTTCCGGCAATGCCAAGAACGTCGCACTGTCCTACGCCTCGGGCGTTGGTGGTGGCCGTACCGGTATCATCGAAACCACCTTCAAGGACGAGACCGAAACCGACCTGTTCGGTGAGCAGGCCGTTCTCTGCGGCGGTACCGTCGAACTGGTCAAGGCCGGTTTCGAAACCCTGGTCGAAGCTGGCTACGCGCCGGAAATGGCCTACTTCGAGTGTCTGCACGAACTGAAGCTGATCGTAGACCTCATGTACGAAGGCGGCATCGCCAACATGAACTACTCGATCTCCAACAACGCCGAATACGGCGAGTACGTGACCGGTCCGGAAGTGATCAACGCCGAGTCCCGTCAGGCCATGCGCAACGCCCTGAAGCGTATTCAGGACGGCGAGTACGCCAAGATGTTCATCAGCGAAGGCGCCACTGGCTACCCGTCGATGACCGCCAAGCGTCGTAACAACGCTGCGCACGGTATCGAAGTCATCGGTGAGAAACTGCGCGGCATGATGCCGTGGATCGCTGCCAACAAGATCGTCGACAAGACCAAGAACTAAGGTCTGCGATGTGCGAAAGAACGCGGCTTTGTGCCGCGTTTTTTCGTTATGCGGCGAGGCTTCTGGTATAAAGCCTGCTCGCGTAGGTGGCGAACTGAGTCCAGTCGCCCCGGTCGAAATTCGTCAAACCCGTTGCAAGGTGCTGTTCATGAGTGAAGGTCCCGAGGATCAAAAGCCGGCTGGAGACAACCTGGAAAGCCTGCTGCCGATCGACGAGCACGTAGAGGAAGGGCAGGATGCGGAGGGGCGCAAGGTGCGTCACCGCGGCATTTACCTGCTGCCCAATCTGTTCACCACGGCAAACCTGTTCGCCGGTTTCTACTCCATCATCAACGCGATGAACGGCAACTTCTATGTCGCGGCCGCCACGGTGTTCGTTGCCATGGTGCTCGATGGCCTGGATGGTCGAGTCGCGCGACTGACCAACACGCAAAGCGCCTTCGGTGCCGAGTACGACTCGCTCTCGGACATGGTCGCCTTTGGTGTTGCACCTGCGCTGCTGGCGTTCGAGTGGGCCCTGGGCAGCATGGGCAAGGTCGGCTGGATGGTCGCATTCATCTATGTCGCCGGTGCTGCGCTGCGCCTGGCGCGCTTCAACACGCAGATCGGTAGCGTCGACAAGCGTTACTTCATCGGCCTGGCCAGCCCGGCTGCGGCCGGAGTGGTTGCTGGCACGGTCTGGGCCTTCAGCGATTTCGGCATCAAGGGCTCGAACATGTCGTTTGCCGTGGCGCTGCTGGTTGCGGCGGCGGGCTGCCTGATGGTCAGCAACATCAAGTACTACAGCTTCAAGGACCTGGATCTGAAAGGGCGTGTGCCGTTCGTGGCGATTCTCGCCGTCGTGCTGGTGTTCGCCGTGGTGTTCAGCGATCCACCCCGTATCCTGCTGCTGATCTTCCTCGCTTATGCTGTCTCGGGTCCGATTCAGTACCTGCTGCAATTGCGGCGTCGTAAATCTGTCTGACGCTGTAATTTCTCCTGCGCTGCGTTGTCTACAGTTCGTTTCTCGAACTGTAGACGCGGAGTTGCCATGCTCATCCGAGTTCCTTCCTCCTCCCGGGCTCTCGAGTCCGAAGTCACCCCCGAGTCCGTTTATCTTTCTCGTCGCAAGCTGATGCAGGGCTCGCTGGCCTTGGCTGCCCTCGGGGCGATGCCGGGTTGGGCTCGTGCCGATGCTCAGGGTGTGTATGCCGATGTCGAGCCGGCGAAGGCACCGGGTTGGTTCGACGAGAAGCTGGCTCGTGCTCGCTGGCAAGCGGTCGTCGCTGAAGGTGAAAGCATCACGCCGTTCAGGGACGCGACGCACTACAACAACTTCTATGAGTTCGGCACGGGCAAGGGTGACCCGGCAGCCAATGCCGGCAAGTTGCAGGTCGAGCCCTGGACGGTGACGGTCGACGGCGAGGTCGGCAAGCCCGGGCGCTACGCCATCGAGGATCTGGTCAAGCCGCATGCCTTTGAGGAGCGTATCTACAGGCTGCGCTGCGTCGAGGCGTGGTCCATGGTCATTCCCTGGCTGGGCTTTCCTCTGGCGGATTTGCTCAAGCAGGTCGAGCCAACCTCTGCAGCGCGCTACGTGCGCTTCGAAACACTGGTCGATCGTGAGCACATGCCAGGCCAGCGCTCGGGTTTTTCCCTGATCGATTGGCCTTATGTGGAAGGCCTGCGGCTCGATGAGGCCATGCATCCACTGGCCTTCATGGCCGTCGGCATGTATGGGCGTGTTCTGCCAAACCAGAACGGCGCGCCGCTGCGTCTGGTGGTGCCGTGGAAGTACGGGTTCAAGAGCATCAAGTCCATCGTGCGCATCAGTCTGGTCGAAGAGGCGCCCAAGACGACCTGGGAGCGCATTGCGCCGAACGAGTACGGCTTCTATGCCAACGTCAATCCGCAGGTTGACCATCCGCGTTGGTCACAGGCAACCGAGCGGCGTCTGCCCAGCGGGTTGTTCAGCCCTAATGTGATCGATACCCGTATGTTCAATGGCTATGAAGAGGTCGCCAACCTATATGCGGGTATGGATCTGGCGAGGGACTACTGATGCGCTACCGGGTTTGGCGCCTCGCCGTGTTCCTTGCTGCGTCGGCGCCGCCGCTGTACTGGCTGTACTGCGCTGTGTTCGGTCTGTTGGGGCCTGACCCTGGCAAGGCGCTGGTGGATAACCTGGGGCTCGGTGCGCTGATCCTTCTGTTGATTACCTTGGCCATGACGCCTCTGCAGCAATTGAGTCGCTGGGGTGGCTGGATCGCCGTGCGCCGGCAACTGGGTCTGTGGTGCTTCTCTTACGTCGCTTTGCATCTGTGCGGTTACGTGCTGTTCATCGCCGGGCTGCGCCTGGAGCTGGTGCTTCGTGATCTGACCGAGCGTCCTTACATAATCGTGGGGGCGTTGGCGTTTACGGGCTTGTTGGCGCTGGCCGTTACCTCGAACCGCTTCAGCATCAGAAGATTGGGGCGCAGGTGGAAGGCGCTACACCGCCTGGTCTACGTCATCCTGCTGCTGGCTTTGCTGCATATGCTCTGGGTGGTGCGTGCTGATCTGGGCGAGTGGCTTGCTTATGCACTGATAGGTGGTGCGCTGTTGCTGATGCGTGTCTCCACTGTTGCGAGTGGGCTGCAGCGCGTCGGCGCCCTTTGGCGAGAAAATCCGAAGAAAGTTGAAATATAAGCTTGACGCGCATTCTGCTGGCGGTAGAATGCGCGCCACTTCAGCGATGAGGCTCTTCAAAAACTTCTTGTTAATCAATAAGTTAAGTTTAAAAGATGGGTTGCAAAGCTGGAGGCGGTGTGTAGAATGCGCACCGGTCGACAGGGTGCTGGTCAGGTCCTGTTGATGCTTCGGTCGAATGGATCGAAAGCGGTTGAAAGAGGTGGTTGACAGCGGTTTTGAACGCTGTAGAATGCGCCTCCCGCTGGAGAGAAGAAGTTCTGATCGAAGGCGCAAGTTGTTGAGTAGAAAGAAAAAATTCTTCGAAAAACAGCTTGACAGAAAGAAAGGCTGCTGTAGAATGCGCGGCCTCGGTTGAGACGAAAGACTTAACCAACTGTTCTTTAACAACTGAATCAA